>NZ_JAEBDZ010000039.1:0-81550 GCF_046548675.1 Amycolatopsis sp. cmx-8-4
CTTGCCCGGCGGGATGAGGGGCTCGACCAGCGCCCACAACTCGTCGGGTACCAGCCGTCGTGACAACTCGTCCATCACGCCATGATCTTGCCCGCACCTCCGTCAAGATCCAAGTGAGACACGCTCTCAGACGTCGACGGCACCGAAGAAGGTAGTCAGGTGACGCGGGAGTCGCGCCGGAACTGTGCCGGCGGTGTGTTCAGTTCCCGGCGGAACGCGCGGCTGAAGGCCGCGACCGACGTGTATCCGCTTTCGGCGGCTATGTGCTCGACGGTGTCGTCGCTGTCGCGGAGACGGCGTGCCGCGAGGTGCATCCGCCAGCGCGTGAGGTAGGTGGCGGGACCGTCGCCGGTCGCTGCTTCGAACCGCCGGTTGAGCGTCGTTCGCGACACGGCTGCTTCCTTCGCGAGCGTGGCGGCGGTCCAGGCGCGGGACGGGTCGCGGTGAATCGCTGCCACAGCGGCGACGACGGCGGGGTCGCGGAGGGCGCGCCACAGGCTTGATTCACATTCCGTCTTGCCGTTCGCCCAGGATCGCAGCGCGCAGGCCAGGAGTACGTCGACGAGCCGATCGATGATGATCCGGGAACCCGCGCCGGGCTCGGTCAGCTCGAGGTCGAGCAAGTGCATGGTCGTCACCGTGCGCGCGTCGGTGGCTTCGGCGCGAATGTGGATCACATCAGGGAGCTGGTGAAGCCACGGCAGTGGCGCGATCATGTCGCGGGAATAGGACGTGGCGATCAGCTGGACGGTGGCGTCGCCGGTGCCGAGCCTCATGAAGTCACCGCTGTGCTGCGCCTCGGCGACGGCCCGGCCGTCGCACATCGCGGCCTCGGCGGACGGGGAGGAGGCGATGACGTGCGCGACACCGGAGGTGAGCAGCAGGACGTCGCCCGCGGCGAACGGACGTATGCCGTCTTCCCGGGTGAGGAGCACTCCTTCCCCGGAGACGACACCGTAGAGCGCGGCGTCCGTCCACTCGGGTCGCATCATGCCCCAGTCGCCGCCCGCGACGATACGCAGTCCCGAGCTCGCCGTGATGCCGGACGCGGCGAGCACTTCGGACAGGACGTCCATGCGCTCCACCCTAGAGCGAATGGGTCAAACGGACAAGTTAGCGCTCCATTGTGTCATTGTTCGGCCCAGATCTGCTGTCTAGGCTCGTGGTAGCAGGTTCACGGCCAACTGGCGAAAGGCACAACGAATGAGTGACACTGACGTGGCTGAAGGTCCGCTACCGGTCGACATCGCGACCTCGACCGGCCCGGTCGCCCTGGTGGGTCAAGCCCGGGTCCTCCCAGGGAAGGAAGCCGAGTTCGAAGGGCTGATCCGCTCGATCCTGCCGAAGATCCGGCAGGAGGACGGGAACGTCCACTACACGGTCAACCGCTCGCACGAGGACGCCTCGACCTATCTCATCTACGAGGAATGGGAGAACGGAGCTTCGATCGTGAAGCACGTTCAGCAGCCGTTCATGGTCGAGTACTTCGGGCAGGTACCCGGACTCATGGCGCCCGGCGCCGACGCGCCCGGATGGAGCTCGCCCCTCTGAACGCGCCCTTGCCGGCTCGGGCCGTGGTCGGCCCGGGCCGGGCTCCGGACGCCGAAGAGCACTACCGCACCGCGTTGGCGGCCACCGGGAAAGTGGCCGGCCGCTACGCCGCGGCGCGCGCCCACGACGGCTTGGCGCACTTGCGGGCCGAGGCTGGTGACCGTCCGGCGGCTCGTCGGCTCTGGCTGGACGTGCTGGACACCTACGCCGCCCTCGGCGTCGCCGAAGCCGGCCACGTACGCGACAGGCTGGTCGATTAGGGGGCTCAGCCGCGCAGGGCGCTGCCGGCCTGCCAGGCGCTCCAGCTGATCGCCCAGTCCCCGTGGCCGTTGTTGATGGACAGCTGCGGGCCGCCAGAGTTGGTGATCTCGACGACGTCGCCGGCGTTGAAGTTGTCGAAGAACCACTTGGCGTTCTCGGTGTTCATGTTGAGGCAGCCGTTGGAGACGTTGTCGCTGCCCTGCACGCCGACCGTCTTCAGGTTCTCGTGCAGGTATTCGCCGTCGTTGGAGATCCGGACGTCCCAGTTCTCCGGCGCCTTGTAGTAGCCGGGGTCGCCCTCGCACACGCCGTAGCTGCAGGAGTCCATGATCGTGTGGTCCACCTTCGACAGCACGGTGTGCGTGCCGTTGAACGTCGGCGTCGGGCCACGCGGCGGGGTGTCGACAGTCTTGCCCATGCTGGTCGGCGCGGTCTTCACCAGCTGCCCGTTGTGGAACGCCTTGATCTGGTGCGTCTTGCCGTCCGCCTTGGCGACCCAGGAGTCGTGCACCTTGTAGGTGGCCGAGACGTCCTGGCCGCCGTACACGCCGCCCCCGATCGGCATCCCGAAGGTCGTGGTCTCGAGCTTCACGGTCGAGCCGGCCTTCCAGTACTCCTGGGGCCGGAAGTGCACTTCGCGCTTGCTCACCCAGTACCAGCCGCCGCCCTGGGCGGGCGAGGACGTCACCTTGAAGGACTTCTCCGCCGTGGCCTTGTCGGTGATGGCGTGGTCGAACTTCAGCCCGAGGATCAGGCCGACGCCGATATCGCCCGACGCCGGCTGGAAGAGCGAGGCGGTGGCGACCCCGGACGGCTTGAGGGTGTGCACTTCCCCGCGCTGCTCGCTCGTTGCACCCGCCTGGTTCACCGCGGTGGCGACCGCTTGGTAGGTGGCCCCGTACCGCAGGTTGTCCGCGCTGGTCCAGGTGGTCTTGTCCGGCGACAGGGTGCCCTTGACGGCGTTGCCGGTCTGCGGGTTCGTGACCGTGACCGCCTGTAACGTGCCGCCCGACGCCTTGACGACGATCGGGTCCTTCGGGCTCAGCTGGTCCCCGCCCTCGAACGCCACCGTCGCGGCCGGCATCCCGGGCACCTTCGCCGTCCCGCCCACTCCGACCGCTCCGACCGGTTGCGCGGTCCCCTCGGTCTCGGTCTGTCCACTACACGCGGCCAACAGCAGGGCCACCAGGCCGAGCCCGGCGATGCGGATCACTCTCACGATCCATCAGACGTTCGATCCCGCTGCAAGTTGCGTCACGATCCGGTCTCTCGAGGACGGCTCATCGCCATGTGACGCGCTCGAGCGCGGCCGGTTCGCGGGGAAGTGCCCGCGGGCCTCGACCGCGGGGCGCCTGTGGCGATTGCTCCGAGGTGGCAGCCGTGCGGGCCCGCCACCTCCGGCAGGGCCCGCACGGCCTCGGACGAGCTGCAAGGGCTCACTCGACGCGGTCGGTCTCGGCGGGCGCGTCGTCGCTGTCGGGCAGGTGCAGGTCGCTCACGCTGATGTTGACCTCGACCACCTCGAGGCCGGTCATGCGTTCGACGGCGGTGATGACGGTGCGGCGGATCGAGCGGGCCACGTCGGCGATGGCGGCGCCGTAGTCGACCACGATCTGCAGATCGACCGCGGCCTGCTTCTCGCCGACCTCTACCGAGACACCCTGCCCGGCCGAGGCGGTCGCACCCGGGATCCGCTCCCGCAAGGCGCCGAACGCCCGTGCCGCGCCGCCGCCGAGGTCGTGCACGCCGGGGATTTCGCGGGTCGCGAGCCCGGCGATCTTCTGCACCACGACCTCCGCGATCGTGGTCGAGCCCGGCGCGCCGGTGTCGTTCTTCGCGACCTCCGTTGACGCGTTGCGGGACGTGGTCGACGTGTCGGTCATGGTCGTCATCGTGTCTCCCTCGGTCGTTCCGGGCCCGGTTTGTTCCGGACCTTCCAGGTGTTCATCGAAACGACCCGGCGCAGAGGAAAGCCGCACGCCCCGAACGGGTGGTGATGATCACCTGCGTGGGTGCGTGACCGTTCCGAGCGCGGTCGTGTCGGGGACGGTGGATGCATTCCGCGTCCGCGGTTCGACCCGTGAAAAGGAGATCTTCATGTCGATGGGTGACAAGATCGGTGCGAAGGCCGACAACCTGGGCGGCAAGGCCAAGGAAGCCGCCGGCTCGGTGACCGGTGACGACTCGCTGCGCGAGGAGGGGCGTGCCGATCAGGCCAAGGCCGGGATCAAGGAAGCCGTCGCGAACGTCAAGGACGCCGTCGGTGACGCCGCCGACAAGGTGAAGAACGTGCTCAAGAAGGACTGACCGCGGCGACGTCGACCGCGGGCACGGCGATCGGGACTCGGGTTTCCGTGCCTGCGGTCGACCACGCGTGAATCGTTGACATGCGCCGTTCCGCGAGCCGGCTGCATGTCGATTTGTGGTTCGGAACTGTCCAAAGATCGGTGTTTCCGGCCCGACACGCCAGGCCGGGGCCGGCGAGAGGGGCGCTGTGAGTGACACGGTCCGAGTCGAGCGCCGCGAAGACTTCGAGGTTTGGACAGTTACCGCGTGGCCGGCGCCTCGATCCTGCTCGGGCACCTCGGTCGTGGCCGGCGACGACGCTGGGAAGCGCGGACGGCGGTTTGCGGCGCTCGCATGGCAAACACTTTCCGCGATAGTGGATCGCCGTCGTGATCGGTTGCTGACCGTGGACGTCTCTGGCCGAGCCCGTCAGCGTGCGGTGAAGACGAGGCCCAGCTTGTCGACCTCGGCGCCGGATCGGCCGTGGAAGCCGGCGATCTGCCAGCCCGCCGGTGCGGTGTAGGTGGTGCAGTCCGACGTCGTCGTTCCGCCTTCGAGGGTTTTCCCGGAGTTGGTGGTGAATCGGGCGTAGAAGAGCCGGGCGTGCCCGTTGTAGCTGCCTCGGCACAGATAGGCAGTCGTGGCGTATTCGCCGGCCGCCAGCGTCAACGACTTCGCGGTGCCGCCACTGCCGCCGTGGTTCAGTGTTGTGCCGTCGGTCAGGGTGAGGCCTACCTGGTCGACCCGGGAACCGGTGCGGATGGTCAGTGCGGTCGCGCGCCCGCCGGCGGGAACCCGGCCCAGATCGGTGTAGTAGTCGCCGTGTGGTCCGCCGAACTGATCGCTGAGCTGGTAGCCGGGGTTGCGGGTCCAGCTGAAGCGGACTGTGATCGGGTCGTGGTCGGACAGCATGGTTCCGGCGGAGTCGAGGAATTTCCCGTGCTCGTTGTTGTAGAACGTCGCGCCGAGGTTCACCAGCCGGTTGCCCCGGTAAAGCACCTTGTCGACGACTTCGCAGTCGTTGGTGACCGCGTTCTCGTCGCACACCAGGGCGTCGCTCCCGGCGGCCGGGGGCACGCCGCCCCGCTGAAGCTGCACCCAGGCGTCGGTAAGCCCGTTGCGGGAGGCGAAGTCCCGGATGGTGTCGGCTGCGCGGGTGTAGCGGGTGTTGGTGTCGCCCATGACCAGTACGGCGTTGCCCGCCGAGTGGCCGGCGATGAAGGACGACAGCTGGTTGAGGTTGTCCGCGCGGGAGGCCAGGTCGCCGGCGGAGGTGCCGGCGTTGGTGTGCACGTTGTAAGCGTCGACGTACACCCCTGCGGCCAGCCGCAGCCGCATGAAGGTGAAGCCCTTGGGGGTCAGGCAGTCGCCGGAGTCGAGCTGGCAGGAGTTCCACCGGACGCGTTCGAAGTCGTCGGAGTCGTAGGGCAACGAAGACATGGAGTTCAGGCCGCTGCCGATCCCCGCGCTGCCGCTGGTGGGCGTCCGGTAGGGGTGGCTGTCGGCAGCGTAGAGGTTGGCGTGGTAGTTGAAGTCTTCTTGGACATGGACGAAGTCGTAGGAACCGAGCCGCTCGCCGATGGTGGTGGTGCTCGACGCGCGCGGGGTGGGCGCGCTCGAGATTCCTTCTGGGAGGCCGGCGACGTTGTACGACAGGACGGAAAGCGTCCCGGAGTCGGTGCCCGCGGCTTCGGAGGTGCCGGTGAGCACGCACGAGGTGATCGCGACCGCTGTCAAGGCGGCGAGGGTTCTGCGCATGACGGACCCTTCTGCTGATCATGGAGGGCGGGGGGAGTGCTGAGCCCGGCACACTGTGCCACAGTGGAGGCGCTATCGCGAACATTTCTCATGTTTGACGATTGTTAACGTGAACAGTGCGTGCCACGCGGTCCGTCTTTGCTTCTGTCGTGCAAGCTTCCGGCTTTGAATCCTTCCGTCGGGCAGTTCGCGCCACCTGATCTCCCCGACCGCCATCGGATCTCATGTCTCGGACACGACGAATAGGCCCTGAGCCCGAGCCGGGTGCAGCGCTTCGGATCACGCTCGTCTACGACATCCCGCACGACATCCAGGTCAAACGGCAGTACAAAGTGGACTCCTTCCCGCAGGAGAAGCACAACCCGCTCACCGACCACGACGATGCATCAACCGAAACAAGACCTGCAACGCCTGACAACAGAGGATCCGTCGGCGAGGCGCCGTCTCGCCGACGGATTCTCCTTCTCGTCGACGTTCGCTCGCCGTAGGACGGGTGAGAAGCACCGCGCCCCCGGATCATTTCGGTGATGGCGATCGCACGTGGGCAATCGCGGCCGTGACGGCCGCGGCGAACTCCGCGGGGCGGACGACCGGAGCGTCGTGGTCGGCCGGTAGTTCGAACGACCGGGCTTCGAGCTGGTCGGCGAGCTGCTGCTGGGTGCGGGGGTGGCAGACCGTGTCGTGAGTCGTGATCACGACCGCCGCGGGTATCCGGCGGAGTCCGGCGACCCGGTGGCGCAGGTCGTATCTGCTGACCGCGCGTCCGGTCGCGAAGACCCCGCTGACCGGAGTGCGAGCCAGCTCGCCGCGGAGCCACGGCCACATCGCGGCGAGATCCGGTGACGTCCGGCGGCTCAAGCCGAAGTAGCGGGCGGAAATCGAGGAACCGATCCCGAGCCGGGCCAGCGGTGTCGTGGCGGTGAGGACACGCCACACCGTCCGGTCGCGGAGCGTCTGACGGTAGTTCAGCGCGGTGGCGGCCAAGACCAGCCCGGCGACCCGGTCCGGATGGGAGAGCGCGAGGTGCAGGGCGACAGGACCGCCCAGGGAGTACCCGGACACGATGACCTTGCCGATACCGAGCAGATCGAGCAGGGCCAGGGCGTCCGCGGCAAGGTCTTCGATTTCGAACGGACGGTCGGCGGGCAGTCCGCGTCCGTGTCCTCGCTGGTCGTAGCCCAGGAAGCCGATTCGGTCCGCGACGAACCTGGACATCACGCCGAAGTAGTTGACGTCCAGCGACCAGGACCAGCCGTGCAGCAGGAGCACCGGTGGATCGATCGCGTCGGCGGGTCGATGATCGCGCACGAACAGCTCGCCTCGTCCGGGCAAGGTGATCAGCCGGCCTGGTGGGAGCGATGGCGCCGCGGTCCGGCCGCTCGCCGGGGTGCGGGCCGGTCTGAGGGCGGCGAAAAGCCGCTGCCGCATGGCGCGGACCTCGTCGTCCATGTCCGAATAGTTACTGACAGAGGGTCAATAGTCAACCGTCGGCGGGGCGTCGGCGGCACGCCTCCCTGCCGGCTCCCGTGGGGGATGGTGAGCCGTCGGGTGCAGCGGTAGAGCGCACCCGGTTCTGTCCCGGTCCACTGTGGTGAGTGCCAAGTCGTTGGTGTCGCGGATTGATCGCGAGCGCGGCTCGCTTGTCGTGGCTCAGCGGCTACGAGTCCAAGCGTTATCTTTTCGTTGTTTTTGGCGATTCGATAGCCCGACCATCTTGTTGGCCCATTGTCAACTAGTCCGGGTGGCGCTCTGTGATGATCCGAACACCCCAGGGATCCGTGAACGGCTATCACCACGGGTCGGCCGGCGTCCGATGATCGCCGGATCCGCTGTAACGCCGGCGCGCTCGCCTCGGATGCCTACCTGCGATGACTGTGCCATCATCGGGAACCTCGGATTTCCCGCATAGCCCACCTGTAAATCCCACACCCGCTGTCCCGCCGACGACGTCAGCGTTGACCGCTTCGCGCGCGATTCGTGCTGCCACAGAGGTTTTCACGGCGATCACCGGCCGGCAGCCGGAGGGCGTGACGGGAGCGCGACCTACTGCCGACCGGGGCTGGTCCGTGCTCATCGACGTCGTCGAGCTGGAACGAATACCCGCCACCACGAGCGTCATCGGCACCTACCGGGTCGATGTCGACAGTACCGGCGAACTCGTCTCCTACGAACGAATTCGCCGGTTTACCCGCGGTACCACCGATCTGTAGTGAAGAGCAGGAGTTGTTCCGGGTGGACAGTCAGTCGAGTTCGCTTGCCGATGTGCTGGAACGTGTGCTGGACAAGGGTGTGGTCATCGTCGGTGACATCGCGGTGAACGTCGTCGACATCGAGCTCCTCACCTTGCGGCTCAGGCTCTTCATCGCCTCCGCGCAGACGGCGCGCGAGATGGGGATGGACTGGTGGACGAACGATCCCTTCTTCTCGCCCGGCGCGGCAAACGCGAAGACCCTGCAGGCCGACGCTCCGCCGGCCGGTGAGCTGGATGAACTCCGTTCCCGGGTGAAGCAACTCGAGACAGCGCTGCAGGTGGCCACCTCGGTCGCGACGAATGAACCGGTCGGTCGGAGGGAGGGCTTGTGACTGCCGCGGCGGAGTTCGATCCGGAAGTGACGGCACTGGCTCGGCGCCACGCCCCGCAGGTGTGGGAAGCTGCCTTGCAGGCAGCCAAGAGCGCGGCTGTCGAAGTGCTCACGCGTCGGCTGACCGAGGCGATCTTGACCAGCGCCACCGGTCCGCGGGCCACGGAGGCTCCGGAGCCGGTCGTCCCGGACCCTGGTCCGGGCCTCTGTGCTTATGCCATTACCTGGTCGCACGCCGAGGTGCCGGAAACCCTCGCCGAGATCGACGCCACACCGGCAGTGCGCCTGCTGGCGCACGAAGAACTCGCGGTCGTGGTTGCCCGGGTCGACGTCGGTGTGTTCGCCGATCTGGACAAGGAGGCCGGTCCGCCGGACAGCGTTGATCCCGGCAGCCGGCTCGCCGTGCTCGCCCGGCAGCACGACGCAGTGGTCCGTGCGGTGTTCGAGGGATACCCGGTACTGCCCCTCAGGTTCGGCACCGTCGTTCGCGACGACCGGGCGGCGGTTCTTCTGCTCGAAGATCATCGGGCCGACGTGTCGGAATGGCTCTCGAGGATCGACGGCCACCGCGAGTGGGGAGTGCGGGTCGCCCTGCCGGAGCCGGCACCGGCCCGGAAGCCTCCGCCGGCCGGAATCTCGGGTACCGACTACCTGACCGCACGGGCTCGGCAGCTGAACGGAGATCAGGAGGTGCAAACGCTTGCGCGCAGTGTGGTGAGCACCCTGCACGAGTCGCTCAGCCGCTGCTCGGCCGATGCCGCTCGACGGGAGCGGCTGCCGGCTTTCTTCGATGCCTCCTACCTGGTCCGGCAGGACCAGGAAGAGACTTTCCGGGCCTTGGTCCGGCGCGTCGAAGGCGACCTCGCGGCCGTCGGCGCGACCCTGCGAAGCACTGGCCCTTGGCCGCCGTACTCGTTCACCCCGCCGCAGCTGGTGGTCGGGTCGTGAACGATCTTCCCGCGCTTGCCCCCGATGATGGCGCGCTGACGAGCCTGGTGGATTTGCTGGACCGCGTGGTGACCCGCGGCGCCGTGGTGAACGGCGACGTGATCATCACGTTGGCCGGCATCGACCTGATCCGGCTCGATCTGCGCCTGTTGCTCGCCGCCGTCGACGAGATCGCGGAGTAGGAGAGGACTGCCGTGGGCGCACCGAGACGGATGAGTGCCGACACCGGGCAAGGACTCGGACGGGTCGTCCTCGCGATCCTCGAGGTCGTCGCGGAACTGCTCGAGCGGCAGGCACTGCGGCGGATGGCGGCCGGAAGCTTGTCCGCCGCCGAGGTCGAGCGGTTGGGGCAGGGCCTGCTGTCCTTGCGGCGTCAGTTCGAAGAACTCCGCGCCGTCCTGGACGTACCGGAGCGCACAGCAGACGCGACACGATCCGACCAACCCGAGAGGATTCAGCCATGAGCGCTCCCGCGCCCACCGCCGGTGGTCTTGCCGAGGCCCTGAACATCCTGCTGGACAAGGGACTCGTCATCGAAGCGACGATCCGGGTCTCGGTGATCGGCATCGAGATCCTGACCATCGAGGCCAAGATCGTCATCGCCAGTGTCGATACGTACATCCGGTACCTCGAGGCGATGCAGCGCATCGAGGCGCAACGGCAGGCCCTCCCGCCGGGCACCGTGCCCGCGCCGGGCACTCAAGGGATCGCCGGTACCTACGGCCTGCTCCCGGTGGCGGCCCCCATTCCGGCCGGCTTCGCCCAGCCGGCGGTCGTCACGCCGGGATTCGTCCAGGCCGCCTCAGCGCCCTCGGGGGCCGGCGAAGGTGAACGATGAGACTGAACCTGCACGGTGTCGTCCGGGCCGGGCATCCGCTGCCCGGCCCGGCTCGGTCCGACGCCGCCAGGCTCGTCGTCTGGGAAGATCTCGCGCTGGTGGTCAGCGCGCGGCCGGCGGACCGGGACGTGACTGCGCACGACGCCACGCAGCATCTCCTGACGCTGTCCGCACTGGTGCGCCACGGGCCAGTGGTCCCGTTGCGCTGGGGGACGGTCGCCGCCGACGACGAGTCGGCCCGGACTGAGGTCCTCCGTCCTCTCGCGCACCACCTGCGGGCCGAGCTCGACCGGCTGGACGGATTCGTCGAAGCGCACGTGTACTTGCGGTTCGACGAGGAGACGGCGTTGCAGGCCGTTGCGGATGATCCGGCGAGGCCGAGAAGCCGCGGCGGCAGCGGCCTGACCGATCGGATCAAAGCGGGCGAAGCGATCGCACGAAGTGTCGTGGCCTGGCGGCAAGTGCGGTCCGACGAGTTGCTGGGGCCGGCCATGCGGTGCGCGGAAGAGGTCCGAGCTCTCGAGGAGCAGGAGCACCTGGAAGAACGCCGGGCCCTTCTGGTGCGACGGGAAGATGTGCCCACCGTGCAGGAGATGATCGGCTCGATCGCGGTGGACGGCGTGGACTGCAGGTTCGTCGGCCCGCTCCCGGCATTCACTTTCTTGCGAGCTGTGTCGAAGGCGCCGAACGATCGCGGCCAAGAGTCGCGGTGGGGCTGGTAGGCGCCACCTTCACTCGAGGAGAGGGTTCGCAGCGTCGGTGCCAGGTGAAATATTCGCGCGGGAGGCTCACACCGGGGTCTGAGTCACCGAGGCGGAGCTTTCGCGGACGAGGAACTGCGGGAGCAGGCGGAACTGCTCGGCAGAACCTCCGCCGATCCTCGCCAGAAGGGCGTGGAGCGCCCGTTTGCCGAGTTCGGCGAAGTCTTGGCGCACCGTGGTCAGCGAGGGTGTTGCGTACGCTGCCTCAGGTACGTCGTCGAATCCGACGACGTGAATGTCGCGCGGGACAGCAATGCCGGATTCGGTGAAGGCGCGAATCACGCCGAAGGCCATCTGGTCGTTCGCCACGAAAACGGCGTCGAGGTCCCGTTCGTGCGCGAGCAGTGAACCCGCGACATATCCGGAGTGGGAACTCCAGTCTCCGCGAAGCAGCGGCGGTTGCTGCACCAGGTGCTTGGCCAGCGTGTCTTGCCAGCCGCGCTGACGAGCGTATGAATCCACATTGCACTCCGGTCCGCCGACGTGCCACACAGTGCGATGACCGAGACGCAAAAGGTGCTCGGTGGCCATCCGGGCGCCCTCGTACTGGTCGACGAACACCCGGGATTGCGCCACGTCACCGCTGCCACCGAGCAAAACGACCGGCATCGTCGTCGGCAGGCCGGCTGAGGCTTCGTCCGCCCGGAGGTGCCGGGCGATGACCACGATGCCGTCGAGCGGCCGGGAAGTCAGCCGCAGGACCGCGTCGGTGAACGAGTTGCGGGAGGCCGGCGCCACGGTCACGACCGTCGTGGTGAACCCGCTGTCGTGCGCTGCTTCTTCCACCGCTGTGAGAGCGGCCACCGGCCCGTAGTGGCGGGAGTTCGGGACGATGACTCCCAGATTTGCTCCGGCCGAGGCCGGTCCGGCTGTGCGCAAGGGGGCCGCTGTGATCGTCGGTCTCGGCACTTGTCGGCACCTCGGTGCTTCTCGGGGGTCGCTGACCGCGGAATGCGTTGCCGTGGTTGAAACTTTTCACGCTCGGCTGCAAGTTAGGCGGCGAGGCGGTGCTCGGTCAATCGCCCATCCGGACGTGCTCTCAGCGGCTCGGGCTCACCCGACCCACGCTCTCGGGTACGCCGGCGCGGGTGCTCCGGCACCACGGTGACGAGCTGCTGTACCGATCAGGAAACACCTACGACCTCACCGTGGGGAGTGCACCTGGCCGGTCGGACCGGCGTCGCGCTCGACGGGACCAGCGAATCTTCGCTGCCCAGCGCACTGCGAGCCCGCCGCGTCCACAAGGGACCAGGCCAATGACCAGGTGGCCGAGGATCTCCTGCGCATGCCCGGCCGACCGGTCTCAGCCGCCTGAGTGGGGTTCGCGCGCTGGGTCGGCTCTTCGACGTCCGGGTGGGCCGCGAACTGACCGTCGGTTGCTGCGTCATCCATTCGCTGACACCGCGCTCCTCGGCGACCGGCACCTCGTCGTGCAGGACGCTCGACCTCAACCCCGCCGGCGCTCGGCGTCGCCTGCTCGGCCGGGTGAGCGATCGGATGCGCTGCGAGCAAGCGCCCGCACCCGTTCTTGCTGTGTCATGCGGGAACAGCCGTGACCACGATGTTGTCCCGGTAGCTCCTGGCTGCGCGGTCGAAGGATCCGCCGCAGGTGAACAGCGTGACGCGGGGGCTGCCGGTGGTGGCGAAGTACGGCTGCAGGTCGATCTTGTCCTTGGGTATCTGCTCGCGGGCCACGACGACGTACGAGCGGGTCACGCCATCCTCGCCGGTGAGCGACAATGCCGACCCCGGGTCGAGCTCACGCAACCGGAATAACGCACCAGGCCCGGCGGCGGCACTGTCCACGTGACCGCCGATCACGAGCGAGCCCGCCGGGCTGTCCAGCGCCGGTCCGAACCGGTACCAGCCGACGGTGTCGACGCTCGGCGGGACGGAGAAGGCGCCGGCCTGGTCGACCCCGGCCGGCGTGACCTTCGCCGTGACGCCGATCCGGGGGATCGTCAGGCGCACCGGCCGGATGATGGGTCTCTCGGTTGTCGTTCGGGCCGACCCGGTGGGCGGCACCACGGGCTTCGCCGGCTCCTCCAGCCTTGCGACGATCGGGGCCGGGCCGCCGGGCGGGTCCGCCGAGGTGCCCAGCAGAGTTCCGGCCACGATCGCCAGAATGCCTGTGGTGATGAGCGCGACGGCCGCGAGACGGTGCGTCCCCGCGAACTGCCGGGGCGCACCGCCGCGTCGATCCCGGTTCACCGGGACCGGTTCTCCGCACGCCGCCGGAACAGCAGGAGGACACCGAGGAGCACGAGCACAACGCCGCTCACGGACAGGGCCGTCCACCAGGTGCCGGCGTCGTCGGCGGCCAGCCCGCCGGTGCCGGTCGGCATCGAGGAGGGAGCACCACCCAGCTCCTTGATCGTCTGTGCGGCGAGCGCGAGCGTCTTGGCGTCGGCCGAGCCGATCGCGTAGACGATGGTCGAGGTCCCCGCCGCTAGGTCCAGGTCCTTCGGGCCGAGCACCACGGTGCTGGTCCCGGCGAGCGTCACATCGGCGCTCACCGTCCCCGCAGGCAGGTCGGCCATCGCTTCCTTCGGGTTGGTCAGTCCGGGGAACACCGGCTTGCCTCCTGCCCGGATGTCCACCGCGGGGGCGGCGGCGGTGTGCCGGACCACGAGCCGGGCCTTGCCCGCGGCGATCATCGAGGTGTCGTTGGCAAACGCGGTCAGCGCCGGCTTGCCGCCGGTGTCGAGGTGGGCGACCAGGCTGAGGTCCTTGCCACCCGGGACCGCGAGGCTCTTGTTCTCGAGAATCGCGTTGGTCGCCGGCTCGCCCGGTTTGGTCAGCGCGACGTCGTAGGTGCCGGCGGCCAGGCTGAGCGGCCCGGCGACGGCGGCCGGTTGGAAGTTGTCGAGTGTCTTCTTGCCGTTGACGTAGACATCGACCGGCTGGCCGGGAATGCCGTGCACCACCGACACCATCGACTCGTCGGCCGCCGCCGCCACCCCGGGCAGAGCGACCGGCAGCGTGGCCGCAATCCCGGCCGAGGCCAGCAGGGCGAGTGAACGCAGAGGGGATTTCATCAACTGCTCCTTCGAAGCCGGCGTTCCGGATGCTTGTCGATTCGTCCGAAACCACCCGGCCGGATGCAGGGGAGTGAATCTTCTTCTCGTGCGCCCTCCCGCGACGCGCATCCACGACACGCTCGGTCGACGTATCGTCTCAGCCGGCACTGTTGCCTCCTGCCTGCCACAACCGACCGGAGAGCCGACGATGCTGATGACCGACGGTGTCGCCTCGCCGCCGCCTGCGGCTATGGTGTCGTCCGTGTCCGAAGATGCCGCGCCGAGTGGCACAGCCGACGATCTCGCCTGGCGGTTCGCCGCGGGCGAGCCGGAGACGCTGCGTGCGGCATTCGACCGGCACGGACCCGCGGTGCAGCGGCTGGCCAGGGCGAGCCTGCGTGATCCAGCCGACGTGGACGACGTCGTGCAGGCGACCTTCGTTTCCGCGTGGAGCGGCCGGCAGACCTACGACCCGGAGAAAGCGGGATTGCTGGCGTGGTTGCTGGGGATCGCGCGGCGTCGCATCGTCGACCTGCTTCGGGCGCGCGGTCGCCAGCAGCGGGACAGCGATGCGGCCGCCGCCGTCGCACCGGCGGAGGAGACCATCGCCGACTCGCCGGAACGCGTGCTGGACCGGCTGGTCGTCGCCGAGGGGCTGACCCGGTTACCGGACTCGCAGCGAAAGGTCCTCCAGCTGGCCTTCTACGCTGACCTGACCCACACTCAGATAGCCGAGCAAACCGGATTGCCGCTGGGCACGGTGAAGAGCCACCTCCGCCGCGGAATGCAGAACCTGCGATCCCAGCTCGACCGCACCCCGGAGGAGGTGAACGATGTCGCACCCGGATCCCGATCGGCTCGTACTGCTAGCCCTTGACGAACAACGGCCCGGTCTGGCGGACACCGCCCACCTCGACAGCTGCGCCGACTGCCGTGACGAGATCGAGTCGCTACGTGCCGTCGCGGGGCTCGGCCGTGAGACGGTGACAGAGACTTCGTTGCCGCCGGTGCGGGAAGCCGTCTGGGAACGGATCGCCGCCGAAACCGGTCAGGGTAGTCGCCCGCCGTCGAACGAGGTCAGTGGGCAAGTTCTGCCCCTTCACCGCCCGGGTGGTGAAGAGGCGGACGGCCGCCGGTTGCCACGCGGAGTGCGCTATGCGGTCGTCGCGGCTGCTGCCGCGGCGATCGGCGTGGCCGGCACCTTGATCGTCCTCAACCTCGGCGGCGAGACCGACCGGGTTGTCGCGCAGGCCCAGCTGAAGCCCCAGGCTTCCGCTCCGGCCGGCGCGACCGGCCGGGTCAGCATCGTCGACACGGGAACGGGTTCGTTGCGGCTCAAGGTCCAGCTGACCGGCATGCCGGCTCCCGCCGGGCTGTACGAGATCTGGCTCTACGACGGCCGCAAGACGATGATTCCCCTCGGAGTGACCGCAGGTACCGAAGCCGATGTCTCCCTGCCTCCGAACCTGGCCTTGAGCAGCTATCCGGTCGTCGACGTTTCCGTGCAGGAGCTCGGTCAGCAGGAGCACGGCGTCAGCATGCTGCAGGGAAAACTCGGCACCTGACGGAGCGAATCGCTCACTTCGTGATCGAAAGCCGCGGTGCTCTGGCCTGGCCGGCTTCACTGCCGGCGTTCGAGGCTGGTTCGTCTGGCAAGCCGCTGTTGCGCCGTTTCGGGAAAGGACAGCGGGCCTGTGGAGATTCGGCCGGCCTGGCTGCATCCGTTCGGGTTGCTCCTCGCGTATCCCTCGTGTCCAGGAATCACGAGAACGGAGTCATCATGCGCCTTCGCATGCTCGGGGTGTCCATCGCCGCGGCCGCGGCGATGGCCGGTGTCGTCGCGGCGCCCGCCCAGGCGGCTCAGCCCGCCATCGCGTCGTCCCACACCGTCTCGCATCACAGCTGGCACTACTTCGGCAAGGGCCGGACCGACCTCACGCTGGATGCCGCCGCGGCGAAGGCGCTCACGTCGCTCGGCGTCAAGGTGTCGCCGGTCTTCGCCAAGGTCAGCCATCCCGGCGGCAAGACCGTGTTCGGCTTCACCATCGTCGGCAACCCGAACGACGGCACGATCGAGCACGTGGGTGGTTTGCTGTTGCGCGCGGGAGGTAAGTGTCTTTACCTGACCAGCTACACCATCGACCTGAAGCGGGGAGTGCTCAGCGGGAAGATCAACTTCGGGGCGCGCGCCGACCTGTTCACGATCGGCGCGGCGACGTCCGACGGCGTTGCCCTGGCTCTGACCGCGCCGGCGGCGGCGTTGCTGAACAAGACGTTCGGCGTTACCGCGTTCACCAAAGGCTTGGTCATCGGCTACGGCAACCCGATGATCCGCAAGTAGCGCTCCGCCGGAGGCGGCCGAACAGGAGCGGCCGCCTCCGGCGGTCCTTCGGAACCGTGGTGCACGCCGAGGTGCGTCTCGGTTTCGGTCGTGCTCATGATCGCGACGGCCGACGTTGATGACTGGTTCACGTGCATTTCCGCGAAGCGGAAATGCCGGTGTACGCGGGGCTCACGTCGCGCTCCGGCCGCGGAGCGCGACGTCGAGCTCGGCCAGGCCGGCGGCAGTGCGGATGCTCGGCGGTCGAGGCACCCGATGCGATGGTCGTCCTCACGCAAGGCAACGACGAAACGGGCGACGTCCTCGGGTAGCGGGACGATCGTGGGGCCGCCGAGATAGCGGACGGTGATGAGGTCTTCGCCGGAGTGGGTTTCGATGGCGGCGGCCCAGCCGTGGATCTCGTCCCACAGCAGGGCGACGTCGCGACCGGGATAGCCGGGCAGGTGTTCGTCGAGGGCGATGTAGGCGGAGACCGGGCTGTCGTGGTCGATTGTGCAGGATTCCAGGCCGATGCCCAGTGCCGTGGTGACGTCGGCGAGGTAAGCCCACAGCGCGGCGAGAGCGGGGTGTTGGTGGCCGGTCGGGACGTGCAGCGATGCGGTCACGGGTGAAGGTGCCTTTCGGGACACGGTGGTGCCCGCGCAGGACCGGCTCGGGGTGGCCGGTCCTGCGCGGCGGTCAGGCCTGGATTTCCTTCCGATCGCCGGCGCCGGTGACCTCGATGCGCCGGGGTTTGGCCTTCTCGGCGATCGGGATGCGCAGCGTCAGCACCCCGGCGTCGTAGTCGGCGGCGATGCGGGCGGTGTCGAGGGTGTCGCCGAGGAACAGCTGGCGGGAGAACACGCCCAGCGGCCGCTCGGTGACGTGGATCTGGACATCGTCGCCGCCGGGTGCGGGCCGTCGTTCGGCCTTGACGGTGAGGACGTTGCGTTCGATGTCGAGCTCGATGGCGTCGGGGGAGACGCCGGGAAGGTCGAAGCAGACGACGAATTCGTCGCCGTCGCGGTAGGCGTCCATCGGCATCGCGGCGGGCTTGGACCAGGTTCCGGGGGTCGCGGTGCCGAGCATCTGCTGGGCGAAGCGGTCCAGCTCACGGAACGGGTCGGTGCGCATCAACATGGTTCCACCTCCTGGGGTCGTTGATCTGGTGTCAACACGCCCCACTGTTCTAACATGTCATCCAGTGGATGACAACTGCTAAGTCGTCGATAGGGTGACAGATGACGGATGTGGACCTGATCCGGACGATGCAGGGGGTGCAGGAGGTGGTGCTCGCGGCGCAGAGCGGCCCGGTGTCCGCCGATCGGATCCTGGCGTCGCTCGCGGCGCTGCGGTCCCTGCGTGAACAGCTCGGCGCGTGGGAGCCGGAACTGATCGCGGCCGCACGCGACGGTGGCGCCAGCTGGGCGGCGCTCGCTCCCGCGCTGGGCGTGGCCAGCCGGCAGGCCGCAGAACGCCGGTTCCTCCGGCTGCGACCCTCGGCGACGGGCGAGGAGACCGGGGAAGCCCGGGTCCACGCCGAGCGTGACCGGCGCGCGGGTGATCGCGCGGTCGCCGACTGGGCGCGACGCAACTCCGCGGTGCTGCGGCAACTGGCCGGTCAGGTCAGTGCGCTGGACGGCCTCGACGCCGTGGCTCGGGAGAGCGCCGACCGGCTCGGCGCGGCGCTGGGCGATGACGACGTCACCGGTCTGCTGCCACCGATGGCTGCGGTCCGCGCGCACCTGGCACGCGATCACGCGGGCTTGGCCGACCGGCTCGACGCCGTCAGCGAGCACACCGAACGGTTGCGCCGCGGCGCGGCCGGGCAGCGCCGCGAGCGCGGTCGCTGACCGCCCTGGGCGGCCGGCGTGGGTTGGGGGCGCGTCGGCGTGGGTTCGCCGACTGGTTCCCGCAGTTCTCAGTGGGGTGTGCTCATGCGAGTGGAACCGAACGCCGAGGACATGCCTGTCGTCGGCGCCCTGCTCTACTGGTGCTGGACGAATCGGTGTCGAACGTGGTGCGCCACGGCGCACCGCCGGCCCAGGTCCGCCTCGCCTACGACCTCGGTTGCCTGCGGATCGAAGTGACCGATGCCAGTCGCAGCGCGGCTGAACTGCGGCAGCCGGACTTTGGTGGATGCCTGCAGGAACTCGACGCCGCGAACCGTCCCCAGGGAGAGAAGCTCAGCGAGACGCGGATCCGCATCCGATGTCCGGCGTCACGCCGAGCTCACTTGACCGTCCCTCAGCGTCGGCTGCTCCAGGCGGCGAGCTCCTTCTCCCACGACTTGTTGTCGGTGGTCTCCATGAACTCCTTGCGGTCGATCAGCAGGTAGATCTCATCCGCCGTGGTTTCCAGGATCAACGGTTTGCCCTTGTCGAGCAGCCCGCCGATGAACCGGCCGTACAGCTCGGTGAACTCTCGCCGGACCGAAGTGACGTCGCCGCTGCGCAGGGTCAGGTCCTGGCCGCCGGCCCAGCCGTGCAGGGTGAGCGTGTCCCCGTCGAACCGGATTTCGCCGCGCCGCCGGAACAACGCCTTCTGGCTCACTCCGCCGGCGACCTTGTCCGCCGCGGTGGTGGTCGCGAGTTCCGCTGCGGTCGCGGCCACGTATTCGCCTGACTTCACGTGATACCCCTCCTCGAAACTCCGCGGGGGGAACCGCGGAATCTGCTCGCCTACCGGAAGAGTAGGGGCTTCGGCGGTACTCAGGCGTCAGTCCGACGAGCGACTCCGACTCGTTCTCAAGGATGACCGCACGTTCACCGGGAACCCCGCATCGTTTCGACGTGCGGCCGCTTCGGACGACAGCCACCGTCCACTTCGGATGCTTGCCGGCGATGCGCGTCGGCGACATCGTCCTCGACAGGGCGGCGAGCTTCGGATCAAGCCTCCAGCGGGAGCTGACGAAAATCGCTGACACCGAGGGCGACGTGCGCCGAGGCGTCCGCGCGACTGTCTGCTTGCGTCGGCTGGGCCGTCCGGACGGCGCGTCGCGTCGTCTCAGGACGCGATGGCGAACTCCGTGGTCGCTTGTGCGAGTTCCGTGAGGAACCGGGCACGGTCGAAGCCCTCGTGTTCGGCTGTGCCCGGCGGCGGCGTGTTCATGAAGCTGAAGTGACCGGCTCCCGGCACGATGCGAAGGTCGACCTGGGCCGACGCGTTCTTCAAGTTGACGGCCTGCTCGACGGGCGTGACGGTGTCCAGCTCTCCCGCGTAGACGAGCGTGGGCGCTTTCACCGCGTCCAAGGCGCCCGGAGCGGCGAACCAGCCGGCAGCGGGCGCGTACAAGACAAGACGGCCGACGCGTGGCTCTCGTGGGACGTCCATGGGCCTGCCGTCCCGCCCCCAAGGCGTCGCACCGGCGAGACAAAGACCCGCCCATCCGCCGATCGAGTGGCCGACCACGACAACAGCCGCGTCCGGAGAGGCCCATCGGTGTAGTGCCTCGACCAACCCGGCCGGGCGGGCAAGCAGCTCGGCGGTGGTCGCCTCCCGCGCGACGAGACGCTCGAAACGAGGTGCGATGACCTGGCAGTCATGGGCTGCCAAGTGCTCCAGGACGGGCCGGTAACGCTCCGGATCGCCCCCTGCGCCGGCAGCGAAGAGGACGACACGCTCATGGTCGGCGGGACCAAGTGTCAATGCCTGCATCTCACTCCTCTACCGAAGCGCCGTTCCCTCGAGGACGGAGCCGCGGATCTTGCCGCGCTCTTCGTGATCCCACGTTGGCGCGCCGCAGATCTCGGTACGCGAACGGCGCGTCGCGCCAGCAGGAGCAACGGTTCTGACACGGCGTTGGCTCCCGAAGCACCCCGGACAGCCGGTCCAGGCCCGCGACCCGGAGGTGGCGGGCCGGAGTGGAGAAGGAGCGTAGCTGTGCTCGCCACCGGGCGGCACCGCGATCCGGTCGACGGTGTCGCCTTTCGATGGTTCGGGCGGCTACCGGCTCGCGCGGCGCCTGGCGGGCCGGATCGTGTGCCTGCTGGGCTGACTGGGCACTTGGCCGGGTGCCGGGTCGGCCCAGTCGTCCGACGGCCCGGCCGTGGAGTGGGGTGGCTCGAGGAACAAGCTCTGGTAGCGGTCGTTCTGTGCCGTGGGGCGAAGCTGGGGCCGGGATTGCTGAGCGAGAGGGTGGCTGAACAGCGAACCGTCTGTTGTGTGAGTACTGATGGATAGTCCTTTCGAGAAGATTGATAGATGTAGGCTCGGCGGCCGCGGTGTCCCGGCCAAGCCGGAAGTGGTGCGTCGACGGTGCGCCTCGACCGTCTGTTTTCGGCGTGTGAGCAGTGGACGGCGGGAATACCGGTAGGCGCCGCACCGTCGATGCTCTCGTCTTCGATCGCTGACAGCTGATCGACCCGGTCTCCGAGGACAGCGTGAGCCGGCCATCTGCGTATCGAATGTCCTGGAGCCGACTCCAGTGTACCTCTGCGCGAATCCGATGACTCCGGAGGCAGGGGAACTGGGGCCGGCCTCCGAGGCCGGAGGGCGCCCCGGCCTGGTGGGCATGGAGTTTTCGCTGTCTGTCGGCACGCCGGATCCGTGTGCTCGGAGGCGGGCAGGTCCAACTCCGTCGCGGCGACCGTGGGCGTTACGTCCACCCTGCGTCGGTCTGGTTCGGTGGATCTCGCGGATGGCCGCGGCGACGAGGTAGGGGCTCGGCGGCAAACGGGGGGCGTTCTGCCGCCGAGCCGACTGTCGGTGATCGGGACGGTCGGGGGGCGTGCCGGACCGATCACCTCAGCAGAGAACGAGAGGGACTGCTGCCTGCACTATGACGCCTGAGGCTGGAGATCACCGAGACAGGTGACGCGCAGGTGCCGGCGACGCTGCGTGCTCGAGCGCACCCCGCCGATGCCGACGGCCGGCTGCAGGGCGTGGCCGGCCTCGCGAAGAACCACGCTGATGCCGGCAAACCGGTGAGCTGAGCTGATCGTCCACGGAGGACGGTCAATGGGTGGTCGCTCGCAGTGCCGCGGCGGCGGCGGACCGGACCGCCGGGTGCGGGTCGGCCAAGGCGTCGGCGAGGAGGGAACGCAGGCCGTCAGGGGTGGTTCGGCCCAGAGCGGTCGCGGCGTTGGCCCGGACGCGTGGCCTGGGGTCGCGTAGTGCCTCGGTCAACAGCGGGAGCGTCTTCTCGTGGGTGATCCGCCCGAGTGCCGCGGCGGCGCGGGAGCGGACCAGCTCGTCCTCGTCCTTGAGCGCGTTGGTCAGCGTCCACATGGAGGCGGGGTCGGCTCGTTGGCCGATGATCCAGACGATGACGCGGCGGACGAGCGGGTCGGGATCGTGGCCGGGCAGGTAGTGCCCCGTGCCGATGCGGGCGAGGATTCGTCCGGCGAGCTTGCGGACACGCCGCTCGTCGGTGGCCAGCAGCACCTGCACCACAGTGGGCGCGACCGAGTCGTCGGCCAGGCGAACCAGGCCGGTGAGGGCGGTGTGGACGTGCCGGCTGTCGCAGGCGGCGGTCAACCGGCCGAGAGCGCGGTGATCGCCGTGCTTGGCCAGTACCCGGAAGGCCCGGGCCCGGACCACGGGGTGGACGTCGTCGGTGGCTTTGAGGGCGGCGGAAATCGCCAACGGGCCGCCGATCCGGTTCAGTGCCAGCAGGGCGCTCGTGCGAACGTAGGACGAACTGTGGTCGAGCAGCGGCACGATCGCCGGCGCGGCCTCCAGCGCTTCGAGCTTGCCCAGCGCTTCCACCACGGGCAACGCTTGGGTGCCGTCGGATTCGCGCAGGATGTCGATGAGCGGGCCGGTCGCCTCGGCGACGCGAAGGTTGCCGAGGACTTCCGCGGCCGCGAAGCGGCCCGGGCGGCGGTGGCGGACGTGCTCGATCAGTACCGGCGCGACCCGCGGGTCGCCGGCCCGGCTCAGTGCGCGGGTGATGTCGTGTACGGCGCTGGGATGGACCTGCCCCAGTGCGTCGGCCAGGACGTCCAGCCGCCTCGGGTCGCTGGTCTCGGCGATGCGCTGGGCGGCGTAGCGGCTGATCCAGGCCCGATCGGGGTCCGTCTCGTTCAGCAGCGTGACCAGCTGGTCGAACACCTCGTCCGAGGACTGTGCGGTGAGGCCTTTCAGGGCGGCCCCCACGACGGTGGGGGCGGGGTCGGACAGGGCCTGCACGAGGATGGGCTGATGGGCGGGATCGTTGCCGGAGCCGAGGGCTTCGACCGCGATGGCGCGGATCATGCTGTTCGGGTGGGCCGCGAGGGTGGTCAGCCAGGCCGGCCCGGCCGGTTCGGACAGAACCGTGTACACGTGCCGGTAGAGCGCTTTGTGCGCGTCGACGCGTGCCGTCGGCCATTCTTCCGGCTTGATCGGTTCGAGGTCGACCAGCCGGGCGACCAGCGCGTCCCCGATGGCGGTGTCCGAATCCCGATGTTCGTGCATGACTTTCAGTATGCCCGGCCGCACCAACGAGATTCGCCCACCGGATCGGCACGAGAGCGGCGCAGCAGCGGACCGGCCCGGTCTGCGGTGCCGACCGCGTAGTTCAGCGGGCGCGGCGCTCATGAGCGCTTCCGACAAGGGATCGAGCCGATATCCGCTGGCCTGCGCCCTACGTCGCGGAGGTTGCGCGCCCGGGCTGTGAACCCGACGTTTCGGTCGGGTGCGAAACCTCTTCGGTCCGGTTGACCCCCTTCGCTCGCCGCTGGCACATTTCGCTTCATCGAGAGCGCGTTCACCCGGCTCGGGCAGACCTTCGTCACTCCCGAGCGGGTTGGCGGCGGGGGAGGATCGCGGCCAGGTCGACGGTGCCGTTGGTGATCGCGGTGGCGAGGTCGGTCAGGCGCAGGTGCCGTGCGCGGGCGTAGGACCGCAGTTGCGTGAACGCCTCGTCCATCGAGAGCCCGCCGCGCTGGGCGAGTACTCCTTTGGCCTGCTCGATCACGATGCGGCTGTGGAGCGCGGTCTGCAACTGGCCGGCGACCTCGTTGCGCTGCTCGATGGTGCGGTGCTGCAGGATTCCGATGGTCGCGACGTCGGCCAGTGCCTGTCCGAGTTCGATGTCGTCGCGCTGCGGGTCACCGGGATCGACGCCGAGGAACGTCAGGACGCCGATGACCCGGTCGCGCAGGCGCATCGGGACGGCGTGCACCGCGCGGAATCCGCACTCGCGGGCCGCGGCGGTGAACCGCGGCCACTGCTCGGTCTCGGTGCGCAGGTCGGCGCAGGAGACCGGGGCGCCGCCGCGAACGCAGTCGATGCACGGCCCGTCGTCGGTCTCGACCGCGAACAGCTCCAGCAGTTCGGCGCGCTCGGAGGAGGTCGCGGCCACGCGCAGCCCGCCGTCGGGGTCGAGCAGGATCACGCTCGCCGCGGACACGCCGAGCAGGTCGACGCACTGCTCGGCGAGCATGGAGAGGAAGTCGGAGACGTCGAAGTCGGCGACGAGGGTGTCGGCGAGCCGGACGAACGTCCGCGAGACCGACCTTTCCCGGTCGCGCACGACCTCGCCGTGGGGTTCGGGTTCGTCTGTCATGCTCGGCCCCTGACCGTTCAGTGGTGACTTGTGCCGGCGAGGAATGCGGTGATCGGCTGCCACCAGGAGCTGCCGGGGCGGCGGCCGAAGGCGTCCTGACGACGCTGTTCCCGGGTGCGGTGGGGAGGTGTCGGGGCCAGCAGGTCGACGGCCCATCGATCCGCCCACCCGGATGACCGGGCGGGATGGTTCTCGGAGGTGGCACGATCGGTCATGGCTGACCCCGGCATTCCCACAGGGCCGCTGGGGTCTGGAGCGGCGACTCAGACGTACTCGGTCTCAAGTGGTTCGGTGACCGGCCTGCCGCGGTTTGGCCGGATCCGGTGACAACTTCACGAGATTACACTGCCGGCCGAGCCCCGGAGTGGAAGCCCGTGACATTTGCTCCGGGCCGGTCCACCGCACGGCCGATCAGCCGGCGGTCTCCACGGCCCGCGAACATCCGGGAGCGTACCTGCCGCACCGGCCTGTGACCTCGGGAAACAATGACGGTGAACCTGCGTTGTACGAGGTGATGACTCCGCCACGCCCGTCCACCACCCTCCGGTTCTGCCTGCTCGGCGACTCCCTGGCCGCCGGGGTCGGCAGTACCCGCCCGGAGGACACGCTCGGCCACCGGCTCGCCCGGCGGTTGCGGGCCGCGGGCCACCTCGTGACCCTTCGGAACTTCGCCGTGCCCGGCGCCCGCTCGACGGATCTGCAGCGCCAAGCCGGCGCCGCGCTCGGCGAAGGAGCCGACCTGGCGCTGATCGTGATCGGCGCCAACGACCTCGCCGGCTTCGTGCCACCCGCCGTCGGCGCGCGGCAGCTGCACGACGCGGTCTCCCGGCTGGTCCGCGCCGGTACGCGCGTTCTCGTCGTACCGGCACCGGACCTGGGCATCGTCTCGCGCGTGCCGGCGGCCTACCGCGCGCTGGTCTCCGCGGCGAGCGAGCACTACGCGCGGGCCCAAACCGAGGCCGCCGTCCGCGCGGGTGGTTCCGTCGCCGCCGCGGGCCCCGAACTCGCGGCGCGGTTCACGGCCGATCCCGCGCTGTTCTCGGCCGACCGGTTCCACCCGTCGTCGGCCGGGTACGCCGTGATCGCCGACGCCCTCGCGCCCCACGTGCTGACCGTCGTAGCCAGCCCCGCCGCCTAGATGATTGATTCCGTGAAGATCATGTGAGCTGACCCGGTTCAGGACGTGAGAGGAGGGTGTCCAAGATCAATGTGTGAGCAAAGAACTAGACACCCTCCTGACAGCACTCTACGTGCTCGTGGATGACCATGTGGTCCCACCTCGGGTCGGTCGTGGCCGCCGACCCGAGTTGACTGACAGTGAACTGATCTGTCTTGCGGTGGCCCAGGTGCTGCTGCGCTTCGACAGTGAACGCCGCTGGATCCGCCACCTTCACAGTGAGTCGAAGTGGCGCGCCTGGTTCCCCCGCCTGCCGGGACAGTCCGGCTACAACAAACGGCTCAGGGCGGCGTACCCGTTGGCGCGCAAAACGATCATTGCTCTGGCCGCGTGCTGCCCATCCTGGTTCGACGACCTGTGGATCACCGACGCGACCCCGGTGCCGTGCGGCATGTCGAAGGAAACGGTGAAACGTTCCGAGCTGGCAGGACACGCCAATTACGGATACTGTGCGTCACATTCCCGGTGGTACTGGGGCCTGAAGCTGTACCTGGTCTGCACCGGGGACGGCATGCCGGTCATGTGGTGCCTGGCCGACCCCAAGATCGGGGAACGCGAGGTGCTCGCGGCGTTGCTGGACAACAATCATCACCTGATCCGCAACGGCCAGATCTTGCTGGCGGACAAGGGTTTCTCCGGCCAGGAGTTCGCGGCGCTCGCCGAGACGATGGCGCTGCGTCTGCTGCGTCCGGATCGTAAAGACGAGACCTACCGCAATGGCAACCTCGGCGGAGTCCGGCAGTGGATCGAGTCGGTCAACCAGACTCTCAAAAGCCAGCTCGGTCTCGAACGGCATGCCGGGCGCACCCCGTCGGGGGTGTTCATCCGTGTCGCGCAGCGTCTGCTGGCGATGGCAGCCGGCATCTGGCACAACTGGCAGACCGGTCTGACCAGCAAAAGGTCACTGATCGCCTACGATCACTAACACCAACTTCACGGAATCAATCATCTAGAACGAGCCGAGCCCGGCGTCCGGGAACGGCCTGCCCTGTGTGCCGTCGTAGGTGACGGCATTCTTGGTCAACGACGTCGACCAGCCGACAACACGTGAAGCAGCGACATGCTTACGGGCGCCCGCTGATGGACTTTTGACAGATGTCGGCGTAGGTAGGCGAGTCCTTGACCAGATCGTCGCAGAAGGCGGCGACGTTGTCGCCGATGAGCTCCAGGACTCCCTTGCCGGCCGTGACGCCCTCTTCGAAGAAATCGATGATCCCCGAGAGCAGGGGCCCGTCAGGCAAGTCGATCGGTCCTACCTTGAAGAGGTACCTCTGCATCTCCTTGTAGACGATCCGGTAGTCCGGTGGGAGCGCCTTGACCCGCGCCACGTGCGCCCGCCACTGCTTCTTTCCCTCGATGATGTCCTGAATGCCCACATCAGCCTCCTAGCTGGCCCAATTTCCTTGCGACGTTCCTGTTCAGCTGTTCGCGCCACCGGTCGCGATAGCTCGGGGCTCCTTCTCCGCCGGCCAGTGCCGCGCAGAAACCGTTGATGTCATCTCCCAGCACTTCGTGAATGCCCTGCCCGTCGGCCGCGGTCTCTTCGAGCAGTCCCAGGGCGCCGTCGAGAATCGGCATCAGGTTTCGACCGGTGAAGTCCGAGTAGGGAGAAGATGACCCTTGATTTCCTCCCACGCCGTCCGGTAGTCGGCCGGCAATGTCTCGGCCCGGACCTCGAACGCCTTGTATTCCCGGGTGAGATCGCTGCCGGTAATGGTCTCCCAGAAGTTCATCTCCCGCCTTCCTTGAGCTTGTCGATCCGTGAAGTGATGTACGTCCATTTCGCCCAGAACGTCGCGAGTTTTTCGCGCCCCGCGTCGTTGAGCGCGTAGAACTTGCGCGGCGGGCCCAGTCCGGACGGTCGTTTCGTCACTTGGACGAGCTCGTTCTTCTCCAGCCGCAGCAGGATGGTGTAAACCGTCCCCTCCACGACGTCGGCGAAGCCGAGTTCGTTCAGCCGGCGCGTGATGGCGTACCCGTAGGTCTCCTCGCTGCCGATGATTTCAAGCACGCAGCCCTCAAGCGTGCCCTTCAGCATCTCCGTCAGGTCGTCCATCGTGGGTCCTCTTCGATCCTCCCGGTACTCAGTGGCACTGAATACCACTACACGGTACCACGGAGTAGTAGCGGGGGAGGACGCGTATCGCCCCGATGGGCGGGCGCGTCGAGTAGGCTGATCGCGGCGCGCCGGGAAGTCTGGTCGGCATCCGGATTCGGGATGTGGAGGACCGGCTGATGCGCGGGGTCGAAACCGTACTTTTCCTCGTGGTCGTCGCGACTGTGGTGGCGACGTTCGCCAAGCGGTTGCGGGTGCCCGCGCCGTCCTTGCTGGTCGTCGTCGGGGTCGCGGTCGGGCTGCTGCCCGGCGCGGCGGCCGTGCAGGTGACGCCGGAGATCATCAGCCTGGTCGTGCTGCCCCCGCTGTTGTTCGCCGCGGGGGAGGAGCTGCCGTGGCGGGACCTGCGCGCCGTCGGGCGGCCCGTCGCCGTGCTGTCGGTGGGGCTGGTCCTGCTCTCGGCCGCGGCGGTGATCGGCACGGCCGTCCTCGTGACGCCGTTGCCGGTCGGCATGGCCTTCGTGCTCGGCGCGATCCTGGCCAGCACGGACCCGGTCGCGGTGACGGCGCTGGCGCGGCGGCTCGCCCTGCCGCCGCGGGTGCAGGCGCTGATCCAGGCGGAGAGCCTGTTCAACGACGCGACGAGCCTGCTGCTGTTCCGGGTCGCGCTGTTCCTCGCCGTCGCGGGCGGGGCGGCGTCGTGGGGCCGGACGCTGAGCGAGTTCGCGATCCTCGCCGGCGGCGGCGTGGCGGTCGGCGTGCTGACCGCGCTGGGGGCCTTCCTGATCCGGCGGCGCACCGAAGATCCGGTGCTGGAGACGGTGATCTCGCTGGTCACGCCGTACGCCGGGTACGTCGTCGCGGAGTCCGTCGGCGGGTCGGGGGTGACAGCGGTCGTGGTGGCGAGCGTGATCCTGGGGACCCAGGCCGAACGGCTGACGACCGCGCGGATCCGGCTGCAGGTCGGCGCGGTCTACCAGACCGTCGTGTTCTTGCTGGAGAGCGTCGTGTTCGGACTGATCGGCCTGCAACTGCCGACCCTGGTGCGGCGCTTGGCCGGCACCGGGGCGTGGTGGCTGCTTCAGGCGATCGCCATCGCGGCGACGCTGGTCCTGGCCCGGCTGCTGCTCGTGTTCGTGCTTTCGGCGATCCGGCAGCGCCGCGGCGGTGAACGGCTCTCGTGGCAGGTGCCGGCCGTGGTCTCGTGGGCGGGCGCACGCGGGGTGGTGCCGCTGGCCGCGGCACTGTCGCTGCCGGTGCTCACGCTGGACGGCTCCGCGCTGCCCGCGAGGGACCTGGTGTTGTTGCTGACGACGGCGGTGATCGTGCTGACGCTGGTGGTGCAGGGGTTCACGCTCGCGCCGCTGGTGCGCCGCGCCGGGATCGCGCTGGACCCGGCGGATCTGCGGACCGAGTACGGCACCGCCCGCCGGAAGCTCGCCGAGGCCGGGTTGAACCACCTGGACCACCTGGCCGAGACGGAGTCCGCGCCGGCGTTCGTGGTCGACCAGCTGCGGGCCGGCTGGCAGGCCCGCCTCGACCGCATCGAGGGCGACATCGAAGACGATGCGACGGACTCGGCTCGGTGGATCGACTACCGGACGCTGCGGCGGGAACTGATCGACGTCGAGGCCGCCGAGCTGACCCGGCTGTTCGAGGCGGGGGAGATCACCGACGGCACCCGGCGGCGCGTCCAGCGCCTGCTCGATCTGGAGCAGGCCGGGCTCGAGGACTGAGCGGAGTCACCGTGGCGGCAGTATGCGCCGCGCCGCGGGATCCTCGTCGTGCACGTCGAGCCAGTGCCCGGCGAGCCGCAGCAGCAGGGCCACCAGCACGAATCCGCCGATCAAGGTCAGCGTCCACGTCAGATCACTCATGGAGCCACGATGCGGCCGCGGCGATCGGCCCACCGGGTCCCCAGACGGATCTTTCACGTCGGCAGGGAGGTCGTTGACGGCGTGTTGACCCATCAGGAGCGGTGTTGCGGGGGGTGATGCCGCGGCGGGTGTCGCCGGGCGGCGGGCGGGCGCGCTGGAGGTCTCGGCGGCTGGTCGAGTGCAGCTGCCGGGGCACACTGCTTCATGGTCCGCTGCCCCCCTGTGCTGCTGCCGCACTCGCGACGGCTTTCGTGATCCGGCGCGTCGGCGGCCACCCGTTCACCGTTGCCGGTGAACCTCACGCCGGATGGGCGTGCCGCACGTGGGACCGGGCGTGTGTCACCGCTTCGTCGAGTGTGGTGAAGAGGTGGTTGCCGTGGCTGAGTTTGCCGAGGGCGCCGGTGGCGGTCAGCAGGTGCCGGTGGTGTTGCCGGACGCCCTTGACCAGGACGGTGACACCTCGGCCTTCGAGCTCTTCGATGGTTTCGCCCAGGGCTTTCGCGCCGGTCGCGTCGAGGGTGTGCAGTCCGGACAGCCGCAGGACGACGACGTCGACGTCGTCTGTGGTGCCGGCGAGGTCGGTGAGGACACGTTCGGAGGCGCCCCAGAACATGGCACCCTCGAACCGGAACACCGCGATGTGCTCGTCGCCGGCGGTGGCCGGGCCCTGCAGGGGTTCGCGACGGGCGTGGGCGGCGCCGGCGAGGTGTCGCAGGGCGAAGAAGGCGGCGACGAGCAGGCCGATCTCGACGGCGAGGATGAGATCGGCCGCGATGGTCACGAGCGCGGTCGCGGCGAAAGTGATCGCGCTGGCGCGGCTCGCGCGGACGACTTCGCGGATCGCGGCGAACGGCACCATCCGCAGGCTGGTCACCATGAGCACGCCGGCCAGCACGGCCAGGGGGATCCGGGACACGAGCCCGGTCGCGGCGTAGATCACCGCGAGGATGACCAGCGCGTGGGTGATGGCCGAGAGGCGGGTCCGGGCGCCGGAGCGGACGTTGACCGCCGTGCGGGCGATCGCGCCGGTGGCCGGCATGCCGCCGAAGAGGCCACTGGCGATCGAGGCGAGTCCCTGCCCGACGAGTTCGCGGTCCGGGCGGGTCGGGCCGACCGGTGGCCCGCCGCGGGTCATGGTCGCGGCTACGCGAGCGGAGAGCAGGGATTCGATCGCCGCGAGTGCCGCGACCGCGACGACGGCTCCGGCGAGGTCGCGGACCGTGCCGAGGGCGAAGGACGGCAGCGCGGGGGTCAGCGTGCTCGGCAGGCCGCCGATCCGCGGGACAGGCGCGTGGACGATCTCCGCGGCGACGGTCGTCACGGCGACCGCGACCAACGACGCCGGTATTCCGCGGTGCAGCTTCGGCAGGGCGAGCATGAGTCCCGCGACCAGCGCCACGATGGCTGCCGTCCAGGCGGCGCCGGTTCCGGTCACGGCGTGCGCGATGGCGGTTCCCGCGGCCGGCAGCGGGTTCCGGCCCGGTGACGCGGTCGTGCCGAGGGCCTGGGGGACTTGCTGGAGGAAGATGATGCAGGCGATCCCGAGTGTGAAGCCCTCGACGACCGGCCACGGGAGGTAGCCGACCAGCCGTCCGAGGCGCGCGGTGCCGGCGACGAGCACGACCAGCCCGCCGAGGACCGCGACCATGGCCACCGAGGACGCGCCGTGGACCGCGACGATCGGAGCCAGCACGACGGCCATCGCGCCGGTCGGCCCGGACACCTGGACCGGGGAGCCACCGAAGACCGCGGCCACGATCCCGGCCACGACGGCGGTGACGAGCCCGGCGGCGGGGCCGGCGCCCGAGCTGACCCCGAACGCCAGCGCCAGCGGGAGGGCCACGACGCCGACGGTGACCCCGGCGAGCAGGTCCGCGCGCAGTACCGGAGGACGGAAGTCGTAGTCGTCCCGGCCGGGGAGCAGTTCCCGGGCCGTCGCGAGGACGCTCACACCCGTCGCACGATCGCGTCGAGCACGGCCTGGGGGCTGGCGCCGGGCAGCGGCGGCAGCTCACGGGCGGCGGCCAGCTGGTCCGACCCCGGTTGCAGGCTCGACAGCAGGAACGCCCGCGCCACCACGAGGAGTTCGGCCACCAGCGGCTGCGCGAGCCAGTATTCGACGGCGTTGCCGCTGCGCGTGGAGGTGACGACTCCGGTGCGGCGCAGGACCGCGAGGTGCTGGGACAGCTGGGACGCTTCACAGCCGGTGACCTCGAGCAGCCGGGTCACCGGCGCGCCCTCGGCACCGGCCGCGGCGAGGACCTCCAGGACCTGGATCCGGGTCGGGTGGGCGAGGCATTTGAACAGGTCGGCCTTGATCCGGTAGAGCGGCTCGGTCGTACGGGACCTCACGGGCATGGTTACCTCCTGGATTGATGATTCTATCAATCCATCAAGTCGTGGTCCGGGGAGGTGTCCTCTGCGGGCATCGAGGCTCTACCCCGGACCTCCGGCGCCTTCCCGTTACGCCTTGGTGGCAGTGGTGCTGACCGGGGCGTTACTGCCCGTCATGTCCACGGCGGCGGCAGCGGCGGCGGCCCTCCCGCCTGGCTTCGTGCTGCGGACACCGACACCGGACTCGGTCAGTACCAGCTGACCGACTTCGCCTACCTGCCCGACGGCTCCGTCCTCGCCACGGGCAAGGACGGCCGGGTGCGCTGGCTGTCGGTGACCGGGACGGGCAAGACGATCGCGACGCTGCCGACCCGTTCCGTCAGCGACCTCGGCCTGGTCGGCGTCGCCGTCGCGCCGGACTACGCGACCTCGCACAGCGTGTACCTGATGCGGTCGCTCAACGTCGGCAGCGGCTTCGTTATGCGCCTTTCGCGGTTCACGGTCACCGTGGACGGGGCAGGCGCGCCCACCGCGCTGAGCGGTGAGCAGCCGCTGTTGGAGGTGCCCGGCATCTTCGACGTCCACGGCATCGGCGGCGTCATCGCCGCCGCCGACGGCACACTCTGGATGTCCATCGGCGACAACGGCGACTTCGCGAAGGTGGACCCGGGTGCGCTGCGGTCGCAGGACGTCAACCAGCCCTACGGCAAGATCCTCCACTTCACCCCCGACGGCAACGGGGTGCCGGGGAACCCGTACTACGACGCGGCGAACCCGGCGTCGACCGCGAGCAAGGTGTTCGCGCGCGGGTTCCGCAACCCGTTCCGGTTCACCATCGACCCGAACCTCGGCCTGCCGGTCGCCGGTGACGTCGGCTGGAACAGCTGGGAGGAGGTCGACGTCGTGCAGCGCGGTGCCAACCAGGGCTGGCCGTGCTGGGAAGGGACTCACCCGACGCCGGGGTACAGCGCTCTCGCGGGTTGCGCCGGCGTGGCGAACCAGCCGCCGATCTTCGAATACCAGCACGGCAACGGCGCGATGCAGGGCAACAGCGTCACGGGCGGCATTGTCTACAATGGATCCAGCTACCCGGCCGCCTACCGCGGGTCGTTCTTCTTCGGTGACTACGTCACCAACAAGATCTGGACGATGCGGTACGACGACCAGGGCAAGCTCACGCAGGCTCCGCAGAACCCGCCGGCGTTCACCGGCATCGGCGGCCCGACGAAGTTCGCGGCCGCGGTCAACGGCGACATCGTCTACGCCGACATCCTGTCCGGCAACCTGCGCCGGCTGACGTACTCGGCCGGGAACACCGCGCCGGTGGAGAGCGCGTCGTCGACGACTGACCCGGACACGCGGACGGTGTCCTTCGACGGTTCGGCGTCGGTCGATTACGACAACGATCTGCTGAAGTACGACTGGGACTTCGGTGACGGGGCGGCCGCGGCCGACGCCGGTCCGAAGGTGGCCCACACCTACGCGGCGGGCACCGGGTCGTTCACCGCCAAGCTGACGGTCCGGGATCCGCTGGGAGCCACCGGCACGACGACCCTCGTGGTCGCGCCCGGGAACCACACCCCGCAGCTCACCTTCACCACGCCGGGCGACACCGCGACGTTCGCGGTGGGCCGGCAGGTCAGCCTCACCGGCACCGCGACCGACGTCGAGGACGGCGCCTTGCCGATCACGTGGACGTCCGCGGTGCGGCACTGCCCGAGCGAGGCGACCTGTCACTCGCACCCGGGTGTCGGTGGGACGGGGGCGAGTTGCGGTCTGCCGTTCACCGAGCACCCGGACTCCCGGCAGGAGTTCACCGCGACGGTGACCGACAGTGCCGGGGTGAGCGCGTCGAAGACCTACGTGGCGCGGCCGCGCGAGCATCGGATCACCTTGGTCGGCACGCAGCCCGCCGCCCTGAGCATCCCGGTCGAGGGCGGCGTCAGCACGGCGATGGTCGCCGAGGGAGCCACGTTCGACGTCGAGGCCACTCCGCTGGGCATTGACGGCGTCTCGAAGTTCACCGGCTGGCAGGGCGGCCCGGCGGACACCACGTGGGTCATCACCGTCGGCACGGGTGACATGACGTTGACGGCGAACTACGCCACGCCGATCGACCAGCGCTCCGACGCCGACCCGGCGTTGCGGACGAAACTCGGCGCGCCGACGGCGGCCGAGGTCACCGACGGCACGGTCCACTACCGGACCTACGCCAACGGCCGGCTGTACTGGAGTGCGGTGGGCGGCACGAAGGTCGTCACCGGTCAGGTGCTGACCAAGTACCTGGCCTTCGGCGGCCACAGCGTCCTCGGGCCGCCGACATCCGATACGGCGTCCACTTCGGACGGTGTCGCGCAGTTCGCCCACTTCGTCGACAACGGCAACGTCGGGTCGATCTACTACACGGCCGCGACGGGCGCGCACGCGGTGAAGGGCGAGATCCGCAAGCGCTGGGCGGCGCTCGGGTGGGAGAACTCCTACCTGCACCACCCGAAGACCGACGAGTACGTGGTGAACGGGGTGTACCGCAGTGACTTCCAGGGCGGGTACATCACGTTCACCCTCGCCGGCGGGGCGGTCGACCGCCCCTGGTGACCGGGCGGGGCGGGCCGTCTCCGGACCTTCCGGAGCCGGCCCGCCGCACCGCACCGGGCAGCCGCGACCGGGCGGTGTGAAGGTCGCGGCGATCATGACCTCGGGTGCAGCGCGGTTCACCCGGGGCGATGTCGCCGAGATCGTGCAGCCCGGTGAAGCCGCCACAGCGCCGGGTTTGTTGTGCCTGAAGGATGCCGGCCGGGAGCCGTGCCGGGTGCACCAGGTGTGCAGGGTGGCGAACCGAGTTGTCCGGGTCGAACGTCCGGCACAGCCGCTCGTTGATCGGCGTGACTCCGACGTCCGGCCTGATCAGAACGTCGGCATGGCGTCCCGCGGAGGGGTGTCCACGGATTGTCGACGGGGTTTGGGACGGTGGCCGGCACGGGGATCGGGGCTGTGGGGCGGCCCGTCCGGACCAGCGAGCGGGGAGACTGTCGGATGTATGGGGTAGTGCGTTCTGAGGCGGCCGGGCCGCCGGGAGTCCGGGTCGTCGTCATCTCCGGCGTCCAGATCTACCTGCAGGGCCTGGTGCACCTGCTCCGAGCCGAGGAGGGGTTCGAGGTGGCGGGAACGGCCTCGGGGGTCGAGTCCGCCGTGCCACTGCTCCGGCAGGCACGCGTGGACGTCGTGCTGCTCGACATGACCGGTGACATGGCGGGCGAACGCGGTCTCGACGCGCTGCATCGGCTCGCGGGCAGCACGCCGGTGCCGCTCGTCGTCCTCGGCATCCCGGACCGCGCGGCCGAAGTGGTGGCTTGTGTTGAGGCGGGGATCGCGGGCTACGTGACCAACGAGAATTCGTTCGCCGACTTGACGGGCACGCTCCGGTCGGCGACCAGGGGCGAGTTCGCCTGGCAGGCCCCGGTCGCCGCGAGGCTGGTGGTGCGGCTGGCCGCGTTCGCCCGGGAGCGCCGGACGTCGCCGGTGCCCCAGCTGACCGGCCGCGAGCTGGAGATCACCTCGATCGACTGGCGAGTGATCAACGGCGCGACGCCGGCCTCCGCCCAGCCGCTGGACGTCAAGCAGGTACTGCCCTACGCGGACCTTCACCTGAAGGCCGATGTCGTGCTGGACAAGGCGGCTTACGGCACGGGGGACCGGATGGTCCTGACCGTCCGGATCGGCCCCAGCCGGGGCCGTCGGCGTGGCCGGTCTCCTCGCCGACCGCGTCGACGCGCTCCCGATGCGGATCCACGGCGAGCCGTTCAGGCGGTCGCGCGCCGGAGGACCAGCCACGCCGCGCCGCCGAGCGCCAGTGCGAACACCACGGGGTAGGCGGTGAAGAGGGCCAGCGACGGCTGGCCGCTGAGGAAACCACCGATCGAGGGCCACCAGCGCTGTGCTGTCACCAGCGCCTTGGCCCCGGCCAACAGCAAGGCAGCGGCGAAGACCGTCAGGTAGATCCCGTTCTGCCGCCAGCGCTGGAACACCACGCCGGCCACCACCGCGATCGCGGACACCGCGATCAGCGGTCCACTGTAGACAAGCCACCGCGTGAGCGGGTCGCCGTGACCGAACACGTCCAGCCCGAAGATTCGCGCGTGCCGGCCCCAGCCGCCGGTCAGCCGCTCGACGGCGTCGAAGGCCGTCAGTCCGAGCCCGAGGAGCAGGGCCTGTCCGAGGACGACCAGGGCGGTGGCCGCGGCGAACGTCCGGCGGGTGACGCCGAGCCCCAGCGTGAAGGGGAAGATCTGCGTCATCGTCTGCAGGTGCGCGGGGGCGATCAGGCCCCACATCGCCGGCAGCAGGTAGATCTCGTGGGCGGCGGCCGCGGTTTCGCCGTTGGAGATGTCGATGCCCCAGCCCAGCAGTGGCATCGCGGCGAGCAGGATCAGTGGGTAGGCGAGCAGGGTGGGCCAGTGGACGAGCTGGATCCGGGCGACGTCGAGCACGCGGGTCATCGGGATTCCTTTCCGGCGGCGACCGGCCCGCCGTGGCGCTGGGTGGTGCGGACGACCAGCTGCTGCAGCGAAACCGGCTCGAAGTCCAGTCCGGGTTCGGGCCGGGCGGGGGCGCCGGTGAGGGTGACGCGCAGGGCACCGCCGATCCGCTCGCGGTGCAGCTCCTCGTATCCGGCGGCGAAACGCTCGACGGCGTCGGCGGGCCCGGTGACCGCGACAGCCTCGCCCCGCAGTGACTCCGCGTCGGCGTCGATGAGCACCTGGCCGCGGTCGAGCAGGACGACGTGTTCGATCAGGTCGCTGACCTCGTCGATCAGGTGCGTGGAGAGCACGATCGTGCGCGGGTGTTCGGCGTAGTCGGCGAGCAGCCGGTCGTAGAACAGCTGGCGCGCGACGGCGTCGAGGCCGAGGTAGGGCTCGTCGAACAACGTCAGCGGGGCCCGTGCGGCCAGCCCGATGATCACCCCGACCGCCGAGAGCTGGCCACGCGAGAGCTTGCCGAGCAGCCGGCCGGCCGGGACGGCGAAGTCCGCCAGCAGCGCCGTGGCGAAGGAGCCGTCCCAGTTCGGGTAGAACAGCCGCGCGGCCAGCAGCGCGTGCTTCACCCGGAACTTCTCCGGGTAGCGCTGGCTTTCCTTGACGAAGCAGACCCGCGACAGCACGTCGGCGTTCTCGTACGGGTGCTGCCCGAAGACCTCCACCGTGCCGCTCGTTTCGAAGTCCTGCCCGGTGAGGATCCGCATCAGCGTGGTCTTGCCGGCGCCGTTGCGGCCCAGCAGGCCGTTGATCGTGTTCTCCGCCAGCTCCACGCTCACTCCGTCGAGTGCGGCGAGCGGGCCGTAGCGCTTGCTCACCCCGGTTGTGCGCACCACGTTCATCGCTGCGGCTCCCAGACGTCGATCAGCTTCTTGATGTCCTCGGCATCCATGCCGAGCTTGCTCGCCTCCGTCATCAGCGGGGCGAGGAACTGCTGCGTGAAGTCCTGGCGCCGCCGCTGAAGCAGCTGCGTGCGGGCGTCGGTGGCGACGAACATGCCGATGCCTCGTCTCTTGTAGAGGATCCCGTCGGCGACGAGCTGGTTGATGCCCTTGCCCGCGGTCGCCGGGTTGATCCGGTGGAAGGCCGCGAGCTCGTTGGTGGAGGGCACCTGCGTGTCCGCGGTCAGGCTCCCGTCGACGATCGCGTTCTCGATCTGCTCGGCGACTTGAAGGAACAGTGGCCGTCCGTCGTCCTTCACGCCGACCACCGCGTGTCGCGGTTCGTCGGTTCATTACTCATGTAACTAACCATGGAGGCTCGGACTGGGTCTTGTCAAGCCGGTGCGAGCAGCTCGGCCGCGAACCGCCACGCCGGCGACGGCCTCCCGCCCCGTTGCCGGCCAGTGCCACGACTCGTGATCCTGGTTCGGAAACCCGGCCCGGAGTCACCGCTGCCGCTCCGGCGTCGCGGTACGATCCGGAAGGACAGCGCCGGAGCGCCCAGACCTCGCCTCGCGACGATCGATCGCCGATGACGGCCGCATCTGTCCACATGCCGCGCGCACGTCTTCACAGCGGTTGAGGGTCAGGAGCGGTCGGCTGGGTCAGGAGCCCGATCGTGAAACGCAGGATTCCCGATCTTCGCCGTCCACCGGCGGAACCCGTCCGGCCGGAACTCCCGGCGCCACGCCGGCACCGGCCGCTGACCGTGTCGACGGAGCGCTGTGGACGGTCTCTGGTGCTCGTCGTGGCCGGTGACATCGACCTGCACACCGCCCCGGCCGTGCGGCTGGCGCTCGAACTCGCGTTGGGCCAGGGCCCGTCGCGGCTGGTGGTCGACCTGTCCCTGGTCCGGTTCCTCAACTCCGTGGGGCTGGAAGTCCTGCTGGCCGCGCACCACCGGGCCGCACCGCGCACCGATCTGCGGGTCGTGGCCGCCACCCGCGCGGTCTGGCGCCCGCTGCGGATCACCCGGCTGCACGAGCAGCTGACCATCCACGCCTCGCGGGCCGAGGCGATCGCCGCACCCGGGCGACGCGGGGACGGCGACTGACGTCAGCCATCCGGATCTCCCCGACGACCCGGTTCCGCGATCACCCACCAGCAGAAGGCGAGACCGCCGATGTTCACCATGACCGAATCGGCCACCGAAGCGATCACCCAGCTCACCGCGGCCCAGCACGTCCAAGCCGACGGCGGCCTGCGCCTGACCCTCGGCGGTCGCCCCGGGGAGGGCGCCGAGCTGACGGTCGAGGTCGCCGCGCACCCGATGGCCGGCGATCGTGTCATCGGGTGCGCGAACACCCAGGTGTTCCTCGGCCGGGAGACCCGGGTCCACCTCGCCGACAAGGTGCTCGACGTCCGCAAGGACATCGACGGGCACTACACGTTCCTGATCACGACCCCGAACTGACGTCGCGGGCCAGGGTGACGCGCCGGCTGTGCGTCCTCACGGTTCGGCGGGCCCCAAGGCGGTGGTCGGGACGAAGCCGTCGGGACGAGGCTCCTTCAGTTCGATGAACACCGAGTGCGTCGGGGTGTCACCCACGTTCTCGCCTGAATGTTCCTGTTCGTCGAGCCACCGGACGGCGCCTGCCGGCAGATCGACGCCGACTTCCCGGCCGCCGGCGTGGATCCGGCGGCGGAACGAGCTGAGTGTGACCATCACGCTGTCCGGGTGCCGGTGCGGCGCGGTCCGGTCGCCGGGCCCGTCGAGGTACTCGAGCACCCGGACCCGTTCGTTTTCGAAGGCGACTCGATACAGCTCGGGGTTCGTTTCCACAGGGTCATCGGCCACGAATGCCTCCTTATGGCACTGAAGTACCATGATGGCATGGCGGTACCATACGAGTCCACCGGCCGTCGGCGGCAGAAGGGCCGGACCCGGGCCGCGCTGGTGGCGGCCGCGCACGAGTTGCTCGCGGCGGGGGAGTCGCCGGCCGTCGAGGACGCCGCCGCGATCGCGGGCATCTCGCGGACCACGGCGTACCGCTACTTCCCGAACCAGCGCGCCCTGCTGCTCGCCGCCTATCCGGAAATCGAGGACGGCGTCGGGTTGCTGCCGGCCGACGCGCCGGCCGACGCGGAGCCGCGCCTCGATCTGGTCATGCGGTCGTTCCTGGATTTCGTGGTGCGCTGGGAGCCGCAGCTTCGGGCGCAGCTGCGGCTGTCCCTGGAGCCGGGAGCGGCGCAGCCGATCCTGCGTGGCGGCCGGGCGATCCGCTGGATCGAGGAGGCGCTGGCGCCGCTGGCCGGGACCCATCCGCACGTCGACGTCCGCGAAACCGCAGTCGCGATCCGGTCCGCGACCGGCATCGAGTCGCTGGTGTGGCTGACCGACATCGGCGGGCTCGACCGCGAACGCGCCGCCGAGGTGCTGGCCGGTTCCGCGCGAGCGATCCTTCGCGCGGCGCTCGAGCCCACGGACTGAAGGGCATCGCGCAAGCGTGACGTGCCCGAGGGGAACGCGGCCGGAGCGGGTCGGTGCCATGGTCGGTGGATACCGGTCTTGCGATGACCGGCTGTCAGTCTCGCCGGTCCGGTGGTGGCACGGCGATGTCCGCGGCCTCCCGGGCCGTCCAGACGCGGCGCAGGTGTTCGACCAGGCCTTCCAGCCGAGTGCGCTCGGCTTGGGTGATGCCGCGCAGTTCCTCGATCGCCGCGTCGGTGACGCGGGTGAAGTCGGCCTGCGCCGCTGCTACGGCCGCGTGCGCGGCAGCACGTCTGTCGTGGTCGTCGGTCTGGCCGGCGACCCTGGCGGCGCCGCGGGCCGCCGAGAGTCGTCGGGCCGCGGCGTCCTGGGCGGCGAGCAGGCTTCGACAGCGAGCCTCGGCGACGACCTTCTCGGCGGAACTGATCGCGATCTGCTGCGCGAGCGTGCGCTGCTCCGCGTGGGCGGCTTCAACCAGGCGATCTGCCGCACTGGTGCTCGTTTCCTGGTCCCGCTCGGGATCTTTGCCGATCGGTACGGCCGGCATCGCCACCTCCTGATCGTGTGCGGACCCGACGTCCCGGGTCGACGGCGGTACCCGCCGGTGGGTCAGGCGCCGAGCCGGTTGTAGATGCGCCCGGCCAGTGACGCGGCCAGCTGGTTCATCGCGCCCAGCGGGTCGAGCTGGGCGAACTGCCCGAGCAGCTCCGCCGCCGCGTAGGCCTCGGCCTCCGACAGCACGGCCGCGCACCGCTCCCGCCGGCCCCGCTCCAGCAACCGCGTCAAGGCTTCGGCGTATTCGGCCATGTCACGCACTCCGACCAGGCCGTATCGCTCGTCCAGCGGGCTCTGCTGCGTGATGTCGTCGCTCATGGCCCTGCGTGCTCCTCGTCACCCGTTCGACTGTCTTCAGAAAATCTATGCCGCCCGGAGTAGACATTCAACGACCGACGTGTGTAGTGTTCTGCTCATACCGAGAGAGACAACGTCAAGCAGGCGCGGGAGATGACGTAACTACCCGCGAGGTGAGACAAGACGGTCAGGCAGCACGGAGCCGATCAAGGGAACAAGGTTTCGGCTGGTGACCGGGAGCAGTGCTCCAGGACCGGGTCGTGAAGAAGGTTCGACCGAGCAGTACCGGTCCGGAGTGGACGTGGAGGACGCGGGCAGAGGATGTGTGCCCGTGAAGCTGAGTATGTACAGCAGTTGCGGTATCGCTAGGTGAAGTTCAGCAAGATCAGCAGTGTCAGTAGTAGTTGTTGTGTGCATGTGCAGTGGCAGGACATGTCAGGTGGCCGGGGCCGATCAGTGAACGGGGCTCCGGGCAGTGACCAGCGGCGTCAGCGTGCTGGGACCGATCAGTGGAAGGGTTCCGGCAGTGATGTCCGCAGCAAGCGAAGTAGCAGTGGCAGTAACTGGTAAGTGGAAAACACAGGAGAGAAGGGAACGGGAGCATCATTGGATCGCCCGCAGCGGCCAGGTAGTGCCGCGCGGGTGCCGCAGTTCCATCGAGTTCGGAGGTGGTGCTCGGTCACGAGTAAGCGATCCCCGCACGATCCGGCTTTCGGTCGGATGCGGGTGCAGGACGCCGGCGGTCGCGCCGGTTGACAATGGTGAAGATCCCTACCCTTGAGGACCCCGGGTGCCGCGGTGGCACCCGGGGTCCTCTGTGACGTGGAGGCGGAATGATCCCTGATCAGCAAGGCCCGGTCACGCCCAGCGGGGCCGGCAAGTTCGATGACGAGCAGTACCCCGGTTACACGATGGGCCGGGCCGCCGACATGCTCGGCACCACCCAGGGTTTCCTGCGCAGTCTCGACGAAGCCGGTCTGATCATTCCGCAACGTTCGGCGGGTGGGCATCGCCGCTACTCCCGGCATCAGTTGCGGTTGGCCGCGCGGGTGCGGGAGCTGGTTGATGGGGGTACCGCCATCGACGCCGCCTGCCGCATCATCACCCTCGAAGACCAGTTGCACGAGGCGCAGCGGCGCACCACCGAAATCCGCACCGGAGACTGAACTCGACTCGGCACGCGGCTCCGGCGCCGCGTGCCGATGTGTGCGGCCGGAGCCACCCCCTTTCGGGGCCATGGCACGTACGCCCGGCCCCGGGCGCTCTACTGGTTGCCATCGCACTTGATGACCCCGCACTTCACCGTGCCTGCCGGCAAGCCGGCTCGGGCGACGAGCTCGGTTGGCGATGGTGTCGATGCGACCGTCCACTACCAACGAGCCGATGGCTCGGCCGGGAAGATGCTCGACTCGGCCGGGTAGCCGTCGAGCGACATCGACGTGTCCAGTCCGGCGGTAGGGTCGCGAGTGTGATCATCCCGGACGGAGTGGACGTCGTTTTCCCGGACACGGCGGCGGCGATCGACGCGCAGCGGGCCGCGCTGGTCGGGCACCGCGAGGGTGGCGAGCGGACCGTCCTGCTGATCGCCGACGTCGAGGCGGGCGTGCGTGAACTCCTCTTGCCCGACCCGGGCTTGTTCGACCGGGCGGCGTTGCTGGTGGGTGGCGGTGAACTGGTCGTCGCGATGAACCACGACCGGGTGGTGCGGGTGGGGACGGACCTCGAAGAGCTGCCGGTCGATCCGGGTCCGGACGTGCCCGCTCCGGCGCCGCCGGTGGTGGCCGGGGGGACCGCGCACAGCGCCGATGGCCGGGCGTGGCCGGTGCGTCAGCAGTTCGACCACGATGAGCCGCGCTACCTGCGGGACCTGGTCGTCGAGAAGGGGTCCGCGGCCTACGGTGATTTGCTCAGCCTGGTGGCGGCGGACTTCCCGGCCGCCGGCCAGGAGGACCCGGACCAGCTGCCCGACCTCGGCGATGTGTGGACCGACGGCGACGAGCGCCTGGTGTTCGTCGTGGGGCGCGGGTGGTGGGCGCGCCGCAAGCACGGCGTGGGCTTCTACGGCTGTTACCGGCTGGGGCCGGACGGCCGGGTCATCGACCGGATCTGGGAGGAAACGGGGTTGCACGAGCGGTCCGGCAAGCACGGCGTGGACGGGCGCTTCACCCACGGCGGCGAGTACGTGATCCTCACCCCGGTCTTCAAGTCCGGTGGCCGTCAGCGCGTGCTGTGCGTGGCCGACGGCTCCGTGCGGACCGTCGGGCTTCCCGCCACCACGCACCTGTTCGATCACGTCGCCGGGTTCTGGTGGGCCCGCACGGAAACGGAAGTCGTGCGCTACCCGGACGACGAAGTCCTTTGACCACGACCTGTGCGGCCGCGGGTCACAGACGTCGCTGACGCCGACGAGCGGCATCGGGAGGCCGGACCAGGTCCGAGGTGTGGCTGAACAGGTCGGGTGGCTGCGTGGCTCAGGGAGTGGTGGCTGTCATGGAGTGGATGGCGTTGTCGATCTCCAGGTCGATCAGCCGCTGGGTCTCGATGGCGCGGTTGTCGAACATCCCGGTGAGCTCGAGGCTGACGATCCCGTGTACCCGGGTCCAGATCAGGATGGCGGCGGTGGCGGCGCGGGGCGCGGTGTCCGGCCGCTCCTGTGAGCGTGCCCAGTGCCGCAGTTGCCCGTCGAGGGTGCGGTCGCCGGTGGTGCTGTCGGCCGGCGCCGGGTTCTGGACGGCGGCCAGCAGGTCGATGAGCAAGGCCATGGCGTGGTCGAGCGGGGTCTGCCCGGGCGTTTGGCCGGGTGTGCTGTCGGCGCGCTCGGCGAAGAGCATTCCGTAGCGTCGTCGGTGGCGCAGGGCCCAATCGCGGTAGGCGGCGACCAGGAGCCGCACTCGCGTGCGTGGTGCTCGCCTGGCGCCCTCGGCGGCTTGGCTCATCGCGGTGGCGAGCTGCTGGTAGGACAAGGTGACCAGGTGCGCGATCAGCGCGTCTCGTGAGGGGAAGTAGCGGTAGACCGCCGGTGCGGACATCGCCATGCTGCGGGCGAGGGCCGCGATGGACAGCGCGTGTACGCCCTCGGCGTCGATGATCGCGAACGACGAGTCCTCGATCTCCTGGAACGTCTGGGCCCGGAGCCGTTCACGCCGGTTCATCGCCGGCGGTTGGTCGGTCATCGTCGCATCGTAATGGACCGTCACGATGTCGACGGGGACGTCGCCCTGTTACGGGGGATCACGCTGTCGCGCCGTACCGGTGGCGCAGGCTGCCCATCATCGCCTCGATCTCGGTCCGGTAGAGCACCGCGGTGTCGATGCCGGTGGCGGTCAGGTGCCCGCCCAGTTCGAGGCTGATCAGGCCGTGCAGCCGGCTCCACCAGACCAGCCCGAAGTGCGGCACCCCGCGGGGGAGGTGGCGCCGGCCATCGCCGCCGTTCCAGCACCGGATTTGCCGGTCCAACGCGGCCGGGAGCGAGGGGGCGGGTGGCTCGCCGGCTTCGGCCACGACGCCCAGGAACACGTCCATGCACCGCTGCGCGGCTGACGCGATGCGGTCGGCGGCCTGGTCGCGGGCCGAGCCGTAGGTGGTCTCGTAGGCCAGGTGGTAGGCGTGGGGCTGGGCCAGAGCCCAGTCGCGGTAGGTGTTGGCGACCGCGCCGACCCGCGCCGAGGCGGACGTCTCCCGGGCGGAGGCGGCTTCGAGGGCGCCGGCAAGCGCCAGATGGATATCGACCGCCAGGTCGGCCAGTAGTTCGTCGCGGCAGGCGAAGTAGCGGTACAGCGCCGGTGCGGACATCGCCATGCTCCGCGCGATCGCGTTGAGCGACACCGTCTCCGCGCCGCCTTCGCGCAGCTGGTCCATCGCGGCGGCCTTGATCTCGGCCACGGTCTGGCGCCGGTATCGCTCGCGCCGGGTCGGCTCCTGCTCGGGCATCGTGCAGCACCTCCTTTTGCGCTATGGGTTGACGCAGTATGACATAGCGATGCATAGTTACGACCATTAACAGAGCGACTGAGCGTCGCGCTACCTTCAGGAGTCGGCCATGACCGAGACGAACCTCCCTGCCGAGGCCACCGTGACCGCCACCGAGGTGGTGCTGCCGGGCAAGGTCGAACCGTCCGGGTTCCAGGTGCTCCGGCGCTCTTTGCCGGCGCCGGCCGCCGGTCAGGCCCTGGTGCGCGTCGAGTCGACCGCTGTTTCCTTCGCCGAGAGCGCGATGCGCCGCGGCCGCTACTACGGCCAGCCCGCGTTCCCGTTCGTGCCCGGTTACGACCTCGTCGGCGTCGTCGAGGCGGTCGGCCCGGGGGTGGACCGCGCCCTGATCGGCCGGCGGTTCGCCGCGCTGACCAAGACCGGCGCCTGGGCGACGGCCGTCGTGCTGCCCGCCGCCGACCTGGTGGCGGTGCCCGACGGCGTGAGCGCGGACGAGGCGGAGACGTTGACGGTCAACGGGCTGACCGCCTACCGAATGCTGCACCACGTCGCGAAGGTGAAAGCCGGGCAGACCGTGCTCGTGCTGGGCGTCGCCGGTGGCGTCGGCACCCTGCTGGCCCAGCTCGCCCGCCACGCGGGCGCACGGGTGATCGGCACGGCGAGTCCCCGCCATCACGAGGCCCTGCGTGAACTGGGTGTTCAGCCGGTCGACTACCGGGATCCCGACGTCGCCGCCCGGGTCCGGGAACTCGCCCCCGACGGCGTGGATGCCGTGTTCGACCACCTCGGCGGGGCCGGCATCTCCCGGTCCTACCGGTTGCTCACCAGCACCGGCACCCTCATCTGCTACAGCATCGCGAGCAAGCTCGACGACAGCACTCCGGTGCTGCTCAGCTTCCTGCACGTGCTGACGAAACTGACGTTCTGGAACTACCTGCCCACCCACAAGCACGCGAGCTTCTTCGACGTGTGGTCGGGCGCGGGCAAGCCCGGCTCGGCGAAGCGGGAGGCGTTCCGCGCCCGGATCCGCACCGACCTCACCCACGTCTTCGGGCTTCTGCGTGATGGGGTGCTCACCGCGAAGATCGCCGCCCGCTACCCGCTCACCGAAGTGGCGGCGGCCATGGAACTCTCCGAGTCCTCCGGCCGGACGACCCTGGGAAAGATCATCCTCGTTCCGTAGTCGGAGCCGGTGAACCCTTGTACCGGAAGGACGATCGACCATGGAGAACCCGCCCGTCGGCACCCGGCCGCCGAGCAGGATGTCAGCGGCGCCGGCGGGTGCCGCCATCGCCCTTGTGCTCAGCGCGCTGGTCTACGCGATCAGCGAGACCGTCACAGCCCGCGCCTGGTCCACGCCGGCCTACAGCTACAGCGCGAACTACGTCAGCGACCTGGGAAACCCGCACTGTGCACCGTACGACGGGCGGACCGTCTGTTCTCCGTTGCACGCACTGATGAACTGGGGGTTCGTCGCCCAGGGACTGCTGCTGGCCTGCGCCGTGCTGCTGGTCGGCCGGGTGGTTCACGGCCGGACGCGAGCAGTGGTGCTCGGCATCGGCGCGGCAACCACAGTGGGCTTCGCGTTGACTGGAGCCGTGCACAGCTCGCCCGACGCGGTGGCGCGGGGCACGCTGTGGCCGCACTACGCGGGGGCGACGATGGCGATCCTCGGCGGCAACGCGCTGGCGATCGTCGTCAGCCGGCACTGGCGCCGGCTGCGGATCCCCACGGGTCGTCGTCGTCGGCGTACAGCTGCGCGAACCGGCTCACCGGCGCCGACCGCGCGGGCGGCTCGCGGAAGAACGTCTCGGCCGGCGCCTGACCGACGAGGTCAAGGACCGCGTCCGACGGTCGCGCGTGTCCGGCACCCGCAACCTGGTCGAAGGCCTGCGTGCCACTGCCGAGGCGGAACGGCCTCGGGTCCTCGTCTCCAGCTCGGGCGTTGCCTACTACGGTCCGCGGGGCGACGAGGAGGTCACGGAGGAGGCGCCACCGGGTGACACGTTCCTCGCCAGGGTTTCCGTCGAGTGGGAGCGCGAAGCGGCCCGGGCGGCCGAGTTCGGCGTCCGCGTCGTGCGGATGCGTACCGGTGTCGTGCTCGACGCGTCGGGCGGGACGCTGAAGTCGCTGCTCGCGACCTACCGTGCCGGCCTGGGCGGGCCGATCGCGGGAGGTGCGTTCGCCGTGCCGTGGATCCACCTCGACGACATCGCCGGCTTGTACGTCAAGGCGGTCGACGACGCGTCGTGGAGCGGCGCCTACAACGGCACGGCGCCCGGACCGGTCACCCAGCGGGAGTTCTCGAAGGCGCTGGGCCGGGCACTGCACCGCCCCGCCGTGGTGCCGATGCCCGGATTCGCGCTCAGGATGGCCCTCGGCGAGATGGCGGACATGGTGACCACGGGCCAGCGCGCCGTTCCCCGCCGGGCACTCGACGGCGGCTATGTCTACGCGTACCCGCTTCTGGACGCGGCGTTGACGGCCGCGTTGAACCCTCCGGATGAAGGTTCGTGATGACGACCGCGGCGGCAGGTGTGGCCGTTGCCGCTGCGACGTCCCATCGCGTTGGTCAACGTAGTGGATGTGGTCTCGCGGGGATGCGGGCCGCGCCCGCGGCCACCGTCGCGAGGTCTTCGTTCGAGAAGCCGGCGCGACTCAGCACCGCCAGGGACTTGTTCGTGGCCAGCGCGCACAACGCCAGCTCCGCCGCTTCCCGCTCGTCGGCCCCCGCCGCCAGCATCGCCTGGTCCAGCATCGCCCGCAAACCGTCGATCAGGGCGCGGACCATCGCCTGGCCCGCCGCGTCGAGGGCCGGGAACTGCGCTGCCGACATCGTGAGCAGGCAGCCGTCCGGGACCGTCGGGTCGGCGATGCGGTTCAGGGTGACCTGCAGGTAGGCGGCCACCACGGCGCTCGGGCTCGGGTGGGGGCCGGCCAGTGCCCGGGCGTACAGCGGGTGGTAGGTCTGCGCGTACCGCTGGAGGGCCTCCCGGAAGAGGGCGCTCTTGTCGCCGAAAGTGTTGTAGAGCGAGCTCCGGCCCAGGCCCGTGCCCTCGGTCAGGCGGTCGATCGAGGCCTCCGAATAGCCCCAGCGCCAGAAGACGTGCATCGCGCGTCGCAACGCCTCGTCGACGTCGAACTGCTTGCGGCCCGCCATGTTCGTCAGCCTACACATCTTGCACCGATCGTTTCAAGATGCGTATGGTGGCCGGCATGACAAGTTGCACCGATCGTTCCAAGATGAGCCCGGCCGCCGACACGACACACTTGAGTTCGCTGCGGCTACCCGAAGGATTCACCGACGTCTTCACCAGCCGGCTCGTGGAGCTGGACGGGCTGCGGCTGCACGCGGTCACCGGCGGGGACGGCCCGCCGCTGCTGCTGGTCGGCGGCTGGCCGCAGACCTGGTACGCCTGGCGGGAGGTGATGCCCGCGCTCGCCCGCGAGCACACCGTCGTCGCCGTCGACTCGCGCGGGGCCGGGCTGTCCGACAAGCCCGGCGACGGTTACGACGCCGGCACGCTGGCCGCCGATCTGGTCGCGCTGATGGCCGCGCTCGGGCACGACCGGTTCGACGTGGCCGGCCACGACATCGGCATGTGGACCGGGTACGCCCTCGCCGCCGATCACCCCGAGCGCGTGGGCCGGCTCACCGTCGTCGACGCCATCATCCCCGGCCTCACGCCGACCCCGTCGGTCTTCAGCACGGCCGCGGTCAACCAGCGGCTCTGGCACTTCGGCTTCAACCGGCTCAGCGACCTCAACGAGGAGCTGGTCCGAGGACGGGAGCGGTTGTTCTTCGGCCACCAGTTCGCCACCAAGGGCGCCACCCCGGCCGCGATCCCCGCCTACGCCGTCGACGTCTACGTCGACGCGATCGTCGCGGATCCTCGCGGGCTGCGGGCGAGCTTCGCGTACTACCGCGCACTGGACGAGACGATCGCGCAGAACGAGCGGCGCAAGAAGACCCGGCTGACACTGCCGGTGCTCGCCGTCGGCGGCGCCCGGTACAGCGGCGCACTGGTCGCCGACACGATGCGGGCGGCGGCCGACGACGTCACGGAGGTGGTCCTCGACGACTGCGGCCATTACGTGGCCGAGGAGCAGCCGGCACGGTTCACCGAGATCCTGGCGGACTTCCTCGCCGGCAAACCGGTAGCAGGCGCGACGCACGGCTGACGCGTTCGCGGCGGAGTTTCGCCACGCTTGTCTTCGCCCCCGCGACCATGGCCGGCGCCGCCGTCGTGTCCTCCCGGTCGTTCCGCACGCTGCGGGCTCAGCGCGTGGAGGCCGCCGGGTCCTGACCGCCCGCGGGCGTCCGGTTCGCGGTGACGATCGCGCCGGCGAACCGGAGCTTCGCCTGCACCGCCGGCGAGAGCGCGAACGGGTAGAGGTCGTCCTTGCCCATGCTGCGGTTGAGCTGGTTGAGGGCGCGCGACAGCGGGATCCAGGTCGCGATCAGCTCGTCGACGTCGTCGGTCCGGTCTTCGGGGACGGCGTCGACCCGGCTGCCGGGGTGGGGCGCGATCGGCGTGCCGGCGACGAGGACGCCGAGTGCCGCGGCGGTCTGCACGGTGTCGCGGATGTGCAGCAGGTGGGCGAAGGTTTCGGCCCAGTCCTCCCAGGGGTGCGCGGCCGCGTAGTGGCTGACGTGGTCTTCCGCCCAGCCGGTCCCGGGAGCACTTCCGTAGTGCTTCTCCAGGGCCTGCTGGTAGTCGGCTCGCTCGTCGCCGAACAGGTTCCGGAACGCGGCGGGCGCGTCGGCGATGAGCAGATCCCAGTACCAGTGACCGATCTCGTGCCGGAAATGGCCGAGGAGGGTGCGGTACGGCTCGGCCAGCCGCGCGCGCAGGCCTTCGCGGAACCCGTCGTCGCCTTCGGCGAGGTCGATGGTGATCACGCCGCCGGCGTGCCCGGTGGTGACCGGCCGGCCGGTGCTGGAGAGCAGGTCGAACGCCAGGCCGTGCCGGGGATCGACGCTTCGCGGCGTCACGGGCAGGCCGAGGTCGTCCAGTTGGTAGACCAGCCGTCGTTTGGCGGCTTCGGCGGCGCGGAAGGCGTCGAGGGCGTCGACGTCTTCGTCGGCGGGGCGGGTCCGGGTCAGCTCGCAGCAGCCGCAGAGGGGACCGTCCGCGGCGAGCCAGTTGCAGCCGGCGAGTTCGGTGTTGGCGCAGCGATCGCGTCCGGTCGTGCGGAGCATCGACGCGGTCGCGCGGTCGTAGCCGACGTCGGTGCCGCACACCACGCAGGCCGAGTTCTCGAAGAACAGCAGGTTCGCGCAGTGCGGGCAGGTGAACGTGCGCAAGCTGGACGTCCTTCCGGTTCAGGTGCGGTCGAGCCGCGGGTAGAGGACTTCCCGGACGAGGAGCAGGAGCGCGGCCGCGACCGGGATCGCGACGAGGGCGCCGACGACGCCGAGCAGCGCCCCACCGAGGATAACGGCGACGACCGTGATGAGCGCGGGCACCTTGACGGCGCCGCCGATGATCCGCGGCACCAGGACGTAGTCCTCGACGAGCCGGTAGCCGATGAAGAAGCCGATCGTGCCCAGGCAGACGGGCAGGGACACGGTGAGCGCGACCAGGCTGACGAGCACACCGCCGACGACCGACCCGACGACCGGGATGAGGTCGAGGATCGCGACGGCGATCGCCAGCAGGGCGGCGTAGGGGACGCCGAAGATCAGCAGCCAGACCAGCGTCAGCACCCCGGCGATGACCGAGATGGCCAGGTTGCCGAGTACGTAGCCGCCGACCTTGGTGAAGATCTCGTCGCCGATCAGGATGGCCCGCGGCCGCCGGGAGTGCGGGATCAGCCGGTAGCCGCCGGCGCGGATGCGGGGGAGGTCGACCAGGAAGTAGACGGTCAGCACGACCAGCAGCAGCACGTTGGTCAGCGCGCTGAACACGGCTTGGCCGGCGCCGAGCAGCCCGCTGCCGATGCCCGGGCCGCTGACCAGGCTCTCCAGCTGCTGCTGCAGGTGGAAGCGTTCGTTGAGCTGGCCGAGGGCGGTGTTGTGGTTCTGGGCGTCGTGGAGGTAGCCGGGCGCCTTGGTGACGAACTGGGTGGCTTGCTCGACCAGGACGGGGATCGCGGCGGTGAGGAACCCGCCGATGGCGAGCAGGCCGACGACGAAGACGGTGGTGACGGCGAGCCAGCGGGGGAAGCGGTGCCGGGTCAGCCAGGCGACGGCGGGTTCGAGGCCGATGGCGAGGAACAGGGCGAGCCCGATGAGGACGAGGACGTCCTGGAGCCCGGCGATGATCTGCACGAGCGCGTAGATCACGGCGACACCGGCGGCGCCGGCCATGCCGATCAGGAACGGGGAGCGCCGGTTGAGCGGTTCCCCGGTCGCTCCCAGCGGCTGAGCCGTGGTGCTGAGCTCGGCCGCGGCGGCTTCCGCGTCGGCGAAGGAACCCCCGTCGTGCGGGGCCTCGTCGGGAAGGCGGTCTTCGGGTTCGGGCATGCGTCGGACTCCCTGCGCTCACTGGAGTTCGCCTGGTTACCCACTGCGGCGGTCGTTACTCGGTCATCGGCGAGAGGGTTCGCCGCGGCGGGGACGGGTAGTCTCGGACGACCCGACGCGGAGCCGCGCGGGGAACGGCGGGCCGGGTGATTACCCCACCTGCGACGAGATAACCGTGGCACGGGGACATCGGACGGTCCCTTGTGGACTTGGCCGGCTCGGGGCGGGTCATTCGGCACTTGATCGGGTCATCGCCGGTTATCCGGCGGATCCGCGGGTACCTGATCCCTCAGCTTTCCACCACGAGGAGGACGCAAGTGGCCCGCAAGACCCCCGGCAAGCTCGTCAAGACCGCACTCGAGAAGGCGGTCGAGAAGGTCACCGAGCTGACGAACCCCCCGATCCCCGGTACACCCGGCAGCGGAACGCCGTCCCTCGACGAACCGATCGACCCGCGTGAGCCGCTGCCGCCCAAGCCGGACCAGGACGCGCCGGAGACCGTGACCCCGACGGGCGCGCCGACCGGCGCCCCGAAAACGTCGATGGGACAGCAGGGCGAGTACCTCACCACGACGGCCGGTGCCCGGCTGGCCGACACCGACCACTCCCTGAAGGCGGGCGAGCGCGGCCCGACGCTGCTGCAGGATCACCACCTGCGCGAGAAGGTCATGCACTTCGACCACGAGCGCATCCCCGAACGGGTCGTGCACGCGCGCGGTTACGGCGCGCACGGGGTGTTCGTCGGCTACGGCACGGCCTCGCACGTCTGCCAGGCCGGTTTCCTGGGCGACGGGGTCGAGACGCCGGTGTTCGTGCGGTTCTCCACGGTCGTCGGCTCGCGCGGCTCGGCCGACGCCGTGCGCGACACCCGCGGGTTCGCGACGAAGTTCTACACCCAGGAAGGCAACTTCGACCTGGTCGGCAACAACATCCCGGTCTTCTTCATCCAGGACGGCATCAAGTTCCCCGACATCATCCACGCGGCCAAACCGCACCCGGACCGGGAGATCCCGCAGGCGCAGAGCGCGCACGACTCGTTCTGGGACTTCGTCTCGACCCACACCGAGGCCACCCACCACGTGCTGTGGCAGATGTCCGACCGCGCGATCCCGCGGTCCTACCGGACGATGGAGGGCTTCGGGGTCCACACCTTCCGGCTCGTCAACGCCGACGGGGAGTCCGCGCTCGCGAAGTTCCACTGGAAGCCGAAGCTGGGCGTGCACTCCCTGGTCTGGGAGGAGGCACAGCTGCTCAACGGCGTCGACCCGGACTTCCACCGCCGCGACCTCGCCGACGCCATCGAGTCCGGCGCGTTCCCGCAGTGGGAGCTGGGCGTGCAGATCTTCCCGGACACCCCGAGGCAGACGTTCGAGGGCATCGACCTGCTGGACCCGACGAAGCTGGTGCCGGAGGAGCTCGCCCCGGTGCAGCCGGTGGGGATGCTGACGCTCAACCGCAACACGACGAACTACTTCGCCGAGACCGAGCAGGCCGCGTTCCACGTCGGGAACCTGGTGCCCGGCATCGACGTCACCGACGACCCGCTGCTGCACGCGCGGCTGTTCTCCTACCTGGACACCCAGCTGACGAGGCTGGCGGGCCCGAACTTCAACCAGATCCCCGTCAACCGCCCGCACGTGCCGGTCAACGACATGACGCGCGACGGCTTCCACCAGCAGGCGATCCACGGCGGGGTCGCCCCGTACAAGCCGAACTCCCTCGACGGCGGTAACCCGTTCGAGGCCGGTGTCGAGGCCAAGCCGTTCGTCGAGGTCGCCCAGCCGCTGCCGAAGGCGGCGAAGGTCCGGCAGTCGCCGGTGTCGTTCGCCGACCACTACACGCAGGCGAGGCTGTTCTGGCTGAGCCTGACGCCGATCGAGAAGCAGCACGTCGTGCTGGCGTTCACCTTCGAGCTCGGCAAGTGCTACGAGCAGGCGATCAAGGAACGCGAGCTGCTCGTACTGGCCGAAGTGGACCGTGAACTGTGCCAGAAGGTGGCGCTGGGCCTTGGTCTTCCCGCCCCGACCGCCGGCGGACGGCCCAAGAAGGTCACGCCGAGCCCCGCGTTGTCCCAGATCGGCGGGACGTGGCCGACCGACGGGCGCATCATCGGGATCGTGGTCGACCCCACCGACCTCGACGGGGTGCGCACGGTCCGCGAGACCATCCTGGCCGCGGGCATGGTGCCGTTGCTGATCGCGCCGACCGGTGGACCGCTCGACGCCGACAGCGGCCTGGTCGCCCAGCGCACCCTCCTCACCGCGCGTTCGGTCGAATTCGACGCCCTGCTGCTCGCGGGGAGCCCGCCGCCCGGTGCGGACGCGCTGTCAGCCGAGGGCCCCGAAGCCGGCGCTGCCGTCGATCCCCGGGTCGTCCTGATCGTCCAGGAGTGCTTCCGCCACGCGAAGGCGATCGGGGCCTGGGGCAGCGGGCGGGCCGCGCTCGAGGCCGCCGGCTGCGCCACGGGAGCGGGGATCGTCCTGGACGACGACCCGGCGACGGTGTTGGCGAAGACGACGAAACTGCTCGGGGCCCACCGCGTGTGGGAGCGGTTCCCCGTGTCGATCTCCTGAGAAAGGCCGGTCGTGACCGAAGCACTCACCGATGAGGAACTCGACTACCTCCGCTCGCTGTTCGACCTCGCCCGCACCGGCGACACCGGACGGCTGGCGGCGGCGATCGAGGCCGGGATACCGGTGAACCTCACCAACGAGGCCGGCGACTCCCTGCTCGTGCTGGCCGCGTACCACGACCACCCGGACACGGTGCGCGCGCTGCTCGACGCGGGTGCCGACACGGCACGGGTCAACGACCGGGGCCAGACCGCGCTCGGAGCGGCGGTGTTCCGCCGCTCCGAGCGCAGCGTCACCTGCTTGCTGGCCGCAGGCGCCGATCCCGCCCTCGGCCCGCGGTCCGCGCTCGACATCGCCCGCTTCTTCGACCTGCCGGAGATGCTGGCCCTGCTCGTCCCGCACCCCGGGTAGCGGTCAACGCTGCAGGTCGGCCGCGGGTCGGTGGATGGCCAGGAGCACGGTGTCGTCCGCGTACACGACGACGTCGTGCATCCGGGTGACGATCTCGCGCGGCAAGACCGTCGCCGGACGATCGGCGTGCGTGCGGGCGATCTCCAGCAGCCGGGCCTGGCCCTCGTCGATGTCTTTGCGGGACTCGACGAGGCCGTCGGTGTAGAGCAGCAACGTGGCCCCCGGCGCCAGGTCCAGATCGACGAGGCACGGGCTGCCGGGGTTCGGGAAGCCGACGCCGCGGCCGACGACCGGTGGGCGGAGGAACCGCGTGTCGCCTGCGGCGTCGGCCAGGACGGGTTCGGGGTGGCCGCCGTTGGCGAGCTGGGTGTCGCCGGTGACGGGGTCGATCCGGGCCAGCAGCACGGTCGCCATGAGGGCGGGGGCGATCGCGGCGAGGGTGTGGGAGGCGTGGGCGATCAGGTCCCGATAGGGGTGGCCTTCCAGGGCGAGGGTGCGGATGGCGTGGGTGACGGTGAGGGCGTCGCGGGTCGAGGCGACGCCGTGGCCGACGGCGTCGACCAGCGTCACGTGCAGGCGGCCGTCGGGCAGGACGAACCAGTCGTAGAGGTCGCCGCCGGTGGGGGAGTCCGGCTCGGTCGGCGAGTAGCAGACGCCCAGTTCCAGCCCCGGAACGGCCGGTGGCGGGGGTCGCAGGGCATCTTCCAGCTCTTGGAAGATCCGGGCGTGGGCGTGGCGGAGCTGCTCGTCGCGTTGTTCGAGTTCGACGTACATGGCGAGCACGCCGCTGTTGGTTTCGGCCAGCTCGTGCCTGAGCGCGCGCTCTTCCCGGGCGAGCGTGTCCGCGCGAGTGGTCAGCGCGAGCATCTCTTGCCGGGTCGCCAGTTCGTCGTCGGCCGGCGCCGGGACCGGGCGATCGCCGGCGATCAGGCGCCAGGTGACGCGGTCGCCGTCCGTCACGGCGGCCGGCTGGGGCAGGGTGTCGAGACGCCGCTGCGACAGCGGCTCCGGGAGCCGGACGCCGATGGTGAGCACGCCATCGGCCACAACGGTTTCGAGGCCGACCGTTCCGCCGGTGTCGACGACGGGTTCGGCGAGGAGAGTGACCGCCAAGACCAGCCGGGCCCGGACTTCGACGGGGATTCCGGCCACTTCGCACGCGGTGCGGACACGATGGCGCAGTGACACGACGATTCCGGCCTGTTCCAGGTCGGGTACGGCAGGTGTCCCGTCCGGAGCTGGTTTCGTGCGAGACACAGTCACACCCTCCACTTTGGCATCCCCCTGCCGAACCGGCAGTACGGTCCGGGCGCGCTCCAGGCCATCGGGGTCCACCGCAGGACCATGGCCGGGGGAGGAGCACCGGGCCGGGCAACTGCTGCTGACGACGCCGCAGAAGACGGGCCCGGCGCCGACGGGCCCGTTCACACCTCCGGTGGGGGAGTGCTCGGCGGGCCGGCTTCGTGGCCGGGCCGGCCGCGGGTGCGGCGGGCGTCCTTCATCTGCTGTTCCTGCAGGTGACGGCGCCCTCCGGTGAACTCGGCCAGCAATGACCGTTCCAGGTCGCGGCACGTCCGGTAGTAGCCGTCGTCGTAGTCCTCGACGACCTGGAACGTCCACCGATCGGGGAGCACGTTCAGCCCGATCAGCTCCTCGCGGATCCGCTCCGCCCACGCCGTGTGCCCGGCCTTCCCGAGCCGCTCCACCGCGTCGCCGAAGAGGAGGTCGGCCCAGCCCGTCTGCTGGTGGAACGCGTAGAGGTGCCCCCGCGCGCGTTCGATCGTCTCGAGGGCCTCGGTCACCTTGCCCACGGCGTCGAGGGTGGCTTCATCGGGTACGGAGTTGTCGGCCATCATCGGGAGTTTCCCCGGAAGCCGTGGCCGGAAACCAGCCGTTCGAGCAAACGGATCCGCCCGCGGTTCGGTACCGACCGCAGCGGGTGCCCCATCAGGCCCCAGCCCCGCAGCAGGGTGTTCGCGGCGCGCCAGCCGGTGGTGGCCGCCCGTTCCATGAGCGCCACGGGCAGGTCGACGCGGATCGCGTCGCCCGCGAGGACCAGACCGGGCTCGGGTGTTTCGACGGTGGGCCGGCGCGCGAAGCCGCCGACGGGGAACAGCGGGCAGTCCTGCCGGACGAGGGTGACTTCACCGATCAGGCCGGCGTCGGCGGTCTCGGGGTAGATCCGGTGCAGGCGCTCGTCCATCTCCCGCGTGACGCGGCCGGTATCGGCACCGGCCGCGTAGGCGTGCAGTTCGACGACGGAGCCGCGGTGGCGCCGGGCCCACCGGCGCGCTTCACCTTCGTACCGCTCGAGGACGCTGATGTTGTCCAGCGGCGGAAGGCCGCCCGTGCCGAGGAAAGCCGGGCGATCGGCCCGGACCGGCCGATCGAGCCAGAGCCGCCGCACGAGGAACGGTGGTGCCGTGCGCAGGTCTTCGACGGTGGTGCGCCACACCGGGGTCCCCAGGTCCGGGGAGCCGGCGAGGACACGCTGAAGCCCCGGCACGTCACAGGCCAGCACCACGGCGTCGTAGCCCTCGTCGCCGATGCGGAACCCGGCGGCCTCCCGCCGGATGCCGCTCACCGCGACGCCGGTGCGGATGTCGGCGCGCAGGCCGGTGAGGTAGCCGGCCAAGGGCTCCCACAGAGCCTGGGGGAACGGCTCGGCAGGGACGTCGAACAAGAGTCCTTCGGCGGAACCGAGGAAGTAGAGGTGGAACATCGTCGCGAGCTCGGCGGCCGAAAGCTCACTGGGGTCGGCGAAGAAGCTGCGGGAGAACACTTCGAAGGCCAGGTGCCGGGCGGCGGCGGGGAAGTTGATGGCCGTGAGGAACGTCGCGGCGTCGACGTGGTCGAGCTGCTCGTAGATCCGCGGCACGCTGACGGTGGCGAGGGGAAGCGCGCGCGGTCCGTTGAGCCGCACCAGGTCTCGCGCGGTGAAGGTGGGACTGCGCAGAGCGAACGCGAGCGCGTTGAACGGCGGTGTCAGCGGCAGGCCGGCGAAGGTGTCGGTGCGGCCGTGCGGATCGACGAGCGGGTAGTCCGGCACCTCGGTGAGCCGATCGAGGCCGGGGTCGGTGCGGGCGAGCAACGCGCGCAGGTTGTAGTACTGGCGGAAGAAGGCGTGGAACCCGCGGCTCATGGTCACCGCGGTGCCGTCCGGCAGGCGCTCGTCCCAGCCGCCGACCCGGCCGCCGAGGTGCTGCTCGCGTTCGAACACGGTGACCTCGACGCCGCGCTCGGCGAGCCCGGTCGCCGCGGTGAGCCCGGCGATGCCACCGCCGACGACAGCGGCCCGGGGGCGCCGGCCGAGGAGACCGGCGTCGGGGAGCCCGCCGTGGGCCGGATACGTCTCCAGCCGGCGGTCGCGGCCCGGGATCACGCGCGGGTTCCCAGTACCGTGTGGACGATCCCGCGCTGCCAGCCCGTCATCGTGCCGGTGCGGACGTCGGTGAACCCGGCGTCGGCGAGGCGGGCGCAGAGCTCACCCACGCCGTCGAAGGCCAGCACGCTGCGGCGCAGGTGCCGGTACAGCGTGGCGTCGCCGGTCGCGAGCCGGCCCGCGGGGATCACGATCGCGCCGCACACCGCGTTCCAGACCCAGCGGGCGCGCCGGGAGTCCCGCACCGAGTACTCGTGCACCGCGATGCGGCCGCCCGGGCGCAGCAGGCCGTGCAAGGTCTTCAGCTGCGCGTCGGGATCGGCGAGGTTGCGCAGGAGGTACGCCGCGAAGACGGCGTCGAACGGGCCGTGGACCCCCGCCAGTTCCTCGACGGGGGTGTGGTGGAACTCGACCGTTTCCGGCCACGTCTTCGCGCGGGCCTGGGCGAGCATCGCGGCGGACGCGTCGATGGCGGTGACGCGGGCGTGCGGCGCGGCGGCGAGCAGCGCCGCGGTCGACGCGCCGGTGCCGCAGCCCGCGTCGAGCACGCGCGACCCGGCTCCGCGGCCGGGCAGCCCGAGTCGCCGCGCGGAGATGCGCAGGTGGCGGTGGTAGCCGGGGTTGGCGCCGACGAGCCGGTCGTAGGCCGCGGCCCCGGCGTCGAACGCGGCGGGCACCTCGGCACGGGGAAGACCGTTGCCCGGCAGGGGGTTCATGCACTGTCCTTTCGCGACTTCCCGCGTTCCCACAGCAGCAGGACCGCGGTGACCATGGCGTAGCCGAAGAGGAAGTCTTCGACGGGGATGTCCCAGGGGAACCGCCAGCCGGTGATTTCACCGGGGGCGTACCGGACGATCGGTGCGGACAGCTTGGTGAGCCAGCCGTCGACCGGGACCTGGAAGGCGGTCACGATGGCCATCGTGACCCAGTAGGCGGGCCGCCGGAGCAGCCCGGTGCGCAGCACCAGCAGCTCGAGCACGACCACCGCGAGCACGGCGGCGACCGCGGGAACCGTGTAGCCCCACGGCATCAGCGAGACGCCCGTTGCCGGTTGCGCAGGAGCCGGCCGAGCAGGCTTCCGGTCAGCTGCACCGCTTCGTAGGTCAGCAGCCCGCAGACCGGGACGACGACGAAGAACAGCACCTCTTCCAGCGGAATGCCCAGCGGGGCCCGGAGACCGGTGACGAAGGCCGGGTCGAAGTCCCACACGCCCGTGGCGATCGCGATCGCGTCCCAGACCAGGAACACCGCGGCGACCGGCAGCACCGCCCGCGCCAGCCGCCGCGGCCTCCGGTAGACCCGGGCTCCGGCCAGTTCCAGCGGCAGTGTCGCGACGACGCAGGCGCCGAGGACGAGCAGGTACTCCACCTTGCCCACCTCAGCCCACCGCCACCGGGTGCCGGTGCCGCGCCCACCGGGCTCGCACGAGAGCGTCGCAGGCGGCGAACAAGCGCTGGTGCCGCGGCACCCGGGCGCGGCCGGCGAAGACGTTGTACCCGGCGGCCTCGATGCGGTCGAGGATGCCGCCGTAGAGCGTGAACGCGGTCCACACGCAGGGCCTGGACGCCGGGTGCAGCATGCCGATGCCGGGCCGGGCAGCGGCGTAGATCCGGCGGGTTCGCGCGACCTGGTCGGCGAGCGCCCGCCGGACCGGGGGATCGATCCGCCGGGTGGCGGCGCACCAGGCGAGGCGGTCGCGGTCGACGCCGGCCGCGGCGAGCTCGTCCGCCGGGAGGTAGACCCGGCCCCGGTCGAGGTCCTCGGCGACGTCGCGCAGGAAGTTCGTCAGCTGGAACGCCTTGCCGAGCGCGGCGGCGTGCGGCGCCGCTTCCGCCGCGGCGACGACGGTGCCGAGGACGGGCAGCATCTGCAGGCCGATGACCTCGGCCGAACCGTGCACGTACTCGTCGAGGGCGGCCCGGGTCGGGTAGCCGGTGACGGTGAGGTCCATCCGCATGGAGGCGAAGAAGGCGCGGAAGTACGAGTCCGCGATGTCGTAGCGGGTCGCGGTGTCGATCACGGCGGTGTGCAGCGTGTCCTCGCTGTGCCCGGCGGCGAGTTCGGCGAGGAACTTCCGTTCGACGTCGTGCAGCGTGGCCGTGAGACTGTCCGGGGTGGCACCGGGCGGTGGTTCGTCGACCAGGTCGTCGACGCGGCGGGCGAACCCGTAGAGCGCGTGGACGGCCGGTCGCTGGGCGGGGGACAGCATGCGGGTGGCGAGGAAGTAGGTCCGGCCGTGCCGGGCGTTGATCTCGCGGCAGCGCGCGTAGGCGAGGCGGAGGTCCGGCTCGGTGATGCCGGCGGCGTCGAGTTCGCGGCGGGTCATCGGGCCGCCTTCGAGGCGAGATCGACGGTGCCGGTGGTGGCTCGCGGAGTCCCGGTGATCCGGTCGGCGGCCAGCCTGCCGGAGATCAGCACCGTGGGAACACCGACCCCTGGCACGGTGCCGCCGCCGGCGAGCACGACGTTTTCCGTTCCCGGGGGCAGGTTCCGCGGGCGGAACGGTCCGGTTTGGACGAACGAGTGCGCGTAGCTGAACGGCGTGCCGGCCACCATGTCGCGACGCCCCCAGTCGGCCGGGCTCAGGGTGTACGACATTTCGGGTGCGAAACCGGGCAGCAGGCGGGCGCGGACGTGGTCGAGGATCTCCCCGGCGTACGGGCCGGCGTCGCTGTCCCAGTCCCGCGGCAGCCGCCGGAGGTTCGGTACCGGCGCCAGGATCGAGAACAGCTGCCGCCCGGCCGGGGCGAGTGCGGGGTCGGTGGCGCTCGGGCGGGTGATCAGCAGTGACGGGTCGCTCATCGTGCGCCCGTCCGTGATCAGCTCGCGGAACGTCGACGTCCAGCCGTGACCGAAGGAGATCGTGTGGTGCCCGACCGGCCAGTCGCCGGGGCCACCGGCGTGCAGCACCAGGGCCGACGGCGCGGCACGCAGCGGAACCGGCCGGCGCGGCACACGGCCGAGCAGCTCGTAGCTCCGATGGGGTTCGGTGGTCAGGACGAGCGCGTCGCAGCCGATCCGGTCTCCGTCGCCGGTGCGGACGCCGGTGATCCGGGCCCCCCGGCGCTCCAGCGACGTCACGGACACGCCGAACCGGAACTCCACCCCGGCGTCGGCGGCGGCGTTCGCCATCGCCCGGGGCACGGCGGCCATGCCGCCTTCGGGGAAGTACACGCCACCCACGGTGTCCATGTAGGAGATGACCGCGTACAGCGCGAGCGCCCGCATCGGCGACTCTCCCGCGTACAGCGCCTGGAAGGTGAAGACCCGCTTGAGACGTTCGTCGCGCAGGAAGGAGCCGATCCGGGAGTCCAGCCGCCGGAACCCGCCCAGGGCCACCAGCCGCGCGAGGTCGGGGGAGAGCAGGCCGAGTGGCGAATCGATGTTGCCGGCGACGAACCGGTCGAACTCCGTGCGGTACAACCGGGTCAGCCAGCTCCGCAACCTGAGGTACCCCGCCGCCTCCGCCGGCCCGGCGAAGGCCCGGACGGCCTCGGTCATCCGGTCCGCGTCGGAGTGCACGGGCAGGACCGAACCGTCGGCGAACCGCGCGGTGTAGGCCGGGTCGAGCCGGGTCAGCCGCACGTGTGCGGTCAGGTCGGCGCCCACCGCCGCGAAGGTGTCGGCGAGGATCGACGGCATGGTCAGCACCGTCGGCCCCGTGTCGAGGTGGTAGCCGTCGCGGACCACGCGCCCGGCGCGCCCGCCCGGGCCGGGATCGCGTTCGACCACGACGACCGAGCGTCCCCGCCCGGCGAGGTGCAGGGCCGCGGACAGTCCGGCCAGCCCGGCGCCGACGACCACGATCCGGTCGGTGCGGCCGGTCACCGTCCTCATCGGACCCGCTCGGTGCAGCGGACCGCCAGCGCGGTCAGCGCCGCGGCCGGCCGGTCCGGCAGGCCGGCCGGGTCGATCGCTTCGAGCGCGCGGTGGACCCGGTCGTCGATGAGCTTCTCCAGCTGATCACGCGCGCCGGTGGCGGTGATCAGGTGCTGCCAGCGTGCGACGGCGGCCGCGTCGACGGCGTCGGCGGCGAGCAGGTCGTCCAGCTGCCGGCGCTGCCGGTCGCCGGCCAGTTCCGCGGCGAGCACGACGACGCTGGACGCCTTGCGCTCGCGCAGGTCGTCGCCCGCGGGCTTGCCGGTGACGGCCGGGTCGCCGAACACGCCCAGCAGGTCGTCGCGGAACTGGAAGGCCTCGCCGATCAGTTCACCGTAGGTGCCGAGCACGTCGATGACGTGGGTGTCGCAGCCGGCCAGGGCGGCGCCGAACTCGAGCGGGCGGCGGACGGTGTAGTTGCCGGACTTGCGGCGGATCACGTCGAGCACGTCGGACCACGACGGCAGGGCGCGGGCGTCGTTGATCAGGTCGCCGAGCTGGCCCACGGCCAGCTCGGACCGCAGGTGATCGTGCACCGGCCAGCCGCGGGCCAGCACGTCGGCACCCAAGCCGCTCTCCCGCAGCATCTGTTCGGACCAGACGAGGAACAGGTCACCGGCCAGGATCGCCGCCGATTCGCCGAACCGCGCGGCGGAACCTCCCAGGCCGGCGGTTTCGTGCCACCGGGCGAAGGAGACGTGCAGCGCGGGCCGGCCGCGCCGCCGCGCCGAGCTGTCCATGACGTCGTCTTGAGCCAACGCGAAGCAGTGCAGTAGTTCGAGGCTCGCCACGGCGCGCAGTGCGGCTTCGTTCTCGGCTTCTCCGCAGCGCCAGCCGGCGTAGGCGAACAGAGGCCGGAGGAACTTGCCGCCCGCCACGAACTCCGGCAACGCGGTGGCCGCCGGCGTCTCGGCCGCCCAGCCGGTGAAGTGTTCCCCGACCCTTTCGGTGACGAAGCGGTGGACGTCGGCCGCGCAGCGGTGGCGCAGAGCGTCCAGCCATGCCGCGGGCGCGGTGGCGGTGTGGGGGATCACGGTCATCCGGGTTCCTTCTTCCGCCGGGCGCAGCAGATGCGTGATCGATGTCGGCACTGCCACCGTCCACAGGGGTTCTCGCTGGCTTTACCCTGACAGGGAGCGGATAAACCCGCGACTCGTGGCGATGCACGCGAATCGCCGGCGCGTTTGCGGGATCGATGCGCGTCGGTCACGATGACCTGGTGAGCGTCACCCAGCGAATCATCCGGCGGTGGCCGAGCCGATGGCCAGTCCAACCCTTCCGTGAACCACCTTGGGCGCGACAGGAACCGACCTACCGCGACTGCCCGCCCGCGGTGATCGAGGCGGCGGGCAAGCGCGCGTCCGCGCGGCCGTCCGGCAATTGGTTCGTCGTGGGGGCGAGCCGATCGGTGCGGACCGACCGGCCCTTCGGCGTGACGATCGCCGGGCGCGAACTCGTCGCTTGGCGCAAGGAGGACGGCAGCGTCCGCATCGGGCCCGGCGCCTGCCCGCACCTGGGCGCGCCGCTGGCCGAGGCCCGCGTCGACCGGGGTGGGCTGGTCTGCCGGTGGCACGGTCTCCGGCTCGACGGCGATCGCCGCGGCGACTGGGCACCCGTCCCGGCGCACGACGACGGTGTGCTCGTGTGGGCCCGGCTCGACTCGGCCGGGCGCGAACAGCCGTCCGACCGGCCGGTGGTTCCCGTCCGTCCGGCCGGCGCCGCCCGCATCGACGCCGTCGCCACCGTCACCGGGATCTGCGAGCCCGAGGACGTCGTGGCCAACCGGCTCGACCCCTGGCACGGCGCGTGGTTCCACCCCTACTCGTTCACCCGTCTGCGCGTGCTCGAGGCGCCCCAGGGCACCGACGTCCCCGATGACGAGGACCGGTTCCTGGTCGAAGTCACCTTCCGCCTCGCCGGGCACTGGGGAGTCCCGGTGCTCGCGGAGTTCACCTGCCCCGAGCCGCGGACGGTCGTGATGCGCATCTTGGCGGGCGAAGGCGCCGGGAGCGTCGTCGAGACCCACGCGACACCGCTCGGCCCCGGGCTCGACGGCCGTCCGCGGACGGCGGTGATCGAGGCGACGATCGCCGCGTCCGAGCGTCCCGGTTTCACCGTGGCCACGAAACTGGCCCCGGCGATCCGCCCGCTCATGCGCCACACCGCGAAACGGCTGTGGCGTGACGACCTCGCCTACGCCGAGCGCCGGTACGCCCTGCGCACCGCAGGCGGACGATCGAGCTGACCGACGCGCGGCACGGGCTTCGGTGTCGTTCCGCGCCTCGTCGAGATCGCCGCACTGGTGCTTGTCCGGGCGACGGATCACTTCGGAACGGCTACCTGACGCGAAGATCGCGGCGGGTGCTCCCCTAAGGCTCGGCGTGCGGCCGGTCGCCGCCCAGTGCGGCCAGCACGGTCCGGTAGGTCAGGTCGGCCCGCGCGCCCACCTCGCCCGCCGCGGCGCCCAGCGCCGGTGAATCCCTCGGCAGCCGTGCTGCTTCGTGGACGACGGCCAGGTAGAGGGCGCGGCACCACGCCGTGTCGGTGGCGGTGATTTCGCCGGCTTCGCGCAACCGCCTGAACAGCAGCTCGAGCCCGGCCGTGACCTCGGGGCTCATGGGTGTCATCTTGGTCGCCGGGTCCGCGGTGAGTTCCATGATCGCCCGGCTGCCGACCTTGAGCTCGAAGAGCAGCTCGGTCAGCCGGTACAGCGCCGCGACGGGCGGGGCCGTCGCCACTCGCGCCTGGTCGAGGCCGCGCAGGTAACGCTCGTTGAGCACGCCGGTCAGCGCCTCCAGCAACGCCCTGCGTGACGAGAACCGGCGGTGGACGGTGGCGCGCGCGAGCCCCGCGGCGTCAGCGATCCGCTCCAGCGTGGCGGTCGCGTCGACGGCGAGCACCTCCTCGGCGGCCGCCAGGATCCGCGCCGTGCTGCGCTCCGCGTCCGCCCGCAAGCGCCGCGGCTCGGCGTCGGCGCTCATCCGAACCGCCTCCTCCCCGCTCGACTTGTCGTCCCGGATCAGCCTACATCCGAAGCGTGGACGTCTCGACTTCTGGACTAAATGAGACTCACATGTAGCATTTGTGGAGTCAAATCAGACGCGAAGGGAACACCATCATGGATCTGGATCTTGCGGGCAAGCGCGTCCTCGTGACGGGGGCGAGCCGGGGCATCGGACTGGCGACGGTCGAGGCGTTCGTCGCCGAAGGCGCCGAAGTCGTCGCCGTGTCGCGGAAGAGCACTCCCGAGCTCGAAGCCACCGGCGCGACGTTCGTGTCCGCCGACCTCGTCGATGCCGGCGCGCCGCGGCGGGTGCTCGACACCGTGCTCGCGGCCGACCCGCGCCTCGACGTGCTCGTCAACAACGCCGGCGGTGGCGAGGCGGCCGACGCCGATCTGCTCGACCCCATCGGCGGTTCCCGTGCGGCGTGGGGTGACGTCCTCGCGCTGAACCTCGGCGCCGCCGTGGAGATGACCCGGGCGGCGCTGCCGGCGCTGTCGCGGGCGCGGGGCGCGATCGTGAACATCGGCTCGAGCTCCGCGCGCGACCCGCGCGGGGTGCCGCTGTCCTACGCCGCGGCCAAGGCCGCGCTGAGCGCGTTTTCCCGCGGGCTGGCGGAGAAGCTGGGAGAAACGGGCGTCCGGGTCAACGTCGTCACCCCCGGCGCCACGCGGACCGCGATCCTGACGAGTCCGGACGGCTACGTGGGGCGGCTGTCGGCGAGCATGGGCCTCGACCAGGAGACGGTGCTCGCGGCCATGCCCGAGCAGTCGGGGATGGTGACCGGCAAGCTGATCGAGCCCGCCGAGATCGCCCGCGCGGTGCTGTTGCTGGCGTCGCCGGTGATGCCCAGCGCGGTCGGTTCCAACTGGAGCGTCGACGGGGGCATCCTCAAGACGCCGTAAGTCTCGCCGGCGCCCGTGAGTGGTCCCGCCTTCTTGCCCGACTGTGCTGTCATGACCCGATCGCCACCACACACCGGCAGGCACCGGCCGCGTGGCTGACGTGGACCGGATCGGCCGGCGAAAACTCCTCGTCCCCCTCGTCGCCGAAACCTATCTCGATGATCTCGGCTGAGGGCGGGGCGAGCACGGTTCCACGCCGGACCCGGCGGCTGCCGTTCGCCGGGTCCGGTTCGCCGAACACCAGTACCCGGTCGCCCTCGGCGAAATGGTTCCAGTAACCGCCCTCGGGGGTGTTCCAGGCAGCCGCGAACGCCTGCTGGACGGCTGAGAGGTCCGCGCCCAGCGCGGCCTTCGGCGGGGGCGGGACGGGACGGCCGGCTTCCTCCGGCGTGGCCCACGACCGCAGATGCGGCGCGGGCGGGCCCGCGCTGTCGGAGATCGCTCGGATCGGCCGGTCAGGCCGGTGGCGGGCGAAGAGGTCCGTGTTGCGTGACTCGGACTGCACGACTCCTCCTGACGACGGGCGGGTGGGGAACACCGATCAGCCTGGTCCGGCCGGACCGATAGTACACATACTTGTTGAGTAACACGCAAGTTAGTTTGGTGAGCGGTGGATCGAGCAGTGGCACGGACAGGGGGGACCTTGACTCCGGTTGGCTAATTACATTAGCTTGACGGCGAACAACATTAGCCAACGTCACGGAGAACGTCATGACCGAGTACCTGGACATCGCCGGCAACACCCTCGCCTACGACGTGACCGGGCAGGGGCCTCTCGTCGTTCTGGCGCACGGCATCGGCGACAGCCGCCACTCCTACCGTTTCCTCGCCCCCGCCTTGGCCGCGCAGGGTTACCGGGTCGCCAACGTCGACGTCCGTGGTTGTGGGGACTCCAGCCTCGGCTGGGACGGGTACAGCCGGACCGACATCGCCGGCGACCTGGTCGCCCTCGTGCGTCATCTCGGCGGTCCGGCCGTGATCATCGGCCAGTCGATCAGCGGCGGCGCCGGCACCATCGCGGCCGCCACCGCTCCCGACCTGGTCGCCGGCGTCATCGAACTGGCGCCGTTCACCCGCGCACAGCCCTTCGACCTCGGCGGCCTGGTGCGGGTCAAGCGCTTCCGGGCCGGCTACACCCAGATGGCCCAGGTCATCATGCGAGGCAGAGTCGAGAACTGGCTGAAGTACCTCGACGTGGCGCTGCCGGTCAAGCCCGCCGACTGGGACGGCGAGTCGGCCCGTATCGCGGCGAAGCTGCGCGAGCCGGGCCGGATGAAGGTGCTGCAGGCCATGTGCAAGACCAGCCCGGCCGACGCCGGTGCGCAGCTGCCCAACGTCACGTGCCCGGTCCTGATCATCGAGGGTAGCGCCGACCCCGACTGGGCCGACCCGCGCGCCGAGGGCGAGAAGATCGTGGCCGACCTGCCGCGAGGTCTCGGTGAACTGGTGGTCATCGACGGTGCCGGGCACTACCTGCACGTCCAGACGCCCGATCAGGTCGTCGCACTGGCCCGGCCTTTCCTGGACAAGACGCTGACCCGTGCCTAGGGCCGGGCTCACCCCGGCCACGGTCACCGAAGCCGGTGCCACGCTGGCCGACGAGATCGGGTTCGCCCAGCTCAGCATGGGCCTGCTGGCCGAGCGGCTCGGAGTCAGGACTTCCTCGCTCTACAAGCACGTCGCCGGCCAGGCCGACCTCGTCCACCGCATCGCGGTCCAAGCCGCGAACGAGCTCGCCGACGCCATCCGCGACGCGACCCAGGGGCGGGCGGGCAGTGACGCCTTTACCGCCGGCGCTCAGGCGATGCGGACGTACGTGAAGCAACACCCCGGCCGGTACGCGGCGGGCAACGCCGCCCGCTCGACCGGGCCCGACGACCCGCTCGTCGCGGCGGTCGACCGGGTGCTCGCCTCGTGGGCGGCCATGGTGCGCGGGTACGAGATCGGCTCCGGTCAGGAGATCCACGTCCTGCGGATGGTGCGCACCATGCTGCACGGGTTCGCGACGCTGGAAGCGACCGATGGCTTCCAGATCGACGTGGGTGTCGAGGACAGCTTCACGTGGATGATCGACTTCCTCGACCAGGGCCTGCGGTCCCTGGACGGCTCACCCTGATCCGTCCACGGGCGACCGCCTGATTCCCTGATCCTTCGTGAGGAGTTGCCAGGTCTGTGAACACCGCCGACGAAGCCGAGGACGCACGGACCGAGCGGCACGCGAGCTGGGCCGAGCTGTTCTTCGACTTGGTGGTCGTGGCCGGCGTGGCGGCCCTGGCGCACGTGCTCGGGCCCGGACCGGACGCCGCGGCACTGGGTCTCTACACGCTGCTGTTCCTGGCCTTCTGGCTGTCGTGGACGACTTTCATGTTGTACGGCAACGTCGCGGCCGGGAAGACCCGCGTGGTACGGCTGATGATCGGGATGTTCGGCCTCGGGGTGATGGTCGCGTCCGTGCCGGGCGTGGCGCATTCGGTCCTCGGCCACGACGGCGACAGCCACCCGCCGACCGTCTTCGCGATCGCCTACGTCGCCACACGCGTTTACGGGTCCCGGTCGTGGCGCAGGGGAGAAGTACTGCTGGACTTCCCGGTGGTGCAGTACTCGGCGGGGCTTCTGCCGTGGATCGCGTCGATCTGGGTCGACGGGCGGTGGACGCTCGTGCTCTGGGCGGTGGGGATCGGTCTCGATCTGCTGCTGATCCTGGCCGTGTCCGGCGACAAGCTGCTCAAGCAGGCCCAGTCGGCATTCACCGCGCGAGCCGGTACCCGGCGACGGGCCCGGCACAGCGGCCGCCTCGCGGGGGATCCACCGGTGATTCACGGGGTGTCGGTCGATCCGGTGCACTTCTCCGAACGGCTCGGGCTCTTCATGATCATCGTGCTCGGTGAATCGGTGGTGCAGGTCGTCGGCGCCGCGGCCGACGCACACTACGACGTCGGCGCACTGGCCACCGGACTCGCGTCGTTCGTGTTGCTGGCCGGGATGTTCGGCTTGTCGGTCGTCTTCGGGTACGCCGGCTTGCCACACCTGCGGGCCGGCCGTATCCCCGCCCGCGCGGCGCTCGGCCTGCACTGCTTGGTCACCGGCGTCGTCGCCACGGTGGCGGTGTCGCTCTCATCGGTGATGGAGCACGGGGCCGATCCGTTGCCCGAGCAGGGACGCTGGTTGCTGTGCGGCGCTGTCGCGACCTACTTCGCCCTCGGCGTGATCACCGGTGTGGCCAGCCACAGCTCCGATCGGCAGAGGACGATCTCGCGGATCATCACGGGTATCGTGGTCCCGCTCCTGCTCGGCCTGCTCGCCGGCGGTGCCGGCGGCCGGACGGTGGTGATCTGCCTGGCCTTGGTGGTAGTCGCCCATCTCTGGTTCGAACGGCGCCTGGCACCGGTCGGGGGCGGTGTCTGACGGGGAGAGCTTCGGCCGCGGCCGCACCCTCGTCGGCACCGACGGCCGGACGGTCCGGATCGAGCCGGCCCGTCGCAGTACCGGCGCGATCCGGGCACGTACACGTCGCCGATCGCCACACTGTCCCGAGTGGACAGTGTGGCGTCCAGGGCGCCGTGGTCGCCGCCGGCGCCGATATCGTCATTAAGGCGTTGAGCACGGCGATTGTTCGTGTGAGCCTGAGTCGCTCGAACCGGTTTGGTCGACAGGCTTGGTGGTGAGTGCGAACGGCGTAGACTTCACGTGTCCCGGGGGTGAGACTTGATGACGACCGAATACCGCTGGTCCTTGGTGGTTTTACTGGTGGTCGTGACGTTGGCCGCGTTGGTGTCGGCGGTGGTGGTGGGCCGGGTCAACCGGCTGCCCCCGGTCGACCCCGGCTCCGAAGATCGTGGCCTCTCCGGCCCGCTGCCGGCGCCGTCGACGGCGTTGTCCCCCCATGCGGCGGCGGCCGGCCGGCCGAACCCGGGCCGGTCGCCCGTGATCGGATGACGTCTTCGGTCGTGAGCGCGTCAGGTGATCCAGCCCGAACCCTGCGCCACGCGGATGCTGTCCACGAGAGAACGGGTGCGCAGCTTGCTCTGGATCGCCGCCAGGTGGTTGCGGACGGTCCCGGTCGCCAGCCCGAGTGCGGTGGCGACCTCCTTGGGCGGGCTTCCGGCAGCGGCGGCGGTCAGCACCTCGCGTTCCCGAGGGGTCAGCGGACACTCTCTGGCCGCCCAGGCGGACAGGGTCAGGCTGTTGCTGACGGCTCGGCGCCCACCTTCGACGGTGAAGATGACGTCGTGCAGGTGAGCGACGCCTTCGTGCAGGAAGACGACGCCCCGCGGTTTGTGGGAGAGGATCTTCTGGGCGTCGTGACCGGACAAGGACGTCACGAGGAAGATCAGATTGTTGTGTTCGGTCACTCCGGAAGCGCTGGACTCCTGCCGGCAGCGGTGGTGGTCGGCTTCCGCGGGGTAGAGGACGAAGACAAGAGTGTCCTGGTCGGTGAGTGCGGCGCGAGCAAGATGGATCTGCTCGAAGTCGAACACCCGATGCGGGTCGAAGCCGTAGGCACGGGCGAGCAGTGCGGCGACCGCCGCGCGGTTGATGGTGTCCGGGCCGATGAGAATGGCTTGCTGCATAAGGGCTCACCGCGCTCGGAGTCTGCTGGAGATGTGGTTATTCGATCATGGTGAAGGCACCCTACGTCACAGCACTCGCCTGTGCAGCCACCCGTGCGGGTGAGGTGGGATTGTGCGGAGGCGCCGCCAGAGCCGTTTCACACCAGCGACTTGGTGGGGCGCCGATCGGCTTCAGCGGGATCTGCGAGTGGGCAAATCCGGATCGGAGTACCAGACTCGCCGAGAGTGGAGCAGCGCGTCGAAGGAGACGGGCTAGCGACCGTATAACGCCCTACAGATCGGCGCTCGGCCGCATCCCGGGCCGTCACTCAGGAACGGCGGAGGTCGGCTTCCGTCAAGGCCCGGACCACATCCGCGCGGCGCTCGGGTGACTCGCGGACCGTGCGGCTCATCTCGACGTGCAGGAACGCTGTGCCGTCCGCGGCGGCCGCTTTGCCCTGGACATTCGTCGTCCCCTCAAGGCCCGTGCAGCGGTCCTCCCAGCCACGGCAGACGGCGAACCCGGCCGCGGTCAGGCGGTCGGCCGCGCGGCGGGCCGCGTCGCCTGCCGGCGTCGCGCCCGAGGAGAGCACGATGTCGGTGCCGGGCTGGTTTTGGTCGTGGAACCCGTGCAGCTGAACCTGCGTGAGGCCGCGCGCGGCCAGCGTCGTCGCGATGACGTGGAACACCGAGTCCTCTTCGTGAGCGACGTCGGCTTTGCCGTCGTCCGCCTTCCGGTGCGCGCCCGCGACCAGCAGCACCGCGCCGGGCACCCGGCGGAACAGGTCGACGCCGAACAGTTCGGTCCGGAGGTCGAACGACGGGTGCGGCACCTCGACCACCAGCGACGGCGGCGCGGACCGGTCGATCACGTACATCCCCCAGGCCCGTTCGGTGCCGGGCTCGTCGGTCGCGATCGTGTACGGCCGCCCGGTGGCCGGATCGACACCGTCCCGGACGGAAAATCCCAGCTTTTCGAAATCGGCGGTGCCCCGGCGGTCGACGAGCGCGGCGAAACCGCTCGCGGCCGTACGACGTTCGTCGGTTTTCGGTGAGCGGTACTCCTGGTCCGCCGACAGACCGGACGTGAACTTCGTTACCAGAGAATCGAGAGCCGGCTCGGGCGGGGGCGATCCGGGTGGTGATGACTCGTCGTCACCGAGGATCAGCACCACCGTCAAGACCAAGGCCAGCGCAAGGGCCGTGCCCATCACGCTGAGCCACATCCGCGGTCGCCTGATCATCACCCGGAGTGTACTGATCCCACTTTGTGGCCCGGCTTACCTACCGTTTGTCACCCGATGGGCGGAGTTGTAACGTGACCGACTGCTTCGTTGATACCTTCACGTAACCCGAACGGGTTGATGTTCCGCGACCGGCCCCAGCGGCCGGCGACCCGCCGGGTCGCGTATCCGAAAGGGCCTTGGGGGAGCGGTTGAACCGGCCGAAACAGTCCGACTTGCCAGCAGCGCGGTTGCGCGAGCAGATTCCGGAAGCGGGTTTCCCGCGCGGAGCCGGTGTCGCGTCCGCGACCACTTTTGTTCTGCTGCTGCTCATCACCGCTTTCACCGCGCTTTACCTCTCGACCGCCGGGCCGCTTTCCCTGATCCGCGCGACCGACAGTTCCGGGCGCGTTTCCGACGAGGTCGCCGCCGGTCAGCAGCGCACCACCGCCGGGCTCGCGCAGGGCATCGCGACGTCGGTGACGAGCGCCGCCGGCGACCTGCAGGTCGCCGGCGGCTCCGGGGTGTTCGACACCGCGGACGACACCGCGCTGCTCACCCGCCTCGGCGAGACGTACGGGGACTGGCGCGGCATCGCCGTCTACGACCCGGTCGCGCAGAAGGTCGTCGCCACCCGCGGCGAACCCGTGCCGGTGCAGAACCTGAGCGGCGTCGCCGTGGCGAACCTCACCGTCCGTCCGGTCGCCCGCGCGGGCGACACGCCGCTGGTACTGACCGCGTTCCCGCTGACCGGCGCCCGTGCCGGGAAACTCCTGGTCGTCTCGACGGCCTTGCGCGGAATCCGCGGCGAGCTGAACGAAGCCACCCAGCAGCAGATCCGGCTGGTCACCGCCGACGGCGCCGTCCTCTACACCCGCGGCACCGACGTGCCCGCGACCGACCGCGCCGCCCAGGACCTGTTCGCCCGCGCCGCGACCGCGGCCGCCGCCGTGCAGACCGGTGTCCTCACCGGCGACGCCGCGGCCGACCCGGCCAAGCCGGGGCAGCGGGTCGCGCCGGTCGTCTCGTACGCGCCGGTCACGCCGTCCGGTATCGGCGGCAGCCTCGGCCTGTCGGTCGTCTCGTTCAGCCGCGTCCCGGTGGAGGCGGTGCCGGCCCGCTGGCCCGGCCTGATCCCCGCGGCCGCGTTGTTCGCGCTGGCCGTCCTGGGTTTCGTGCTGCTCCGGCGGACGATCGTCGCGCCGATCCGCCGGCTGCGCACCGACGCGCTCGCCGTCGCGGCCGGCGTGCTCGACGAGCCGGTCCGGCAGTCGCGCATCCGCGAGGTGAACCGGGTGACCGGCGCCGTCGAGCGGTTCCGCGCGAAGCTGCGCCGCCGCAAGCCCGCGGCGAAGGTCCGCGCGTTCCTGTCGGCCCAGCTCGTCCTGGCGCTGGTCACCCTGGCGCTGCTCGGCTGGTCGGGCGCGGTCGCCGCCACGCTGGGCCGCCAGTCCGCCCAGGTCTCGCCGACGATGCTCAGCGAGCACGGTCTCCGCGTCACGCGCTCGGCCGACACGCTGCGCCGCAGCCTCGCCGAAGGCCTGGCCGATCTGCAGTCCGTCGCGCGCCTCGGCCAGGGCAAGCAGCCGGACCAGCTGCGCGGCATGCTCGACCAGCTCACCGGCGAGGGAAGCCGGTTCCGCAGCGTCTACGTCGCCGACGCGCAGGGCGCGGCGGTGCAGCAGGCCGGCCGGGAATCGCTGCGCGAACCCGGGAAGCTGCCCGACGGCGAAGGCCTGCGCCAGGGCAACACCAGCGGGCGCGTCCCGGTCGTCTACGCCTTCACACCGCTGCCGGACTCGAAGAACGTCCTGGTCGGCGAGTACGACGTGCCGCGGATGGCCGAGCTGCTCGGCACCGCGGGCGGGCGCGTCCGGGTCGTCGACGAGGGCAAGCGCACCATCGCCGACACCGAGGGCTACCTCGCGTTCAGCGCGCTCACCGACCCGGCGCTGATCAAGAACGTCGACGCGGCCCAAGCGGGCAAGGACGCCCGCGAGACGACTCCGGCGGCGCTCGTCGCGGCGCAGCGGCTGGCGGACAAGGGCCAGGCGGCCACGCTGAAGTGGGTGGTCGTCGCCGAGCAGCCGATCGAGTCGCTGGGCGTCGCGGACAACACCGTCCGCTCGGGCGCCCGGGTCGCCGCGCTGCTCACCGCCGTCGTGGCGCTGATCCTGTTCGCCTGGCACCTCCTGCTCGTCCTGCGTCCGCTGCGCCGGATCGGCGACGAGGCCGAGCGGATCGCCGGCGGCGTCACCGGCGCCGTCGTCTACCCGCAGCGCCAGGACGAGATCGGCACGATCGCCTCGTGCGTCGAGATCTGCCGGCAGGCGTTGACGGACGGCCGCGACCGCCTGGGCGAGGTCCGCCGCCCGGTGGGCGCGGCAACCGACGAGACGGAGCTGCTGCAGCGCGTCGAGGACGAGCCGGAGCCCGAGGCGCCGCGCGACCGCCCCGCCGCGGGGCGGGCGCAGGCGGAACGCCCCGGCGAGCGCCGGGAACCGGCCGGAGCGGGCCGCACGGCGCAGAAGCCCGCGCACCGGTCCACGACGACGCCGAAGAACCCGGCCGAGCGGCCGGCCGGCCGCGGCGAACCGGCGAAGCGGCCTGCGGAGCAGCGGAATCCGGCGGAACACCCCGCGAACGACCGGAATCCGGCGAAGCGGCCCGCTGCCCAAGGGAAACCGGCGGAACACCCGGCAGGCCAACGGAATCCGGCACCACGGCCCACCGGGCAGCCGAAGCCCGGTGAGCGGCCCCGGCCGCAGACCCCGCCGCGGCTGCCCGCCCGCAGCGCCGAGGAGCAGGCCAAGAGCGACTACCTGAGCTGGCTGGACGGGGCCGGGGTCTGACGTGACGTTCCTCTACGCCGTGCTGGTACTGGCATCGGCGGCGATGCTGGCCGCCGGGATCGCCGAGCAGCGGCAGCACTACCGGCACCTGCACAGCATCCCGACCCGGGTGCTGGTCAACGGCATCCGCGGCAAGTCGTCCATCACGCGGCTCTGCGCCGGCGCACTGCGCGGCGGCGGCCTGGTCACGACCGCGAAGACCACCGGCACCGCGGCCCGCTTCATCCACCCCGACGGCAGCGAGGAGCCCGTCTACCGCAAGTTCGGCATCGCCAACGTCGTCGAGCAGATCGGCATCGTCCGCCGCGCCGCCGCCTACCGGCCGGACGCGCTGGTGATCGAGTGCATGGCCGTCATGCCGGACCTGCAGGAGATCAACCAGAGCAAGCTGATCCGCTCCACCATCGGCGTCCTGTGCAACGTCCGCGAAGACCACCTCGCCGAGATGGGACCGACCCTCGACGACGTCGCGCGGTCGCTGTCGCGGTCGATGCCGGTCGGCGGGATCTGCCTGACCGCAGAGAAGGACCGGCTGCACATCCTCCGGGAGGAAGCCGCGAAGCGGGACTGCGAACTCATCGCCGTCGACCCCGAAACCGTCACCGACGCCGAGATGCGCGGCTTCGGCTGGATCACCTTCAAGGAGAACGTCGCGATCGCCCTGGCCGTCGCGGATCTGCTCAAGGTCAACCGGCAGCTGGCCCTGCAGGGCATGTGGGACGCGCCGCCGGACCCGGGCGTGCTGCAGGTCCACCAGTACCGCGCCGGCCGTCGCCACCTGCGCTTCGCGAACGTCTTCGCCGCGAACGACCCCGAGTCGACCTTGATGAACATCGACCAGCTGCGCAGCCAGGGCGCGATCGACGATCCGCTGCACGTGATCATCAACTGCCGCCCCGACCGCGTCGAACGCAACGGCCAGATGGGCGCGCTCATCCCGAAGATCGCCCCGGAACGCGTGGTGCTGATCGGCGAGCCGACGCGCAGCGCCCGCGCCGCGATCCCGCCCGAGTGGCACGACCGCGTCGTCGACCTCGGGGGATCGCGCACGCCGCGGGAGCTGCTGCGCGGGATCGTGGCCGGCGTCGAGCGGAGCGCGTCGCTGATCGCCATCGGCAACATCCACGGCCAAGGGGAACTGCTCATCGAAGAACTCGCGAAACTGGAACCGGTCGCCTGATGCTCACCACGTCCCTCGCCCCCGAGATCGCCACCATCGGGCTCGCCATCGGCCTGCTGCTGTCGCTGGTCTGCTACCTGACGACCAACCTGTCGCCCGGCGGCATGATCACGCCCGGCTGGATCGCGCTGACCATGGTCGAGGACTACCGGCGCGCGGCGATCATCGTGCTCATGACGGCGCTGACCTTCGGCGGGACGAAAGCGTTGCAGCGCATGGTGATCCTCTACGGCAAGCGGCTGTTCGCCGCGGTCGTGCTGCTCGGCGTCGTGCTGCAGACGACGTTGCTGCTCTTCCTGCAGGCCGACTTCCCGCTGCTGTTCGTGCACCAGACCCTCGGGTTCGTCGTGCCCGGCCTGGTCGCTTACCAGCTGGTGCGGCAGAAGCCGGTGGCCACGATGCTCGCCACCGGCGGGGTCAGCCTGGCCAGCTACGCGATCCTGATCAGCGGCGTGCTGGTCGGGCTGGTCCCGACGGTGTGAGGTGAGGATGCGCAAGGCGGTCCGGATCGGTGTCCTCGCCGCGGTCATCGCCGTCTCCGGCGCGGCCGCGGTGTACGTCGCGACGCAGGACGGGCGGGGGATCACGGCCGTCTCCGCCGCCCCGACCGGCGCCGCGGTCACCGGCGGGTACCGCTACGAGCGCCAGGAGCACCCGTCGCGCACGATCGTGCGCGACGCGGCGGGCGCGCAGCTCGCGTCCCTCACCGACGGCTCCCGCACGGTCATGCTGACCGGCCGGTCGCGGACCTTCACCGAGCCGAAGTTCACCACGGCCGGCATCACGACGACCGCCTGGATCCGGCTCGCCCCGCAAGCGTGGCGGGCCGGGGCGGAACAGGAGAAGTGGTTCACCGACTGGCTGCCGAAGGCCGTCGGCGACACCGAGCCGGACGTCCTCGCCGTCGCGCTGCAGTACACCGACGGCGCGCCCGATCTGGTGGCGAAGAAGCTGCGGATCGGCGGGGACGCCGGCTTCGGCCCGGACAGCGCCGAAGGCCGGCTGGAGAAGTCGGACTTCTACGACTACCTCGGCATCGGCTGGGACTTCCCCGACGGCACCCACGAGAAAGCCGAACCGGCCCGCGCCCGCTCGCTGGACTGCTCCGGTTTCGTGCGGATGGTCTACGGCTACCGCTCGGGCTACCCGCTGCTCGGCACCAACGTGCGGGGACCGGGCCTGCCGAGGCGCGCGTGGGCGCTGTCCGAGCTGGGCCCGGGCACCTCGCTCATCCGCGACGAGAAGCGGCAGGTGACGGACTTCAGTGCCCTGCAGCCGGGCGACCTGCTGTTCTTCAACCTCGAGCCCCAGCTCGGCACGCAGGTCTCGCACACGGGCATCTACCTGGGCCTCGACAGCGACGGTCACCACCGCGTGCTCTCCAGCCGCAAGGTCGCCAACGGCCCGACTTTCGGCGACGCGGGCGGCGTGTCCTTGATCGACGGCTCGGGAACGTACGCGAAGGCGTTCCGCGCGGCCAAGCGGCTCTGACCCAGTACGTCGTCGGCGATCCGTTGCGGTTCCGGATGTCGGGGCGAGGTTCACTCGTTATGACAAGGTTCACAAACGGAGAACGACGGGTGTGACCGGTGCATCCACAGTGTGTCGAGGGGACGCCCGGTAGGGCTGGGAGGGGAAACGGCAGTGGGGAACGCACCGAACGTTCGTGTCGTGGGGAAGGCCGCGCTCGTGTGCGTGGTGCTGGTGGCAACCACCGCTTGCGATGGTGAAGACGCGAAGTCGGCGAATGCCGCGCCGTCGACCAACGCCGTGGTGACCGGGGTGGCATCGACGGCGACGAGTGCGCCACCGCCCAGTCCGGCTCCGGTGCCCGCGACCACTACGACGCCGAGAAGTACGACCCCGAACCCCGGCCCGCCGCGGCGGTGCACGGCCGGTGAACTCGCCGTGAGGCTGGGCGCGCCGGCGCAGGTCGAACCGGGCCAGTTCGACGTTCCGTTGGTGTTCACCAACACGGGTTCCCTGCCGTGCAAGCTCTACGGCGTTCCGGGCGTCGACCTGCGCGGCCCGGCCGATCCGAACGGCGCGGTGTACTCCCTGCCCCGCATCGACGACGGAGACAAGGACGTCACAGCGGCCCCAGGCCAGTCCGCGAACGCGCACCTGATCGTCCTGACGTACACCGACGGTTCGCAGGGCAGCAACGGCTCCGGCAAGTGGGTGCCGACCCAGCTGGTCACGACGCCGCCGGGGCACCGGAGGTGCCCGCCGACCCCGGTTCGAGTGAGGCGGATCCGTCTCGTGCTCAGGCCGTGTGCGGCAACCGCGGTCGTATGTGACGAGACCGTTACCGTCGGCGGCCTTGACCGAAATGGTGTTATCGCTAACACTGACTCCCCGTCGCCACCCGAAAGAGTGATGGGGGTCACGCTGATGCAGGGTAAGACCGCAGGTGGCGAAGGGACCTCAACCGGCTGGTCCCGTGAGGGCGGTCGGCAGTACACGCGGCCGGTCCCTGCTTCGCAGACTGTTAACGCTAACAGCAATAGATCACCGTCGATCGAGGAGTGCACGTGCTGAAGAAGCGATGGGCCGCCGCGGCGGCCGCGGCGGCCGGACTGGTCTTGCTCACCGCCTGCAGTGGCAGCGGCAGCAGTGGCACGGGAACCACCGGCGGGGCCGTCACGCTCGGCTTCGCCCAGGTGGGCGCCGAGAGCGGCTGGCGGACCGCGAACACCAAGTCCATCCAGGAGTCGGCCAAGTCCGCCGGGATCGAGCTCAAGTTCTCCGACGCGCAGCAGAAGCAGGAGAACCAGATCGCCGCGATCCGCTCGTACATCCAGCAGAAGGTCAAGGTCATCGCCTTCTCGCCGGTCGTCGAGTCGGGTTGGGAAACCGTGCTCAAGGAGGCGAAGACGGCGAAGATCCCGGTCATCCTCACCGACCGGGCGATCGACTCGCCGGACAAGACGCTCTACAAGACCTTCCTCGGCTCGGACTTCATCGCCGAGGGCAAGAAGGCGGGAGAGTGGCTGACGAAGGAGTTCGGCAGCGCCACCGGTCAGGTGAACATCGTCGAGCTGCAGGGCACCACCGGCTCGGCCCCGGCCAACGACCGCAAGAAGGGGTTCGGGGACGTCATCGCCGCCGACCCGAAGTACAAGATCGTCGCCTCGCAGACCGGGGAGTTCACCCGCGCGAAGGGCAAGGAGGTCATGGAGGCCTTCCTCAAGTCCCAGCCGAAGATCGACGTGCTCTACGCGCACAACGACGACATGGCCCTCGGTGCCATCGAAGCGATCCAAGCGGCGGGCAAGGTGCCCGGCAAGGACATCAAGATCGTCTCGGTCGACGGCGTGAAGGACGCCCTCCAGGCGCTGGCCGACGGCAAGATCAACCACGTCGTCGAGTGCAACCCGTTGCTCGGCCCGCAGCTGATGGACCTGGTCAAGAAGGTCAACGCGGGGGAGCAGGTGCCCGAGCGGATCGAGACCCAGGAGACCGAGTTCGACCAGGCGTCGGCGAAGGCCGCGCTGCCGAAGCGCCAGTACTGAGGGGTAGCGCGATGCCCGCCGAAATCCTCGTCATGACCGGGATCCGCAAGGAGTTCCCCGGTGTCGTCGCCCTCGACGACGTCGGCTTCCGCCTGTTCCCGGGCGAGGTCCACGCGCTGATGGGGGAGAACGGCGCCGGGAAGTCGACGCTGATCAAGGTGCTCACCGGCGTGCACGGGGTGGACGCGGGCTCGATCACGCTCGCCGGGACCGCCGTCTCCTTCGGCGGCCCCGGCGAGGCCCAGCGGGCCGGCGTCAGCACGGTCTACCAGGAGGTCAACCTCTGCCCGAACCTGTCGGTGGCGGAGAACGTCTGCCTCGGCCGGGAACCCCGCCGCTTCGGCCGCATCCAGTGGGGCCCGATGCGGCGGCGGGCCGAGGAGCTCCTCGCGCGGCTGGACGTCCACGTGGACGTCTCGGCCGAGCTGAGCACCTGCTCGATCGCCGTCCAGCAGCTCGTCGCGATCGCCCGCGCCCTCGACGTCGATGCGCGGGTCCTGGTGCTCGACGAGCCGACGTCCAGTTTGGACGCCGGCGAGGTCGAGCGGCTGCTGACGGTGGTGCGCTCGCTGCGCGACGAAGGCATGGCGATCCTGTTCGTCTCGCACTTCATCGATCAGGTCTTCGCGATCGCCGACCGGATGACGGTGCTGCGCAACGGAAAGCTGATCGGCGAGTACCGCACGGCGGACATCACGCCCGTCGAGCTGGTCACCAAGATGATCGGCAAGGAGCTGCGGGTCCTCGAAACGCTCGAGGACTCCGGGCCGACCCGGGCCGAGGTCACCGGCGCGCCGGTGCTGCTGGCGGCCGAAGACCTCGGCCGCAAACGCGGCGTCGAGCCGTTCACGCTGGACATCCACGCCGGCGAGGTCGTCGGGCTGGCCGGGCTGCTCGGCTCCGGACGCACCGAGCTCGCCCGGCTGCTCTTCGGCGCCGACCACGCCGACAGCGGTTCCGTGAAGATCGACGGCAACGTCACCTCGCTGCGGACGCCGCGAGCCGGGCTCGACCACCGGATCGCGTTCTGCTCGGAGAACCGCAAGACCGAAGGCCTGGTCGAGGAACTGACCGTCCGGGAGAACATCGTCCTCGCGCTCCAGGCCTCGCGCGGCTGGGCACGGCCACTGACCCGGCGCCGCCAGGACGAGATCGCCCGGAAGTACATCGAAACGCTCGACATCCGCCCCGCCGACCCCGAGGCGCTGGTCGGCAACCTGTCCGGCGGCAACCAGCAGAAGGTGCTGCTGGCCCGCTGGCTCATCACCGAGCCGCGGCTGCTGATCCTCGACGAGCCGACCCGCGGCATCGACATCGGGGCCAAGACGGAGATCCAGCGGCTGGTCACCCAGCTCTCGGCCGACGGGATGGCCGTCGTGTACATCTCCGCCGAGCTGGAGGAGGTGCTCCGGCTGAGCCACCGCGTCGTGGTGCTGCGCGACCGGAAAGTGGTCGCACAGAAGGAAAACCGGGCGCTCACCGCCGACGAGATCATGGCCACGATGGCCGAGGGAGCCGTCTCATGACCAAGCACCGGCTGTTCTGGCCCGTGGTGGCACTGCTGGCGCTGCTGGCCGGCGACCTCATCGCGAGCCCGGCGTTCTTCTCGATCGAACTGCGCGACGGCCACCTCTACGGGAACCTCGTCGACATCCTGAAGAACGGCGCTCCGCTGATCCTCATCGCGATCGGCATGACGCTCGTCATCGCCACCCGCGGCATCGACCTCTCGGTGGGCGCGGTCGTCGCGATCAGCGGGTCGCTCGCCTGCCTGTGGATCGCCGATCACCCCGGCGGCGTGGGCGCCACGCTCGTCGCGGCCGGGCTGGCGCTCGGGCTGTCGCTGGTGCTCGGGGCGTGGAACGGCTGGCTCGTCGCCGTGCTGGGCATCCAGCCGATCATCGCCACGCTCATCCTGATGGTCGCCGGGCGCGGGATCGCGCAGCTGATCTCCGGCGGGCAGATCATCACGATCACCTCGGCCCCGTACGAGTGGATCGGCAGCGGGTTCGTGCTGACCCTGCCGAGCGCGATCCTCATCGCGCTGGCCGTGTTCGTGCTCGCTTCCTTGCTGGTCCGCCGTTCCGCCCTCGGCCTGCTCGTCGAGGCCGTCGGCGGCAACCCCGAGGCCAGCCGGCTGGCCGGCCTCCGCTCGGCCCGGCTGACCTGGCTCGTCTACGTCTTCTGCGCGCTGTGCGCGGGCATCGCCGGGCTGATGATCAGCGCGAACGTGCACAGCGCCGACGCCAACCACGCCGGGCTGTTCATCGAGCTCGACGCGATCCTCGCCGTCGTCGTCGGCGGGACGCAGCTGACCGGTGGCCGGTTCTCCGTGGGTGGCGCGGTGATCGGCGCCCTGCTCATCCAGACGCTCACCACCACCGTCTACGCCCTCGGCATCCCACCCGAGTCGATCATGCTGTTCAAGGCCGTGGTCGTGCTCGCGGTGTGCCTGCTGCAGTCGCCCGCGTTCCGCCGCAAGCTCCGGCGCCGCCGGACACCCCGGCCCGGGCAGCCGGCCCCCGCACCCGCTCCGGAGAAGGTGGAGGTCACGGCATGACGACCCTGGACCGCGTCCGCGGTTACCGGCCGAAGCAACGGCACCTCCCGATCCTCGCCACGATGGCGCTGCTCGTCGGGGCCTACGTCTTCGGCGCGTCGAGCTACGAGGCGTTCGGGTCCGGGCAGGTCGTGCTCGACCTGTTCATCAACAACGCCTTCCTGCTCGTGGTCGCGGTCGGGATGACGTTCGTGATCCTCACCGGCGGCATCGACCTGTCCGTCGGCTCCGTGGTCGCACTGTCCACAGTGGTCTCCGGCGACCTGATGCAGAAGCACGGCTGGCCCGCGTACGCGGCGATCGCGGTGGTGCTGGTGATCGGGGCGCTGCTCGGGGCCGGGATGGGCGCGCTCATCCACTTCTTCGAGATCCAGCCGTTCATCGCGACGCTGATCGGGATGTTCTTCGCCCGGGGCCTCTGCTACACGATCAGCACCGAGGCGTACTCGATCGACAACCCGACGATCGCCACCCTCGCCGAGACGCAGATCCCACTCGGCGGGGAACTGCACATCTCGATCAGCGTGGTCGCCGCCCTGGTCGTCGTCGCCGTCGCGGCGTACGTGCTGGCGTTCACCCGGTTCGGCCGCTCCGTCTACGCGATCGGCGGCAACGCCCAGTCCGCGATGCTGATGGGTCTCAAGACCGGCCGCACGAAGATCGCGGTGTACACGATCAGCGGCTTCTGCTCGGCGCTCGGCGGGCTGCTGCTGGTGCTGTACAAGTCTTCCGGCGACCCGCTCAACGGCGTCGGCCTGGAGCTCACGGCGATCGCCGCGGTGGTCATCGGCGGCACCATCCTGACCGGTGGCTCCGGCTACATGCTGGGCACCGTGCTCGGCATCATGGTGCTGGGCATCATCCAGACGCTGATCACCTTCGACGGCACCCTCAACTCCTGGTGGACCTCGATCATCACCGGGGCCCTCCTGTTCGTCTTCATCGTCCTGCAACGGCTCGTCACCCGTAGCGCCCGCTAGTGTCGCGCGTCGCAAGTCCCCTGACGGCCAGGAGGCCAGACCAGGGTCGCCCCCGAAGCTCACGTCCCCAGCCGGGCCGCGATGCTTCCGGGAGCGCCCCGGCCCCAAACGCCCCAATGTGG
>NZ_JAEBDZ010000040.1:0-78578 GCF_046548675.1 Amycolatopsis sp. cmx-8-4
CGGTGATCAGATCGTCGTGCTGGGCTGGGGTCAGGTTGGCGTAGACATGCGCTGGGCGCATACTGGTGAAGGCCTCGTCGGGTCGTGTTGAGTGTGGTAACCCAATCCAACCTGACGAGGCTCTTCATGTTGTGGAGACATCAACTTCGGCGAGTTACGGACACAACTTCTGGCAACCTGCTTAGGAGAACATCGCTCCAGCCGCAGGACGTGTCGCTCCACGTGGCCGCCATCCCGCAGGGGGCACTGGCACCGCCCTCTCATCAACACCAAGGAGCAAACCGCGGTACCAGGAAGGCCGGCGTGTAGGCGGTATCCACCTCAGTGGCTGGCCACGCTCGCCACCGCGATCGTCTTCGAGACGATCGTGGCTGGCTCACAAGCGCCAACCGGTCCTCCGATGTCCATCGGATGGCCGTTTCGGCGCGACGATCGTCATCCTCAGCTGCGCGCGCCGTCCTCCGTTCTAGTGAGGACATGATGTGGCGCGTGCGACCCACATTGACCCGGCAGAGCACCGACGAGCGGGCTTGGGAGCGGCCAAAGTGAACCCGCAGTTCAGGTGCGCCTGGCCAGCACAGGCCGCTAAGCTTTAGTTCGTTCTCCTTGCCGCAGCGGTACCCTGCAAGACACCGAGGCTGGCTGCGTCAACCTTGGGCTGGAGGCGATGTTGATTCGGTCCACCACCACACCGTTACGGCTGCCGACGATGTTGCCTCGGCTGGTCATCGCAGTTCGCCGCGAGCGCCAGGAAAGGACCGTCGCCGAATGGTGATGCTCCAGCCCTCGCCTGACATGGCCTTCGCAAGAGTCGTCCGAGTTGCCTCCGCGCGACGCAGCGCAATTTCTATCGATGTCCCCGGGACAGGAAGGGAGAGCCCAATGGCGTCAGAGCGACTGGAGAGGCTGTGCCGAAACTTGGCCAGCGACGCGACTCTACGTGAAGTTCTTTCAGACAGCGGAATCACCTCCGAGCATTGGCAGGGCATACAGCAGGCAGTATTCGGCCACCTTGACTCTGGTCGGCTCAAGGAACTCCTCGACCTGGTCGACAACACGGCTGCACAGAAAGGGATTGACGGAGTGACCACCGCCGTTCGCGAGTTCCGACTGTTACCGCCTGGCCCTGTCGGCTACCGCACGACATCGGGCTTTCAATGTCCGCACCCGCGGCGCTGCGGGCGTGCGGAGTCCGCCGGTTCGACTGCTCTGACTTGCGGACTGACCGGAACTGCACTGGAGCGGGTCAAGGTTGTCGGCAAGTGAACGGATTTCTCGAGGAACTCGGCAAGAAGGCCGCAGAGCGATGGCTAACGCTTCTGGTCCTACCCGGAGTCGTGTGGTCGCTGTCGTCACTTGCCGCTTTTACGCTCTCCCATCGCAAACCGCTTGACGTCCGCCCCGCTATCAACGCCTTCACAAAAGCGATCGACCACACTCCAACAACGACCTCGATAATCTTTCTGACCGTCGGAATCCTCGGCGCAAGCATTGCCGCAGGCATGCTCTCTAGCGCGCTCGCGGTCGCCATTCGAAGATTGTGGGGCATCCCCGGCAGGCGTCGACCAGCCCGCTGGTTAGTCACATGGCGTAATTGGCGCTGGGAACGACACGGTCAGAAAATTGATGAATTGACCCGGCTGGCTATCAGCGCAGCGGCCGACACCGACTCGGACCACAGCAGGCCAAGCGACGGAGTTGACGAGTTTCAGGTGCCTGCCACGGGCGTACCGATCGTGACGGCGGCACCCGGCTTCACTGAAGCCTATGCACGCCGCGACGCCGTGAGCCTTGACCGCCCAGTGCGGCCAACCTGGTTGGGTGATCGCTGGCAGTCCACGGTTTCGCGTGTCTATAGAGCGCACGGTCTTGATCTTACGATAGCCTGGCCGCGGCTTTGGTCGATCCTGCCTGACTCGCTACGAGGCGATATCAGTACAGCCCAAGCAGCCTATATTAACTCAAGCATTCAGATGGCCTGGGCTGCACTCTACGTCGCATCAAGTGCATTATGGTGGCCTTTGAGCCTGGCCGCAATCGGCGCGGCCGTCACGGCCATTATCCGAGCACGCGCATGCACAGAGACTCTTTGCTCTCTAATTGAGACAGCTGCCGATCTCCACGCAAATAACTTGGCAAAGCAGCTGGCGGAGCCAAGGCCGCAAGCCGGATGGAAGATTAACGAATATTTACGCAAAGATACACTTTAGGTACTTTATCGAGCAGAAGAAGAAATCATTCTCCAGCGTGGACGACCGACGACCATCGAGTGGGAAGTAAAGGATATCGGTTGCGTTGGTGACGAACAGCACCATGAAGCGCGGCAGCAACATCCCTCACCTCAGGATACCTGGCCCCGCCACTTGTCAGAAGATCGTAGAACTTCTCGGCAATATCAGTCGAACCTCGGTCGTTGATTGGCCAAATACTCCCAATTACGTTCCTGTATCCCGCCATTTGAAGTGATGTTGCAATGTTGGTAGCCTCATCCAAATGACCAGAATTAGTAGTTGTCGTAGAGCATGCGGATAAGTATGCGAGTTCGCCGTTCTCAAGCTTGAGGCGCGCAATTTCAGCAACAGTTAGTGGTGCCATAAGATGATCATGCAAGACAAGGTAGCTTCTAGCCGGAATAATTCCGTCAGCAATACCATGGCATGCGAGATGGATAATGCGATATTTGTTCATCATCTCCGTAACCAACTCAAGTGTGACTTCGTTTCCTGCGGATGGGATCACAGTAGCTCTTGGAACTAGCTCCCTAATCAAAGCCACTTCATCAGCTACGCCAGCAAGCACCTCAGTCCGCGGGGCGTCCGCGACTGCAACTATAAGCATAGAATTCTCACCCTCGACACCCGCATTGGAATTCATCTCCGCCGCGACGCGTCGAAGCATTCGAACGTGCGCAAGCGCTCGAACAGTCGACGTATATGAAGAAGCCACACGGTCCATTACCGTGGCGTTCTCGTCAACTTCTTGAACCATAGGATGATAGCCGGCTGCGTGAACCGGAAGTGAGGCTGCGACGCCGACCGGACACCACCAAATTCTGGGCCAAGGTTGCCCTGATTTAGGAGATGAAAGGTAGTTCAAATTGCGCAGAATAGGTTCCGCTACATGTTCCCATATCGAACCAAGAACACCAAGTATGCACTGTTGCGCCAGGACCCGATCAGCAGCCGCACACGACGGATTCACAGCATCCACTCGAGCGTTTTCAAGGAGGTCAACCATCTTCAATGCAGCCAGCTCAGTGAAATTCGGAAGTTCAACAATGCGAACGGTCGCGATGGGATCCTTCGCGAGAATTAGTGCATACCCTGACTGTTTATGCGCAAAGAAGTACGCGATCGGCCCCTCGCTCGCCTCCTCAGAAATTTTGTCGATAGGTAACGGTCGAAGAAATTCGTGCAGCCCTCGAATACTTCGAATTCTTCCCAACAGCTCCAGCCAAGACGAATTCAGGCCCGAGCGCCGATCAATTAACTCCAGGTAAGCCGCCCGCCTACCGCTCCCATAAGGACCATCGACCGCCCAATCCGTCCGCTTGAGCTGGTGTCGAGCCGCTTCGATAGAATTCCGCAGCACATTGAATTCACGTGCAAGTGTTGGCGCCAGAGCTTCAAGTTTGGCAATGTCCGTTCGAGTGTCCATCACATCCGCGTGCGTGACGCCGCGAGTTTGCTCCAGTAGTTCGATAGCACGGTTGGGATCTCCTGATCGGATAGCGGCGACCGCAGCCGTTGTCGCTAGCCCCGCTAGCGTCGCGAGGCGGTGCTGCCTGTCGTTTCGCCCGACCACGCGAGCGGCAACGGCAGGGAGCAAATCGACAGCACGTTCGATAATGCCGAGGGCCTTGCCAGGTTCGCCAGCCATCAGATCGAGCTCGGCTGCATATCTACAAAAATTCAAACGCGCATGCAACGGCGTTGACTTTAAATCGGCCGCCGCCGCGAAGTGAGACCTCGCTTCATCCCTGAACTCGATGTCTCCGGTCCATTCGAAGATGAGTCTCAGACTAACCGCGAGTTCACCAAGAATATCGGCTCGATCTGGATTTCCGAGCCGCACGCCCCTTACAGCGTCAGCACCGAAACGCGCAGCCTCGCGCAAAATTTTGAGATCTTCCTTCAGAACCGCCTTCGACCGAAGTATCACACCCAGACTAGACGCATATTTCGGCCAATGTTCATTGTCCCTCGATGTGGCCTCAACGACATCTTGCGCAATCTGGGCAGCCTCCTCCAACATTCCTTCATCGCGCCCTACCTCAAAGTGTGCCATCAAGGCACTACTAAGCTCCGCTTGTACAATCATTCTCTGGGGATGACCACGCGGAACGACATTGACTGCTTCTCTCGACTGCTCGAGCGCGTAGTTAAGATCGCCAATCTCTCCACCCCATGAATATTGGGCACGGAGGGCAGCGCTGTGAAGACTCTGTCGAATTGCTCGGTCAACATGGCCCCGCGGCGTGCTTCTCGCCGCATCGGACGCCATCAATGTCGCATCTCTAAGCATCACTGAGTCTCCGTGCCAACGGAACAGTTCTTGCAAAGCCGTCGCAAGATCCGACAGTCGACCAGCGCGCTCTGCACGCTTTTCGAAATCACGCGATTCGGCAATAAATACGCGCCGCGCCACCGAGACAGCTTCTTCAAGAGTCTCAACATCGCCATTCTGCCGGTAAAACTCATATAGTGATAGAAATAACTCCGCCGATATACCAACACGTTCAGGGTCACTCTTGTCAACAAGATTGACCGCACTTCGAGAACTCTTGATTGACTCTTCGAGTATCGAAATTTCTCGACCATGCAGGAACAACTCGCGCAGCGCTGCCGCATAGTTACTCATTCGAGCCGCCATTCTCTCATGCCCAACCAGAGTATTGACTACCGCTTCACGAGTACGTTGCACTGCTTCATTCAACGCAGATACGTCATCCTTCCATTGACCCAAAGCGATCAAGGAGTAGCCGAGATTTGAAACTAGATCTTCAAAATTTTTGTCATCTACTGAAGCAACGTAGATCGCGTCCCTGAAGTGCACTACCGATTCATCAAGATATTCCGCCCCACCTGTCATGAAGAACTTCTTGCGACACTCAATTCCTCGTCGCGTCAACTCGAAATAAAATGGGAAAATCTCGATTGGCTGGATGACGTCTGACTCTTTTTTGGAATCAGATGATTCATCCAGTTCTGCAGTCGCCGGCGATCGTGCCGGGTCGTTCAACCATTGCCACCAGTCGAACATCAGCTTGACCGATTGATGGTCTTCGGCGCTCGCGGCCAAGCCGGACAGCCGCGACAGCAATTCGATGACGCGAGATGCCTTCGCGTCTGCCAGGTCACTACTACTGTCCAGCGCAGTCAGAACCTCATGCAGCGATGTCAGCAACTTTTCACTGCGATGCCGCTCCTCGGGGTCAGCCACGACGGTCTCTTAGTGCAAGCCCGCACTAGTGACGACGGCTAGATCCTCGCTGAACTCGAAGTCGTGCGGGCCGGCAAGGTGCTGCACGAAGTACAGCCCGCCTGGTGATGTCGTCATCCCACGTCTCCCGCCTCGCCGTCGTTCAAATCTTCACTGCTTAGCGACTTGGGAGCGTACCTCCCGGCAACCAGCCAGGGCAGGATTCCGGCGTTGACGCGGCAACTGCGAACCTCGGCTGCTTCGGTCGCGACGCGGAAGGGCCCCGGAGCCGCGCGATCTACTTCGTGTCGCGACGCAGGCACGTGGTGACCGTCTGCCACACTTCCACTGTGGAGCTCGACGACCTGCTCAACGCCATGGACCGGACGGCGGCGAACGTCGCGAAGCTCGAGGACGTCTGGCGCCGGGCCGAGACGTTCATCCCGACCGGACCCGCACGAGGCTCACATCCTGAGTACGACGACCTCCGACGCGCGTGGTCAGACCTCCTGGCGGGCCTGCCCGAGATCGATGGCTGGACCATTACTGCTGGACTGCCTGATATCGACGAAATTGGCGCGATTTTCGTCGATTGCTTCGAGATAGATGTGCCGCCGCTCGAGGCATACGAAGTCGGGGAACGACCTTCGAAGGATTTAGCCGAGTATCGGTACAGGCTCAACCGTGCCCGTCGCCGCGCCGCCCGCCAGCGGCTCGACGAACTGATGTCGGCGATCGACGCCTTGCTGCCCGTTCTGCTCACCGGTGTAGCACATGACTCCTCGATGAAGCTGGAAGGCCCAGAAGCGACCAAGATCAGGGCCGCCATCGACGAGATTGAGCGACTCTTGGGAGACACGGCCCAGCGCCAAGGCCGCTGGAGTGACCTTCGCCGCCATCTACGCTTCAGCGAAGGCCACGATTGGCACGACATCGCCGAGTTGGATTGGCCCAGCGTGCGTTCCGACATCGAAGCCAGTGCACTTGCCGACTCCGATCCACTGCCTGTTCCAGCCGTTGATCTCGGTCAGGCCGCAGCCGGAAGCCTGACCGGGAGCGCCACGATCGCTCTTCCGTGGGACCGCCTTGATGACGGCGGTTTCGAGCGCCTGCTGTACGACCTGCTCCGAAGCTTCCCCGAACACGACAACGTCCAGTGGCTCATGCAGACCCGAGCGCCCGATCGAGGACGAGATCTTTCGCTGGACCGCGTCCTTCGTGACGGCACCGGCGGCGTGCGTAACGAGCGAGTGATCGTCCAAGCCAAACACTGGCGCTCGCGTTCTGTTCGCCCCACTGATGTGTCGGACACCGTCGCCACGGTCAAGCTGTGGGAGCCGCCACTGGTACGCGGTCTCATCATCGCCACTACCGGCCGCTTCACAGCCGATGCCGTGAGCTGGGCAGAGAAACACAACGAGACAGGAGCTTCACCCCTCATCGAACTCTGGCCCGACAGCAGGCTGGAGACGCTTCTCGCCCAGAAGCCTCACATCGCCGCCGGCCACGGGCTTCGATGAGATACCGCGTTCCTCCACCTTCTTCAGCGCGAACTCGCGTTTCGTCGAGGTGACTGCGATTGCCGCACTAGGCTTGGCGGACGAATCGCGTCGAGCTTGTCGAGGCCATCGCCGCCCAGGTTGTCGACGACGTGCCGAACGGTTTTCATGTAGGCGCGGTACTTGAGGTAGCTGAAGGCAGGCACGGCCAGCCCCGGCAGCGCGGCAGTCAGGATGTTCACGAGCATGCTTGCAGGACCCTCCAGGGGATGGTCCTGGTGCTCATCTCCAAGCGGCTACGGCCGGCGCTCTTCCTGTGGTAGCTGGGGCGCTCAGACGCCAACGGCCCGGGCGGGCCTCGTGTAGCTCGAGCAGGCGATCTTGGGTTGTGATCACCACGATACCGAACTATGCCCCGCGAGTCAGGTCCGCGCAGTCCAGTCCGTGTCGGACACGATGATCGTTCGACGGGCGTACCCGCGTTGGATCGCCGTCTCGTAGTGGTTCAGCCAACCCTCCGGTGGCGGCGACGGTGGAAAGTCCAGGGCCTCGATCATCCCCTGCAGTAGCCCGATGTCGACGTGCGCGGTCCCGTGTCTGCAGCTCGTGGTCATGAACTCCTTCGAACCGCGACCCCCATCCCACGCCCAGTTGACGATGGCCGCTGAGTTCTGGCCGGCACTGGCCTGAGCCAGCCAGACATAGTGGATTCTTGCCTTCGGGTCCCCGTGCCGGAACACGCGGCCAAGCAGGCAGCCTCTCATCGGGCATCGGATCACGAACGCAGTCAGCCTCTTCTGCGTCGCCGGGTGAAGATCCGAAAACCACACCGCGAGCCGCTCCGACTCCTCCTGCCAGTTCCGACGGTTCTCCAGCGTCCGTATCGGCTGGCCGTCGCGGTTGCGCATGTTGACAGGATCAGCTTCGTCGCGCCGAACGAACTCGCGCGTGCCGGCTCCATCGGGCGACTCCCTGAATCTGACCCGTTCGCGGCGGGGACCTCGACCCATGAACGACAGCTTGCCCGCTTAAGGCATTCGCGGCACGTCCGGCGCAGCGGGCCCCTGTCAGCGGCCGGGGAGCCACGCGGTCATCGACCTACCCAAACGGCGGAGCTCATCGCGACCGTGTCGCCGGTGGGACGCCGCACGCGAGGTCATGACGCTGGCCCATGGCACCCGCACCGACGCACTGCCGCAGACCGGCGCCGATGGCCAACCCGATCCTTGGACGATCGTCAAAATAGACAGTAAATCGCCCCTACCCATGGGTAGCAAAAAAGCCCAGGCCTGTGACCTGGGCTTTGCTCCCCCGCTTGGACTCGAACCAAGAACCCTCCGGTTAACAGCCGAATGCTCTGCCAGTTGAGCTACAGGGGAATGTCGCTCTTTCCGGTGCCGCGCTCTCGCCCGACAAGAAGAACTTTAGACCATCCCCGCAACCCGGTCCGCACCACCCCCCACTTAGCGCAACCGCCCCCTGCGGCCGGTTTTCCTGGACAATGGACAGTCGGACGACCTATCGACGAGAGGCGTGGACACGGATGAAGAAGTTCCTGCTGGGTGCGAGCCTGGGCTACGTACTGGGCGCCAAGGCAGGCCGGGGGCGGTACGAGCAGCTCGTGCGCACCTACCGCCGGGTCGTCGACCATCCGATGGTCCAGGGTGCCGCCGGGGTCGCCCGGGCCAAGATCAGTGAGAAGGCGGGGCGCCGGCGTTAGACCTGCGCGACGACGAACACGCGGCGGAACTCGAACCACGTCGTGCCGTCGGCGCGCGTCGGGTACGCCTTGTCGAGCCGAGGGGCCAGTTCGGCGCGGAACTGGTCCCACGCCTCATCCTGGAGGGCCGCGCGGATCGGGCGCAACGCCGTTCCGGTGATCCACTCCAGCACCGCGCGCGACCCGCGCAGCGGCTGGACGTACGTCGTCTCCCAGGCGTCGACGCCGCAGCCGGCGTCGGCCAGGAGGTTCGCGTACTCCAGCGGGGTCGAGACCGCGTCGTCCTCGCGCAGGACGACGTCGGCCAGCCGGGACGACCAGGCCGCGGACGCCGCGAGCTCGCGGGTCAGCGCGTGCGACGGGGCGTCGAAGTTGCCCGGCACCTGCACCGCCAGCCACGCGCCGGTCGGCAGCTGCCCGGCCCAGCGGCGCAGCAGGTCGCGGTGCCCGGGCACCCACTGCAGGACGGCGTTCGACACGACGACGTCGGTGTCCGGCGCCGGTGTCCAATCGTTGACGTCGAGCGTCGCGGCGTCCAGGCCGCGGGCACGCGCGGCTGCCACCATTTCGGGTGAACTGTCGCTGCACTCCAAAGCGGCACCGGGCCAGCGTTTGCCCAGGTCGACCGTCAGGTTTCCGGGCCCGCAGCCGAGATCGACCACCCGCCTGGGTGAAACCGCGCCGATCCGGGACGTCAGGTCGTAGAACGGCCGGGCCCGCAGGTCGGCGTAGTCGAGGTACTTCTCCGGATCCCACACAGGCGCCTCCCGAACAAACAGTACGCTTGTACCGAGTACGAGCGTACTGCTATTCGACGGCGGTAGCCAGCTTCGCGGCGACCTGCTCGGCGATGGCCGCCACCAGCGTGACGTCCGTGCCCGGGTCCGGCCTGACCTGCAGGACGCTGCCGTCGCGGCCGGGGACCTTGCGCTGGACGAACCACGCGCCGCCGTCCCCGATGTCCTGGCGGTGCCGCGAACGCACCGAGCCGTCGACGCGCAGCCGCACGTGGTGCGGCACCCGGCTCGGCTGCGGCAGGCTGAACCGCACGGGCGCGAGGTCGGTCAGCACGACGGCCGACCCGGCGGTGCCGGACTCGGCCGACTCGGTCAGCGTGAAGACGTCGTTCTTCCAGGCCGCTTTGCCGATCAGGTGCCAGCCGACGCGGCGCGCGCCGCCGGCACCGTCCGGGATCCACAGCCCGAGCGGTGTGACGACCAGGTGCCCGCCGCCCTCGACGGGGGCGCTGTCCACGACGTCCTCGCCGGCGTCCAGCGAACCGGCGAAACCGTCGGGGGTGCGGTCGCCGAGCAACCGGCGCAGGAAGCTCACGTCAGCTCCACGAGCTGGCGGACGCCTGCTCGCCCAGCGACTTCTTGTACTGCTCCAGCGCGACGAGGTCGCCGAAGAGGGCGCGGTAGTCGTCCGGCGCCTCGACCGGCGAGAGCCGCTGCAGCTTCCCCTTGATCTCCGAGATCTGCCGCCCGACGAGGCTCTCCTGCAGCCGGGCGAGGATCGAGGAGATGTAGCGGGAATCGACTTCGTCCTTGGCCTGCAACGGTTCCACGGCCAGCTCGGAGAGCACCCGGCGGACCGTCCCTTCCGGGCAGTGCGAGGCCGCCGCGTCCAGCAGCGACGGGCCGGTGAGGCCCGAACCGGCCCCGCCCGCCTTCAGCACGGCTTCGTGCACCGCGATGTACACCGGGTGCGTGAACGCCTCCAGCGGCAGCGCGTCGTACTCCGGCCCGGCGATCGCGGGCTGCTGCAGCGCGGCCTTCAGCGCCTCGCGCTGGATCGCGAACCGCGGGTCCTTCGGGGCGGGCCGGGCGACGTCGGACTCCGGGGCCTTCACCTCGAGAGCGCCGACGCGGGCCGGCTGCTTCAAGGGCACGCCGCCGCGCTTGTCGGTCGCCCCCGCGCTGCCGCGCACGCGGTTGACGACCTGGGCGACGTCCTGCCAGCCCACCCACCAGGCGAGCTTCGACGCGTAGCCGTCACGCGCGGCGCGGTCCTTGATCGCCGCGATCATCGGCACGGTCTTCTGCAGCGCCGAGACCTGGCCGTCGACCGAGTCGAGGTCGAAGTTCTTCAGCGTGCTGCGGATGGCGAACTCGAACAGCGGGATCCGCCGCGCGACGAGGTCCTTGACCGCGCTGTCGCCCTTGGCCAGGCGCAGCTCGCACGGGTCCATGCCGTCCGGCGCGACCGCGATGTAGGTCTGGCCGGCGAACGTCTGGTCGCCCTCGAACGCCTTCAGCGCGGCCTTCTGGCCCGCTTCGTCACCGTCGAAGGTGAAGATCACTTCGCCGCGGAAGGCGTCGTCGTCCATCATCAGCCGGCGAAGCACCTTCATGTGGTCTTCGCCGAACGCCGTGCCCGACGACGCCACGGCCGTCGGGACGCCCGCCGCGTGCATCGCCATCACGTCCGTGTAGCCCTCGACCACGACGACCTGGTGCTTCTTCGCGATCTCGCGCTTGGCCAGGTCGAGGCCGAACATCACCTGGGACTTCTTGTAGATCGGCGACTCGGCGGTGTTGAGGTACTTGGCCGAGATCCGGTCGTCGTCGAACAGCCGCCGCGCGCCGAAGCCGACAACCTCGTTGCCGACGTCGCGGATCGGCCAGACCAGGCGCCGGTGGAAGCGGTCCATCGGGCCGCGCTGGCCCTCCTTGGACAATCCCGCCGTCAGCAGCTCCTTGACCTCGAACCCGCGGGTGAGCAGGTGCTTGGTCAGCTTGTCCCAGCCGGCCGGGGCGTAGCCGCAGCCGAACGTCTTCGCCGCGGCGGCGTCGAAGCCGCGCTCGGACAGGAAGTCCCGCGCGGCGCGCGCGTCGTCGGTGACCAGCTGCTCGGCGTAGAACTCCTGCGCGGCGCGGTGCGCCTCGATCAGCCGGCTGCGGCTGCCGCGGTCGCGCTGGATCGTCGCGCCGCCGCCCTCGTAGGTGAGCCGGATGCCGACCCGGTCGGCCAGCCGCTCGACGGCTTCCACGAAGGTGATCAGGTCGATCTTCTGGACGAACTTGATCACGTCGCCGCCCTCGCCACAGCCGAAGCAGTGGAAGGTGCCGTGCGTCGGGCGGACGTTGAACGACGGGGTCTTCTCGTTGTGGAACGGGCAGAGGCCCTTCAGGCTGCCCCCACCGGCGCGGCGCAGCGCCACGTACTCCCCGACGACCTCGTCGATCCGGCTCCGCTCGCGCACCTCCGCGATGTCGCTGTCCCGAATCCGTCCTGCCACAGGTACCACCTTAGATTGGACCTCATCCGGCGAAAGATTCGACCTCATCCGGCACACTGAGGGTATGGCCACGCCCACCGCCCAGGACACCCTCGCCGCGCGGTTCGCCGAGCACCGTGGCCACCTGATCGGGGTGGCCTACCGGCTCACCGGCACCCGCGCCGACGCCGAGGACGCCGTCCAGGAGTCGTGGCTGCGGCTGGCCGGGCTCGACGACGCCGGGAAGGACGCGATCCGCGACCTGCGCGGCTGGCTGACCACGGTCGTCGGCCGGATCTGCCTCGACCGGCTGAAGTCGGCCACGGCACAGCGGGAGCGCTACGTCGGCCAGTGGCTGCCGGAACCGGTCGTGACGCCGTTCGGGCAGCCGGTGAGCGAGGACCCGCTCGACGTCGCCGTCCGCGACGACGGCCTGCGGATGGCCGCGCTGGTCGTGCTCGACAAGCTGACCCCGGAGCAGCGCGTCGCGTTCGTGCTGCACGACGCGTTCTCGCTGCCCTTCGCCGAGATCGCGGACATCCTCGGCTGCTCGGTGGACGCCGCGCGCCAGCACGGCTCCCGCGGCCGCCGCGCGCTGGCCGACGCGGACCCGGCGCCGCGCGCGCCGCTGGACGAGCAGGCGAAGATCCTCGAGAAGTTCGTCACCGCGCTGCTCGCCGGCGACATCGGCGCGGTCGTCGAACTGCTGCACCCGGACGCGGTGCTGATCGGCGACTCGGACGGCAAGGGCCGCACCACGCGCCAGCTCATGGTCGGCGCCGACAAGCTCGCCCGGTTCTTCGTCGGGCTCATGCGCAAGTACGCCCCGGAGAGCGTCACCCGCGGCGCGCCGGTGCTGGTCAACGGCGACCTCGGGTTCTACCTGCCGCCGCTGCCAGGACGCGAGGGCTTCCTGGCGCTCGACGAGCACGTCCAGGCGATGAGCGTCCGCGACGGGAAGATCGTGGCGATCTACGACGTCGTCAACCCGGACAAGCTGACCCGGATCACGCGTCCCGGCGCCGCGCCTTCGTGATCCCGGCCACCAGCACGAGTACGGCGAAGGCGCCGAAGTAGGCCAACGCCCAGCCCGGGCTCAACGGCGAGTCGGACAGGGTCGCCGCGTTGCCGCCGTCCCTTCCGGCGTTCGCCTCGCCGGAGCCGCTGAGGAACTTCGTGACGGCGTTCAGCGGCAGCCAGCGGTGGATCGCGAGCCCGGCCCGCGGGATCAGCGTGATGACGTTCTCGGCCATGAGCGGGTAGCCGACGAGCAGCGCGACCGCGCCGGCGGTGTGGCGTACGAGCAGGCCGACGCCGACCCCGCAGACCGCGGCGAGCGCGAACACCGGACCGGTGCCGGCGACGATCGTCCAGTCCGCGACGCTGTCGAGCGCCAGATCGGCGTCCGGGGCGAGGATCCGCGCGACCAGCCAGGCGAGGAAGGCGGCGGCTTCGCCGAGGAGGAAGGCGTACCCGGCGACGACCGCGGCCTTCGCGACCAGCGCCGGCCACCGGCTCGGGACGCCCTGGAAGGTGCCGTGGATCGTGCCGGACTGGTACTCGCTCGTCACGGAGAGGGCCGCGAGCACCAGGACGGCGACCAGGCTGAGCTGGAAGCCGAACTGGGTGCTCGCGACGGTGGGCGGCAGCCGGGATTCGGTGGCCGTGAGCGCGGTGAGCACGGCCGGCGCGACCAGGGCGACGACCGCGAAGAGGCCGCACGCCCACGGCGTGGCGATGCTGAAGAGCTTGATCCGTTCACTGGCGACGAGGTGCATGCCGGAACGGTCCCGCGGCGGGCACCCCGGGCGCGTCCCACCGGGGTCTGGTTCCCGGGGTCCTACGGGAGCGGGACCCGGCAGGCGTCGCCCGAGGTGAAGCCCTGCTCGACGATGCCGAGCGCGCTGTTCATCCGGGCGCGGGAGTTCTCCAGGCCGATCTGGTAGGTCAGCTCGATGACGCCGTCGCGGCCGAACGCGCGCACCAGCTCGGCGACCTGCTCGTCGGTCACCGTGACGCGCTCGGCGGACATCGCGTCGGCGTAGGCGATCGCGAGCCGCTCCCGGTGGCTGAACGCGGGCGACGTCGCGTAGCCGTCGATCTTCTTCAGGCGTTCGACGTCCAGGCCGTCGTGATTCTGCAGCATGGTGCCGAAGTCGACGCACCACGAGCAGCCGATCCGGGTGGCGACGCGGTAGACGGCCAGCTCGCGCACGTTCGCCGGCAGCTTCTTCGACGCGTGTTGCACCATCAGCTCGTGCACCGCGTTCGCGCGCAACAGCCCGGGGTGGTGCGCGACGACGGCCATCGGCTCGGGCACGGCGCCGTACTTCCGGCCGGCGACGCGGTAGAAGAGCTTGAGCAGCGGTCCGGCTTCGGTGGTCTTCTTCGCGGCGATGCGGGGCATGTCCGTCTCCATTCGTCTCGGTCGGGAGGGGAACGAGACGGCGGCCGGGGACGTGACACCCGGCGGGGTGAGCCACGCCACCGGCCGCTCCCGGCCGGTCAGTCCATCGCGTTCAGCGCTTCCCAGGCGTGCCAAGCCCTCGTGACGCCGAACTGCGCCAGGAACCGCAGCGCGGCGCGGACGTCTTCCGCCGTCGCGCCGCCCCGCTGCGCGCGGCCGACGTGGATGCGGAACGTGTCGGCGAGCGTCTGGTAGTGGACGTCGACGCTCATGCTGACCAGGCCGCGCTCCCGCTCGGTGAGCGTGCCGGGGCCGTGCCCGGTCCGCATCCGCGACTGCAGGTCGAAGTACGCGGCGAAGTGCGGGTCCAGCTCGCTCAGCCGGGCGCGCACCGCGTCCGGGAGCGGGCTCGGCGCGGCGTCCGGGCCGGTCGAGACCAGCTCGGCGGCCAGGAGTTCGACCTCCGGACGCGGGAGGCCCAGCTCGGTCTCGAGCTCGGTGATCCGCTCGACGCCCGCGGTCGCGGCGGGGTAACCGCAGTCGTAGGAGACGAAGCGCAGCAGTTCCCGGATGTCCGAAGTGGACACCCCGGCGGCCAGGCCGGCCCGCACGTGCGCGGTGAACGCCAGGCCCAGGCTGCCCTGGCAGACGTCGGCCGTGACGCACAGGAAGGTCTTCTCGCGGCCGGTCAGCTCCGGGATCGCCCGGACGAACTTCGCGGTGGCGCCGGCCAGTTGCGCGAAGGCGGGGTCGAGCGCGGCGAGCCGCTCGAGGCTCGTGGGTGCGGCAGCGATGGTCAAGGTCGTGCTCCCTCAGTTGATGAACGATCGTAGCGCTACAGCTGTAGTGCGAATTACGCTACACCTGTAGCGCAATGGGTGTCCAGCTATAGTGGGACGACCATGACCGAGACCCGCCGCCGTCCCAACGCCCGCGGCAAGGGCGAGCTGCTGCGCGAAGAGATCGTCACGGCCGCCGTCGGGATGCTCGACGAGCTGGCCGACGACGAAGCGCTCTCGCTGCGGGCCGTAGCGCGCGAAGTGTCGATCGCGGCGACGTCGGTCTACCTGCACTTCCCGGACCGCGACGCACTGGTCCTGGCCGCTATGCAGCGCTGCCACGAGGAGCTGGTGCGCTCTGGCGACGACGCCTACGCGGCGGCGCCGGACCCGGCGGCCGCGTTGCGCGCGCGGATCCTCGCGCAGGCCGCGTGGGCGCGCGAGCACCCCGGCCTCTACAAGGTGCTGCACGAGAGCAAGGTCCACCGGCGGCTCGGGATGCCGTTCAAGGAGGTCATGGTCGCCCGCACGGTCGACGGCGTGCGGGCGTGCATGGACGCCGGCCTGGCCCCCGAGGACGACCCGGTCACGGTCGCCATCGACCTGCGCACCGCCGTCAACGGCATGCTGGCGCAACGGATCAACGAGCCCGACCTGCCGTGGTCACCCGCGGTCGAGCAGGTCGACCGGTTCCTGGCGAAGCTGGTCGGCCTCCCTTGTGTTCCGTGACGAAACGGACTTGGGTGGGCCGGTATGAGCCAGGACTACCAGACGGTGACCCCGCGGATGGTGGTGCGCGATCTCGTCGCCGCCGTCGCGTTCCTGCGCACGGTGTTCGGCGCGACCGGTGAGCTGGAGAGCGGCCGCCCCGCCGACCTCCGCATCGGCGGCTCGCGCGTCCTGGTCTCCGCCGAGGGCGAGCGGGAGCTGTTCCCCGCGTTCTTGTACGTGTACGTGGCCGACGCGGACGCGACGTACCGCCGGGCCCTCGACTGCGGCGCGACGAGCCTGGAGGAACCGTCGAACACCCCGTACGGCGACCGGCGGGCGATGATCCGCGACCCGTTCGGCAACATCTTCCAGATCGCCCACGCCCGCGACTGAGCGGCGCCGTTGCGCCCGAGCCTGCTGCGCCCGGGCACGCCCGCGGCGGGGCGCGTGCCGCGCTGGGCGCACCTCGTGATTTCCCCGTTCCACCCGCCGAAACCCAGACGTTCACCCGGGTCGGACCGGCGGCGGACACCACCGTGCCGACGGCTCAGGAGAGCCGGCCGCCGACTCGGATTCGGTGACCAGGGACCACTGACCTACTCGCCGGTGCTGCCGTCCACCGACTCGCGGATGAGGTCCGCGTGGCCGTTGTGGCGGCTGTACTCCTCGACCAGGTGGACCAGGATCCAGCGCAGGTTCGGCTTGCGGCCGTCCGGCCAGCCGCGGACGGCCGGCTGCGAGAGGTCGCCGTTCTCCATCGCCTTCGCGACCAGCTCGCGCGAGCGGGCGACCGTCGACTCCCACAGCTCGCGGAGCTGCTCCGGGGTGTCGTCGGCGGCGGAATCCCAGTCCCAGTCCGGGCTTGCCGTCCAGTCGACCGAGTTCCACGGTTCCGCCCGCTCGTCGCCGAACAGGATGCGGGAGAACCAGTGGTCCTCCACGTAGGACAGGTGCTTGAGCATCCCGCCGAGGGTCAGCGGGGACGGGCCGACGGTCGCACGCAGGCCCGCCGCGTCCAGGCCCGCGCACTTCCACGCCAGCGTCGCGCGGTGGTACTCGAGGAACCCCAGCAGGGTCCCGGCTTCGTCGGCGTCGACCGGCGGTTCGGTCCGGCCCTGCTCGTCCACGATGGTCATGAGCGGGCACTCTACCGATTTTGTCGGTGGGCTCCGCTAGGTTTCCGGGCATGGCTGAATTCGTACTCGTAGCAGGCGCTTGGCTCGGCTCGTGGGCGTGGAGCGAGGTGGTGCCGGAGCTCACCGCGGCCGGGCACGGCGCCCACCCCGTGACGCTGTCCGGCGTCGCCGAGAAGCGCGCGGTGCCCGCCGGGCAGGCGACCCACGTCCAGGACATCGTCGACGTCGTCGAGGGCGCGGACCTGCGTGAGGTCGTGGTGGTGGGGCACAGCTACTCGGGCATCCCGGTCGGGCAGGCGGCCGAGCGGATCGGCGACCGGCTGGCGCGCGTGGTGTTCGTCGACTCGAACGTGCCGACCGGCGGCGAGTCGTTCACGTCCGTCTGGTCCGAGGCCCAGGTGGCCGCGCTCACCGAACGCGGCTTCTGGCCGCCCCTGACCGCGGAAGACTATGCGGGACAAGGCCTTTCCGACGCCGAGATCGCCCGCATCATCGGCGGCTCGACCCCGCACCCGGCCGCGTCGCTCACCGAACCGGCCGTCCTGAGCCGGCCCCTCGGCGAGCTGCCGGCGACCTACGTCAAGTGCCTGCTCGACGGCGACACGCCGAGCCCGGACGTCGTCGAGCTGCTCAAGAGCGACCGGTGGAACCTGGTGGAGCTGAACACGGGTCACTGGCCGATGTTCTCGCAACCGAAGGAGCTCGCGACGATCCTGCTCGACGCCGTGAAGGCCTGACCGCCGCCGGTGGGGCTTCCGGAGGGAGCCCCACCGTGGCCGGCCACGCCATCGGCAGCTCGTGCGGCCCGGCGCCGACGGCTTACGCCGTCAGCGCGCGGACGTCCCAGACCCAGACCCCGCCGACGAACTCCGCCGGCTTGCGCAGCAGCAGCTCCACAGTGGACTTGAGCGCTTCCTGGTTCTGCCGCGGGCCGACCACCAGCACGTCGGCGTTCCACTTGCGCAGGTCCACCAGGGCCTGGGTGCGGTCGGCTTCGGTGACCTCCGCCGTCTGGCCCGTGCGCTCGACCTCGGCGAACAGGTCCGACGTCGGGAGCGGGACGGCGCCGTAGCGGCCGCTGCGGTCCTCCGCGGACGTCGGGCCGACGAAGTAGCCCTCGGGCATCGGGTAGCCGAGGCCCGCGTCCACCTGCCAGTGCAACGGTTCCGCTTCGCCGGTGCTCGGCAGCGGCACCGGCACGAGCGAGCCGCCGGGAGCGATGTACTGGCGCCAGATGCCGTCGGCGAAGAACGGCGGCGACAGCGGGCGCTCGTGCGTCACCAGCTCCGTCGGCGCGATCGGGAGCAGCACCGCCACCACCGCGCCGACCCAGACCAGGCGCAGGGGGAAGCGCTGCTTGCCGTCCAGGGATTCGGGTTGCTCCGCCGCGGCCGTCCAGACGCGGTGCGTCGCGATCGCCAGCAGCCCGCCGACCACCGGGATGCAGCCCATCGCGAGCCGGGATTCGAGCAGCGAGTCCAGCAACGGCAGCTGCCCCAGCCACTTCCACAGCCCGGGGATGCCGGTGTCCTGGTGCGCCACCGTGATCTCGACGCCCAGCGAGAGGAAGGCCAGCACGTACGTGGTGATCGCGAGCGCGCGCGCCACGACGTCGCGCCACAGCCAGATCGTCAGCACCACCACGAGCACGATCAGCGGCCAGCCGAAGAACGCGTTCTCCTCGGTGCGGTTCATCGAGACGTCCGCGGCCGACTCCGGCCAGCCGGCGATCGACTGCGTCGCGAACCGGGTGAACGCCGCCGTGTCGTTGCCCGCCGGGCCGTGCAGCAGCGAATGGAAGCTCTGCGGCCCGAAGAACTGCCAGTACAACGGGAAACCCGCGATCAGCAACGCCACGACGGCACCGATGCCGACGCCCTTGGCCAGCGGCGCGAGCATGCCGCGGATCTCGGCGCGGTGCGGGACCAGGTAGGCGATCACGAACACCAGGAACGTGAGCCCGAAGATCGCCAGCGGCTCCTCGCCGAGCAGGATCTGCCACGCGACGAGCAGGCCGAGCACGACGCCGTTGCGCACCGGCCGTACGTTGCGCGCGATCTGGAACGCCTTCAGCGCGATGAACGGCAGCACGAACAGCACGACGAAGTTCGGGTGCGCGTTGCCGTGCGAGATCATCGGCGGGGCGAACCCGCAGAACGCGGCGCCGATCGCGGCGGCCGTGCGGTTGGGCACCAGGTGCCGGGAAAACACCCAGTACCAGCCGATCGCGGTGCCGGCGAGCCCGGCGGTCAGCACGATCGCCCAGGTCAGCGTGGCACCGAAGGTCAGCGTGATCGGGGCGAGCGGGATGTTCAGGCCGAACATCGCCGCGTTCGCCGCCATGTTCACGCCGTACGGGTAGTTCTGCAGGTCCGTGGTGAACGGGTTCTGGAAGTGCAGGACGGACTTCGCGACGACCGTCGAGTACCACTCCCACTGGCTCTGGTCCGACGCGCCGTTCCACAGGTAGCCGCGCTTGAGGTCGAACCACAAGCCGTTGTAGAGCAGGATCGTGAAGAGCAGGAACCCGCCCATGATGGCGGAGTCCGGCCACTGCCAGCGTTTCGGGCCTTCGGGTGGGGCTTCGGGAGCGGGTGGGACGAGCTCGGGGACGGCTTCGGACTTCAAGCTCACGGCTCGACCACCCTGGCGAAGAAGTAGAGCGCGCCGGTGCCGGCGTGCCGGACCAGCAGCAGGAACGGCCGGTCCACCGTCACGGCGACCGGGTCGGACGTGATCATCGAGGTGAGGCGCATGGTCAACGCCGTCGCCGCGGCTCCTTCGAAGCCCTGTTCGTCGACGCGCAGCACGGCCTGGTGCACCACCTCGGACACCGCGAGCCGCGGGTCCGGGGAGAGCCCGCTCAGGTCGGCGCGGTCGGTAAACATCGTGCGCACGCCCAGGCCGTGCAGCACGCCGGTGAGCGAGCTGGGCACGTCGAGCGAGACCTTGGGGAGCGCCAGCTCCACGCGCGTCGAGCGGATCTTGCCGAGCAGGCCGGTCAACGCCGCTTCGTCGAGCGACGCCTCCGCCTCGGCGAGGTCGCCGTCGGGCAGCAGCACCACGGCCTGCAGGCCACCGGCCGCGACCAGCTGAACCGCCTGCCAGCCGCCGGTGTGCGCGTAGCCGACGTTCTCCCCGAGCCACATCGTCGGCACGTCCCGGGTGCCGGACGGGGCGTGGAACGGCGCGTCGGTGGTGTTGGCCTCGCGGAACGGCAGCTTCCACGCGGCCTTCAGGTACAGCGCGTTGACGAGCACGGCCGCGATGCCGGTGTCGATCGAGCCCGGCGGCAGCAGCTGCGGGATGAGGCCGTGCGTGGTGCGGCCGACGTCCTCGTTGATCAGGGCGCGGGCGCGTTCGGGATCCTCCCCGAACGGCGCGCTCTCGACGTTCGCCCCGGGCCACCCGGCGAGTTCGGTCTTGAAGCCGTCCTCGAGCGGCAGGCTGTCGGCGGCCCACAGCGTGTTGGCGACGGCGATCTCGGGCGGTTCGGCGCCCCGGCCCTCCTCGACGAGCTGCGTGGCCGCCCGCAGCAGCTCGGCCTGCGCGGCCGGCTCGCCGAGCAGGGCGACCAGCTCATCGCGGGTGGCCCCCCGGGCGGCGAGCGCGGCCAGCGTCAGCGCGCTGGCCACCGAATACGGCGAGAAACAGGAGTTCCCGCCCTCGGCGCCGAGGGCCCCATGGACGGCGAGGGCGAACCGGAGGTGGCTGTCCGTGGCCATGCGGGCGAGACTACCGGAACCCCTCACCCAGCCGGGCGGCCACGCGGAACTCCCCCACCGGGTGACGAATCCGGCGCCGGCCACCCGTGCTGGAAGCGCCGGCCCACGTGATCAAAGGGTCAACACCCGTGATCCAGAGGTCGACACGCGTGATTGGGAGGACGACACGCGTGATTCGAGGGTCGACACGGTGAGGAGCGGGCCCCCGCGTCGTGTCGACCCTTCAATCACGCGTGTTGGCGCGTTGATCACGGGTGTTGGCGCTTCCGTCACGCCGGACCCGGCTAGTGGTGGCGGGTCACGTGCCAGGAGTGCCAGGCGTGCGCCTGGGCGTCGGTCAGGGAGGCCACCTGGTCGACGACCACGCGCAGCAGGCCCGCGTCGTCCTTCGCGGCCTTCCACGCCGGGAGGAACAGCGGGTCCAGTGACTCCGGGGCCCGCCTGGCCAGTGCGTGGACCAGTTCGCCCAGCAGCTCGCGCTGCCCTTCCTGCATCGCCAGCCGCCGCCGGTCGCTCATCACGTAGCGCAGGGCCAGGGCCTTGAGCAGGGCCACCTCGGCGGCGACCTGCTCGGGCACGGCGAGCCGGGCCCGGTAGCGGCCGAGCGGGCCCTCGCCGAAGCGGGCCCGCGTTCCGGTGACGGCGGCGGTCGCGAAGCGGCCGACGAGCTCGCTGGTCAGCCGCTTCAGCGCGACCTGGGTGCCGGGTGAGCCGTCCGGTGCCGCCTCGGCCAGGGCCGCGACCACCGGCAGTGCCAGCAGTTCGTCGGCCGCACTCTCCAAAGTGGACACCGACTGGCCGGAGAAGTGCTTGGCCGCGGCCTCGGCGACGGCGGCGCGCTCGTCCGGGTACGCCAGCACCCGCAGCCGGATCCGGCCGGCGAGCACGCCGTCCTCGACGTCGTGCACCGAGTACGCGACGTCGTCGGCCCAGTCCATGATCTGGGCCTCCAGGCACGTTTCCGCCGCCGCCGCGCCGTCGCGGAACCAGGTGAAGACCGCGGCGTCGTCGGCGTAGACGCCGTACTTCCCCTGGCCGGGCTTGCGCGGCCAGGGGTACTTCGTGGTCGCGTCGAGGCACGCGCGGGTCAGGTTGAGCCCGGCCGTGGCGCCGTTCTCGTCGACCAGCTTCGGTTCCAGCCGGGTCAGGATGCGCAACGTCTGCGCGTTGCCCTCGAACCCGCCGCACGCGGCGGCCACCTCGTCGAGCGCGCGCTCGCCGTTGTGCCCGAACGGCGGGTGCCCGATGTCGTGCGCCAGCCCGGCGGTGTCCACCAGGTCCGGGTCGGCCCCCAGCTCCTCGGCGATGCCGCGACCGATCTGGGCGACCTCCAGGGAGTGCGTCAGCCGGGTGCGCGGCGCGCCGGTGATCTCGGCGCCCTCCCCCGGGCCGACCACCTGGGTCTTGCCGGCCAGCCGCCGCAGCGCCGCGGAGTGCAGCACGCGGGCGCGGTCGCGGGAGAACGCGCTGCGCCCGTCCGCGCGCGCCCCGGCCAGCGCCGCGCCCTTCGCCGGTTCCGGCCGGAGGCGGGCGGTGTCGTGCTCGCTGTAACCGTGGTCCACCCGCTCAGCTTAAGCGGGACGACCGACAAAACGCTCAGCCGCCAATCAGCCCAGGAAAGTGGCGAAGAGGTCGTCGGCGGGGGTCTTCGTCAGCCGGTAGTACAGCAGCGCGCCGGTTTCGCGGACGATGTAGCGGACCTGCGTGACGCGCTCCTGGACGATCGGCCCGCTGTGCGTCGGCGCGGTCCAGGCGTCCAGGCCCAGGTCGTCGGCCATGGTGCGGGCGCGGAAGGAGTGCCACGGGTCGCTGACCAGCACCGCCGTGTGCCAGTCGCGCGCCTCGACCTGCTGGGCGACCGCGCGCAGGCTGCGCAGCGTGTCGCTGCCCTCCCCGACGGCCAGCGTCGCCGTCGCCGGCACGCCGCGGCGGGTCAGCCACAGCTGGCCGGCCCGCGCCTCGGTGAAGTTGTCCTCGGCCTTCTTGCCGCCCGCGGTGACGATCATCTTCGCGACGCCCGCGTCGTAGAGCTGCTTCGCCTTGATCAGCCGCGCGGCGTAGATGTCCGACGGCTTGCCGTTGTACTGGGCCGCGCCCAGCACCACGATGACGTCGGCCCGCGTGCGGTCGTTGTCGCGGGCGACCTGCCAGATCCGGAACGCCGTGCCGCCGACGAGGGCGAGCAGCATGAGGACCGTGCCGAAGGCGATCCGGCGCGCCCAGCTCGCGTGCGACGGTTTGGTGCGTTCAGCGGTACCCACCCCGCCCATCTTGTCAGAAGGTCACCGGCCGCTCACAGCCAGCCGCGCTCCTCGGCGACGCGGACCGCTTCGGCGCGGGTCCGGGCGCCGGTCTTGCCGATCGCGGCGGAGAGGTGGTTGCGGACGGTCCCCTCGGACAGGTGCAGCGCGCGGGCGACGTCAGCGACCGTGCTGCCGTCACTGGCCTCCCGCAGCACGTCCCGCTCGCGCCCGGTGAGCGGGCTGGCGCCGGTGGCGAGCGACTCCGCGGCCAGCGCCGGGTCCACCACCCGGAGTCCACTGTGGACTCGCCGGACGGCTTCGACGAGCTGCTCGGGCGGCGCGTCCTTGACGACGAACCCGGCGGCCCCCGCGGCCATCGCGCGGGCCAGGTAGCCGGGCCTGCCGAACGTGGTGCAGATGATCACCCGGCACGACGGCAGCGCGGCCCGCAGGTCGCCCGCCGCCTCCAGGCCGTCCTTGCCCGGCATCTGCACGTCCAGCAGCGCGACGTCGGGCTTCAGCTCGCGGGCGGCGGCGACCACCTCGTCGCCGGAACCGACCTGCCCGACCACCTCGATGTCGGATTCGAGGCCCAGCACGGTGGCCAGGGCCCCGCGCACCATGGCCTGGTCGTCGGCCAGCAGCACCCGGATCAAGCGAGACCTCCCGCGGGTTCGGCGCGCACGGCCGGAGCGGCCGCGCGCGGTTCGGGCAGCGGGATCTCCGCTCGCACCGTCAATCCTCCCCCGGGCCGGACCGACGCGCGCACCGTGCCCCCGACCGCGGCGAGCCGCTCGGTGAGGCCGCGCAGGCCGTTGCCCGGGACGACGTCGGCGGCGGTGCCGTCGTCCTCGATCTCCAGCCAGTTGCCGCCCAGCTTCACCTTCACCTGCTTGGCCCCGGAGTGCCGCAGCACGTTCGTGACGGCTTCGCGCAGCACGTACCCGAAGGGGTTCTGGAACTCGGGCCGGACGTTGTCGACCGCGTGCGGCAGGTCGGCGTCGATCTCCGCGGCCCGCAGCGCCGCGCGGGCGCCGACCAGCTCCGCCGACAGCGACACCTCGCGGTACTCCGACACGGTCGCGCGGACGTCCGACAGCGCGCTGCGGGTGAGGCTCTCGACCTCGCGGATCTCCGCCACCGCGCGCGGGATGTCGCCCGCGCTCTCCAGCACCCGCCGGGCCAGCCCCGCCTTGACGGTGATCGTGGTGAGGCTGTGCCCGAGCAGGTCGTGCAGGTCGCGGGCGACGCGCTGGCGTTCGTTCGTCACGGCGAGCGTGGCGATCTCCTTGTTGGCCAGCTCCAGACGCCGGATGGCGCGGATGAGGTTGGCCATGAAGAACATCGCCAGCGTCACCGAGCCGACGGTGATCAGGTCGCCGTAGCCGTCCTGGAACCGGCCGCCCGCCAGCAGGATCAGCGCCCCGAGCAGCAGCGCGACGACGTCCACGATCACCGACCACGCGGCCGGGGCCAGGAACACCATCACGGCCGTGCCGTAGAGCAGGATGAACGGGCTCGCCTCGACCGCCGCTACCACGCCGAGCCCCAGCGCGACCATCACGATCCCGAAGCCCAGCTTCAGCGGGCGCACCTGGCGGAAGAAGTACGGGAACAGCAGGTAGCAGGCGGCGTAGGCGTAGACCAGGATCCAGATGAGCACGAGCGGCACGGTCACGACGGTCTCGGCCAGGAGCGACTTCGTGATGGGGATGAGGAACGGCAGCAGGAAGACCGCGCCCATGATCGGCCAGCGCACGCTGTCGGGCCCCTGGTTCTTCGGGTCGGGCAGCGGATCGTCCCACCACCCTTCCCGGGTGTTGAGCCCGAACCGGCGGTTCGTGTCGTCGTTCGCCATCGCCGTTCCTTCTCCCGTCCCCCGGCTCTCAATGGCCCTCAGACCCGGGCGCTGTCCTTACGGTAACGCCTGATCACCAGGGCCCCCAGCACGACCGTCCACCCCGCGAGCACGGCCACCGCGTGCGGCAGCGACACCACCATGTCGGTGGTCACCGCGGGCCGCGCCAGCTGCAGCACCCAGTACGTCGGCATGAGCTGGGCGACGTCGTGCATCCAGCCCGGCATGCTTTCGATCGGGATCCACAGCCCGCCGAGGAAGCCCATGCCCAGCGTGACGATCATGTTGACCGGCTGCATCGAGTCGGGCGTGCCGAACTGGCCGAGCAGCAGCCCGAGCAGCACCAGCGGGATCGTGCCGAGCCAGACGCCGGCGAAGATGCGGACCCAGCCCGCGGCGTCGAGGTGCACACCCTCGACGGCCACGGCGAGCACCGGCACGAGGATCAGCGCGGGCAGCCCGACGAGCAGGCCGGAGATGCCCTTGCCGGCCAGGTAGCCGGTGCCGGTCAGCGGGGTCAGGCGCAGCTGCCGCTGCCAGCCCGCGGCCCGCTCCAGCGCGAGCCGGGCGCCGCTGTTGGTCGCGGCGGCGAACGCGCCGAACGTCATCATGTTGATCATGATCACGGCGGCGATCTGCACGTGATCCGGATCGGAGGACTTGGTGAAGACGTTGGCCTGCAACAGGAACATCAGTACCGGGAACGCCACGACGAAGATCAGGAACCGCGGCGCCCGGAAGTTCCGGCGGATCTCGGTGACCAGGTAGGTGGCGTTCATCGGACGGACTCCGCGGTTTCGTCGGCGGTCAGGGAAAGGAAGGCGCCTTCGAGGCCGACGGCGCTGATCTCGATGTCGTACACCGAAGGCACCGCGGCCTTCAGGGCCCAGAGCGTCGCGTCGGAGTCGCCGGTGGAGATGGCGACGCGGTCGCCGCGCAGCTCGAACTCCTTGACGCCGGGCAGGGCCGCGATCGCGGCTTCGGTGGCGCCCGGGACGGCGGCGCGCAGGCTGCGGCCCCCGGCCAGCGCGCGGACCTCGGCGACCGAACCGTCGGCGACGATCCGGCCGCGCCGCATCAGCACCACCCGGTCGGCGAACTCCTCGGCCTCTTCGAGGTAGTGCGTGGCGAACACGACCGTGCGGCCGGACTCGGTGAACGAGTACATCGACTGCCAGAACTCCCGGCGCGTGCCGACGTCCATGGCCGCGGTCGGCTCGTCGAGGATCAGCAGGTCGGGGTCGCTGACCAGGGCGACGGCGAAGCGCACGCGCTGCTTCTGCCCACCCGACAGCTTGTTCGCGCGGCGCCCGGCCAGCTCTTCGACGCCGGCGGCGTGCAGCGCCTCGGCGACCGGCATCGGCTTGCGGTGCAGCGCCGCGACCATGCCGACGGTCTCGGCGACGGTCAGGTCGTCCATCAGCGCGCCGCCCTGCAGCATCGCGCCGATCAGGCCCGCGCGGACGGCGTCGATCGGCTTCCGGCCGAAGACCCGCACCTCACCGCTGTCCGGTGTGCTGAGGCCGAGGATCATGTCGACGGTGGTGGACTTGCCCGCGCCGTTGGGGCCAAGCAGGGCGACGACCTCGCCCGGGGCGATGGTCAGGTCGACGCCGTCGACCGCGTAAACGTCGCCGTAGTGCTTCCGCAGGCCGGTGAGGTGGATCGCGGCCCCCGCCGCCACCGCCTGGATGTCTGTGTCTCGCATGCCCCCAGGCTGCCGCCTCGCGGGGCGCCGTCCCCAGACCGTGCGTCACGACCTGGGGGTGACAGGTGTCAGGGGTGCCCGGTCCCCCGAAAGCCGTGAAGGCCTCCTTACCGGCTCTTATGGCCGGTAAGGAGGCCTTCACGGACCTGGGGAAGCGGGGTCAGCAGCCGATCAGGCGGCCGGCCAGGTAGGACTCCAGCTTGTCGATCGCGACGCGCTCCTGGGCCATGGTGTCGCGCTCGCGCACGGTCACGGCCTGGTCTTCCAGCGAGTCGAAGTCGACCGTCACGCAGTACGGCGTGCCGATCTCGTCCTGGCGCCGGTAGCGGCGGCCGATCGCCTGCGCGTCGTCGAAGTCGACGTTCCAGTGCTTGCGCAGCCGGGCGGCGACGTCCTTCGCCTTCGGGGTCAGGTCGGCGTTGCGCGACAGCGGCAGCACCGCGACCTTGAACGGCGACAGCCGCGGGTCGAGCTTGAGCACGATCCGCTTCTCGACGCCGCCCTTGGCGGTCGGGGCCTCTTCCTCGTGGTAGGCGTCGACCAGGAACGCCATCATCGAGCGGCCGACACCCGCCGCGGGCTCGATCACGAACGGCCGGTAGCGCTGCCCGGACGCCTGGTCGAAGAACGACAGGTCCACGCCCGAGTGGTTCGAGTGCGTGGTCAGGTCGAAGTCGGTGCGGTTGGCGATGCCCTCGAGCTCGCCCCACTCCTGCCCGGCGTTGAACGCGAACCGGTACTCGATGTCGACCGTGCGCTTCGCGTAGTGCGAGAGCTTTTCCTTCGGGTGCTCGAAGTGGCGCAGGTTCTCGGGCTTGATGCCGAGGTCCTTGTACCACTCCGTGCGCTGGTCGATCCAGTACTGGTGCCAGGTCTCGTCCTCGCCCGGCTCGACGAAGAACTCCATCTCCATCTGCTCGAACTCGCGCGTCCGGAAGATGAAGTTGCCCGGCGTGATCTCGTTGCGGAACGACTTGCCGATCTGGCCGATGCCGAACGGCGGCTTCTTCCTCGACGTCGTCTGCACGTTGAGGAAGTTGACGAAGATGCCCTGCGCCGTCTCCGGGCGGAGGTAGTGCAGGCCCTCTTCGGTCTCGACCGGGCCGAGGTGGGTCTTCAGCATCATGTTGAAGGCCCGCGGCTCGGTGTACTGGCCGCGCGTGCCGCAGTTCGGGCACGGGACGTCGGACAGGTCGTCCTCCGACGTCTCCTTGCCGCTGCGCGCCGTGTAGTCCTCGGCCAGCTGGTCGGCGCGGAAGCGCTTGTGGCACGAGAGGCACTCGACCAGCGGGTCGGTGAACACCTTGACGTGCCCGGACGCCTCCCACACCTGGCGCGGCAGGATCACCGAGGAGTCGAGGCCGACGACGTCGTCGCGGCTCTGGACCACGGTCTTCCACCACTGGCGCTTGATGTTGTCCTTGAGCTCGACCCCGAGCGGCCCGTAGTCCCACGCCGAGCGGGTACCGCCGTAGATCTCTCCGCTGGGGAAGACGAAACCACGGCGCTTGCACAGGCTGACTACGGTATCGATGGTGTTCGTGGGCACTCCACGCTCCGGAAGCATGCGGGGACGGTTATCGGACTAGAACGTCAAGGGTATCCGCCGGGCCCACCGGGTTTCCGCGCAGGTGAGCCTCGTCAGGGCCGGGAGACCAGCGACGCCGTCACCACCCGGTTGTCCTCGTAGCCCTCGGTGCCGCCGACGTACTCGCCGCCGCAGGTCACCAGGAGCAGCTTGTGCGGGCCGTCCGGGGAGAACAGCTGCTCCGACCGCCCGGCCAGCTCGGACTTGTGGACGGTCTCGGTCGCGTCGACCCGGTACACCCAGGCGCCGCCGGCGGCGTCGGTCAGCTTGACGTCCTGCCCCTGCTTGACCTGCCACAGCTCGTCGAACGGGCCCTTCTTGCCCTTCCAGTTCACGTGCCCGGACAGCAGCGCGACGCCGTGGTCGGCGCCCAGCTTCGCGCCCCACCACGCGGCTTCGTCGAGACCTTCGGGGATCTTGAGCGCGCCGTTCGCGTCGAGGTCCTCCTGGACGAGCTTCGCGGCGCCGCCACCGGGCAGCGACAGCTGCGCCGGCGCCTGCCCGGTGTCCTGCGGGGTGCCCTGCGCGGCTGTGGCGGGCGCCGCCGGAACGGGCGTGGTCGCGCCGTTCGCGCTGGCAGATTCATCCTTTCCGGTGAACACGAGCAGGGACGCGACGATCGCCGCGATCACGAACGCGCCGGCCGCGCCGACGATCCACCAGCGGCCGGGGCCCTTCTCGCGCTCCGCCGTCACCGGGTGCTGGTCCTGCATGTGCCTGTGCTCCTTCGCTGTCGTGGGCAGTGCACAGACACACATGCCGCGACGGGCGGCGGAGGTTGCATCGAACTCGGTCAGCCGGTGGGGCGGGTCACCAGGGTCGCGGTCACCAGGCGGTTCTCATCGTAGCCCTCGGTGCCGCCGACGTAGTCACCACCGCAGGTCACCAGCACCAGCCGGTGCGGGCCGTCCTGGCCGAACCAGCGGGCGGCCTGCGCGGGCAGTGTCTCCTTGGGCAGCGTGACGACGTCGTCGACGCGGTAGACCCAGCGCCCGCCGCGCGCGTCGACGACGCTGACGTCCTCGCCGTCGCGCATCCGCCACAGCTCGTCGAACGGCCCACGGTCGCCCTCCCAGTTCACGTGCCCGGACAGCAGCGCGGCACCGTGGTCGGCGCCCAGCTTCGCGCCCCACCACGCGGCGTCGCCGAGGCCGCGCGGGATCGGCAGCACGCCGGTGTCGGTGAGCTCGGTGCGGACCAGCCGGGCGGTGGCGCCGTCGGGCAGCCGGACCGTGCCCGGGCGCTGCTGCTCGGTGGACGAGCTGTCGGCGGGCAGCACGGCCGGGGCCGCGTTCTCCCCCGGCAGCGTGCCGGGCGCGGGCGCGGCGATCGACGTGGGCGCGGGCGGCAGCCAGGTCAGCACGACGACCCCGGCCGCGAAGGCGGCGACGGCCAGCGACCCCGAGACGGCGGCCAGCCCGGTGCGCAGCACCTAGTCCGTCCCGGACTTGCGCCGCCTGCCCAGCAGCAGGGCGACGCTCCCGAAGAACACGCCGCCGAAGAGCAGGCCGATGCCGAGCGGGATGCGCGAGAGGTCGCCGCCGGTGTCCGGCGCGGCCGCGCCGAGGTACCCGGCCGGGACCTGCGTCGGCACCGCGGGCTGCGTCGCGCTCGGGCCGCCGCCGGTGGTGCCGGAAGCCTTGGCGACGAAGCCCTTCGGCACCGAGCAGCTGACCCCGCCGAGCACGACGTTCGTCTGGACGTCCTGCAGCGCGGCACCCGCCGCATCCTTGACGTGGGTGGTGATCTCGACCCGCCAGCCGGCGACGGCGGTGAAGTCGCCCCCGCGCCAGCCGTCCTGGCGGATCAGCTGGTCGAACGCGGCCACGCGGGTCAGCTTGAGGTCCGAGAGCGTGGTGTCCTTGCTCGCGTTCGTGATGTCGCCGGGCGGGCCCAGGCGCAGGTTCTGCAGCTGGAGGCCGGCGTTGCCGCCGGGCATCGGGACGATGCCGAGCGCGCCGCCGGCCTGGCGCACCCACAGCCGGGCCACCGAGGAGGTGCCGGTGAGCTTCGCCGGGGCGGTGCAGTCGACCGCGGTCTTGGCGCCTTCGAGCACGAGCACGGTGTCGTCGACCGGCTTGGCGCCACCCTGCCAGGTGTCGCGCAGCGCGTAGTTGGTCTCGGCGACGGCGGTGGGCACGGTGCTCGCCTGCAGCGCGGCGACGACGTTGTGGTCCCGGCTCGCGATCCCCGCGGGGTACGGGTCCTGCGACCCGCTGTAGCGGCCGAGGTCGATCGCGTAGTGCCCGCCGAACGTCGCGCGCTCGCCGTCGTCCTTGGGCACGGCGACCCGGTCGGTGCCGAGCTTCGACTGGCCGGGCAGCAGGGGCGAGCGCTGGGTCTCGGTGATCAGCGAGCCGCCGTGCTGGCCTTCGCCGCCGATCCGGACCGACGCCACGTTCGCGAACGAAACCGGGCCGGTCTTCTCGTCGACCGCCTGGCTCTGCGCCCCGGCCACACCCACTCCGACCAGCGGAAACAGGACGGCCGTCACGACGGCTGCCTTCGTTGCGAATCGGGTCATGTCTCCCCACTGCGTTCTGCTCGGGCGGGCGTCGGCGCACGAGAAGCGACGCAACGCCCCGCGACAACCTTGCACCGTCGGCCACGACATGCGAAGCCGAAGAGCCAATATCCCACGAACTCACCCGAACGGGGTAATGCGTCCTGCCGTACCCCTCAGGACGCGGTGACCGGACGGGGCCCGTCCGGGGGAACACTAGGATGGGCCGGGCCGTTATCGGCAATGACTACGGAATTCATGGTCCGCACGGCGACGACGTGGAGGCAGCGATGGCGACGGTGACGGGGAGCGGCGTCGCGGACGAGGCCGGACCGCACACCCACGAGCCCGAACGGGACCGGGTGGCCCCGTCCCGGCACCCGTCGACGGCGGTGCTGGCCGACGCCGGCGACCTGCTGCGGGCGCTGGCCGCGCCGGTCCGGATCGCGATCGTGCTGCAGCTGCGCGAGGCCGACCGGTGCGTGCACGAGCTGGTGGACGCCCTCGACGTCGCGCAGCCGCTGATCAGCCAGCACCTGCGGGTGCTGAAGACCGCCGGGGTGGTGCAGGGCGAGCGGCGCGGCCGCGAGGTGGTCTACCGGCTCGCCGACGACCACCTGGCGCACATCGTCGTCGACGCCGTCGCCCACGTGCAGGAAGGAAAGCAGTGATGACTCCCGTCGCGCCACGCGGCCAGGCTCCGGTGCCCGGCCGCCGATCGACCAAGCAGCGGGCCGCGGTCGTCGAGCTGCTGAGCGCCGTCGACGACTTCCGTTCCGCCCAGGAACTGCACGACGAGCTGCGCAAACGCGGCGACGGTATCGGCCTGACGACGGTGTACCGCACCCTGCAGTCCCTGTCGGAGGCCGGCGAGATCGACGTCCTGCGCACCGACTCGGGCGAAGCGATCTACCGCCGCTGCTCGGCGCACCACCACCATCACCTGGTCTGCCGCCTGTGCGGCCGCACAGTGGAGGTCGAGGGGCCGGCGGTCGAGCGCTGGGCCGAGAAGATCGCGGCGGAGCACGGCTTCTCGGAGATCTCCCACACCGTGGAGATCACCGGCACCTGCGGGCAGCACTAAGCAGCACTAACTAGTACTCATAGGGATCCTTCGGGGTCGGGACGGTCGCGACCGAGGCCGCGGTGAAGTCCGGCGTGTAGCTGTTGGCCTGGGTCGCCGTGCCGGGGACGACCTGGCCCGTCACCTGGATCCACGCGTCGCTCGCGTACCGGGCGGCGTCGGTGCCGGTGAGGCGGACCGTCACCGGGAAGGCGTCCGCCGCGCAGCAGCTGATCACCAAGCGGGCCAGCAGGGTCCGGCCTTCGGTGTGCACCACGAACCCGGTCAGCGAGACGGTGCGGCCGTCGAGGGTGCCGGCCTTGTCCCACCCCGCGCGGCTGACGAACTTGTTGACCGGCAACGCAACGACGTTCCCCGCGGGCAAGGGCGGGAAGGCCGCCGCGTCGGCCGCGGCCGCGCTCGCCGGTACGCGCGCTTCGGTGCGGATCACCGAGTCGGCGCCCAGCGCGGGTGGCGCGACGAGGAAGACGGCCAGCACGGGGACCAGCAGCAGCCAGGCGGGCCGGGCCGAATGGGAGTGGCCGTCGTCGTGGTCGTGCATGGTCTTTTCGGCCGCTTTCGCGCGCGCGGCCAGCAGATCCCGCACGACAGCGACCGCGCCGAGCAGCACCATGACAGCCCCACCGGCGATGATCCACGGCTGCTGCGCGGGTTTGACGTAGCGCAGGTAGTCGCCGTTGACGGCGATCTTGACCAGCGCGCCGCCGAGCAGGATCAGCAGGATGTTCTGGGTCTCCCGTTTCACGCCAGCCCCACCACCAGTCCGGTCACCACCGCGCAGGCGGCTGCCACCACGAACGTCACCGGGGCGAACCGCACCGCGAACGCCCGGCCGAACGTGCCCGCCTGCAAGGCGAACAGCTTGACGTCGACCGCCGGGCCGACGACCAGGAACACCAGCTTCGGCAACAGCGGCAACGCCGTCAGGGACGCCGCCACGAAGGCGTCAGCCTCGCTGCACAGCGCCAGGACCACCGCGAGCACCGCCATCACCACGATGCCCAGCACGAGCTGATCCCCCAGCACGCCGAACCACTTCGCCGGGACCAGCACGTTCAGCGCCGACGAGATCAACGCGCCCAGCACCAGGAAACCGCCGGCCTCGACCAGGTCCGTGCGGGCCGTCTCGGCGAACACGCGCCACCGTTGCCCACCCGCGACGTCCGGCAGGCGGCGCAACGCGCGCTCGGTGATCCACTCGAGCTTGCCCCAGCGGGCCCACAGCCAGCCCATCACCATCGCCGTGGCCAAGGAGCCGACGAACCGGGCCAGCACCATCTCCGGCTTGCCCGGGAACGCGACCGCGGTGGCCACCAGCACCACCGGGTTCACCGCCGGCGCGGCCAGCAGGAACGTCAGCGCCGCGGCCGGGGCCACGCCCTGGCCCATCAGCCGCCGCGCCACCGGTACCGACGCGCACTCGCAGCCCGGCAGCGCGACCCCGGCGAGCCCGGCGACACCGACCGCGGCACCGGCGCGGCGCGGCAGCACCTTCTCCAGCACGCGCGCGGGCACGAACGCCGCGATCGCGCCGCTGATCAGCACGCCCAGCACGAGGAACGGCAGCGCCTGCACGCAGACGGCGACGAACACGGTCGAGCCGGTGCGCAGCGCGGGCACGTCGAACAGCCGCTGCAGCCAGCCCTGGCCGAGGATCGCGACCAGCAGGATCGCGCACAGCACTTCGACCGAGCTGACCCGGAACCGGCGGGTGCGCCGGCCGGGCTCGGTGGAAGTTTCGGAAAGGGTGTCCACGACGGCGATGATGCCAGGACGCCGGGACATCACCTGATCCGCACAGGCCGCGAACGGCCGGATACCGTCCGTTTCGGACCGGAAATCACCGTTCGCGGCGAAAACGCTACTGCGCGGGCAGGATCCCCGGCAGTTCGGTCCGCAGCTGCGACGCCGTCGACACCACGAGCATCAGCAGCGTCCCCAGCGCCGCCGCGTCCAGGCCCACGGCCGGGAACGCGTACCGCAGCGTGACGTCGACGCCGTTGTCGGAGTGCCCGACGCCGAGGGTGCCGAACAGCCCCTGGCCGGCCCGCTCGGCGACCGCGATCGACAGCTCGGGCGCGTCCGCCAGGTCCCAGCCGACCACGCAGGTCAGGGTCAGCACGGTGAGGCCCTCGCCGAGGCGGGTCGCCTGGATGACGCACGGGACGTCGCCGTGGGAAAACGTCAGCGCGCCGTCGTCGTCGACGTGCACCTCGAGGTAGCGCTCGAGGGCACCCTTGGCGCTGGTCAGCAGTTCCGCGGTCTCGGCCGCCTCGGTCGAGCTCACGACGTGGCCTCCGAAGCCTGGTCGACGGCCGCCTGATCGGCAGCAGCCTGGTCGACGGCAGCGCCGAACCGGCGGTCCCGCTTGGCGAACTCCAGGCAGGCCCGCCACAGGTGGGTCCGGTCGAAGTCCGGGAAGAGCGTGTCCTGGTAGACCATCTCGGCGTAGGCCGACTGCCACAGCAGGAAGTTCGACGTCCGCTGCTCGCCCGAGGGCCGCAGGAACAGGTCCACGTCCGGCATGTCCGGCTGGTAGAGGTACTTGCCGATGGTCTTCTCGGTGACCTTGTCCGGGCTCAGCTTGCCGTCGGCCACGTCCCGTGCGATCCGCTGCATGGCGTCGCCCAGCTCGGCGCGGCCGCCGTAGTTGACGCACATCGTCATGTTCAGCGCGGTGTTGTGCTTGGTCTTCTCTTCGGCCGCCTGCAGTTCCTTGATCACCGACGCCCACAGCTTGGGCCGGCGCCCGGCCCAGCGGATGCGGACGCCGATCGAGCCGAGGTAGTCGACCTGACGGCGGATGGTGTCGCGGTTGAAGCCCATCAGGAACCGCACCTCTTCGGGGCTGCGCTTCCAGTTCTCCGTCGAGAACGCGTACACCGAGAGCCATTTGACGCCGATTTCGACCGCACCGGCGGCGACGTCGATCATCACCGCTTCACCGCGCTTGTGGCCTTCGATCCGCGGCAGGCCGCGCTGGTTGGCCCAGCGGCCGTTGCCGTCCATGACCAGCGCGACGTGCTTCGGGACCAGCTCACGCGGGATCTCCGGCGGCACCGCACCGGTCGGGTGCGGCTCCGGGACCCGCAGCTCCGATCGCGACGCCTTGTTCTCGCGTCCCCTGCGCAGCACGGCGAGCCTCCCTGGATGGGTGAAAATCGATCGGGGCCGACCTTACTGCCCGCGCACCACATATCCGTCGGGGGTCCGGGTGGCGGAGCCCCCGGCCCGGGGCGAAGCCCCGGATGTCACCGTGGTCTCCCGCGCGCGTCGCTCGACCAGGGGAAGGGACCGGAGCTGACGCTCCAGATGCCACTGCAGGTGCGCCGCGACCAGGCCACTAGCGTCGCGGCGGGTGCCGGGCAGGGTCGACTCGGCCATCGGCCATTCGCCGTGCAGCAGGGCGGTGAGCAGGTCCAGGACCTCGGGTGCGGGGTGCACCGAACCGGGCACGCGGCAGTCCTGGCACATCGAGCCGCCGGCGGCGACGCTGAACGCGACGTGCGGGCCGGGCAGGCCGCAGCGGGCGCACTCGGTGAGCGCGGGCGCCCAGCCGGCGTAGGACATCGCGCGGAGGAAGAACGCGTCGAGCACCAGGGAGGCGTCGCGCTCCCCCGCGGCGAGCGAGCGCAGCGCGCCGCAGACGAGGAGGTAGAGCTTGAGCACCGGTTCGCCCTCTTCGGCCGAGAGCCGGTCCGCGGTTTCGGCGATCGCGCTGGCCGCGGTGTAGCGCTGGTAGTCGGCGACCAGCGGCAGCGCGAACGCGTCCACGGTCTCGACCTGGGTGATCACGTCGAGCGTGCGGCCGGTGTAGAACTGCACGTCCACGTGGCCGAACGGCTCCAGCCGGGCCCCGAAGCGGGACGAGGTGCGCCGCACGCCCTTCGCCACGGCGCGGACCTTGCCGTGCCGCCGGGTCAGCAGGGTGATGATCCGGTCGGCCTCACCCAGCTTGTGCGTGCGCAACACCACCCCGGTGTCGCGGTAGAGGTTCACCACCCCGACATCGTCCCACTATCGGACGACGCCGGGGTGGACCGACCCGGGTTCAGCAGTAGTAGCCGCTGCAGTATGTGCTCACCGCGGTGGCCGCGACGATGATCCAGATGATCGCGAACGCGCAGCCGAGACCGCCGATGATGGAGGCGATGAGGCAGAGCGTCTTGGTCGTCTTCGACGCCTGCTCCGCCATCATGTAGTTGCCCTGCATCTTGTACGTCTGGACCTCGTTGGACTTCATGATCGCGAAGATCGCGAGGATCCAGCAGAGGAAGATGCAGCCGATCGCCCAGCCCTTGTAGTCCTTGATCTGGTTGATGTCGCCACCACCGGGCATGCCGTAACCCGGGGCGCCGAAACCGCCGGAGGGCGGCTGGCCGTAGGGCGCGGGCTGGCCGTACGGAGCGGGCATGCCACCGGACGGCGGGCCGTAACCCGGCTGCTGCGGGAAACCGCCGGACTGCGGCTGCTGACCGTAAGGCGGCTGCTGCTGGCCGTAGGGATTGGTCATGAACGTCTACCCCAATTACTCGTGAACTTCCGCCGGCAATCCCGGCGGTGGTGCGGAAGTCAGGTGCCGCGGCTACTGCTGCGGCGGCTGGCCGGGCTGCTGCGGCGGCTGCTGCCCGAACTGGCCCGGCTGGATCTTCTGGGTCGCCTCGGCCTCACCTTGGGCCTCGGGACGCAGCATCTGGGTGCGCTCCGCACCTTCGTCGAACGGCGAAGCGCCGCTGCCGCCCGAATCGGGACGCAGCATCTGGGTGCGCTCGGCGCCTTCGTCGAAGGCACCCTGGCCCGGGGGCGGCGCGAGCGGCTGGCCCTGCTGCTGGCCGAAGCCGCCGGACTGGGGCTGCTGCGGGAAACCGCCGGCCTGCGGCGGCTGGCCGAAGCCACCACCCTGGGCGGGCTGCTGCGGGAAACCACCGGACTGCGGCTGGTCGAACCCGCCGGACTGCGGCTGCTGCGGGAAACCACCCGACGGCGGCTGGCCGAAGCCACCGGATTGCGGCTGGCCGAACTGGCCGGGCTGCTGCCCCGCCGGCGGGTAACCGCCGCCGAACTGCTGCGCACCGGGCCGGCCGTACGGCGCGGCGTCGTCGGCGTTGATGACGACGGTACCGATGATCTTGTCGGAGAGGGTCTGGCTCTTGTCGTCCCACAGGGGCCACAGGTAGCCGACGTAGCAAATGATGCCGTCGACGAAGTGGGCGAGGTCGCGCAGGAACGCCATGCCGGCGCCGATCGGCTGCCCGGTGGACTCACCGACGAGCTTGATCTTCGTGATCCGCTTGCCGAGCGACTGGCCGGTGGTGCCCTGCTGCATCCACCGGTTGTAGACCGACCAGCCGATGCCGGCGAGCGCGCCGAGCAGGTACAGCATGGAGCCGAGGGTGTAACTGCCGGCGATCGTCACGATCAACCCGAGCAGGTCGATGACGATCAGCGGGGCGATGTCGATCAGCAGAGCGCCGGCGCGCAGCCCCCAGGGCGCGTAGTTCTGGGGCGGGCCGAACGGAGCACCCTGCTGGCCGAACGGCGCGGGCTGCCCGAACGGGGCCTGCTGACCGTACGGCGCCTGCTGCCCGTAGGGCGGCGGCGCCTGTCCCGGCTGCGGCTGTCCGAACGGCTGCTGGCCGCCGGGCTGTTGCCCGAACGGCTGCTGACCGTAGGGATCGGTCATGTGGGTCTCCCCCTCGCTGGTCACTCCACCGCACACCTCATGCGGAACCGGCCCGAATGTACGGCACGGTCCGCGGGAGCGTACTCGGTTCGCGTTCGCCCGCGTGTGTCAGGCGTCCACTGTCCGAGTGAACGTCGTGGAGGTCCGACGCGTTACACGGCGCGCCGGTTCCGCTCTGTTGCCATTCAGACGCGCAAACCGGTGAACGGCGCGAACGGGAGGTTGCGGATGACGAACCAGGCGACGAACACGACGCCGACGGCGAGTGGCGTCCAGCGCCAGTGCAGCCAGCTGTTCACCCACCGGCCCCGCAGCCGCCCGACCGCCCAGGCGACGGTGCTCCAGACGAAGAGCAGCACGAAGACGAGCGAGACGGCGTTGTAGTGCAGGGCCGCGGGCAGGTCGCCGTGCATCAGGCTGTAGGCCATCCGCATGCCGCCGCAGCCCGGGCAGTCGATGCCGAGCAGTGCCTTGGTGGGGCAGACCGGGAGCCAGCCGCCGGGGGTGGTGGGGTCGCCGAGCCAGACGGCCACGCAGCACGCGCCGAGCCCGCCCACCACGGCCATCGGCGCGCTCAAGGCGCGCAGCCGGGCCTTGGCCCCCTGGGCCGGGAATCCCGTGTAGACGGTCGTCACGACGCCAGCCCCCAGAACGAGACGCCGGCGATCGCGAACATCACGAAGACGAACAGCAGGTAGAGCGCGATCAGGCCACCGAAGGCGATCGCCGACCACATCGCCCACTTGCGGGCTTCATCGGCGGCCCGGCGCGCCTCGACGTGGTAGCCCTGGAACCACAGGGTGTTGACCTGGTTCGCCTTCACGATGGCGACGATACCCAACGGCAGGCAGCACATCACCGTCGACAGGATCGCCCAGACCAGGTTGTTCTCCGGGGGCGGCCCGTAGTTCGGCTGCCAGCCGTACGGGGGTTGCTGCGGGTACGGCTGGGTCACCGGTATCGCCTCCTGCTGCCGACGGTCGTCAGTGGGACGCGGCGTCGTCGAGCAGCGTTCCCAGCAGCAGCACACCGCCGACGACCAGCGCCACCCAGAACACCACCCCGACGACACCGCCGATGATCGCCCAGCGCCGCGCGGCGCCGGCCGCGCCCCGGGCGGCGTCCGGCTCGCCCTGGGCCCAGAGCCGCTCGACCTTGGCCGCCTGGAAGATCGAGACGATGCCGAAGGGCAGGCAGAGGATCGCGGCGACGATGCCCCAGGCCAGGTTGCTCGACGGCGGGGGCCCGGGGTTGTAGTCGGCGGGCGGCCGCGGGCGCTCGGTCACGTCAGAACCCGAGCCGGCGCAGCTGGCGGGGGTCGCGCTGCCACTCTTTGGCCACCTTGACGTGCAGGTCGAGGTAGACCTTCGAGCCGAGCAGCGCCTCGATGTTCTTGCGGGCGGTGGCGCCGACCTCGCGCAGCCGCTCGCCCTTGTGCCCGAGGATGATGCCCTTCTGGCTGGGCCGCTCCACGTAGAGGAACGCGTGCACGTCGATGAGGTCGTCGCGCCCCTCGCGGGGCAGCATCTCCTCGACGGTGACGGCGATCGAGTGCGGCAGCTCGTCGCGGACGCCTTCCAGCGCCGACTCGCGGATGAGCTCGGCGACCAGCGTCTGCTCGGGTTCGTCGGTGAGCTCGCCGCCCGGGTAGAGCTGCGGGCCCTCGGGGAGCCTCGTGACGAGCAGGTCCGCGAGCGCGCCGACCTGGAAGCCGTCCACAGCGGACACCGGGATCAGCTCGGCGAAGTCCATCACGTTCTGCAGCGCGAGCAGCTGCTCGGCGACCTGCTGCGGCTGGACCAGGTCGGTCTTGGTGACGATGCCGATGACCGGTGTGCGCTGGGCGATCTTCTCCAGCTCGGCGGCGATGAACTTGTCGCCGGGCCCGATCTTCTCGTTGGCCGGCACACACAGGCCGACGACGTCCACTTCGGACCACGTCGTGTGCACGATGTCGTTGAGCCGCTGGCCGAGCAGCGTGCGCGGGCGGTGCAGGCCGGGGGTGTCGATGAGGACGAGCTGGGCGTCCTCGCGGTGCACGATGCCGCGGATCGCGTGGCGGGTGGTCTGCGGCTTGCTCGACGTGATCGCGACCTTGGTGCCCACGAGCGCGTTGGTCAGCGTCGACTTGCCCGCGTTGGGCCGGCCGACGAAGCAGGCGAAGCCGGAACGGTGTTCGGTCATCGCTTCAGCACCTCGATGACGTCGCCCGCCGGGTCGGCGAGGATGATCGGCGCGTACTTCGCGATGTCGCGGATCGCGTGCCGGGACGCCTCCTTGAGCAGGCCCTCCCCGGTGACGACGGCGGCGGCTTCGATGCCTTCGGCGCCGCTGGAGAGCGCGGCGGCCACGGCGGCCTGCAGCGCGGTGAGCTTGAAGGACGGCTGGTCGACCGTGCCCGCGGTGTACGTGCGGCCGTCGGTGTCGCGGACGGCCGCGCCCTCCGAGGCCTGGATCCGGGCGCGCGAGGACCGGGCGAGGGTGACCAGCTTCTGGTCCTCCGCCTCGAGGTCAGGCATGTTCGACGCTCCTGTCGCGTTCGTCGGGGTGGGGCAGGCGCGTGCGGCGCCGGGTGGTCCGGTCGGCGGGGTCGGTCATCGCGTCGGCATCGGCCGGGTGCACCACCACCGAGGTGATGCGCATGCGGCCGCGCCGATCCTTGCCGCCTTCGGCGAACAGCCGGAGGCCGGCGACCTCGGCTTCGGCCCCCGGTAGCGGGACCCTACCCAGTCGTTCCGCGAGGAGCCCGCCCACGGTCTCCACGTCGTGGTCTTCGAGGTCGATGCCGAACAGCTCGCCGAGGTCGTCGATGCCCATCCGGGACGAGACGCGGACCGCGCCGTCGTCGAGCTCTTCGACCTCGGGGCGCTCGTCGGCGTCGGACTCGTCGGTGATCTCGCCGACGATCTCCTCGAGGACGTCCTCGATGGTGAGCAGGCCCGCGGTGCCGCCGTACTCGTCGACCGCGATGGCCATGTGGTTGTGCGAGCGCTGCATCTCCTTGAGCAGCTCGTCGAGCCGCTTCGAGTCGGGGACGAAGCAGGCCTCGTTCATCAGCGTGTCGACGACGGTGCTCGGGCCATCCGGGTCCATGTACCCGGCCATGAGGTCCTTGATGTTGACGACGCCGACGATGTCGTCGACGGACTCGTCGATCACCGGGAGCCGGGTGAAGCCGGTGCGCAGGGCCAGCGCGAGGGCCTGGCGGATGGTCTTCGTGCGCTCGATCCAGACGATCTCGGTGCGCGGCACCATGACCTCGCGGGCGACGGTGTCGCCGAGCTCGAACACCGAGTGGATCATCTCGCGCTCGGAGTCCTCGACGACGCCGCGTTCCTGGGCGAGGTCGACGAGCTCGCGCAGCTCGACCTCGGAGCTGAACGGGCCTTCCCGGAAGCCCTGGCCGGGGGTGATGGCGTTGCCGACGAGGATCAGCAGCCGGGACAGCGGGCCGAGGACCGAACCGAGGACGCGGACGGGCCCGGCGACGTAGCGGCCGATGCGGTACGGGTGCTGGCGGCCGAGGGTGCGCGGGCCGACGCCGATGAGGACGTAGCTCACGACGATCATGACGACCGCCGTGACCAGCACGGCGAGGCCGAGCGGCCGGAGCCGCGTGCCGACGAAGACGGTGACCAGCACGGTGGCCGTGAGCTCGCAGCCGAGGCGCAGCAGGAGCAGCAGGTTGATGTGCCGGCGCCGTTCGGCGACGACCGCGGCGAGGTGGCCGGCGCCGGGCACGCCCATCCGGGCGAGGCCGTCGGCCCGGGCTTGCGAGACGGTGCTGACGGCGGCGTCGGCCGCCGCGAACACGCCCGCGAGGAGCACGAGCGCGATCGCGAAGAGGAGCTGGACCATGGCTGGCGCCTAGGGCGCTTCCCCGGCGGCTGGCCCGGCGTCCACGGCCGGCTCGGCGTCCGCGTCGAGTCCGGCGATGCCGAGGACGCGGTCGTCGGTGTTGCGCTGGGCGTTGCGTTTCTCCAGGGCGGCGACGGCGTCCTGGTACTCGCCGAGGATGCGCTTCTGGAGGGCGAACATCTCGCGTTCCTCCGCGGGCTCGGCGTGGTCGTAGCCGAGGAGGTGGAGGCAGCCGTGCACGGTGAGCAGGTGCAGCTCGTCGATCAGGCGGTGGCCCGCGGTCTTGGCCTGGTCCTTCGCGAACGCCGGGCAGAGCACGATGTCCCCGAGCAGCGCCGGCGACGCGTCGGGCGCGTCGGGCCGGCGGGAGGAGTCGAGCTCGTCCATCGGGAAGGCCATGACGTCGGTGGGGCCGGGCAGGTCCATCCAGCGTTCGTGGAGGTCTTCCATGACTTCGAGGGTGACCAGCAGGATGGACAGCTCGGCGAGCGGGCTGACCTCCATCTTCTCGAGGGCGTAGCGGGCCGCGGAGACGATGGACGTCTCGTCGACGTCGACGCCGGACTCGTTGGCGATTTCGATGCTCAACGCCGGTTGCCCTTCCAGCCGTTGCTCTGCTGGTCCTGGGCGTCCTGCACGGCTTGCCACTTCTCGTAGGCGTCGACGATGTCGCCGACGAGCTTGTGCCGGACGACGTCCTGGCTGGTCAGTTCGGCGAAGTGCAGGCCCTCGACGCCGCCGAGGATGTCGCGCACGACGCGGAGGCCGCTGCGCTGCCCGTTGGGCAGGTCGACCTGGGTGATGTCACCGGTGACGACGATCTTGGAGCCCTGGCCGAGCCGGGTGAGGAACATCTTCATCTGCTCGGGCGTGGTGTTCTGCGCCTCGTCGAGGATGATGAAGGCGTCGTTGAGGGTGTTGTGCGTGAGCAGGTGGTCCTCGGTGACGTACAGCGAGTCCTCCGCCGCGACCTGGATGCACACGGCTTCCGCCCGGCCGGCCGGTTCGATGCGGTCGATGAACCGCATCGGGCGCCCACCCCCCGCCGCTTGGTACTTGACCAGCTTGCGGTCGAGACGGAACGGCTCGACCCCGGCCGGAAGCCGGATGTCGAGGACGTGGGCGTCGTGCCGGTAGCCGACGTCCCGCCCCTTGGCCCGGCCCGGCTTGCGGCCGAGGGCGGCCCGGTTGCGGATGTAGGCGACCCCGCCAAGCGAACGGACCAAGCCGATCACGTCGTCCTTGAGGTGGGGCGACGTGGTCGTGTACTGGATGCGGCAGGTGCGGGCGAGCTGGGTGACCGGCCCTCCGTCGGAGTCCAGGAGCCCCTGCAGGACGGCGAGCCGGACGGCGGCGGAGTTCCGGAGGTAGACCTCGGGCACGAACTTCGTGTGTGAACGTGTTCCGAGCAGGTCCAGGGCACGCAGGGCGGCCGTGACCGGGTTCTCGAGTGTGATCACGTCGCCCGGCTGCCGTACCCGGTTGAGAACGTAGTCGGGACCTTCCTTGTGCCGCACGACGACGCCGGGCAGTGCCGCGCCGAGCGCGAGGGCGAGTTCCGGGTCCTCGGTCGCGAAACTCGGTGTGGTCGAGCCGGTCAGGCAGCCGTCACCGAGGAGAAGTCCCAGTGCGTACGGGTCCATCGGGACCTCACGCTGCGGGTGGCAGACCGGCGCCGTCAGCATCGGCAGCTCGTACCGGCGCGTGTGCGCGGCCCGGAGCTTGCCGATCATCTCCTTCGTCTCGAGGACACGCCACGGCTTGTTGCGGCGCTTGTCGGCCGCGGTCCGGACTGTCCAGAGGTGCTCACCGCAGCACAGCGTCGACGAGCCGTCGCCGGCCGTGACGCGGTAGATGTCCTTCTCCCCCTGCGGGTAGACCCCGAGGACGGGGGTCGGCTCACCGTTGGAGCCGACGACCAGGTCACCGACCGCCAGCTCGCCGATCGGGCGCCAGCCGTCCGGGGTCAGCACCGGTGTGTCGACAGGCTGCGCGCGGCCGCGCATGTAGGCCAGCGGCGCGATCTCGATGGTGCCCGCCTGCATGAGCCGCGGGATCGACTCGGGCTCGACCATGTCGTGCAGCGCGTCGTAGAGCGGCCGCAGGTAGGGGTCGATCTTCTCGTTGAGGGTGCCGGGCAGGTAGCCGAGGCGCTCGCCGGCTTCGACGGCCGGGCGGGTGAGCACGATGCGGGTGACGTGCTTCGCCTGGAGGGCCTGGACGGCCTTCGCCATGGCGAGGTAGGTCTTGCCGGTGCCGGCCGGGCCGATGCCGAAGACGACGGTGTGCTTGTCGATGGCGTCGACATAGCGCTTCTGGTTGAGCGTCTTGGGCCGGATGGTCTTGCCGCGGCGGGAGACGATGTTGAGGCTGAGCACCTCGGCCGGGGACGCGTCCCCGGTGCTCAGCATCCCGATGGTGCGGCGGACGGTGTCCGGGCCGACCTGCTGCCCGCCGGTGGCGAGGGTGACGAGCTCGGCGAAGACGCGTTCGGCGAAGGCGACGTCGGCGGGGGTGCCGGTCAGGGTGACCTCGTTGCCGCGCACGTGCACGTCGGCGGCGAGGAGTTCCTCGGCGACACGCAGGTTCTCGTCGCGGGAGCCGAGCAGGCTGAGGGCGGCGGCGTCGGGGATCGGGAACCGGGACTGTGCCGCCTGGGTGGCAGCGTTGTCGTCGGTCTTGGGGACGTCTCCGGGGACGTCGGGTCGGGCGGCTCCACCCGGTGCGGTTCCGGCCACGTGGCCTCGGCCCTGCTTTCTCGGTGAGGGACTACTGACCCCTCGATGCTACTGGCACCCACCGACAGAACGCAGACGGGTTTCCGCTAATCAGCCCGCATGAGCCCCGAAGAACCCCAGGGGCTCCCCACCAAGCACATGAGCATGCACGTGGAACACGGTCTGCCCGGCATCCCCATCAGTGTTGAAAACCACCCGATACCCACTGTCAAGGACGCCCTCAAGCTCAGCAACGGCACGACAGGCCCCAACAACCCGCCCCAACAGCGAGGGATCAGCAGCGGCAAGCTCCCCAAGGTTCCGATACCGCTTCTTGGGCACCACAAGCACATGAACCCGAGCCTGAGGCCGAATATCCCGGAACGCAAAGGTCGCCTCGTCTGAGTACACAACATCGGCAGGGATCTCACCAGCAATGATCCGCTCGAAGAGCGTCTCGTCCTCACTCATAGAACAAACCCTAGCCACCAACCCCGGAAGCCGCCCACACGAGCCGATGCGAGTGAAGCGAGCGAGCAAGCAACCCGACCACACGAGGCGAGGGCCGAAGGCCCAAGCAAGGAACGCGCCTTTTGAACGAGAGCAACACAAAAGCCGCGGGGGTCCGGGGCTTGCCCCGGCTGGGGGTCTGGGGGTTTGACCCCCAGAAGACACACCGAAGCGAAGCGGCAACTGACGGAGCGAAGCGGAGGAAGATGCCGCGCAGCGGCGGATCCTGGGGGTCGATCCGCCGCTTGCGCGGCTCCGCCGGACCGAGGGGGGAGGTGCCCGGCGGGGTCTGTGTTTTCCCAGTAGCGCGCCGAAACACTGTGTGGCGCGTTAGTAAACGAGAGTAACGGGTCGGAGTGTGATCGCGCCATAACTGGGCGCAAAAACCAGCCTTTTTTTCGGGGGTGATCTTTTCACTGCCACCGGGTGGTGAGGGCGCCCAGCGCGCCGAGGGCGACCGCCGCGGCGGTGGAGGTGCGCAGGACGGTGGTGCCGAGGCGGACGGCCCGGGCGCCGGCTTCGCGGAGGGTGTGGAGTTCGTCGTCGGTGATGCCGCCTTCGGGGCCGACGACGAGGAGGATGTCGCCGGTGTCGGGCAGTGCCAGGTCGGTGAGCCGGTCGGGGACGTCGGATTCGAGGACGATGACCAGGGACATCGTCGCGGCGAGGCCGGCGAGCTCGCGGGTGCCGACGGGTTCGGTGACGTCGGGGACGTGCGCGCGGCGGGCTTGTTTCGCGGCCGCGCGGGCGGTGGTGCGCCAGCGGGCGAGGGCCTTGTCGCCGCGGCCGCCGTCGTCCCACTTGGCGACGCTGCGGGCGGCGCGCCAGGGGACGATGGCGTCGGCGCCGGCCTCGGTGGCGAGTTCGACGGCGAGTTCGCCGCGGTCGCCCTTGGCGAGGGCCTGTGCCACCACGACGCGCAGTGCGGGTGGCTCTTCGGTCCAGCGTTCCTCGATCGTGAGGGTCAGCAGCGCGTCGCGGCCGGGCTGGACGGCGTCGACGACGCAGCGGGCCAGGCCGCCGGCGCCGTCGGAGAGGATCAGCCGCTCCCCCACGCGCAGGCGGCGGACGGTCGCCGCGTGCCGGGCTTCCTCGCCGTCGAGCACGGTGCGCCCGGACGCGGGCACCGATTCGGCGAGGAAGACCGGCAGGGTGGTGTCGGGCACGGCTCAGCGGTGGTTCTTGGCGCGCAGCTTGGAGAACAGCCCGCCGTGCTTGTTGCCGTTGGACGCCAGCGTCGGGACTTCTTCGCCGCGCTGCGTGGCGAGGTCCATGAGCAGCTCGCGCTGGGCTTCGTCGAGCTTGGTCGGGACGACGACGTCGATGTGGACGTGGAGGTCGCCGCGGCCGTCGACGCGGCCCGAGGACCGCAGCCGGGGCATGCCCTTGCCGGTGAGGACCAGCTCGGCGTTGGGCTGGGTGCCCGGTTCGACGTCGAGCTCGTAGTCGCCGTCGACCAGGGTGGCGATGGGCACCGTGGCGCCGAGCGCGGCCGTGGTCATCGGGATGCGGAAGTTGCAGTGCAGGTCGTGGCCCTGGCGGACGAAGACCTCGTGCGGGGTCTCGTCGATCTCGACGTACAGGTCGCCGGCCGGGCCGCCGCCGGGGCCGACCTCGCCCTGGCCGGACAGCCGGATGCGCATGCCGTCGCCGACGCCCGGCGGGATCTTCGCGGTGACGTTGCGGCGGGCGCGGATGCGGCCGTCGCCGCCGCACTGGCGGCAGGGGTCGGAGATGACCTCGCCGAAGCCGCGGCAGACCGGGCAGGGGCGGGCCGTGACGACCTGGCCGAGGAACGACCGCTGGACGGACTGGACCTCGCCGGCGCCGCCGCAGGTGTCGCAGGTCTTGACGCCGGTGCCCTCGGTGGTGCCCGCGCCGCGGCAGAGGTCGCAGACGATCGCGGTGTCGACGGCGATCTCCTTGTCCACGCCGGTCGCGCAGTCCTCGAGGCTGAGGCCGAGCCGGATCAGGGCGTCGGAACCGGGCTGGACGCGGCTGCGCGGGCCACGCCCGCGACCGCCTCCCGCTCCCCCCGCGGCGCCGAAGAAGGCGTCCATGATGTCGCCGAGGCCGCCGAAGCCGGCGAACGGGTCGCCGCCCCCCGCGCCGCCGCGGCCGCCGCCGTCCATCGGGTCGCCGCCGAGATCGACGATCTTGCGCTTCTGCGGGTCGGACAGCACCTCGTAGGCGGTCGTCACCTCGCCGAACTTGTGCTGCGCGTCCTCCGACGGGTTGACGTCGGGGTGCAGCTCTCGGGCCAGCTTCCGGTACGCGCGCTTGATGTCCTGGTCGCTCGCGTTCTTCGCCACCCCGAGGATGCCGTAGTAGTCCCTCGCCACCGTCTCTGCTTCTCCTTCTGCTCTGCCCGGCTCAGCGGCCGGACAGGATCTGACCCACGTAGTTGGCGACCGCGCGCACCGCGGCGATCGTGCCGGGGTAGTCCATCCGGGTCGGGCCGACCACCCCCATGCCGCCGAGCACCATGTCCTGGCCGTATCCGATCGAGACGACCGAGGTGCTGCGCATCTGCTCGTCCTCATTTTCCTCACCGATGCGCACCGTGATCGCACCGGGGTTGCGGGTGGCGGCGAGGAGCTTGAGGACGACGACCTGCTCCTCGAGCGCTTCGAGGACCTGGCGCAGCGAGCCGGGGAAGTCCGCGACGTTGCGGGTGAGGTTCGCCGTACCGCCCAGGACCAGGCGTTCTTCGGGGTGTTCGGCCAGTGACTCGACCAGCACCGTGCACACGCGGATGAGCGCGTCGCGCAGCTCGCCGGGCGAGGAGTCGGGCAGCTCGGCGACGCGCGCGGCGGCCTCGTTGAGCCGCCGGCCGGCCATCGCGGCGTTGAGCACCGTGCGCAACCGCGCGACGCCGTCCTCGGTGATGACGTCGCCGAGGTCGACGGTCCGCTGGTCGACGCGGCCGGAGTCGGTGATCAGCACCAGCATGAGCCGGGCCGGGGTCAGCGGCACCACTTCGAGGTGGCGCACCGCGGCGTTGGTCAGCATCGGGTACTGGACGACGGCGACCTGCCGGGTCAGCTGCGCGAGCAGCCGGACCGAGCGGCGCAGGACGTCGTCGAGGTCGGTGCCGCTGTCGAGGAATGTCGTGATCGCGCGGCGCTCGGCCGCGCTCAGCGGCTTGATCTCGGACAGCCGGTCGACGAAGAGCCGGTAGCCCTTGTCGGTCGGGATCCGCCCGGCGCTGGTGTGCGGCTGGGTGATGTAGCCCTCTTCTTCGAGGGTGGCCATGTCGTTGCGCACGGTCGCGCTGGACACGCCCAGGTTGTGCCGTTCGACGATCGTCTTCGAGCCGACCGGCTCCTGGTTGGAGACGTAGTCGGCGACGATCGCGCGCAGCACGTCGAAGCGGCGTTCGTCCGCGTTGGCCACCCGTTCCTCACCCACTTCGCTCGCTGCTCATGCCGAGTTTACGGAAGCCTGAGCCGGTCGCGCTCAACACCGCCCGTCTCGCTCCGGGTAAAGAACGGACAAATGAATTCCCATGCGTTGTTCTCGGAAAGATTTTCGGGTTGTCGGCGGAACCGAAACGGGGTTTGCTGCCTCTGATCCGCATGCCCTCCCCCGACTTTCGAGGTCGCCGTGAACACCAGTGAACCCGCTTCGGCCGGTATGCCCGAAATCGCCCGGCGCGCCGCGGAGGCCAAGGTCCGGCTCCAGCACATCTCGGCGACGGCCACGAGCGCCGACGGCGCCGTCACGGTGACCGTCAACACCAGCGGTGCGCTGCAGGAACTCACCTTCGGGCCGCGTGCCGACGAGCTGCCGCGCGCCCGCCTCGCCGCCGCCGTCGTGGCCACCGCGAAACGCGCCCAGGTGCAGGCGGCCCAGCAGCTGACGAGCGTGATGGCGCCGGTGATCGGCGCCGACAGCGACGCGATGAAATTCCTCCGGGAACAGATTCCGGAGCCCGAATTGCCCGAAGAGGAATCACCTCGGGATTTCCCCCGGAAACCGCCGCCGCGGCCGGGTGACGAAGAGGACTTCGGCGGCCCGATCCTGCGCCGGGGGCTGTGATGACGGCCATGAAGGTCGACTTCGACGTCCTCGGCGGCCACGAGGACGAGATCCGCGAGATCGCCGGCCGGGTGCAGCAGGCGCTCGACGCCGCGGGCACCGCCCAGGCGCTCGACTTCGACGCGTTCGGCATCGTCGGGCAGGTCTTCGCCGTCCCGATCCAGGGCTGGGTCGACCAGGCCGACGGCCTCCTCCAGGCCGCCGTCGACGCCGGGCACGACGTCGCGGACCGGGTGAAGACCGCGCACACGGCGTTCAGCGAGCACGAGCAGCACACGAAGAGCCTCATCGAAGGCATCGGCAAGGAGCTGCCGGCATGACCGAGACGCAGGAGAACCCCCTCGTCGCGACCAGCGAGCCGGCAGGCGGCTTCTGGAGCGGGATGGGTGACGGCTCGAAGGGCGAGCTGGACAACGTCAACGCCCAGACCGGCGGCGCCGGCATCTTCAGCGACGCCGCCTCGACGCTGACCGACGCGCGCAACGGCGACTGGGGCAACCTCGCCATGGACGTCGGCACGGACGCCCTCGACCTGCTCGGCGCGGCGATGGACCCGCTCGGCACGCTGGCCAGCGCCGGCGTCGGCTGGCTGATCGAGCACATCAGCTTCCTCAAGGATGGCCTCGACAAGCTCGCCGGCAAGCCCGAGGCCGTCACCGCCAAGGCCGTGACCTGGTCGAACATCTCCAAGCAGCTCACCGAGACGGCCGAGCAGTACGAGCAGAAGGCGGCGAAGGTCGGGCAGTCGTTCAGCGACTGCGGCTCCGCGGAGGCCTACCAGCGGACGGCGGAGAGCTACGTCGGCGTCCTGCGCGGAGCGGCTTCGCACGCCGACAGCGCGTCGACGGCGATGAACGTCGGCGCCGCGCTGGTCGGCACCGAGCGCGGCCTGATCCGCGACCTGATCTCGTCGTTCGTCGGCGAGCTGATCGTCAAGGCGCTGGCCGCGCTCGCGGCGTCGTGGTGCACCTTCGGCGGCACGATCGCGGCGTTCATCGCCGACTCCGTCGTCGAGGGCGGGGTGCTCGCGGAGAAGATCAGCACGCGCATCACGAAGGTCGTCGAGAAGCTGGAGAGCCTCGCCAAGGGCGCCGGCAAGTCGAAGGCGGCCCTCGAAGGCGCGGCGAACGCGCTGAAGAAGGTGGGCAAGGGCGTCGACAAGCTGGTGGACAAGAGCGTCGACACGGCCGCGGGCATCGAGCGCAAGGCCAACGAGCTGAAGCAGGCCGGCAAGGAGGCGAAGACCGCCGAGGAGACGGCCAAGGGGTGGAGCGACGCCGCCAAGGAGCACGTGCCCGGCCGCGAGAAGGTCGAAGGTCCCGGCGAGAAGTACTCCGAGGAGGGCCGCAGCGTGCTGAACCAGCATAAGCTGCTCGACCCGAACGAGAAGGTGCACTGGAGCACGGCCGACACCGTCGGCGTCGTGACCGAGGGCCGCCGCCAGGAGAACGAGCAGATCGACCGGAACCACGAGGCCACGGAGGCCTACGAGAAGGAACACCCCGAGGGCGAGGGCGAGTGATCGAGCAGGCCGAGGTGGAGCTGGCCAACCGCAACGGGCAGCTCCACCCCGCCCAGCGCGGGAAGCTGCTCGACCTCAACTTCTGGGCCGCCGCCGTGGTGGCGATCGCCGGGGTGGTGGTCGCGGTGCTCGTCGCGACGGTGGCCGACACCGCGGGCGAGGTGCTGGGCACCGTCGTCCCGATCCTGGCGCTGACCGCCTGGTTCGCCTACATCAGCTGGCGGCGGCTGGCCGACGCCCTCGGCGGGCGGCTGCTCGCCGTCACCGGCTGGACGCACGACTTCGACACCGCGCGCCTCACCGACGAGTACCCGATCGGCCTGCACCACAGCCCGGCCGGGTTCAAGAGCGTCGAGACGTTCAGCCTGCGCGCCGGCGGCCGGACCTACCCGCTGGAGCGCGAGCTCCGCGGGCGGATCCGGCCGGACCGGGTCAACACCGTCCTGATCACGCCGCGCAGCAAGCTGCTGATCAACGTGCTCCCCGCTTAGCGATCTCCCGCCCTCACCACCACCTGAAAGCCGTGAAGGCCTCCTTCCCGGCTCTTATGGCCGGTAAGGATGCCTTCACGGCTTTCCCGCAGGGGGTCAGGCGGCCGCCTCGGACAGGGCGTCGAACTCCGCGTCCGTCAGCTCGATGTCCGCCGCCGCGATGTTGTCCTCGACGTGCGCGACCGACGACGTGCCCGGGATCGGCAGCACCACCGGCGAGCGCTTGAGCAGCCAGGCCAGCGCGAGCTGCGACGGCGACGCGTCGTGCTCCTTGGCCAGGGTGCTCAGCGGGCTGTCCGGGCCGGCGAGGGCGCCGGTGGCCAGCGGGAACCACGGGATGAACGCGATGCCGTGCTCGGTCGCGTGCTCCAGCAGCGGCTCGGCGTCGCGCTTGACCAGGTTGAACATGTTCTGCACGGACACGATCTCCGCGGTCTTCTGCGCCTCCTGCAGATCCGCGACGCCGACCTCGGACAGGCCGATGTGCCGGATCTTGCCCTCGTCCTGCAGCTTCTTCAGCTCCCCGATCTGCTCGGCGACCGGCACCTTCGGGTCGATCCGGTGCAGCTGCAGCAGGTCGATCCGCTCCAGGCCGAGGTGGCGCAGGCTCAGCTCGACCTGCTGGCGCAGGTACTCGGGCCGGCCGACCGGGATCCACTCGTTCGGCCCCTGCCGGGTGAAACCGGCCTTGGTCGCGATGACGAGGTCGTCGGCGTACGGGTGCAGGGCCTTCTTCAGCAGCAGGTCGGCGACGAACGGGCCGTAGACGTCGGCGGTGTCGATCAGCGTGACACCCAGCTCGACGGCGCGCCGCAGCACGCGCACGGCCTCCTCCGGGTCCTTCGGGTCGCCCCAGACGCCAGGCCCGGTGAGCTGCATCGTGCCGTACCCCAGCCGGGTCACCGGCAGGTCGCCACCGATCGTGAAGGTGCCCGAGTTCTTCGCACTCATCTTTCGTCCCATCGTCGTCCGGGGTGCTCCACCGGGTCTCAACCCGCGGAGCACCCCGGACAATCCCGGATCACGTCAGGAATTGCGCGGGAACCCGAGGTTCACCCCGGCGTGCGACCGGTCGGGCCAGCGCGAGGTGACGACCTTGGTGCGCGTGAAGAAGTGGAAGCCCTCCGGCCCGTAGGCGTGGCTGTCGCCGAACAGCGAGTCCTTCCAGCCGCCGAAGGAGTAGTAGCCGACCGGCACCGGGATCGGGACGTTGACCCCGACCATGCCGACCTCGACCTCGTTCTGGAACCGCCGCGCGGCCGCGCCGTCGCCGGTGAAGATGGCCGTGCCGTTGCCGTACGGGTTGGCGTTGACCAGGTCCAGGGCGTCGTCGTAGGACGCCGCGCGCGCCACCGACAGCACCGGGCCGAAGATCTCGTCGGTGTAGATCGACATCTCCGGGCGTACGTGGTCGAACAGCGTCGGGCCGAGCCAGAAACCGTCACCGGGCACCTCGACGCCGCGGCCGTCGACGACCAGCGCCGCGCCCGCCCCGACCCCGGCGTCCACATAGGACTCGACGCGCTCGTGGTGGGCGCGGGTGACCAGCGGGCCCATCTCGGACTCCGGGTCACGCCCGTCGCCGACCTTCAGGTTCCCGATCCGCTCGGCGATCTTCGCGACCAGCTCGTCGCCGACCGGGTCGACGGCCACCACGACCGACACGGCCATGCAGCGCTCCCCCGCCGAGCCGAACCCGGCGGACACCGCGGCGTCGGCGGCCAGGTCGAGGTCGGCGTCCGGCAGCACGATCATGTGGTTCTTCGCGCCGCCGAGGGCCTGGACGCGCTTGCCGTGGCGGGTGCCGGTCTCGTAGACGTACCGCGCGATCGGCGTCGACCCGACGAACGAGATCGCCTTGACGTCGCGGTGTTCCAGCAGGCCGTCGACCGCGACCTTGTCGCCGTGCAGCACGTTGAGCACGCCTGCGGGCAGCCCGGCCTCGGCGAACAGCTCGGCGAGGAACACCGCCGCCGACGGGTCCTTCTCACTGGGCTTGAGCACGACGGTGTTGCCGCAGGCGAGCGCGTTCGGCACGAACCACAGCGGCACCATGGCCGGGAAGTTGAACGGCGAGATCACGCCGACGACGCCGAGCGGCTGGGCGATCGAGTAGACGTCGACGCCGGTGGAGGCGTTCTCGCTGAAGCCGCCCTTGAGCAGCTGCGCGGCCCCGCAGGCGTACTCGACGTTCTCGATCGCGCGGGCGATCTCGCCGGCGGCGTCGGACTCGACCTTGCCGTGCTCGCTCGTGACGATCTTCGCCAGCTCGTGCTTGCGCGCCGAGAGCAGCTCGCGGAAGGCGAACAGGACCCGCGTCCGGCCGGCCAGCGACGTCCCGCGCCAGCCCGGCAGCGCCGCGGTCGCGGCCGCCACGGCCTGGTCGACCTCCGCCTGCCCGGCGAAGTCGACCTGCGCGCGGACCTGCCCGGTGGCGGGGTCGAAGACGTCGCCGGTGCGGGCCGGGGTCCCGGTGAACGGCTTGCCGTCGATCCAGTGGCTGATGCGGTCGGTCACGACGGGCACTCCTTCGCTCGGGGACGTCCCTGCGAGTGTCCGGGCGGGCGCCACGCGGACGCCATCGGCAACGTGTACGGACTCGCCGCCCCGGCCGTACAGTCTGTCCCCTGCCGATCTTCGCAACCATCACCAGCGAGGTGCCGTGTACCCGACCGTGGCCGACGTGCTCGCGCTGCCGGTGCTGCGCCAGGGCCGGCCGCACGTCGTAGCGGGCGCCGCCGGGCTGGACGCGCCCGTGCGCTGGGCGCACGTCGCCGAGGTCGCCGACATCGCGCACCTGCTGCGCGGCGGCGAGCTGGTGCTGACGACCGGCGTCGCGCTGCCCGACGACGGCCCGTCGCTGGCCCGCTACGTCGCCGACCTGGCCGGCGTCGGCGCCGCCGGCGTGGTGATCGAGCTGGTCCGGCACTGGAGCGACAAGCTGCCCGCGGCCCTGGTCGAGGCCGCCGAAGAGCACGGATTTCCGCTGGTCACGCTGTCACGCGAGACGCGGTTCGTGAGCGTCACCGAAGCCGTCAACGGCCAGATCGTCGACGCCCAGGTCGCCGAGCTGCGCGCGGCCGAGCGGGTGCACGAGACGTTCACCGCGCTCACGGTCGCGGGCGCCGAACCCGGCGTCGTGCTGGGCGAGGTCGCGCGGCTCACCGAGCAGCCGGTCGTGCTGGAGACGCTCTCGCACGAGGTGCTGGCCTACGACGCGGCCGGCACCGACCCGGCCGAGCTGCTCACCGGCTGGCCCGCGCGGTCCCGGGTGGTCCAGGTCGGCGAGCGCACCGGCTACCACGCGAACGCGGGCTGGCTGGTCACGATCGTCGGCGCGCGCGGCCACGACTGGGCGCGGCTGATCGTCGTGTGCGCCGACCAGCCGCCGCACCGCCACCGCGTGGTCGCCGAACGCGCCGCGTCCGCGCTCGCCGTGCACCGGCTGGTCGCCAAGGACTCCGACGGCCTGGAGCGCCAGGCCCACCGCGCGGTGCTCGCCGAGCTGCTGGCCTCGCCCGCGCCGTCGGCGGAGCTGCTGGCCCGGGCGTCCGCGCTGGCCGTGCCGCTGGCCGGGCGGCAGCTGGTCGGGCTCGCGGTGCGGCCGCGGTTCACCGGCACCGGACGGCCGGCGTTGTCCGCGCCGCCGGTGCTGCGCGAGCTGGCCGAGGCGACGGCGCTGGCCGCGCGCCGCGCGAAGGTGTCGGCACTGGTGGCGACCGACGACATCGGGGTGCGGGCGCTGATCGCGCTGTCCCCCGAGGCGAACGCCGACGCGGTGCTGCAGCGGCTCGCCACCGACGTCCACGAGGCGCGCAGCAGCGCCCCGGGGGTGCTCGCGGTCGGCACCACGGTGCTCTCGCCCGCCGAAGCGAGCCGGACGCTGCTGGAAGCCGGGCAGGTCGCGGCCGCCGCCCTGGGCGCCGGCGAAGAGCGGGTGCTGCACCGGCTGTCCGACGTCCGGCTGCGCGGCCTGCTGCACCTGCTCGCCGGGGACGAGCGGGTGACGGCGTTCGCGACCCGCGAGCTGGGGCCGTTGCTGCACCGCGACGCCGCGTCCGGCAGCCGGCTCGTGCAGGCGCTGCGGCACTACTGCGAGCAGGGCGGCAACAAGTCCGCGGCGGCCGCGGCCGCGCACACCTCGCGGACGGCGTACTACCAGCAGCTCGCCCGGATCGAGCAGGTCCTCGGCGTCCGGCTGGAGGAGCCGGAGTCGATGCTCTCGCTCTACGTCGCGCTGCTGGCGGTGGACCTCACCCGGCCGAGCGAAGAAGACTCACCCGGACGTGCAGCACAGTGATCACCTTCGGCCTGCCGATGAGACCGATATGGCCCTCCTCCCGTTCGCTGCCTGCCTGCTGAGCCTGAGCTGTCTCGCGCCCGCGCAGCCGCCGGCGTCGACGTTGCAGCTGACCAGCCACGACACCGCCGACCGGATCGGCTCGGTCGTGCTGACCTGCGACCCGACCGGCGGCACGCACCCGAAGCGCGGGAAGGCGTGCGACGTCCTCGAAAGCGTGAACGGCGACTTCACCCGCATCCGCGGCCGGCACCAGGCGTGCACGCTGATCTACGCCCCGGTCGACATCACGGTGGCCGGCACCTGGCGCGGCCGGCCGGTGTCGTTCCGCACGACCTACGCCAACCGCTGCGAGGCCGTCCGCGACTCCGACGACGTCTTCGCTTTCTGACGCAGCGCCTTCCGAGCACGGTTTCGCGCGCGGGAGCCGCCGGGCCGCCCCCACGACGGCCCGGTGGCTCCCGCTCGACCTCATGGACCACGCACGAACGCGCCGTTCGGTTCAGCCGCACCGGCCGAGAGTGACCTCGCGCGCCGTCGCGCGGCTGAGGTTCCAGGCGGGCCAGCCGTCCGGGGTGTCGTCGGCGAGGATCCGCCGCAGCACGCAGGTGCGCATCGGCTCGGCCAGCCGCGCCGAGACGACCGGGACGACGTCCGTCGAGAACCCGCCGAGATAGCTGTGGTCCAGGGGCTTTCCGGCGGCGGCGCGGTCGAGGTTGGCGTCGGCGATGAGCCGTTCCGGATCGAGGAGGGCGAGCGTGAGCAGCGCCGCGGCGGCGGTGCCGATGGCCGCGCGGGGCAGCCACGTCGAGCGCAGCTTGACCAGCGAGGCGATCACCAGCACGAAAACCGCGCCGAACCACAGCTCGCAGACTTCGACCAGCAGCCGCAACACCGTGAAGCCGTAGGCCTCCTGGTAGGTCCACATGCGACTCAACGCGGACCCGACGAGCACCAGGCTGAGCCCGCTGAGCGCCCCGAGCAGGACGCGCTGGCGGAGCCGGTCGGCCCGGGTGACGTCCGGCGCCCAGCGCAGCGCCGCCGCGACGATGGCGAGCGTCAGCACCGTGACCGCGCAGAGCTGCCAGAAGCCGCCACGGGCGTATTCGGCCGCGGTCAGGCCGCTGGTGCGCAGGACGTACTCGGTGCCGCCGAAGAGCGCTACCAGCCGGACCGCGACGAAGACGCTGAAGAGCAGCACGAGGACGACGAGCGGGACTGTCCACTCCAGACCGTACTTGCTCCGGTGTGGCCGGTCGGCGGTCGCCCGAGGCGGTGGCGCGGCGAGGAAGTAACAGGCCCCGGCGACGACCGACGCGGCGACCACGAAGACGAGACACCACCGCACGACGGTCGCGACGCTGAGGTCGGGGATCATCGCGCGAACGAGCGCGGCGAAGGCGGCGTCGGCACTGGCGAGCAGCGGCACGAAGACGGCGACGAGCACCGCGGCGGCCAGCACGGCGAGCGCGATCCGCCGGGCCACGCCGTCGCGGCGGGCGGTGAACTTCCCGAGTCCGCGCCCGGCCCACGGAACCGCCCGCAGCGCTTCGAGCGGGACGGCGAGCATGTCGTAGAGAACGGTGTGGACGGTCCGTTTTCCCACCAGTGCCAGCGATCCGCTGACGACGGCGCCCAGCACGCAGAGGACGAACAACCACCCGGACGCCCGGACGGCCCCCATGCTCAGCAGCGCGAGGGAGAGGGCGGCCCACCCGGCGTTGCGCCAGGTGAAGGTCCCGTCTTGGCCTTCCCGCGCCCGCCGATCGGCGACGACGACGGCCCCGACGACGGCGATCCCGGTGAGCAGCCACCCGATCCCGGGCCGCCAGACGGGCAGCACCAGCGCGGCGACCACCCCGGCCACCCCGGCGGCCGGAAGAACCGCAGGCGGCAGTGGCACCACAGCGGACTTGGGCGGCGGCAGCGGCCGCATCAACACCGGGGGCGCAGCAACGGCCACGCCACCACCCGCACCCGACCCACCGCCCATCCCTGGTTCCCGCCCCACGGCAGCACCAAATCCCGGCGCACCACCAGCAACCGCGCCCCGCCGCGCGCTGCCACTTCCTACCGCGCCTACACCACCCGCCACTGCACCCGGCCGCGCGTCACCACTTCCCGCGGCGATCGCATCAACCGGCTCGGCCGCACCTTCCGGCGCCTCCGCCACCCGAGGCCCGGCCGAGCGCTTCCCCCGCGGCACACCGCCGCCACCGACACTGGACTTGGGCATTTCGCCTGCTTTCTCGCGTACTCGCGTTCACGTTCGCAAATGTCAGGTGCCGCTCTGCTCACCGTCTCGTGAGTGGCAATGAGGGTTCTAACCCGCATTACCACTCACGACCCCCGGCACTCAGGCCGTCGGGAGGGTCACCCGGATCCGGCCGCCGGTTCCCGCCGACGGCTCCACCACGCCGATCGAGCCGCCGTGCAGCTCCACCGCCCACCGCGCGATCGCCAGCCCCAGCCCCGTGCCGCCGCCGGTCGGCCGCTCGCCGCGCGTGAAGCGCTCGAACACGCGCGTGCGGTCCGCCGGGGCGATGCCCGGGCCTTCGTCGCACACGTCGATGCGCACCTCACCCACCCGCGTCTCCGCGAGGATCCGCACCACGCCGCCCGCGGGCCCGTGGCGGGCCGCGTTCTCCAGCAGGTTCGCGACCACCTGGAACAGCCGGCCACGGTCCGCCGTCACGACCGCTTCCGGCGGCGTCACCGCCACCTCGAACCGCACGCCGCGGCCCGCGAAAGCCGCCTCGCCGACGACGTCCGACAACAACCCGGCCAGCGGGAACGACGTCTTGTGCAGCGGGATGGCCCCCGCGTCCAGCCGCGACAGGTCCAGCAGCTCGTCGACCAGCGTCGCCAGCCGCTCGGTCTGCTGCAGCGCCGTCTTCAGCGTCGCCGGGTCCGGGTCCTCGACGCCGTCGACGAGGTTCTCCAGCACCCCGCTCAACGCCGTGATCGGCGTCCGCAGCTCGTGGGACACGTTCGCCACCAGCTCGCGGCGCTGCCGGTCCGCGTCGCCGAGATCGCCCGCCATCTGGCTGAACGCCTGCGCCAGCTCGCCCACCTCGTCCCGCGTGGTGGCGCGGATGCGGCGCGTGTAGTCGCCCTTCGCCATCTCCCGCGCGGCCGCCGTCATCTCGCGTAGCGGCCGGGTCATCCCGTGGGCCAGCACCTGCGAAAGCACCAGGGCCAGCACCATCGCGGTGATCGTCGTCTTCGGCGGCAGCCAGCCGATCTGCCAGTTGAAGAACGCGAACGCGACCCCGCCGGACGCGAGCATCAGGATCGCCAGCTTCAGCTTGATCGACCGGACGCGGTCGAGCGGCCGCGGCAGCAGCTCGGCCACCGTCACGATGACGCGCTTCACGATCCCGCCTCCAGCGCGTAGCCGACGCCGTGCACGGTGCGGATCAGGTCCGCGCCGAGCTTCCGCCGGAGGGCCTTGATGTGGCTGTCCACCGCCCGCGTCCCCGCGGACGTGCCGTGCACGTCCCAGGCCCACACCTCCGAGAGCAGCCGTTCCCGCGGCTGCACCACCCGCGGCCGCCGCGCGAAGTGCACCAGCAGGTCGAACTCGATCGGCGTCAGCTGCGCCGCCACCCCGGCCCGGGTGACGCGCCGCTGGTCGACGTCGATCTCGAGGTCGCCCAGCACGATCCGCGCACCGTGCGCGGACGAAGACCGCTCGACGCGCCGGAGCAGCGCGTGCACCCGGGCCGTCAGGACCCGCATCGAAAACGGCTTCGTGAGGTAGTCGTCGGCGCCGACGCCGAGCCCGACCAGCATGTCCGTCTCATCGGCGCGCGCGGTCAGCATGAGCACCGGCACCGGCCGCCGCCCCTGGATCCGGCGGCAGACCTCCAGGCCGTCGAAGCCCGGGAGCATCACGTCCAGCACCACCAGCGCCGGCTCCCAGGACGCCTCGGCTTCGACCGCGGCCGGCCCGTCGTGGGCGACCTCCACGGTGAACCCCTCGGCCCGCAGCCGGGCCGCGATCGACGCGGCGATCGTGACGTCGTCCTCGACGACCAGCACGCGCCGTCCACCCAGTTCCATAGGGGCGACTTTAAGCACCGGAGGTGGAGACGGTCGGCGCGAACTGTGGAGATCCTGTGGAGACACGAACCGGCAGGTCACGGGGCCTGCGTGTTGCGAAGAGGTTGCGTCAGGACTACGGCGTGATGTGTGACGTACGTCATGCATTGCCACGACGTGAACGCAATCGACAGTCTGCGTTCCGACGCGGCGAAGAGTGAACAGTCTGCCAATGCCACCCGCGCGCACCGGCGCGGAAGATTCCGCAATGGCGCCGACACCCGCAGACCAGCGCGTGCACGAGGACGGCCGGGTCGAGCTCGAACCCGGTGACGTCCGGTCTCTCGAAGGCAGCCGGTTCTTCAACGACGAACTGGCCCCCGTCCCCGTCCAAAAGCGAACCTGGACCACCTACAACTACTTCGCGCTCTGGATGGGGATGGCCCACAACATCCCCAGCTACGCACTGGCCGCGTCGCTGATCGCCCTCGGCATGAACTGGGTGCAGGCGCTCATCACCATCACCATCGGCAACCTGGTCGTGCTGGCGCCGATGCTGCTCAACAGCCACGCCGGCACGAAGTACGGCATCCCGTTCCCGGTGTTCGCCCGCGCCTTCTACGGCATGCGCGGCGCCAACCTGGCCGCGCTGCTGCGGGCGTTCATCGCGTGCGGCTGGTTCGGCATCCAGACCTGGGTCGGCGGCGAGGCCATCTACGTCATCCTCGGCCGCCTGCTCGGCTCGGGGTGGCGGGACGCGCCGATGATCGCCGGGCAGCACTGGACGCTGTGGCTGTCCTTCGTGGTGTTCTGGATCGGCCAGATGCTGATCATCTGGCGCGGCATGGACGCGGTCCGCCGGTTCGAGAACTGGACGGCACCGCTGGTGTCGGTCGGCTTCCTGATCATGCTCGGGTACGTGCTGGTCAAGGCGGGCGGGCTCGGCCCGATCCTGGCCGACGGCGGCAAGCTCGGCTGGGGCCCCGACTTCTGGAAGGTGTTCGCGCCGTCGCTGATGGCGATGATCGCGTTCTGGTCGACGCTCTCGCTCAACATGCCGGACTTCACGCGCTTCGGCGGCAGCCAGCGCAAGCAGGTCCGCGGCCAGATCCTCGGCCTGCCGACGACGATGACGTTCATCGCGATCGTGGCCATCCTGACCACCTCGGGCGGGCACGTCCTCTACGGCGAGGACATCTGGGACCCGGCGCAGCTGGCCGACAAGTTCACCAGCCCGGTCGTGGTCGTCGTCGCGCTGGTCGCGCTGGTGCTCGCGACGATCTCGGCGAACCTCGCGGCCAACGTCGTCAGCCCGTCCTACGACTTCTCCAACGCCTTCCCGAAGAAGATCACCTTCGCGATCGGCGGCGGGATCACCGGCGTCATCGGCGTCCTGATCCAGCCGTGGCGCCTCTACTCCGACCCCAACATCTACATCTTCGCGTGGCTCGGCTTCTACGGCGGCCTGCTCGGCGCGGTCGCCGGGGTGCTCGTCGCCGGGTACTGGGTGATCGCCCGCACGAAGCTCAAGCTGAAGGACCTCTACACACCCGATGGGGTGTATTGGTTCAGCGGCGGCTGGAACTGGCGCGCCCTGGTCGCGACGCTGGTGGGAGCCGTTCTTTCGGTCGGTGGCGCGTATGGCGGGCCGTTCCCCGACAGCGGGCTCATCCCGTTCCTCAAGCCGCTTTACGACTACAACTGGGTGGTCGGCTTCGTCTCGGCGTTCGTCGTCTTCGCCGCCCTGTCCGCATCATCGAACAAGGAGGAAGCCAGTGAGCGTGGTCCGAGCCGCATTGATCCAGCAGCGGTGGACGGGTGACAAGGAGTCCATGATCAAGGCGGCGGTGGACCACATCGCCTCCGCCGCCTCGCAGGGCGCCCAGGTCGTCTGCCTGCAGGAACTGTTCTACGGCCCCTACTTCTGCCAGGTGCAGGACACCGAGTTCTACTCCTACACCGAGGGTATCCCGGACGGGCCGACGACCAAGCTCATGCAGGAGGTCGCCGAGCGCCACGGCGTGGTGCTGATCGTGCCGATGTACGAGGTCGAGCAGCCCGGCGTGTACTACAACACCGCCGCGGTGATCGACGCCGACGGCACGTACCTCGGCAAGCACCGCAAGAACCACATCCCGCAGGTCAAGGGGTTCTGGGAGAAGTTCTACTTCCGGCCCGGCAACCTGGGCTACCCGGTGTTCGACACCGCCGTGGGCCGCATCGGCGTCTACATCTGCTACGAGCGGCACTTCCCGGAGGGCTGGCGCGCGCTGGGCCTGGCGGGCGCGAAGATCGTGTTCAACCCGTCGGCGACCAGCCGCGGCCTGTCGCAGTACCTGTGGAAGCTGGAGCAGCCGGCCGCCGCGGTGGCGAACGAGTACTTCGTCGGCGCGATCAACCGCGTCGGTGTGGAACCCCTGGGCGAGAACGACTTCTACGGTCAGACGTACTTCGCCGACCCGCGCGGCCAGCTGATCGGCGACGCCGCGTCCGACACCGACGACGAGGTCGTCATCCGCGACCTCGACATGACCCTGATCGACGAGGTCCGGGACCTGTGGGCGTTCTACCGCGACCGCCGGCCGGACACCTACGGCCCCCTCACGGAGGCCTGATGACCACGCTCATCAAGGGCGGTCAGGTCGTTTCGCCGTCGGGCGCGCTCCTGGCGGACGTGCTGGTGGACGGCGAGACCATCGCCGCCGTCGGCGCGCCCGGCGCGCTGTCCGGCGACGAGACGATCGACGCGACCGGCAAGTACGTGCTGCCCGGCGGGATCGACGCACACACGCACATGGAGATGCCGTTCGGCGGCACGCACTCCGTCGACACGTTCGCCACCGGTACCACGGCGGCGGCGTGGGGCGGCACGACGACGATCATCGACTTCGCCGTGCAGGCCAAGGGCACGTCGCTGCTGTCCACCATGGACAAGTGGCACGGCAAGGCCGACGGCAACTGCGCGATCGACTACGGCTTCCACATGATCGTCTCCGACGTCAACGACCAGTCGCTGAAGGAGATGGAAGCCTGCGTCGACGCCGGGGTCGGCAGCTTCAAGATGTTCATGGCCTACCCGGGCGTGTTCTATTCGACCGACGGCGAAATCCTGCTGGCTATGCAGAAGGCGCGCGAGATCGGCGCCACGATCATGATGCACGCGGAAAACGGCATCGCGATCGACCAGCTGGCCGCGCAGGCGGTGGCCGCCGGAAAGACCGACCCGGTGCAGCACGGCCTGACCCGGCCGCCGGAGCTGGAGGGCGAGGCGACGTCACGGGCGATCCAGCTCGCGAAGGTCACCGGCTCGCCGCTCTACATCGTGCACCTCTCGGCGTCGCAAGCGCTTGCGGCGGTCGCGGAAGCACGCAACGAGGGGCAGAACGTCTTCGCCGAGACGTGCCCGCAGTACCTGTACCTCTCTATCGAAGACCTGGCGAAGCCGGACTTCGAGGGCGCGAAGTACGTCGCATCGCCGCCGCTGCGGGAGAAGTCGCACCAGGCCGACCTGTGGCGCGGGTTGCGGACGAACGACCTGTCCGTGGTGTCGACCGACCACTGCCCGTTCTGCTTCAAGGACCAGAAGGAGCTGGGCCGCGGCGACTTCCGGGCGATCCCGAACGGCATGCCCGGCGTCGAGCACCGGATGGACCTGCTGCACCAGGGCGTCGTCGCGGGTGAGCTGACGCTCGGGCGCTGGGTCGAGACGTGCTCGGCGACGCCAGCGCGGATGTTCGGGCTGTACCCGCGCAAGGGCGTGATCGCCGCGGGTTCGGACGCCGACATCGTCGTCTACGACCCTGCGGCGACCCAGACGCTGTCGGCCGAGACGCACCACATGAACGTGGACTACTCGGCGTACGAAGGGTTCGAGCTGACCGGTCGCGTGCACACGGTGCTGTCCCGTGGGCGGGTCGTGGTGTCGCCTGACGGGTTCACCGGGTCGACGTCACACGGCAAGTTCCTGTCCCGCTCGCTGAACCAGTACCTGAACTAGGAGCGGCCCATGGACTTCGGGATCGTGCTGCAGACGGACCCGCCCGCGCGGGACGTCGTGCGGCTGATGAAGGACGCCGAGGACGCCGGGTTCCGCTACGGCTGGACGTTCGACTCCTGCGTGCTGTGGCAGGAGCCGTTCGTCATCTACTCGGCGATCCTGGCCGCGACGTCGTCGCTGGTGGTCGGACCGATGGTGACCAGCCCGGGCACCCGGGACTGGTCGGTGATGGCGTCGACGTTCGCCACGCTCAACGACATGTACGGCAACCGGACGGTCTGCGGCATCGGCCGCGGCGACTCCGCGCACCGGGTCGTCGGGAAGCCACCGTCCACTTTGGCCACCGTGCGCGACTGCATGCACGTGGTCAAGGAGCTCGCCGAAGGGCGGGCGGTCGAGATGAACGACACGACCGTGCAGATCCCGTGGATCTCGGGCGGCCGGCTCGAAATGTGGATGGCCGGGTACGGGCCGAAGGCGCTGAAGACGGTCGGCGAGCACGCCGACGGCTTCATCCTGCAGTGCGCGGACCCGGCGATCGCGCGCTGGACGATCGGCGCGGTGCGGGACGCGGCGCGCGCGGCCGGGCGCGACCCGGGCGGCATCACGATCTGCGTCGCGGCCCCGGCGTACGTCGGCGACGACCTGGCGCACCAGCGCGAGCAGCTGCGCTGGTTCGGCGGGATGGTCGGCAACCACGTCGCCGACCTGGTCGCGCGTTACGGATCTTCCGGTGCGGTGCCGAAGGAGCTGACCGACTACATCCGCGAGCGGGAGGGGTACGACTACAGCCACCACGGCAAGGCGGGCAACCCGTCGACGGAGTTCGTCCCGGACGAGATCGTCGACCGCTTCTGCCTGCTGGGCCCGCCTTCGGCGCACGTGTCCCGCCTGCAGGAGCTGGCCGAGCTGGGCGTCGACCAGTTCGCGCTGTACCTGATGCACGACGACCGCGAGGCGACCCTGGCGTCATACGGCTCGCAGATCATCCCGAAGCTGACCGCCTGAAAGCCGTGTGTAGGGCTCGCCCTACCTCGGTTCCGGGGGCGCGCACCAGCGCGCCCCCGGTCCCGGCGGCGGGACGATCGGGCCCATGAAATCTCCGAAACTCCGTGCTGCGCTGGCTCTGGGGGCCGCCACGCTCGCGGTGGGCGCACTCGCGCCCGCGGCAGCGGCGAGCCCCGCCGGAATCGTCTGGGAAACCTGCCCCGCCGGCTCGCCGGGCGGGTACGACTGCGGCCGCCTCGACGTCCCTCTGTCCTATCAGGACTCTTCGGCCGGGACGGTGTCGGTCGCGATCGGCCGTCTGCCCGCCACCGACCAGGCCCACAAGCTGGGCACGATCTTCTACAACCCCGGCGGCCCGGGCTCGTCCGGCCGCTTCGCCCCGGCGTTGACGCCTTTCCTCCACACTCGCTACGACATCGTCGGGATCGACCCGCGCGGGGTCGGGGCGAGTGCGAAGATCCACTGCTTCACCGACCCGTCGCAGCTGGAAGTGCTGCAGCGGGCGCTCGGGACGTTCCCGCTGACGCCGGCCGCCGAGCAGCAGCAGATCGCGGACACCCAGACCGTGACCGACCTGTGCGAGCAGAACGCCGGGCCGCTGGCGAACCACCTGTCCACCGGCACGATCGCCCGCGACCTGGACCGGCTGCGCGCCGCGTTCGGCGAGTCGAAGCTGCGCTACTACGGGAAGTCGTACGGCACGTACATCGGCGAGACGTACGCGAACCTGTTCCCCGGCCGCGTCGGCACGCTGGCCCTGGACGCCGTCGACGACCCGTCGCGCTGGGCGACCGGCGCGGGCCCGATGAGCTACCGCCTGGCGGGCTACGTCGACGGCCCGCGGGCCCTGCAGTCCTTTTTGGACGCCTGCGCCGCTCGCTGCGACTTCGACTATTCGGCCATCCTCGATCGCTTGGCCGCTGGCCGGATCACCGTGACCGACACCGCCGGGCGCCAGGTCGTCGTCACGTACCAGAGCGCGATCGCCCAGATCCACAACTACCTGACGGACGCCCAGGCGGCCCCACAGCTGGCGGCGTACCTCCGGGCCCTGGCGGACCCGGCGTCCCCGGCCCCTGCTGTCCCCGGCGGCCCCCCGGACGTCGATTCGATGCTGGGCGGCGGCGCAACCCTGTGTTCGGACGCGGCGAACCCCCGTGACCCGGCGGTCTGGGCGGGATACGCCCGCGCAGCCGACCGAGTAGGCCGCGGCTTCGGCCCGTACGACGTCTACAAGACGCTCCCGTGCGCGACTTGGGACGTCGCGGACCCGGGCCGCTACACCGGCCCGTGGAACCGCCCGACGGCGCCGATCCTCCTGCTCGCCAACCGCCAGGGCGACCTGGAAACCCCGTACGACGGAGCTCAGCGAACGGAGAAGCTGCTGGCCAACGCGCGCCTGCTGACTCTGGACACGTACGGCCACGGTTCCCGCGGCAAGAGCGCGTGTGTCGACAAGTCGCTGGACGCCTATTTCCTGACGGGCACAGTCCCGGCCCGGGGCACGATCTGCGCGCCGGACCAGGGCCCGTTCGGCTGACCCGGAACGCCCGGCCGTCCGGTCCGTAACAGACCGGACGGCCGCGGCGACTCTGGCGCTTGATCAGTTCCCGCAGAGATCGGCACCGGCATGGACATCGCGGAGCGCGCGCAAGCACTCGCCCTGAAGATCCGCAAGCACAAGGACGGCATCGAGACCGAAGAGGCGACCAAGAACGCCTTCGTGATGCCGTTCATCAGCACCGTGCTCGGCTACGACGTGTTCAACCCGGCCGAGGTGATCCCCGAGTTCACCGCCGACGTGGGCACCAAGCGGGGTGAGAAGATCGACTACGCGATCGTGCACAACGGGCAGGTGCAGGTCCTCGTCGAGGCCAAGAAGATCAACGACCCGCTCCGGATCGAGCACGCCTCGCAGCTCTTCCGCTACTTCGCCGTCACGAACGCGCGGATCGCCGTGCTGACCAACGGGCAGGTCTACCAGTTCTACACCGACCTCGACGCGCCGAACCGGATGGACGCCAAGCCGTTCCTGGTGATGGACTTCGCGGACATCGACGAGACCCTGCTGCCCGAACTGGCGAAGCTCACGAAGGAGGACTTCGACCTCGACTCGGTCATCAGCGCGGCCGGCGAGCTGAAGTACATCGGGCAGCTGAAGCGGATCCTCGCGGCGCAGTTCAAGGAGCCGGAGGACGAGTGGGTGAAGTTCCTGACGACGCGGGTCTACGAAGGGGCGTTCACCCAGCGCGTGCGCGAGCAGTTCGGCCCGCTGGTGAGCAAGGCGACTCGCCAGTTCCTGAACGAGCAGGTCAACGACCGCCTGAAGAACGCACTCGGCGGGCCCGACGCCTACGTCAGCGTCTCCACGGGAACCGGAACCGACACCGCGCCGCAAGCCGGACCGCCGGTCGCCGAAAGCCCCGACCGGGAGGACGACCTCGTCACCACCGAGGAAGAGCTGGAGGGCTACCGGGTGGTCCGCGCCATCGTCTGCGGCGAGGTGCCGGCCGCGAGGATCGCCGCCCGCGACACCAAGACCTACTTCGGCGTGCTGCTGGACGACAACAACCGCAAGCCCATCGCGCGGCTGTGGTTCAACCGCTCGAAGAAGTACCTCGGCGTCTTCGACGAGAACAAGGCCGAGACCCGGATCCCGATCACGAGCGTGGAGGAGATCTACACCCACGCCGACCACCTGCGGCGAACGGTGGCGCGGTACGTGGCCGCACCCCCGATCGCCACCGACGTCGTCGAGGAACCTCAGTCCACGAGCGCTTGATAGACCAGCTGCCGCAGCTGCGGTCGCAGCCGGTAGGTGCTCGACGGCAGCAGCTGTGTGTAGAACCCCACTGTCACGTCCTCGAGGGGATCCACCCAGAACGCCGTGCTCGCCGCGCCGCCCCAGGCGAATTCTCCGGTCGATGCCACCGTGCGGGCCTTCACCGGGTCCTCCAGGACCGAAAACCCGAGACCGAAGCCGTGGCCGTCGAACGGCATCTCCGCGAACAGCGGCCGGCCGAACGCCTCCAGGTCCACGTGGCCCGGCAGGTGGTTGCTCGCCATCAGCTCGACCGTCCGCGGGGCCAGCACGCGGGTGCCCTCGAGTTCGCCGCCGCGCAGCAGCATCTCCGTGAAACGCCAGTAGTCCGGCGCCGAAGACACCAGGCCGCCGCCGCCCGAGAGGCACGAGGGGCGGGACGTGCCCAGTGCTCCGAACGCGTCGTTCCTCGAGATCCCGCCAGAAGAAGGGTCCGGTAGGTACATCGCCGCCAGGCGGTCGGTGTCGGACGTGAAGAAACCCGTGTCCGTCATGCCCAGCGGGCCGAAGATGCGGGAGGCGAAGAACTCGTCCAGCGACTGGCCGGACACCACCTCGACGACGCGGCCGAGGACGTCCGTCGCGATCGAGTAGTTCCACTCCGCCCCGGGCTGGAACAGCAGCGGCAGCTTCGCCCACTGCTCGGAACACGCGGCCAGGTCCAGACCCGGCGGGGTGCCCCACTCGAAGCCGGCCGCGCGGTAGATCGCGTCCACCGGGTGGCCGTGGTGGAAGCCGTACGTCAGGCCCGCCGTGTGCGTCAGCAGGTGCCACACCCGGATCGGGGCCGTGGCGGGCTCGGTCAGCGGCTTCAGCGCCGATCCCTTGACGAACACCCGCGGCGACGCGAACTCCGGCAGCCACTGCGAGATCGGGTCGTCCAGCTCCAGGAGACCCTCTTCGGCGAGGATCATCGCGGCGACCGACGTGATCGGCTTGGTCATCGAGAAGATCCGCCAGAGCGTGTCCGGCTCGACCGGCAGCCCGGCCTCGACGTCGCGATGGCCGCCGCTGCCGACGTGCACGATCTTGCCGTGCCTGCTCACCACCGCGAGCCAGCCGGGCAACCGTCCATTGTCGACATACCGGGCGAAGTGGTCGTCGATCCGCTTCAGCCGCGCCGCGTCGAACCCGGCCTCGGCCGGGTCGACGTCTACCTTCAGCTCACCCATGCAGCGAGGTTACTTCTCCCGCGCGCGCTCGGCCGCTTTCTCTTCGCGCCAGGCTTCGTCGTCCTTGCCGACGCGCCAGTAGCCGGAGATCGACAGCAGCTCGCGCCGCACGCCCCGCTCGTCGAGCAGGTACCGGCGCAGGTCGCGGACGAAGCCCGCCTCACCGTGCACGAACGCCTGCACGACGCCCGCACGCCACGGCAGCGCCCGCACCGCCGCGGTGACGTCGCCGCCCGACGCGCGGTGCAGCCAGGTGATCTGCGCGTCCGCCTTGGTGACCAGCGCCTGCTCCTCGCTCGCGTCCTCGACCAGGATCACGGCGTGCGCCGGGACGCCGGCCGGGAGCGCCTCGAGCGACGCCGCGATGGCCGGCAGCGCGCTCTCGTCGCCGGCCAGCAGGTGCCAGTCGGCGTCGGCGCCCGGCGCGTACGCGCCACCCGGGCCGGACAGCAGCAGCTCGTCACCGGGCTGGGCCGAGGCCGCCCACGGGCCGGCGATGCCTTCGTCACCGTGGTGCACGAAGTCGAAGACCAGCTCGCCGGCCTGCGGGTCGAACGCCCGGACCGTGTAGGACCGCATCCGCGGCCACTGCTCGCGCGGGAGCGCGGCCCGGATCTCCTGGACGTCGAACGGCTCCGGGTACACGACGCCGGGCACCTTGAACAGGACCTTCACGTAGGCGTCCGTGAAGGCGTTGGGCGCGAAATCGGCGATGCCGTCCCCGCCCGCGACGATCCGGATCATGTGCGGGGTGAGCCGCTCGGTGCGCAGCACGCGCAGCTTCACCGCGGGCCGTCCGGACCGCCGGGGTGCTTCGGCCATCGGCCAACTCCTCGCTCAAGTACTAAGGCTTACCTAAGTCACCCTACGCGCCGGAAGCGGCTCCGGGCCATCCGGCCGACCGAGTTCTTCCAGCATCCGGGCGAAAGCGACAGCCGTCCGCGCCCGGAACCCGAGGAAGAACCGGTTGGCCAGCGGCACACCCCAGCGCCCCCAGGACGCCACGTTGACCACGCGGTGATCGACGCGCGTGCCGGCCGGATCGGCCGTGACGCGGTATTCGCCGCGGTACCACCAGCCACCCTGGACCGCGAGGAAACCCCGGTCGGGGTCGATCTCCGTCCGCATCGGGTAGCCGCCGGTCACCCGCCGCCGCACCTCTTCGAACACCTCCGCCGCGGGGCGCGCGACGACTCCCGAGGCCTCCGCAAGCGTTTTCACCCGCGCGGATCCGAGACGCGGGTGTTCTGGAACGCCGTGATCAGCCATTCGCCGTCCTCCCGGACCAGCGCGAAACCGACGGTGGACTCGCGGCCGGCGTCGGCGGTCTCGCCGCCGCCGAGCGAGGAGCCGCCGCCCACCACGGCGATGGCGACGTCCGGCCGGACGAACCGCACCTTGGTCTCGGCGCCGAGGTTCCCAGTCAGCTTCGAGCCCTTCAGTGGCCCTTCGAAGAGCGCGCGGTGCCCGCTCTCGATCGCGGCCCGGCCGGGCATGTTCAGCCCGAAGAAGGTGATGTAGTCCGCGTCATCGGTGAAGAGCCGGCCGTACGCGGTGGCGTCGCCGTCGTTCCAGGCCTGCGTGAGCCGGTCGAGCACGGCGCGGACGTCGGCTTCGGCGGTGGTCGTGGTCATGAGATCCCCTTCGCGAACGCTGTTCGTCTTACGAACACCGTTCTACATACGAACGACGTTCGCGTCAAGTACAGTGTTCGTTACGTTCGTGAACCCAGGAGGTGCTCGTTGACCGTTCCCCCGCCGCCGTGGCGCCGCCCCCCGCGCCGCCGCGCCGCGAAACCCGCGCTCTCGCAGGAGCTCGTCGTCAAGACGGCGCTGGAGATCCTGGCGAAGGAGGGCTTCGACGCGGTGACGATGCGCCGGGTCGCGCAGGAGCTGGAGACGGGACCCGCGTCGCTCTACGCGCACGTGTCGAACAAGGACGAACTGGCGGAGCTGATGCTCGACGCCGTCCTGGGCGACCTGCCGCTGCCGGACCCCGACCCGGCACGCTGGGACGAGCAGGTGAAAGAGCTGGTCGGCGCGCAGATCCGCGCGATGGTCGCGCACCCGGGCATCGCGCGGGTGGCGTGGAACATCGCCGTGCCGGTCAACCCCAGCTCACTGCACCAGGGCGAAGCGATGCTCGCGCTGCTGCGCGCGGGCGGGCTCGACCTCAAGCAGGCGAGCTTCGCGGGAGACGCGCTTTCGCTCTACGCCAAGGCGTACGCGTACGAGGCGAGCGGCTGGACGTGGGGCGAGATCGACGCCGACGACGTCTCCGAGCGCGGGAAGCAGATGCTGGCCTACATGCGGTCGCTGCCCGCGGACGCGTTCCCGAACATGCTGCTCATGGGCGAGTTCTTCACCGAGGAGACCGCGACCGAGCGGCTCGAGTTCGCGCTCGACGTGTTCCTGGCCGGTGTGAAGGTGGTCGCGGCCAGGAACACGTGAGCGTCAGGGGACCAGGACGATCTTGCCGCGCGTGTGGCGCTGCTCCAGCTCGAGGTAGGCGTGCTGCACCTCGTCGAGCGGGTACACGCTCGCGATGGGCACCTCCAGCAGGCCCTTGGCGATCAGCGTCGCCAGCTCGCGCAGGACGTCCGCCGACGACGCGGCGGCGCTGCCCTCGGCCTTCACGTTGTACTTCTCGGCCGCGGCGAAGTCGATGATCGTGTCGATCCGGCCCGCGTAGACGCCGAGGCGCAGCGCGAGGTCGACGTAGCCGGAGCCGTAGGTGTCGACGAACGCCTGGACGCCGTTCGGCGCCGCGGCCTTGATCCGGTCTTCGACACCCTCGCCGTACGCGACCGGGACGACGTCGAGCTTGCGCAGCCACGCGTGGTTCGCCTCGCTCGCGAGGCCGATCACCGTGGCCCCGGACAGCTTCGCGAGCTGGACGGCCAGCGAGCCGACCCCGCCCGCGGCCCCCGAGACGACGACCGTCTCGCCTTCGCGCGGGTACACCGCGCGCACCGCGGCGTACGCGGTGGCGCCGGCGACGAACAGCGAACCGGCCGCTTCCCAGGACACGCCGTCGGGGCGCGGCGTCAGGTTCTCCGCCGGTGCCACGACGAACTCCGCCTGGCTGGACCGGGTCTCGACGAAGCCGATGACCTCGTCGCCGACCTCGATCTCCTCGACGCCTTCGCCGAGTTCGGCGACCACGCCGGCGAAGTCGCTGCCCTGGCCCGAAGGGAAGGTCGCCGGCCAGCGGTCGTGCAGCAGACCGCGTCTGATCGAGCTCTCCCCGGGGTTGATCCCGGCGGCGCGGACCTCGACGAGCACCTGGCCCGGTCCGGGCGCGGGCCGCGGGACGTCTTCCACCCGCAGGACGTCCGCTTCGCCGTACTCGCCGAACCTGATCGCGCGCGCCATGGGCCCTCCTCGAACGTCGTTGCTTGATGCAAGTAACGACGTGCGCCGGCGATTTATGCCCGGGACGGCCTCATCCCGCAAGCCGGCGGACGACACCGTCGGCCAGCAGGCGGCCGCGGTCGGTCAGCACCGCGCGGCCGCGGGAGTCCAATGCGGACGGATCGAGCAGCCCTTCGGCCGCCGCCGCCCGGGCCTCCGCCAGGCCCGGCTCGTCCAGCACGTCCAGCGGCAGTCCTTCGGCGACGCGCAGTTCGAGCATGATCCGTTCGAGGTGCTGGTCCTCGTCGGTGAGCACCTCGCGCCCGCCCGCGGGCGAGGCGCCGGCGGCGAGCAGCGACGTGTAGCGCGCCGGGTGCTTGACGTTCCACCAGCGCACCCCGCCGACGTGGCTGTGCGCGCCCGGACCGGCGCCCCACCAGTCGTCACCACGCCAGTAGGCGAGGTTGTGGCGGCAGCGGGCGGCGTCGGTGGCCGCCCAGTTCGACACCTCGTACCAGCTCAGGCCGGCCGCCGACAGGGTCGCGTCGATCATCTCGTAGTCCGCGGCCAGCACGTCGTCGTCCGGCGCGGGCAGCTCGCCGCGGCGGACGCGGCGGGCCAGCGCGGTGCCCTCCTCGACGATCAGCGCGTACGCCGAGACGTGGTCGACCCCGGCGGCCAGCACGGCCTCCAGCGTCGCCTGCAGGTCTTCGCGGCGCTCGCCGGGCGTGCCGTAGATCACGTCCAGGTTCACGTGCTCGAACCCGGCCGCGCGCGCTTCGGCGGCGGCCTTCCCGGGCCGGCCCGGCGTGTGCACACGGTCGAGGATCTTGAGCACGTGCCGCGCCGCGGACTGCATCCCCAGCGACACCCGCGTGTAGCCGGCCTCGCGGATCCCGGCGAAGAACTCCGGCGACGTCGACTCCGGGTTCGACTCGGTGGTGACCTCGGCGCCGGGCGCGAGGCCGAAGACGTCGCGGACGGCGTCGAGCACCGACCGCAGCCCGTCGGCGCCGAGCAGCGACGGCGTGCCGCCCCCGACGAAGACCGTCTCCGCGGCGGGCGGCACGACCAGCACCTTCGCGGCCAGTTCCAGCTCCCGGCGCAGCCCTTCGAGCCACGACTGCGGTGACGAGCCGGAGTCCAGTTCGCCCGCGGTGTAGGTGTTGAAGTCGCAGTACCCGCAGCGGGTCGCGCAGAACGGGACGTGCACGTAGACGCCGAACGCTCTGCTGCCGAGACCCTTCAGCGCGCTTTCCGGCAACGCCGGGTCGATCGGTGTGGCGGGGTCGGGACGCAGGTCGGGCACCCTCCGATTGTCCACCCCGCCACGGCCTGACCCCCGCTGAGGGCCCGTTCGGGTCAAGGCCGCTCACCGAGCCGCCGCCCACGCCGGGCAAGACGAGAGCCGCTGCGCTGTCCGGCCCCCACCGACCCGGCCGTCGAGCGGTTGACACCGGCCGCGGCGGGCCCGGCGCCTCCGAGACGCAGGTCGCGGGCCCGCTTGGGCGCGCATTTTCGCTGGTTAGTGACCCTTCTCCCACCATCCGGACTGCGCTGGACCACATTGTGGACGCGTGGCACGCTGAGCGGGTGACTTCTGCCGGTGTTCTCCTCGTGGCACGCCGCCACGTCGACCTCCTGCGGGTCGCCAGTGCCCTCTGCGTGCCCGTTCGCTGACTGCGTCGCCACCACTGCCACGAAATCTGGACAGCGGCGCCGGAGGGAAGGTGTTTCGCGTCCCCCGGTGCCACGAAAAGCCTCTCGGAGGACGCCCCCATGGCCTCGCCAACGCGTGATACCCCCGCCCGCCCCGCGCGCGTCAAGCAGAAGCGCGGCGAAGGGCAGTGGGCGCTCGGTTACCGGGAGCCGCTGAACCCGAACGAGCGGTCCAAGAAGGACGACAACCCGCTGAACGTGCGCGCGCGAATCGAGAACATCTACGCCCACCGCGGGTTCGACGCCATCGACCCCGGCGACCTGCGCGGCCGGTTCCGCTGGTTCGGCCTCTACACCCAGCGCAAGCCCGGCATCGACGGCGGCCGCACCGCGACGCTGGAGCCGGAGGAGCTGGACGACCGCTACTTCATGCTGCGCGTCCGGCTCGACGGCGGCGCGCTGACCACCGAGCAGCTCGCCGTGCTCGGCGAGATCTCCCAGACGCACGCGCGCGGCACCGCCGACATCACCGACCGGCAGAACATCCAGTACCACTGGATTCAGATCGAAGATGTGCCGACGATCTGGGACAAGCTGGAGAAGTCCGGCATGACCACGATGGAGGCCTGCGGCGACAGCCCGCGCGTCATCCTCGGCTCCCCCGTCGCGGGCATCGCGGCGGACGAGGTCATCGACGGCACGCCGGCGATCGACGAGATCAAGCGCCGCTACATCGGCGACCCGGCCTACTCGAACCTGCCGCGCAAGTTCAAGACCGCCATCTCCGGCCAGTCCGACGTCGCGCACGAGATCCACGACATCGCGTTCGTCGGCGTGAACCACCCCGAGCACGGTCCCGGCTTCGACCTCTGGGTCGGCGGCGGCCTGTCCACCAACCCGATGATCGGGCAGCGCCTCGGCGCGTGGGTGCCGCGCGACGAGATCCCGGACGTCTGGGAAGGCGTCATCTCGCTCTTCCGCGACTACGGCTACCGGCGGCTGCGGGCCCGCGCCCGGATCAAGTTCCTGGTCAAGGACTGGGGTGCCGAGAAGTTCCGCCAGGTGCTGCAGGACGAGTACCTCAAGCGCGAGCTGATCGACGGCCCGGCGCCGGAGACCCCCGCGGCCCCGATCGACCACGTCGGGGTGCACCCGCAGGTCGACGGCAAGTTCTACGTCGGCGCGGCGCCGATCGCCGGGCGCGTCTCCGGTGACACGCTCGTCGCCGTCGCCGAGGCCGCCGAGCGGGCCGGGTCGAACCGAGTCCGGCTCACCCCGCAGCAGAAGCTCGTCGTGCTCGACGTCCCCGAGGCGCAGGTGCCGGCACTGCAGGCGGCGCTGGTCGAGCTGGGTCTCGACAGCAACCCATCGCCGTGGCGGCGCGGGGTGATGGCCTGCACCGGGCTGGAGTTCTGCAAGCTCGCCATCGTCGAGACGAAGGCCCGCGCGCAGCAGCTGGTCACGGACCTGGAGAAGTCCCTCGCCGACATCCAGGCCGAGCTGGACACCCCGGTCAGCGTGCACCTCAACGGCTGCCCCAACTCCTGCGCGCGGATCCAGACCGCGGACATCGGCCTCAAGGGCCAGATCGTCACCGACGCCGACGGCAACCAGGTCGAGGGCTTCCAGGTGCACCTCGGCGGCGGCCTCGGCCTCGACGCCGGGTTCGGCCGGAAGCTGCGCGGGCACAAGGTGACCGCGGCGGAACTGACCGGGTACGTCGAACGCGTCGTGCGCGCTTACGTCACCGGGCGCGAACCCGGCGAGCGGTTCCCGCAGTGGGCGGCGCGTGCCGAAGAGAGCGTTTTGCAGTGACGAGCACCGAACGCGCGGCGCCGTACTACTGCCCGTACTGCGGCGACGAGGACCTGCGCCCGGAAGAGAACGGCAGCTGGCTGTGTTCCGCTTGTCGCCGGGTTTTCTCGGTGAAGTTCCTCGGACTGTCCCTCCCGGAGGTGTCCCGATGACCGCCACAGCCGACTACAAGACCCTCGCCGAACGCGCTTCGAAGGAACTCGCGGACGCGACCGCGGACGAGGCGATCCGCTGGACCGTCGACACGTTCGGCGACGACTTCATCGTCGCGTCCAACATGCAGGACGCCGTGCTGATCGACCTCGCCACGAAGGCGAAGTCCGACGTGGACGTTCTGTTCCTGGAGACCGGGTACCACTTCGCCGAGACGATCGGCACCCGCGACGCGGTGCAGGCGGTCTACCCGAACGTCAAGATCGTCAACGCGCAGGCCGAGCAGAGCGTCGCCGAGCAGGACGCCGAGTACGGCGAGAAGCTGCACGACCGCGACCCCACGCTGTGCTGCAACCTGCGCAAGGTCGTGCCGCTGCGCAAGACCCTCGGCAACTACTCGGCGTGGATCACCGGCGTCCGCCGGGTCGACGCGCCGACCCGCGCGAACACCCCGATCGTCACCTGGGACGACCGCAACGGCCTGGTGAAGATCAACCCGATCGCGGCCTGGACCGACGACGAGTTCAACGGCTACATCGCCGAGCACGGGATCCTCGAGAACCCGCTGGTCTCGATCGGCTACCTCTCGATCGGCTGCGCGCCCTGCACGGCCAGGGTCGAGCCGGGCCAGGACGCCCGCAGCGGCCGGTGGGCGGGCCAGTCGAAGACCGAGTGCGGACTGCACGGCTGATGTCAGACACCGAGGGACGCATGACAACTTTGGAACCCGCGGCCACTGTGCCGTCCTGGGGAAACCCCCAGACCCCCCTGGCACAGGACAACCTGGCCGCTCTCGAATCCGAAGCGATCCACATCTTCCGGGAGGTGGCCGGCGAGTTCGACCGCCCGGTGATCCTGTTCTCCGGCGGCAAGGACTCGACGCTGCTGCTGCACCTGGCGATCAAGGCGTTCTGGCCGGCGCCGGTGCCGTTCCCGCTGCTGCACGTCGACACCGGGCACAACTTCGACGAGGTCATCGAGTTCCGCGACCGCGTCGTCGAGCAGCACGGGCTGCGCCTGGTCGTCGCGAAGGTCCAGGACTGGATCGACGACGGGCGCCTGGAGGAACGCGCCGACGGGATGCGCAACCCGTTGCAGACCACGCCGTTGCTCGACACCATCTCGGCGAACAAGTTCGACGCCGTGTTCGGCGGCGGCCGCCGCGACGAGGAGCGCGCCCGGGCCAAGGAGCGGATCTTCAGCCTCCGCAACGCCTTCGGCCAGTGGGAGCCGCGTCGCCAGCGGCCCGAGCTGTGGAACCTGTACAACGGCCGGCACCGCCCGGGCGAGCAGGTCCGCGTCTTCCCGCTGTCCAACTGGACCGAGGCGGACGTCTGGAACTACATCGCCCGCGAAAAGGTCGAGCTGCCGTCGATCTACTACGCGCACCAGCGCGAGGTGTACCTGCGCGACGGCATGTGGCTCGCCGAAGGCCCGTGGGGCGGGCCGCGACCGGGCGAAGAGGTCCGTGAGCGGACCGTGCGCTACCGGACCGTCGGCGACGGCTCGTGCACCGGCGCGATCGAGTCCACCGCGAGCACCGTCGAAGAGGTCATCGCCGAGGTGTCCGCCTCGCGGCTCACCGAGCGCGGCGCCACCCGCGCCGACGACCGGATGTCCGAGGCGGCCATGGAAGACCGCAAGCGTGAGGGGTACTTCTGATGTCCAGCCTATTGCGGCTCGCGACGGCGGGCAGCGTCGACGACGGCAAGTCCACGCTCGTCGGCCGGCTGCTCTACGACACGAAGTCCGTGCTGGCCGACCAGCTGGACGCCGTCACCCGCGCGTCCGTCGACAAGGGACTGTCCACACCGGACCTGTCCCTGCTCGTCGACGGCCTGCGCTCGGAACGCGAGCAGGGCATCACCATCGACGTCGCCTACCGCTACTTCGCGACGCCGAAGCGGTCGTTCGTGCTGGCCGACACGCCGGGGCACGTGCAGTACACGCGCAACACGGTGACCGGCGCGTCCACCGCGCAGCTGGCCGTGCTGCTGGTCGACGCGCGCAAGGGCGTCATCGAGCAGACCCGGCGGCACGCGGCCGTGCTCGCGCTGCTCGGCGTGCCGCAGCTGGTGCTCGCGGTGAACAAGATCGACCTCGTCGGCTACGACGAAGCGACGTTCACGGTGATCGCCGAGGAGTTCGCCACGCACGCCGAATCCCTGGGCTACCAGCGTGGTTCGGTGCTCGCGGTCCCGGTGTCGGCGCTGGAGGGCGACAACGTCGCGTCGCGCTCGGACCGGACGCCGTGGTACTCCGGCCCGAGCCTGCTGGAGCACCTGGAAGAGGTGCCGGTCGCGCCCGACCCGCACGACTCGGCGCTGCGGTTCCCGGTGCAGTACGTCATCCGCCCGCGCACGCCCGAGTACCCGGATTACCGCGGCTACGCGGGCCAGATCGCCGCGGGCACGGTCCGCCCGGGTGACGAGATCGTCGTGCTGCCGCAAGGCATCCGCAGCCGCGTGGAGCGGATCGACACCGCCGACGGCCCGCTCGAAGAAGCCGGTTCCGGGACGTCGGTGACGCTGCTGCTGGCCGACGACATCGACATCTCCCGCGGCGACCTGATCGCGGCCGCGGACTCGCCGCCGGAGGTGACCGACGAGATCACCGGCACGCTGTGCTGGCTGTCGTCGAAGCCGCTCAAGCCGGGCGCGCGGGTGCTGGTCAAGCACGGCGCGCGCACGGTGCAGGCGCTGGTCGGCGAGCTGCACGCGCGGTTCGACGAGCAGAAGCTGGCCAGCGTGGCCGCGCCGGGTTCGCTGGAGCTGAACGACATCGGCCTGGTCACCCTGACGCTGGCCGAGGAGCTGAGCGTCGACGACTACGGCGTCAGCCCGCGCACCGGTGCGTTCCTGGTGATCGACCCGAAGGACGGCGACACCCTGGCCGCCGGGCTGGTGGGTGAGCGGTTCTCGTGACCCCGCCCCTGGTCGCCGTCGCGCACGGCAGCCGTGACCCCCGCTCGGCGTCGACCGTGCGGGCCCTGGCCGACGTCGTGCGCGCGCGGGCGCCGGGACTGTCGGTGCACGAGTCCTTTTTGGACCTTTCGGAGCCTCGGGTCACCGATGTCCTGCGTTCGTTGTACGAGGCCGGCCACCGGACGGCGGTCGTGGTGCCGCTGCTGCTGGGCAGCGCGTTCCACGCCCGGGTCGACCTGCCGGCGCTGGTGTCGTCGGTGACCGCCGAGTGCCCCGGCTTCTGCGTCCAGATCTCGGACGTTCTCGGCGCGGACCCGGCGTTGGAGGCGGTCGCCCTCGATCGGCTTTCCGCGGCCCCGCGACGGCGCGGCACGGGTGTGCTGCTGAGCGCGGTCGGCTCGTCCAACGCCTCGGCGAACGCGGTCGTGACCGGTTTGGCCGCGCGCTGGGAAGAGCGGCTCGGCCTTCCGGTGAGCGAGGCGTTCGCGAGCGCGACCCAGCCGGACATCCCGGCGGCCGCCGCGCGGCTGCGGGACCGCGGCGTGCAACACCTGATCGTGGCGTCGTGGTTCCTGGCGCCGGGCCTGCTGCCGGACCGGATCGCCCGCTTGGCCCGCGAAGCGGACCCGGGCGCGTTCCTCGCCGCACCGCTGGCGGACGACCCGCGCGTCGCGGACGTCGTGATCGGCCGGTACGCCACCGCCGTCACCGAGCTGCTGCGCGCCGGAGCGCACGTTTAAGCACCCGCACTCCGGGCGCTGTGTTGGCCACTCCGGGCGCCGTGTTGGCCACTCCGGGCGCCGTGTTGGCCACTCCGGGCGCCGTGTTGGCCACTCCGGGCGCCGTGTTGGCCACTCCGGGCGCCGTGTTGGCCACTCCGGGCGCCGTGTTGGCCACTCCGGGCGCCG
>NZ_JAEBDZ010000041.1:0-69726 GCF_046548675.1 Amycolatopsis sp. cmx-8-4
CGGTGATCAGATCGTCGTGCTGGGCTGGGGTCAGGTTGGCGTAGACATGCGCTGGGCGCATACTGGTGAAGGCCTCGTCGGGTCGTGTTGAGTGTGGTAACCCAATCCAACCTGACGAGGCTCTTCACGTTGCGGAGACATCAACTTCGGCGAGTTACGGACACAACTTCTGGCAACCTGCTTAGGGTCAGCGCATGGCGGAGCGACCGGATCTCGCGGCGATGCTCGGCGGACTGGTGCGCAGCCTGGTCGCGCTGGAGACGCCGGTGCTCGAGGAGCACCGGCTGAGCATGTGGGGTTACGTCGTGCTCAGCGCGCTCGACGACAGCCCGGTGCGCACCCAGGCGGCGCTCGCCCAGGCGATCGGCGCCGACAAGACGCGGATCATCGGCACGCTCGACGAGCTGCAGGACGCGGGGCTGATCAGCCGCGAGCCGGACCCGGCCGACCGCCGCGTCCGCCTGCTGGCGATCACCGAGGCGGGCCGGGAGCGGCGGCGGGCCGCGCAGGACCGGATCCAGGCCAAGGAAGAACGGTTGCTGGCGCGGCTGCCCGCGGCCGACCGGGCGGCGTTCCTCCGCGCGGCGCAGGCGCTCGCCGCGGAGTAGCGCGGGTCAGGGCTTGCGGGCGACGACGCCGGCGACGATACATCCGGGCAATGCTCGCCCGGCTCGGATCCACCCCGACCGGCGCATTGGGTCCGGCAGCACGACCATCCCGTGTTCCGGTGACGAAGATCGCACCCAGAGTAGTGGAACGGGTCTGCCGCGTGAAGGCGCGCGGCGCTTCCGGCCCCTGGTCGACGTGACCGACCCCACAAGCGACAATGGAGGACGTGACCGCCACCCTGAGCAAGCCCGCCCTGAAGATCGGCCCGTACGAGGTCGATCCGCCGGTCGTGCTCGCACCCATGGCCGGGATCACCAACGTCGCCTTCCGGCAGCTGTGCGCCGAGTACGGCGCGGGGATCTACGTGTGCGAGATGATCACCGCGCGGGCCGTCGTCGAACGGCACCCCGGGACCATGCACATGATGACCTTCGGGGCCCACGAAAAGCCCCGGTCCATGCAGCTCTACGGCGTCGACCCGAAGACCATGGCCGAAGCCGTCCGGATCATCGTCGGCGAGGGTCTCGCCGACCACATCGACTCCAACTTCGGCTGCCCGGTCGCGAAGGTGACGCGCAAGGGCGGCGGGGCGGCGCTGCCGTTCAAGCGGAAGCTGTTCGCCGACATCGTGCGCGAGTCCGCGGCCGCGGCCGGCGACGTCCCCTTCACGGTGAAGTTCCGCGTCGGCATCGACGACGACCATCTGACCTACCTCGACGCCGGCCGCATCGCGGAAGCCGAAGGCGCGGCGGCCGTCAGCCTCCACGCGCGCACCGCCGCGCAGCGCTACTCGGGCCAGGCCGACTGGACGAAGATCACGGCGCTCAAGGAAGCCGTCACGACCATCCCGGTGCTGGGCAATGGCGACATCTTCTCCGCCGCCGACGCCCTGCGCATGGTCTCGGAGACCGGTTGCGACGGCGTGGTCGTCGGCCGCGGCTGCCTCGGCCGCCCGTGGCTGTTCGGCGAGCTGGAAGCGGCCTTCGCGGGCCGCCCGCTGCCGACCCCGCCGACGCTGGGCGAGGTCTCCCGCGTCCTGCGCCGCCACGCCGAGCTGCTCATCCAGCACGACGGCGAGACCAAGGCCCTGCGCGACCTGCGCAAGCACATGGCCTGGTACTTCATGAACTTCCCGGTCGGCGCGGAACTGCGCCGCGGGTTCGCGATGGTGTCGGGTCTCCCCGAACTGGACGACCTGATCGGCAAGCTGGACCACGACGCCCCGTTCCCCGCCAACGCCGACGGCCCCCGCGGCCGCCAGGGCTCCCCGGGCAAGGTCACACTGCCGCACGGCTGGCTGAACGACCCGGACGACGACTGCGTCCCGGAGACGGAAGACATGCACTCCGGCGGCTGAGCCGGATCGGTTACCCATGGCCTGAGCGACCATGACATCTGTCAGCCCGAAGTCGTGGCGGACGGCATCCTTCCCATGCCCTCCGCCGCGACAAGCTCTTCCCATGACGAACTCCAGCGCTCCCGCCTCGCTCCTCAAGACGCTCGCCATCGAGATCGCCCTGCCGACCGGCGTTTACTACGGGCTCCACTCGCTCGGCGCCAGTGTCTTCCTGTCGCTCGCCCTCAGCGGGATCGTGCCCCTGGCGCGGACGCTCTACCAGTTCGCCAAGGACCGGACGCTCAACGGCCTCGCGCTGGTCGTGCTGGTGACCAACGTCGTCGGGATGCTGCTGACCTTCGTCGCCGGGGATGCGCGGATGATGATCGCCAAGGACTCGATCGGCAGCGGGATCACCGGGCTCGTCATCCTGATCTCCGCGTTCAGCGCGCAGCCGATCATGACCAAGGCGCTGCGCCCGTTCCTCACCCACGGCAAGGCCGACCACGAAGGCGCCTGGGAGCGCCTCACCGGCAACCGCCGGTTCGAGACGGTCCTGCGTCGCGCCAGCTTCGTCTGGGGTATCGGCTTCATGCTGGAGAGCGCGGCTCGGGTCGTCGGTGCCTTCACGCTGCCCGTCGAGACCATGGTGTGGCTGAGCACGGTCCTGTTCATCGGTTCCTTCGCGCTGATCATGGTCGTGGCCGGGGCGATGAGCGCCGAGGCCGGCGAGATGGTCGCGAACGAGGCCAAGACGGACGACCGCGCGCTCGTCGCCGCTTGACCTGCGGAAACCACGGGTGTACAGGTGTGTACATGTACACCAAGCGGGAGCAGCTGGTCGGCGATCTCTCCGACCTGATCCGGTCCGGGCGGCTGGCCCACGGCGATCGGCTGCCCGGCGAGAACCAGCTCGCGCTGCAGTACCAGGTCAGCCGCGGCACCGTCCGCAGCGCGCTCTCCGAACTGCAGCAGCTCGAGCTCATCTCCACCCAGGCCGGCGTCGGCTCGTTCGTCACCTTCGACGGCGTCCAGCTCGACCAGCGGCTCGGCTGGGCCCGCGCGCTGGCCGACGCCGGGGCGCCCGTCACCACCGAGCTGCTCGGCATCGAAGCCGTCGAAGATCAAGCCCTGCAAGAGGAATTCGGGCTGGACAGCTACGTCGCCGTCCGGCGGGTGCGGCGGGAACACGGGCGCGGGATCTCCCTCGAGACGGCGACCGTGCCCGCGATCGGGCCGCTGGCCGAACTCCCCGAAACCGGTCTCCGGGACGACTCCCTGACCAAGACGCTCGAAGCCGCCGGGCGGGTCTCCACCGGCGGGGACCAGTGGATCAGCACCGAACGGCTTGACGCCTGCGCCGCCGGACTCCTCGGCCGCGCCATCGGTGAGCTCTTCCTCCGCGCCGAGCGCACCTCGGTCGACGTCGAGGGCCGGCTCGTCGAACGCGTCGTCAGCCTCCTGGACCCCGATCGGTTCCAGTTCCACCTCACCTTCGGACACCGGTGACCGCGCGGGACCGGGCGCTCGGCGCGTTCACCGGGCTCGCCGTCGGCGACGCGCTGGGGATGCCGACGCAGTCCATGTCCCGCGCCGCCATCGCCGCCGCCTACGGGCCGGTCACCGGGCTGCTCACCGCCGTCGCCGAGCAGCCGGTCGCGCCGTCGATGCCCGCAGGCTCGATCACCGACGACACCGAGCAGGCCATCCTGCTGGCCCGGCTGCTCATCGACGGCCGCGGCACCGTCGAGCCGCGGGTCTTCGCCGACGCCCTGCTGATCTGGGAGGCGGACATGGTCCGCCGCGGCTCCGCGGACCTGCTCGGCCCGTCGACGAAGCGCGCGCTCTCCCGCCTCCAGGACGGCGTCCCGGCCGACGAAGCCGGCCGCACCGGGACCACCAACGGCGCCGCCATGCGCGTCACGCCGGTCGGCATCGCGACACCGTCGGGGAACCTGCACGCCCTGGTCGACGCGGTCGTCGCGACCGCGCGCGTCACCCACAACACCAGTCTCGGCATCGCCGCCGCGGCGGCGGTCGCGGCCGCCGTCTCCGCCGGGGTCGACGGTGCGAGCCTGGCCGAAGCGCTCGACGCCGGCGAGCGCGCGGCCGTCGTCGGCGGGGACCGCGGGCACTGGGCGGCCGGCGGCGAGATCGCCGCCCGGATCCACTGGGCGCGCGGCTGGGTGCGGGGCATGACGCACGACGCCGTCGCCGACGCGGTCGCCGAGGTGATCGGGACGTCGGTCGCGTCGCAGGAGTCCGTCGTGGCCGCTTTCGCGCTGGCCGAAGCCATGGGCGACGACCCCGCCGCGGCGCTGCGCCTAGCCGCCGGGCTGGGCGGCGACACCGACACCGTCGCGGCGATCTGCGGGGCCATGCTCGGCGCCGCGCACGGCGTCGACGCCATCCCGGCGGACCTCGCCGAGACCGTCCGCGCCGTGAACCACCTCGACCTCGGCCCGCTGGTGGACGAGCTCCTCACGCTGAGACGGCGCGCGCGGTGACCGGGCGGCTGGTGCACACCGGACAGGTCGTGATCGATCTGGTCATGGCGGTGCCCACGCTGCCACCGCCGGGCGGCGACGTCCTGGCGTCTTCGACGAACTTGCTGCCAGGCGGCGGTTTCAACGTCATGTCCGCGGCCGCGCGCTCCGGCGCCCGCGTGCTGTACGCGGGCAGCCACGGCACCGGCGCCTTCGGCGACCTCGCCCGCGAAGCCCTTGCGCACGAAGGCATCGAGGTGGCCCACGAGCCGACGCCGGACCTGGACACCGGCGTCGTCGTCGCGCTCGTCGACGCGACCGGTGAGCGCACCTTCGCGACCGGCACCGGCGCCGAAGGACGGCTGTACTCCGCACTCCTCGATCATGTCCACCCAAAGAGTGACGACGTCGTCTACGTCACCGGGTACAGTCTGTTGCACGAGATCAATCGAACTGCTCTCTTCGCTTGGCTGCCTCACTTGCCCGGCTCGAGGATTCTGTTCGACCCCGGCCCACTCATCGCCGAGCTTGATCTTGGAGCCCTCCGTGACACACTGTCCATAGTAGACATTCTCAGCTGCAACGCGTGCGAAGCCGAGGTCCTCGGCGAGCTGCCCTCGGTTGCCATCGTCCGCGACGGCGCGAAGGGTTGCCGCGTCCACGAAAACGGCCGGACCGCGGACGTCCCGGGCTTCCCCGTGGACGCCGTGGACACCAACGGCGCGGGCGACACCCATTGCGGCGTGCTGGCCGCGGAGCTGCTGCGCGGCAGTACCCTCCTCGACGCCGCCGTACGCGCCAACGCGGCGGCCGCGCTTTCGGTGACCCGCCGGGGTCCGGCCACCGCGCCGGACCGGGCGGCGATCGACCGCCTACTGACCAGGAACGAGCCATGACCACTACCGAACGCAAGCTCAAGGTGGAGACCAACGGCCTCGACGTGATCGACGACGCCGAGCGCCGCGGCAGCCCGCGCGGGCTGTTCTGGCCGTGGTTCGGCGCGAACGTCTCGGTGCTCGGGCTGAGCTACGGCTCGTTCACGCTCGCGTTCGGCATCTCGTTCTGGCAGGCGCTGGTCGCCGGCGTCGTCGGGATCGTCTTCTCGTTCCTGCTGTGCGGGTTCGTCGCGATCGCGGGCAAACGCGGGTCCGCGCCGACGATGCTGCTCTCGCGCGCGGCCTTCGGCGTCCGCGGCAACCGGCTGCCGTCGGCGATCTCGTGGATCCTCACCGTGGGCTGGGAAACCGTGCTCACCGCGCTGGCGACGCTGGCCACGGGAACCGTCGTCAAACGGCTCGGCTGGGGTGACGGCACGGCGGCGAGCGTGATCGCGCTGGTCGTGGTCGCGGTGCTGATCGTCGGCGCCGGCGTGCTCGGGTTCGACGCCATCATGAAGCTGCAGACGTGGATCACCTGGATCACCGGCGTGCTCACGATCGTCTACGTGATCCTCGTGGTGGGTGACGTCCACTGGGACGCGGTCAGCGCGCTGCCGTCGGGCTCCGCGCAGCAGTGGATCGGCGCGCTGGTGTTCCTGATGACCGGCTTCGGCCTCGGCTGGGTCAACGCGGCCGCGGACTACTCGCGCTACCTGCCGCGGTCGGCGTCCGGGCGTGGCGTGATCGGCTGGACGACGTTCGGCGCGTCGGTCGCGCCGCTGGTGCTGCTGGTGTTCGGGCTGCTGCTGGCCGGGTCGTCGACGGAGCTGAGCAAAGCGATCGGCCTCGACCCGATCGGCGCGCTGACGACGTTGCTGCCGCTGTGGTTCCTGGTGCCGTTCGCGATCGTCGCGGTGCTGGGCCTGGTCGGCGGCGCGGTGCTGGACATCTACTCCTCCGGGCTGGCGCTGCTCTCGGCCGGCCTGCGCGTGCCGCGGCCGATCGCGGCGCTCGTCGACGGCGTGCTCATGGTGCTCGGCACGATCTACATCGTCTTCTTCAGCGACGGCTTCCTCGGGCAGTTCCAGGGTTTCCTGGTCACGCTGGGCGTCCCGGTCGCGGCCTGGTGCGGCGTGATGCTGGCGGACGTCCTGCTGCGCCGCCGCGACTACGCCGAGCAGGACCTGTTCGACCGGGCGGGGCGCTACGGAGACGTCCGGCTCGGCCCGATCGCGCTGATCGTGGTCGCGACGGCGCTCGGCTGGGGCCTGGTGACGAACACGTCCGCGGGCTGGCTGAACTGGCAGGGTTACCTGCTGGAACCGTTCGGCCTCGGCGGCCGCGACGGCTCGTGGGCGTTCGCCAACCTCGGCGTGCTGGTGGCGCTGGTGCTCGGGTTCGCCGTCACGCTGGCGACAAAACGGCGGATCCGCGCCCAGGAGGCAGCGTGAAGTCGATCCTGGCGGTCATCGACCTGCAGAACATCTTCGCCGACCCGGCGAGCGAGTGGTTCACCCCGCGCTTCGCCGAGGTGGTCCCGCGAATCCACCGCCTGGTGAAGGCGTTCGGCGACGACGTCGTGTTCACCCGGTTCATCGCGCCTGCCCGCCCGGAAGGCGCGTGGAAGCAGTACTACGCGCAGTGGCCGTTCGCGTTGCAACCACCGGAGTCGCTGTTGTACCAAGTGATCCCCGAGTTCCAGCCGATGTCCACTGTGGACGCGACCACGTTCGGCAAGTGGACCCCACGCCTGGCGACCAGAGTGGGCGGCGCGCGCCTGGTGCTGGCGGGGGTGTCGACGGACTGCTGTGTGTTGTCGACGGCCTTGGCGGCGGCGGACGCGGGCGTCGCGGTCACAGTCGTCTCGGACGCGTGCGCGGGGGTGGACGACGAGAGCCACGCGAAGACGCTCGACATCCTGCGCCTCTACGGGCCGCTGGTGAAGGTGGCCACGTCGGAGGAGGTGCTCGGCTAGGCTCGACAGGTGAGCCTCGAAGCCTCGGCGATCGCGTTGACCACGGCGGTCGTGAAGGCCGCGGCGAAGATCTGGCTCGGCGACCGCCCGATCGCCGCCGACGCCACGGCCAAGGTCTTCGACCTGCTGGAGAAGCAGGTCACCGGGCTCAACGACCGCCGCAAGCTGCGGCTCCTGTTCACGAACCTCGAGTCGCGGGTGGCCGACCGCCTCCTACCGTTCCTCGACGTCGAGTTCCGCGCGCTGCCGGAGCACGAGCGGGCCGCCGCGGTGGACGCCGCGCGCGAGACGTTCGACCGTGCCGCGCTGACCGACGACGACCTGTTCGCGACCGACCTCGACGCCGCGTTCCTGTACCGCTCGCTGCTCCGGACCGTCCCCGGCGTCCCGCGCGAGTTCCTGCTGTCGGCCGACGCGGTGGAGCTGTACCAGCGCGTCCTCCGGGAGTGCTGCGCGTACCTGGTGCAGGTCACGAGCACGCTGCCCCGGTTCCAGCCGGGCGCGCTCGTCGAGATCCTCCAGCGGGAAACGGAGATCCTCGAGACGGTCCGCAACGTGCTGGCCGCGCTCCCCGAACGCCGGCACCCGGACGACTTCGCCGCGGACTTCCGCCGCCAGGTCGTGACGGCGCTCGACCGGATGGCGTTGTTCGGCGCGGGCTTGGCCGACGCGACGCGCCTGTACCCACTGTCGGTCGCCTACCTGAGCCTGAGTGTCAGCGCCGACCAGGACGGCGTGTCCGGCGACCGGATCGAGCACGTCCTGCCGCACACGTCGCGGATCCTGCTGCGCGGCGAGGCCGGTTCCGGGAAGACGACGCTGCTGCAGTGGCTGGCCGTCCAGTGCGCGAGCCGGAGCCTGCAGGACGTCGAAGGCTGGGCCGGCCTGGAGCCGTTCCTGGTGCGGCTGCGGCGGTTCAGCCGGTCCCGACTGCCGGCGCCGGAGCAGTTCCTCGACGAGGTCGGCCGGCACATCGCCGACGAGATGCCCCGAGGCTGGGTGCAGGAGCGGCTACGCCGCGGCCGGGCCGTGCTGCTCGTCGACGGCCTCGACGAGCTGCCGGACGACCGCCGCCGCGAGGTGCGGGACTGGCTCCGCGAACTCGTCGTCGCGTTCCCGCGGGCCCGGTACATCGTCACCACCCGCCCGGCCGCGGTGGCTCCCGACTGGCTGCACAGCGAGGGTTTCACCGAGGTCCGGCTCCAGCCGATGACCCCGCGCGACGTCCGGACGTTCGTCACCCGCTGGCACGCGGCCATGCCCGGCGATCCCCTCGACGACCGCCGTGACGCCCTGATCACGGCCATCGGCGCGCGCAGTGCGTTGCGGCGGCTCGCCGAGAACCCGTTGCTGTGCGCGCTGCTCTGCGCGTTGCACCACGAGGGCAACGGGCAGCTGCCGGACAACCGGATGGAGCTGTACGAGGTCGCGTTGCGCATGCTGCTCGACAGCCGCGACGTCGAGCGGCGGATCGAGTCGCCGATCCGGCTCTCCCTGACGGAGAAGCTGGTTCTGTTGCGGCACATCGCTTATTGGCTGGTGCGCAACGGCCACACGGACACCTCGATCGCCGACGCCGAGGCGCGCATCGCGGCGAAGCTGCGGTCGATGGGGCAGATCGACGTCACCCCGCGCACGGTGTTCCGCCACCTCCTCGACCGCGGCGGCGTACTGCGCGAGCCGGTCCCGGGCCGGATCGACTTCGTGCACCGGACGTTCCAGGAGTACCTGGCGGCCCAGGCGGCCGTTGAAGAGGACGACATCGGCATCCTGATCGCCAACGCGCACCTGGACGAGTGGCGCGAGGTCGTCGTGATGGCGGCGGGTCACGCCCATCCCCGGCAACGCGAACTCCTGCTGGACGGCGTGCTCACCTGGGACGCCGACGAGGCGCAGCGGCTGCAGCTCGACCTGGTGGCGCTGGCTTGCCTGGAGACGTCGCCGGAGCTGAACGAGCGGCTGCGCAACGAGATCGAGGACCGCGCGAGCACCCTGATCCCGCCGAAGTCCCACGAGGAGGCGGCGGCACTGGCGGCAGCCGGCGAGTTCGTCCTCGACCTCCTGGCCACCTGCGAACCCGAACCCGCCGAGGTGCCGTTCCTGCTGAACGCGGTCGCGATCATCGGTGGCGCCGCAGCCCTCGATCTCCTCGCCCGGTACGCCGGAAGTGCGGATCCGAACGTCGCCTCGACGCTGATTGCGGCGTGGGACAAGTTCGATCCCGAGGAGTACGCCGAGCGGGTGCTCGCGGAGTCCCCGCTGGTGGACGGGTTTGTCAGCGTGCGCGAACCGGCGATGTCGGCGAACCTGAAGCACTTGCGCCGGCTCGTGGGGCTGCGGTGCGAGTTCGGCGACGGCTACGGCCGGCTGGACTTCGTTCGTGACCTCCCCCGGCTGAAGGTGCTCTGGATCTCCGACCTCGCCGGGTACGACCTGCCCGCGCTGGCCGGCACGGGCCTGAAGCAGCTCGCGCTGACCGGACCGCCGCTCCCGCAGTCGATCGACCTCGCCCCGCTCGCCGAGGTGCGTGGCCTGACTTCGATCGAGGCCCGGATCGAAACCCACGGGTGGGCGGCGCTGGCGAGCCTGCCCCGGCTGAAGGACCTCCAGCTGAGCTGGATCGACGACCCGGCGCGCCTGGCCGACCTCACGGCGCTGACCGGCCTGCGATCGCTGTCGCTCGGCAACGTCTTCCGGCTGACCGACCTGACGCCGCTGGCGTTCCTGACCGCGCCGGTTTCCCTCAGCTTCCAGGGCTGTCAGGCGCTCAAGGACGTGTCGCTGCTGCGCCGGTGGGCCGACCGGCTGAGCCGGTTGCGCCTGATCGCCTGCCCGGCCGTCGACCTGGCGCCGATCGGCGAGCTGACCGAACTGCGGCTGCTCGATCTCACCGGGGTCGAGCTGACCGACCTGTCGATGCTGTCCGGGTTAGGCCGGCTGCGGACATTGCGGCTGCGGGCGCTCCGCACCGTGCCCGGCTTGGCGCCGCTGGCCGATCTCTACGAACTCGAGGAGTTGCGGGTGACCGGGTCGGGTGTGCTGGACCTGCGGCCGCTCGCCGGGCACGCCGGGCTGCGCGTCGAGGTGAGCACCCACATCGAACCCGTCGGGGCCGAGCTGCTGGGACCGGGCAGTGCCGTGGTCGTGTCCACCGTGGCCGAAGTAGATTTGGGCTTGTGATCGACCACATCAGCGTCACCACCGAAGCCGGTTCCTTCGACGCCATTGCCGCTGGGCCCGAAGACGGGCGGCCCGTGATGCTGTTGCACGGTTTCCCCGAAGCCGCCGTCGAGTGGGAGCACCAGGTCGCGACCCTCGGGGTGCTCGGCTACCGGGCCGTCGCGCCCGACCAGCGGGGGTATTCGCCCGGGGTGCGGCCCGAACCGGCCGCCGACTACCGGATCGATCACCTCGTCGGGGACGTGATCGCGATCGCCGACCGGCTCGGGTGGGGGAAGTTCGACCTCGTCGGGCACGACTGGGGCGGGGCCGTCGCCTGGTGGACCGCCGACGCGCATCCCGAACGGCTGCGCAGCCTGGCCGTCGTCTCGACGCCGCACCCCGCCGCGCTCTCCGCCGCGATGAAGGCCGACGAGGACCAGTACCTGCGGACCCAGTACATGACCGAGTGGCGGCAGACGCGCGTCACCGAGCGGCGGATGCTCGAGAACGACGGCCGGGCGCTGCGGGACATGTTCGAGCGGCGGGTGTCGCCGAGCAAGGTCGACGAGTACATCCGGCGGCTGTCCGAGCCGGGGGCGCTCACCGCCGCCCTCAACTGGTACCGCGCGGGCCGGCCCGGCGGGAAGATCGGCAAGATCGACCTGCCGACGCTCTACATCTGGAGCACCGAGGACGTCTCGTTCGGCTCGACCGCCGCGCTCGACACCGGCAACTGGGTCACCGGGCCCTACCGGTTCGAGATGCTCGAGGACGTCACGCACTGGGCGCCCGAGGAGGCGCCGGAGTCCGTCACGACGCTGCTCGTCGAGCACCTCGACGCGCGGTAGCCGCCCATCACCCTGCCGTGATCACCGCAGCCACCCGCCTCGCGGTACGAGACACCCGCGGCCGTCGTGTCTACTGGGGCGCGTGGATACCGCGACCGAAACCGAGACCGAGCGCGTCGTCTTCGTCACCGAAGACGGCGTGCCCACCGGCGAGACCGGGCCCAAGCTGGCCAGCCACCACGAGCACACCCGGCTGCACCTGGCGTTCTCCTGCTACGTCCTGCGTCGCAGCGACCAGGCCCTGCTGATCACCCAGCGCGCCCACGAGAAGAAGGTCTGGCCCGGAGTCTGGACCAACAGCGTCTGCGGGCACCCCGCGCCCGGCGAGTCCCTCGAGGACGCCGTCCGCCGCCGCGCCGCCTACGAGATCGGGCTGCCGTCGCTGTCCGGCCTGCACTGCGTGCTGCCGAAGTACCGGTACCGGACGCCGCCGTTCGAGGGCATCGTCGAAAACGAGTTCTGCCCGGTGTTCGCCGCCTGGACCGACACCGAGCCCGCGCCGAACCCCGCCGAGGTCGACGGCTGGCGCTGGATCTCCTGGAACGACTACACGGAGTTGCTGACCGACAAGACGGCTAATGTGAGTTACTGGGCCAAGGACCAGTATGCGCAGCTCAAGGACATCAAGCCGTTCTCGGACCTCTGACGGCCCGACTCCGCTGAGTCACCGGCGACCTCCCGTTTGAGCGAAATTCACTTTCGTCCGTACCCACACCTCAAGCGCGGGCACCTCTACGACGACAACCAATGCGTGGTGGAGGTGGGCATGGTCGCCGAGGACGAAGGCGCGCTGCGCCGGCCCGGCGGACCCCGGCCGCCGGACCTGCTCCGCCTCCACGAGGCCGTCGCGAGCCTGCTGGCGACCCAGGGCGACTGGCGCCGCGCTTACCAGCACCTGCGCTCCGCGCTGGACATCGCCCGCGACGGCAGCCTGCGCGACGCGCTGACGTCGAGCTACAACCGCCGGTACCTCGACGAGCGCCTCTACGGGCCGGTCACCGGCTGGCACCCGGCCCGGCCGCGGCCGCCGCTGGCCATCGCGCTGATCGATCTCGACCGCTTCAAGCGCGTCAACGACACGTACGGTCACCTCGTCGGCGACCGCGTCCTCCGCCGGGTGGCCGACCTCCTCCAGGAGGAGCTGCCCGAAGACGGCTTCTGCGCCCGGTACGGCGGCGAGGAGTTCGTGCTGTGGCTGCCCGGCGTCGACGTCGGGGCCGCCGTCCGCATCGTCGACGCCGCCCGGGTGCGCGTCGCCCGTCACCCGTGGTCAGAACTCCAGCCGGGACTGCGCGTGACGATCAGCGCCGGGCTCGCGCACGACTGCGTGACCGAGCCGGACGCGGAGCCCAGTCCGGAGCGCCAGCTTCGGTGCGCGGACACCTTGCTTTACGCCGCGAAACGTGCCGGGCGGAACAAAGTCGCCTATCACGACGCGCAAACCACTCGGTTAATAACCCACTCAGAGTAACGTAAACTTCGGATTACCCCGGATTGAGTAAAGGCGTCTTCACCCGTTTGTCGACGCCAAGCGGCCGTTCGTCGACTCAAGGTGAAGAAAATTCCGGGAGGGTGTCGTCACGAACGGGGGGTATCCGTACGATAACGAAAACCTCCGGGGGAACGATCACCTCTGGCGGGGGAAGACGGCCTAGTCGAAGAGCCGCCCTGCGATCGCGCGAAAGGAGACCGAGTGCCGGACGAGCACGACAGCCCGGGAACCGGTCGCCGCGTCGATGGCCCAGCGCGACCCCGAAGCGGCAGACGCAGGTCCATGGAGGACCAGGGCGGGATCAGCGTTTCGGACGTCGTCGCCAAGACCACCGGTGTCCGGCCCGTCCCGCCGCGTGATCAGCAGGACCGCACTGACCAGCCGGGACACCGCGCGCACGGGGCCGAGCCCGCCGTCCCGCCCCGGGCCGCGCAGCCGCCCCGGGCGCGTGCGCCGCGACCTGGGCAGCCCGCCGCCGACAACCCGGCACCCGCGGACGCCACGCGTCAACCGGGCCCCCCGCGGCCGCGGCAGCCCCGCCGCTCGACCGCCGCCCCGCAGCCCGAGGCCCCGCTCCAGCGCCGCCCGCCGGCCACGAACCCGGGTCAGCAGCAGACGTCGGCCGCGCAACAGCCGCCCCGCCGGCTCCGCCGCCCCGCGCCCGCTCCGGACGGCGCCGTGCCGCCGCGGCCGGACGCGCCGGCGCTCCAGCGCCCCCCGGCGCCCGACGCGTTTCCGGTGAAGCGGCCACCAACTGCCCCGCCGAAGCCCGCTGACGGCCCGGCGGCGAAGCGCGCCGCCGCGAACGAGTCGTCGGCTCCGGGACGTGTCCGCCCCGCCGGGGAGACCCCGCCCGTGCGGCGTCCGCCGGCCGACTCACCGGCGGCCAAGCGCGCCGCGGCCAAGGAATCGTCGGCTCCGGGACGCGCCCGCCCCACCGGCGACACCACCGCGCTGCGGCGCCCGCAGGCCGACGCGCCCGCGCAGCGCCCCGCCGCGGCGTCCGACACCACCGCTCTCCGGCACCCGCAGGCCGACGCGCCCGCTGTGGGCGCGGTGCCGTCGCGCGCCGAGCTCGACCCGCTGACGATGACCGACGAGATGGAAGCGATCGACGAGGCGACGCAGTACCGCCGCAAGATCGACCACACCCTCGCCCGGTTCTCGGCCGCGCACGACGAAGGAAACGCCGAAGAGGCGAAGCGGCGCGAACGCCGTGAGCGGCTCTCGCCCGCTTCGCTGATCGAAAGCACGCGCACGGCGCTTCAGCGCGTCGTCACCCCGATCGCCGACGACGAGCCCGAGCAGGACGCCGCCGAGCTGGCCGCGCAGACCCGGCTGCAGGAGAAGAAGCAGCGGAAGAACGAGCAGGCGAGCCGGTTCGGGCGGATCGCCGCCGCCGTCGTCGCGGCGCTCGTCTTCCTCGGCGTCGGCGGCGCGTGGGGCGCCCAGACCTACTTCGACGCGAAGTTCACGCAGATCTCGGCCCTCGACGAGAACTCGTCCGACATCCAGGACGCCGCGGCGCAGGCCAACGACGAGAACTTCCTCATGGTCGGGTCGGACACCCGCGACGGCGCGGCGGCCGAAGAAGGCGTCGGCACAGCGGACAGCACGCCGGGCGCGCGCTCGGACACCGTGATGGTGGCGCACATCCCGGCCGACCGGCAGCGGGTCGTCGTCACGTCGTTCCCGCGCGACCTCGAGATCGACCGGCCCGACTGCCAGCGCTGGGACCCGGCGCAGAACAAGGACACCGACGAGAAGGTCCCCGGCCAGAAGATCGCGAAGCTCAACACCGCGTACGCGGTCGGCGGGCCGCCCTGCATCACGAAGGTGATCCAGCAGATCACCGGGCTGCGGATCAACCACTTCGTCGGGATCGACTTCAACGGCTTCAAGGAGATGGTCGACGCGGTCCACGGCGTCACCGTCCACAACGAGATCCCGATCGACGACACCATCCTCGGCAAGGTGCTACTGGAGACCGGCGACGTGACGATCTCCGGTGACCAGGCGCTGAACTTCGTCCGCGCGCGGCACGTCAAGGGCGACCCGACGTCCGACTACGGCCGGATCAAGCGGCAGCAGGCGTTCATCGGGGCGCTGCTGAAGAAGGTCATGTCGTCCGACGTCGTCCTCGACCCCGGGAAGCTCAGCGACTTCATCACGGCGTTCGCGAAGGCCACCTTCGGCGACAACCTCGGCGTCAAGCAGATGATGACGCTCGCGCAGTCGATGAAGGGCCTCGACCAGTCGAAGATCTCGTTCCTCACGGTGCCGACGGTCGGGCTGCCCAACACCCGCGGCAACGAGGTCCTCGTCCGCAGCAAGGCGAAGGCGTTGTTCGACGCGCTGCGCACCAACACCGCGCTGCCCGACCCGAACGCGCCGATCCCGCAGAGCGAGCAGCCGCCGCCCAGCAGCTCGTCGAAGTCGTCGTCGTCGTCCAAGACCACTTCGAAGACGTCGAGCAGCAGCAAGAAGACGAGCAGCACGAGCAGCACGGGCTGACGCGCGAGGATCGTTAGTCCGGGTTCACGTGCGGTTCACCCGGCGATGCGGTATCGGACCACGGTTGGCCGTAGGGTTGGGCCATGCGTGAGGCTTACCATGTCGAACTCGAACAGCTCGCCGACAACCTGGCGGCCATGTCGCTCCAGGTCGCCGACGCCATGGAGCGCGCCACGCGGTCGCTCCTGGAGGTCGACCTCAGTCTCGCCGAGCAGGTGATCAGCGACGACGCGAAGGTCGACGACGCCCGCGCTCTGTGCGAGGAGCAAGCGTACGCCCTCCTCGCGCTGCAAGCGCCCGTGGCGACCGATCTGCGGACCGTGCTCGCGGCGATCCACGCCGCGGAAAGCCTGGAGCGGATGGGCGACCTGGCCCTGCACGTCGCGAAGGCGGCGCGGCGGCGGCACCCCGAACCGGTGCTGCCCGAGGCCGTGAGGCCGTACTTCGCCGAGATGGGCGAGGTCGCGGTCAAGCTGGCCCGGCAGACCGAGGTGGTCATCAAGACGAAGGACGTCGAGGCCGCGAAGTCGCTCGAGTCCGACGACGACCAGGTGGACGACATCCACCGCCACCTGTTCACCGTACTGATGGACCGCGAGTGGCCCCACGGCGTCGCCGCCGCGGTCGACGTCACCCTGCTGGGCCGTTTCTACGAACGCTACGCCGACCACGCGGTGTCGGTCGCGAAGCGGATGATCTTCGTGGTCACCGGCAAGATGCCGGGCTACGGTTCCGACGACGACATCTGAGCCTCGGTACGACGAAGGCCCCCGACTCCGATCGGGGGCCTTTTTCTTTGTGTATCACATGGTTTCGAATATCCACTTCGGACAGATACCCGGACGAAGAAGAAGGCCTTTCTCGCCGGCCCCGAGCGCGGGCGAGAAAGGCCTTCCGTGACAACGACTACTCAGCCGAAACGGCCGGAAATGTAATCTTCCGTGGCCTTCTCGTCCGGGTTGGAGAAGATCTTCTCCGTGTCGTTGAGCTCCACCAGCCGGCCCGGCTGCCCGACGCCGGCGAGGTTGAAGAACGCCGTCTGGTCGGAAACCCGCGCTGCCTGCTGCATGTTGTGCGTGACGATGACGATCGTGTAGTCCTTCTTCAGCTCGCCGATCAGGTCCTCGATCGCCAGGGTCGAGATCGGGTCCAGGGCCGAGCACGGCTCGTCCATCAGGAGCACGTCCGGCTGCACCGCGATCGCGCGGGCGATGCAGAGGCGCTGCTGCTGCCCGCCCGAGAGGCCGCCGCCCGGCTTGTTGAGGCGGTCCTTGACCTCGTTCCAGAGGTTGGCGCCGCGCAGGGCACGCTCGCCGATCTCGTCGAGCGTCTTGCGGTTCTTGGTGCCGCCCAGCTTCAGCCCGGCGACGACGTTGTCCCGGATGGACATCGTCGGGAACGGGTTGGGGCGCTGGAACACCATGCCGATCGTGCGGCGCACCTGGACCGGGTCGACGGCGGAGGCGTAGATGTTCTCGCCGTCCAGCAGGACGTCGCCCTCGACGCGGGCGCCGGGGATGACCTCGTGCATGCGGTTCAGCGTGCGCAGCACCGTCGACTTGCCACAGCCCGACGGGCCGATGAACGCGGTGACGTTACGGGGCGGCACGGACAGGGAGACACCGTCGACGGCGTGGAACTTGCCGTAGTAGATGTCCACGTCCTTGACGTCGATTCGCTTTGCCATGGCTACAGCTCACTTCTTCTTCGGGGCGACAAGGCGCGCGAACACGGTGGCGAGGAGGTTGATGATCGCGATGATGAGCACCAGCGTCAGGGCCGCGCCCCAGATCCGGTCGAAGCCGACCGAGCCGGGGTCCATCGAGTTGGTGACGCGCTCGTTGTTCATCAGCAGCGGGAGCGCCGCCTGCTCGCCGCTGAAGATGTCCCAGTTCGTGTAGGCGGAGTAGCCGACGAGGACCAGCAGCGGCGCGGTCTCGCCCATCACGCGGGCGAGCGCCATCATGATGCCGCCGATGATGCCGGACAACGCCGTCGGCAGCACGATCTTCACGATCGTCTTCCACTTCGGCACGCCCAGCGCGTAGGAGGCCTCGCGCAGATCGTCCGGGACGATCCGCAGCATCTCCTCCGACGAGCGGACGACGACCGGGATCATCAGCAGCACCAGGGCCAGCGACACGGCGAAACCGCTGCGCGGCAAGCCGAACGTGGTGATCCACAGCGCGTAGATGAACAGCGCGGCGACGATCGAGGGGACACCGGAGAGGATATCGACCATGAAAGTGGTGGCCTTCATGAGCTTGCCCCGGCCGTACTCGACGAGGTAGATCGCGACGAGCAGGCCGATCGGCACCGCGATGATCGCGCAGACGAGACCCTGCAGCAGGCTGCCGATGATGGCGTGCAGGACACCGCCGCCGACCTCGTCGGACAGGAAGTTGCCCAGGTCCTGCGACCACCAGTTGCTGTACGGGATGCGCTTGACGCCGTTCGCGACGACCGTGTACAGCACCCACACCAGCGGGACGACGGCGATCAGGAACGACAGCCAGACCAGCGTGGTCGCCAGGCCGTTCTTGACCTTGCGGGCCAGGCTGACCTGCTGGAACGCGGGAGTCGTGGCCGGGGCTTCGAGCGTGGAGGTCATGCTCGGTCTCCCTTCTTGCCGATGACGGACCGCGCCGCGAAGTTGACGAGGAACGTGAGCACGAACAGCACCAGGCCAGCCGCGATGTAGGCGCCGGCCGAGATCTCGTTGTTGAACTCGCTGTAGTTGGCGGCGATCTTCGAGGCGAACGTCGAACCGCCGTCGAAGAGGCTCCAGTCGAAGTTGCGGCCCTGCGGGATGAGAAGGATGACGGCCAGCGCGATCGTCTCGCCGAGGGCCCGGCCGAGACCGAGCATGGACGCGCCGACGTACCCGGCCTTGCCGAACGGGAGCACCGTGGTGCGGATGACTTCCCAGCGCGTGGCGCCCAGTGCCAGTGCGCCCTCGAGCTGCGGGGTCGGCGTCCGCTCGAACACCTCGCGCGAGAGCGAGGTGATGATCGGCAGGATCATCACGGCCAGCACGATGCCGGCGGTGAAGATCGTGCCGCGCACGCTCGGCGCGACGTTGCCGGGCGCCAGCAGCGGGAACCACGAGAAGGTGTCGTTGATCCACTGCGAAAACGGCTCGATCGCCGGGGCGAAGACCAGGATGCCCCAGAGGCCGAAGATGATCGACGGCACCGCGGCGAGCAGGTCGATGACGTAGGCGAACGGCCTCGCGAGCCGCTTCGGCGCGTACTGCGTCAGGAACAGGGCGATGCCCAGCGAAACCGGCATCGCGATGATCAGCGCCACGAGCGACGTCGCCACCGTGACCTCGAGGAGGTCGAGGATGCCGAACGACATGTTCGCCGGGTCGTTGGTCGACCAGCCGTGGTTGAAGAAGAAGTTGGCCTTGTCGGCCTGCAGCGCCGGGATCGCCTGGATGAGCAGGAAGATCCCGATCAGGCCGATCAGGGCGACGACGAAGATCCCGGCCCCGGTGGTCAGGTTCTGGAAGATGCGGTCACCGGGCCGCACCTTCTTCCGGTTCTCGCTCGCGGGCGGCTCGGGCACCGCCGTCGAGGTGGGTTGCTCCGAAATCGGATCCTCCGGGGGCGTGGTGGCGGACGACGAACGCCCACCGGGGTCGCCGGTGGGCGTTCGCGTCGAGGATGACTCGCTCATCAGCTACTTCTGACCAGCCTCTATCAACTCGGGTATCAGTCGCAACGCGGGGTCAGGAGATCGCCTTGACGGCGGTCAGGACCTTGGTCTGCAGCGACTGCGGGATCGGCACATAACCCTTGGCGGACAGCGGCTGCTGACCGTCGGTGGCGGCCACCGTCAGGAACGCCTTGACGGCCTTCGCGACGTCCGCGTTCGCGTACTTGGAGCAGACGATCTCGTAGGTCGTCAGCAGCAGCGGGTAGGCACCCGGGGTGTTGCTGGCGTAGATGCCGTTGAGGTCGAGCGCGAGGTCGTTCGTGCCATCCTTGAGGAACTTGGCCGCGTCGAGGGACTTCGCCACGTTCTCCGAGTTCAGCTCGACGCCGCCGGAACCGCTGTCGATCAGGGCCGGAGTCAGGCCGTCCTTGGCGAACGCGCCCTCGACGTAGGTGATGCCACCGTCGGCGGCCTTCACCGCGGTCGCGACACCGTTGGAGCCCTGCGCACCGTTGCCGACGCCGCCGTTGAACTTCTTGCCGGCACCCTTGGTCCAGTCGGCCTTCGCCGCCGCGCCCAGGTACTTCTGGAAGTTGTCGGTGGTGCCCGACTCGTCGGCTCGGGAGACGACCTGGATGGGCTTGTCCGGCAGGGTCAGGCTCTCGTTGCCCTTGACCGCCTTGATGGCCGGGTCGTTCCACTTGGTGACGGCGCCGCTGAAGATCTTGGCGGTGACCGACGGGGTCAGCGTCAGCTTGTCCACGCCGGACAGCTTGTAGGCGACCGCGATCGGGCCGACGACCATCGGGATGTTCCAGGCGTCACTGGCGCAGCGGGCCTTGGCGGCCGCCGCGTCGGCGTCCTTGATCGGGGAGTCCGAGCCGCCGAAGTCGATCTGGTTGGCGTTGAACTGCTTGACGCCGGCGCCCGAGCCACTGGGGTTGTAGTTGACCTGCTGGCCCGGGCACTTCTTGCTGAACTGCTGCGTGAAGATGTCGATCGCGTTCTTCTGCGCCGACGAACCTTCCGCGGACAGCGGGCTCTTGCCACCGCACGCCACGTCGGCCGTGCCAGTGGCAGCGGGAGCGGCAGCCGAGTTCGAGCTGCTGCTGTTCGTCGCCGCGGGGTCGGAACCACAGGCGGCGAGCACGAGCGCGGCGCTCGCCACGATGCCGACCGCGCTCAGGGGCCGCATGATCTTCACTGCATTTCCTCCATCAGGAGCATCACGGGTTCGGCAGCGGCGTGTTTCGCCGCGCCGGATCCGGACATTAGGCAGCCCTGGTGGACGGTCAGCCGTGAACAAATGAACGCAAAGTGAACAAGGCCCCGGATGTGAGCAGTGCGACTACTCCGAAAGGATGCCGTGTCCTGGCCGTGACCTGGGGGTTTGCCGACAGTGACCGACCGCTTGCACGGCGTCCGATGTGGTCACCGACCGTACTGGACGTCGGTCTCGTGACGCGTGAACCCGAGCTTGGTGTAGACCGCCAGCGCCGGGGCGTTGTCGCCCTCGACGTACAGGATCACCTGTCGCAGCCCCTGCTCCGCCAGGTACCGCAGCCCGGCCAGCGTCAGCGCCCGGCCGAGGCCGCCGCCTTGGGCGGCCGGGTCGACGCCGACGACGTACACCTCGCCGACACGCTCGCCGCCGAACCGGCCCGGCGTGGCCTCGTGCACCTTCGTCCAGTGGAAGCCGATCACGGTGCCGTCTTTCGGACCCTTTGCTGTGTCTTCTTCGATGGCGAGGAAGAAGCCGGCGGGGGCGAACCACGACCGCCGCTCGTCGGCGCGGATGTCGCCGGTGGTCATCGCACCCTGCTCGGGGTGCCAGTCGAAGGCGCGCGCGTTGACCTGGACGACGGCGTCCTCGTCCTGCTCCGGCACGAAGGTGCGCAGCGAGACGCCGTCGCGCAATACCGGCTCCGGCCAGTCCGCACCGTCGACGGTGGTGTGCAGGATCAGCAGTTCGCGCTTGCGCTCCAGCCCGGTCCGCAGCGCGAGCTGCCGGGCCGCGGGGTGGTCGCCGTGGGCCCAGACGCGGAACCCGACGGCGGCGCGCTCGTCGAGCGCCTGAAGCAGCTTCGCGCCGTACCCGCGGTTGCGGTGGGCGGGGTGCACGAGCAGCTCGGCGACCTGGTGGCCGAAGGAGTCACCTGTGGTGTCGAGGTGCGCGTAGCCGACGACGTCGCCTTCGACGCAGGCGACGAGGTGCTCACCGCCGTCGAACTCGCCCGGGAGCGCGCCGTCGGGTTCGACCTCGGGCCGCCCGTCCGCCTCGCGCACGGCCAGCAGCAGCTGCCGCACGTCCGCGAGCTGCTGCTCGTCCAGCTTCTGAAGCCATTCCCCGTCTCCGCTCACCCCTGTGACCGTACCCGGCACCGGAGCAACGCGAAGGTCGTGCGGGACGTCCTGGAGAGCGTGGGGGACCTAGTGCGCGTGCTCGGGAGTGTCGGCTGGGGCCTCGGCGGGCGCCTGCACCGGCAGGCTCGGCCGCTGCTGCGCGCCCTTGGCGGGCCGCTCGAACTTGTAGCCGACGTTGCGCACGGTGCCGATCATCTGCTCGTGTTCCGGGCCGAGCTTGGCGCGCAGCCGGCGGACGTGGACGTCGACCGTGCGGGTGCCCCCGAAGAAGTCGTAGCCCCAGACCTCCTGCAGCAGCTGGGCGCGGGTGAACACCCGGCCGGCGTGCTGCGCGAGGTACTTGAGCAGCTCGAACTCCTTGTAGGTGAGCTCCAGCGTGCGCCGCTTGAGGCGCGCGGTGTAGGTCGCCTCGTCGATGACCAGCTCGCCGACCCGCAGCTCGGCGTCGACCTGCGCGGAACCGCCGTCGCGGGTCGTGACCAGCCGCAGCCGGGCGTCGACCTCGGCCGGGCCGGCCGTCGGCAGGAGGATGTCGTCGGTGCGCCATTCGGCACTCACGGCCACCAGGCCGCCTTCGCCGACGACGGCGATGATCGGCGTGGAGGCCTCGTCCTCGCCGGTGCCCTTGAGCAGCCGGCAGAGGCTCTTCGCCGAGGCCAGATCGCTGCGCGCGTCCAGCAGGATGACGTCCCGGTGACCCGCGTCGAGCAGGGCGGTCACCTCGGGGGGACGGACGCGTACGGTGTGCGGCAGCAGGTCCAGCGCGGGCAGCACCGACGTGGCATCCGCTTCCGCAGTCAGTACCAGAAGGTCCAGGCTCATGAGCTGCACCGCCTTCTCAAGTCGTCGCCTCACGGTGGCGTTAGTCGGTGCTAAGTGAGAATAGCGGCTCAACGGCCGGGTACCTAACCCTTGCTGGATCGATCACACCTGGAGAAACCCCCGGTGCGCCCGACGAACCCCGATGATCCCCGACGAAACAGGAGTACGGACGCGATGGTGAGCAGGCCCGTGACCCGGGACGACCGACCCGCACCGAGGCCGGACGCGCGACGCCGCGGCCGCCGGGGCCGGCGCTGGGTGATCGCCCTGGTCGTGCTGGTGCTGCTGCTGGTCGGCGCCGACTTCGGGGCCGCCGCGTTCGCCGAGCACACGATCTCGCAGAAGGCGCGCGAACAGCTGCAGCTGACCGACGACCCGTCGGTGACGATCCACGGCTTCCCGTTCCTCACGCAGGCCCTGGGCGGTGACTACAGTCACATCAGCGTGTCGGCCGCCGGTGTGCCGGTCGGCGACAAGCTCCAGGACGTCGCGCTGAACGCCGAGCTCGAGGACGTCACCGCGCCGCTGTCGGACCTCACGAACGGCAACACCAAGGCGATCACCATCGGCAAGCTGACCGGGGCGGTCACCATCAAGGCCGCCGACCTGGCCCGCATCTCGCCGCTGGACAAGATCAAGGACCTGCGGATCGAGCCCGCGACCACGGACTACGTCCAGAACGGCGACTCCGGGCAGGCCGAGCCGACGCCGACGACCACCACGACCGCCGCCGACGGCCAGCCGGTCGACGAGTCGAGCACCGGCGTCCGCATTTCGGGACACCTTCAGTTCGCGGGCAAGGATCTGGAAATCTTCTGCTTCGCGATGATCGAGGCGAACGCGAAGGCGGGGACGATCACCTTCGCGCCGAAGCGGCTGCAGTTCGGGAATGACCAGGAGACGACGCTCGTTCCCCAGGCGGTGCAGAAGGCGCTCCTGCCGAACTTCAACGCGTCGATCGCGACGAAGGACCTGCCGCTGTCGGTGACGCCGACCGGCGTGCGGGTGCAGAGCGGATCGGTGACGATCAAGGGCGAGGCGTCGAACGTGTCCTTCGCGGACCTGAGCAAGTAGGAGTGGCCGGTGACGGGGCTGTGGGTGCTCGTGGCGGTACTGGTGGCCGGGACGGCCGCCGGGCTGCTGCTGCGGGCCCGCAACGGCCGGGTGCGGGAAGCGCGGGACGCCGAGCCCGTGCGTGAGCTGCCCGGCCCCGTCGCCGCCGTCCTCGACCCGGCGTCCGCCGTGACGCTGGTCCAGATCTCCACCACCTTCTGCGCGCCCTGCCGGCACGCGAAGGCCGTGCTCGCTCCCCTCGCGGAGAAGACCGACGGCCTGCACCACGTCGAGCTCGACGTCACGAACCAGCCGGAGGTCGCGCAGGCCCTGGCCGTGCTGCGGACGCCGACCACGATCGCGCTGACCCCGGACGGCCGGGAGCTGCTGCGCGTCGGCGGCGTCCCGAAGGGCCCCGAACTGCTGGAAGCGCTGCGCCCGCATCTCACTGCGCGGACGTCCTGACCCGTCGTTCGCGTTCGCACACGACGTCGTCACTTTCCCTAGGAAAGATGCGTCCAGGGGGTCGACGGGTCCCAAGGGACGGGAATCGTCCCAAGGTATGAACGTGGTTCCCACTCTGAGGGAGCACTGGGTACCCTCGCACCCGTGACCAGGCTGACCACCTTCTTGACGCAGCGACGCGCAGTAGACCTCTGCCGCGTCCGCAGCAGCCTGTGTCGCCTTCAGCCAGACCAGCGCTGAACGACGTCTTCATCGCCTCGGTCCCCAGCCAGCCTGAAAACGCTGACGCGTGCCGTTCGCACGCATCCCCTCTGCTCCAGCTGGAGGAACCATGTCCGCCGGACCGGCCGTCGACCCGCGTGGCCCGCGGTTCGCCGCCATTCTGACGACGATCGTGCTCGCGGTCGTCCTGGTCACCCAGTGGTGGCCGCTGCTGGCGATCCAGACCGTCGTCTTCGCGATCGGCGCGTTCATCGGGCTCAAGCCCGCGCCGTACTCGATCGCCTACCGCTACCTGGTGGCCCCGCGCCTCGGCCCGACGACCGAGCGGGAGGACGCGGCGCCGCTGCGGTTCGCCCAGGCCGTCGGGTTCGTGTTCGCACTCGTCGGCACCATCGGCTTCGCCGTCGGCATCACGCCCCTCGGCATCGTCGCGACGGCCTTCGCGCTCTTCGCGGCCTTCCTCAACGCGGCCTTCAACTTCTGCTTGGGCTGCGAAATGTTCCTGCTGATCAAACGCTTCAGCCCCGCCCGCGCGTCCTGAATCCATCCATGCCCCCGCCACCACCCTCAACGGAAGGCGCTTCGCGCCGCAGTGTTATCCCGATCCAGAAAGAGAGTTCATCTCCATGAGCCGTGAAGACGTCCTGGTCACCACCCAGTGGGCCGAGGAGAACCTGGACACCCCCGGCGTCGTGTTCGCCGAGGTCGACGAGGACACCACCGCCTACGACGGCGGCCACATCCGGGGCGCGGTGAAGTTCGACTGGCGCAAGGACCTGCAGGACGGGGTGCGCCGCGACTTCGTCTCCAAGGAAGGCTTCGAGAAGCTCCTGTCGGAGAAGGGCATCTCGAACGACGACCGCGTGATCCTCTACGGCGGCAACAACAACTGGTTCGCCGCCTACGCGTACTGGTACTTCAAGCTCTACGGCCACGAGAACGTCCGGCTGCTCGACGGCGGCCGCAAGAAGTGGGAGCTCGACGGCCGGGAGCTGAACTCCGACGAAGTCAAGCGCGACACCACCGACTACAAGGCCAAGGACCAGGACCTGTCCCTGCGCGCGTTCCGCGACGAGGTCGTCCAGTCCATCGGCGCGAAGAACTTCGTCGACGTCCGGTCGCCGGACGAGTTCTCCGGCAAGCTGCTCGCCCCGGCGCACCTGCCGCAGGAGCAGTCCCAGGTTCCCGGCCACATCCCGGGCGCGCTGAACGTGCCGTGGGCGAAGGTCGCCAACGAGGACGGCACCTTCAAGTCCGAGGGCGAGATCGACGAGCTCTACAAGGAGCAGGGCATCGACGCCGGCAAGGGCACCATCGCCTACTGCCGCATCGGTGAGCGCTCGTCCATCGCGTGGTTCGCGCTGCACGAGCTGCTGGGCCACCAGGACGTGAAGAACTACGACGGTTCGTGGACGGAATACGGCTCGCTGGTCGGCGTGCCGGTCGAGTTGGGAGCCAAGTGATGGCAGTCGACGACAGCTGCGGCGCACCGGTCCAGGAGGCCACGCCGGCGGACTACGACACCAAGGGCCAGGTCGTCCTGGCCGGCAAGGTGACCGGCGCGGACGGGCCCGTCGGCGGCGCGTTCGTCCGGCTGCTGGACGGCGGCGGCGACTTCACGGGCGAGGTCGTCTCCTCGGCCGACGGCGACTTCCGCTTCTACGCGGCGCCGGGCGAGTGGACCGTGCGCGCGCTGCACCGCAGCGGCAACGGCGAAGCGTCCGTCACCGCCGCCGGGCCCGGCCTGCACCAGCTGGCCATCTCGGTCGCCTGAGTTCTGCTCTGCCGTGAGGGGCACCTTCAGGGACGTGGTGTCCCTGAAGGTGCCCCTCACGGCTTTCGGCGGCAGCCAGGACGCGGTGGACCGCATCCGGCGAGTTGACCTCGACCCGGGTCGAGGTCGCAACCTGTTCAGGTGACCCTCACCGCTCCTGTGACGCGCCGGACCGGCCTGCTCACCGCCGTCTTCCTGGGCAGTTTCATGGCCCTGCTCGACGTCAGCGTCGTGAGCGTCGCGCTGCCGACCATGCAGCGGACGCTGGGCACCAGCTTCAGCGGCCTGCAGTGGATCATCGACGGCTACACCGTCGCCCTCACTGCCGTGATCCTCTCCGGCGGCACGCTCGGCGACCGCTACGGCCGCAAGCTCGTCTACCTGTGCGGGCTGACGCTGTTCACGATCGCGTCGGCGGGTTGCGCGCTGGCGCCGACGCTCGAAGTGCTGGTCGTCGCCCGGATCATCCAGGGCTTCGCCGCCTCCGCCGTGATCCCGGGCTCGGTCGCACTGCTCGCGCACGCGTTCCCGGAGCCGGCCGCGCGGGCGCGGGTGATGGGCCTGTGGAGCACGGTCGCGGGCTGCGCGCTGGTGCTCGGCCCGCTGATCGGCGGCCCGCTGACGGACGCCTTCGGCTGGCCGTCGATCTTCCTGATCAACGTGCCGATCGGGCTCGTCGCGGTCGTGCTGGGCCGCCGCGGGATCGGCGAGTCCCGCGACCCGGCGCACGGCGCGCTCGACCTGACCGGGCAGGTGCTCGGCGCCCTGTGGATCGGCCTGCTGACGTACGCCGTGATCGAAGCCGGACGGCTGGGGCTGAGCACGTCCGTGCTGGTCACCGGGGTTCTCGGGCTCGCCGCGCTGACGGCGTTCATCGTGGTCGAGCTGCGTGTGGCGCACCCGATGCTACCGGTGCGGCTGTTCGCCCGGACCCGGTTCTCGGTGGCCATCTTCGCCGCGTGGAGCCTCGGGTTCGCGGCTTATCCGGCGGTCTTCCTGATCGGCGTCTACCTGCAGCAGGCCCGCGGCGCGACGGCGACCGAGGCGGGCGCCCAGATGCTGCCGTACGTGCTGGCGAACGTCGCCGCGGCCTTCACCGCCGGCCGGCTTTCGGCGCGCTACGGCGCGGAACGGCTGCTGCCGATCAGCTACTTCGTCGCGGCCGTCGGCTCCTTCGCGTTCCTGGTACTGGACGCGCAGAGCCCGTACTGGCTGGTGGCGCTCGCGTTCGCGCTGGCCGGCGCCGGGGTCGGGCTGTCGGTGACGCCGTCGACCATCGTCGGGCTGGCCGGGCTGCCGGGACACCGCAGCGGGATCGCGTCGGCGACGGTCAACGCCGCCCGCCAGACCGGCACCGCGCTCGGCGTCGCCGCGCTGGGCGCCCTGCTGGCCCGCGGTTCGACGCTGCCGACCGGCCTGCACGCGGCGATGGGCGTGGCCGGCGTGGTGCTGCTCGCGGTGACCGTGCTCACCGCGGTGACCCTGCGCCGGGCCGGGTGAGCGACGGCGGACTATCCTGCTGGGCGTGGAAGCACTGTTTACGACCTTGCTGGTGCTCGCCGGCGTCGCGATCACCTGGTTCGCCGTGTACGTCGTCTACCGGCTTTACGCGGACCAGCGCTGACCCATGACCGACAGCGGCGACGACGCCATTGCAGCAGCGGAAATGCGCGCGGCGAGCACCCGCGCGCGCAACCTCCCGTTGTGGGACGACCTGCCCATCCCCAACGACACGGCCAACCTGCGCGAGGGGCCGGACCTCAACGAGGCCTGCCTCGCGCTGCTGCCGATGGTCGGTGTCTGGCGCGGTGAGGGCGAGGTCGACTACCCGACCATCGAAGGCCCCCGCAAGTTCGCGCAGCAGCTGACGATCGCGCACGACGGCCGGCCGTTCCTGATCCACGAGTCGCGGTCCTGGCTGCTCGACGACGAGGGCAACGTCATCCGCCCCGCCGCGCGCGAGACCGGGTTCTGGCGGCCGCAGGCGGACGACACGCTCGAGCTGCTGCTCACGCACAACACCGGGCTCGTCGAGCTGTACTACGGCAAGCCGCGCAACCAGACGTCCTGGGAGCTGGGCACCGACGCGGTGATCCGCACGGCCAGCGCGAAGGAAGTCAAGGCCGCCCAGCGGCTGTACGGCCTGATCGAGGGCTCCCTCGGCTACGTCGAGGAGCGCGCGATGATGGGCCAGGAGCTGCAGCCGCACACCTCGGCCCTGCTGCACCGCGTGGTCGGCTGACGGCACCCGGCATGCGCTGGCGGCGGTGTGGCGAGGACGCCGCCCTGCTGGACTGCGACTCGCTCGACCAGATGCGGGCCGCACACGCGACCGTGCTCGCCGCGCGCCCGGACGGCGTCGTCGACCTCGTTCCCGGCGCTCGCAGCCTGCTGGTCGTCGGCGCGGTCGCCGCGGTACGCGCGTTGCTGGACGGCGCCGACCTCACGCATCCGCCCGACGGCAACCCGCGCGAAGTGACCCTCGACGTCCACTACGACGGCGAGGACCTCGCGCTGGTCGCCCAGGACGCGGGGTGCTCCGCCGACGCCGTGGCCGAGCTGCACACCGGCGCCGCCTACACGGTCGCGTTCACCGGCTTCGCGCCCGGTTTCGGCTACCTGACCGGACTTCCCTCGCCGTTGCGGCAGCCGCGGCTGGATTCCCCGCGCACCCGCGTCCCGGCCGGGTCGGTGGGGCTGGCGGGCGAGTTCACCGGCGTCTACCCCCGCGAGTCCCCGGGCGGCTGGCGGCTGCTCGGGCACACGACCACGCCGCTGTTCGACGCCCACGCCGACCCGCCCGCTCTGCTCGCACCAGGCGATCGCGTGCGGTTCCGGAGCGTCCGGTGAGATCCATGGAAGTCGTTTCGCCCGGCCCGTACGCGCTCGTCGAAGACCTCGGCCGGCCCGGTTACGCGCACCTCGGCGTGGCGCCGTCGGGTGCGCTCGACACCGCGTCGCTGCGGCTGGCGAACCGGCTCGTCGGCAATCCCGAGCATCTGGCCGGCATCGAAGCCCTGCTCGGCGGGCTTTCGGTGCGCTTCACGGCATCGGCGACGGTGGCGGTGACCGGCCCCTCGGTCCCGGTCGAGGTCGACGGCCGTTCCTTCGGCTCCCACGCGCCGGTCTTTGTCGGAGCCGGGCAGACGCTCGTCTTGGGCACGCCCGGTGCCGGGTTGCGCTGCTACCTGGCGGTGTCCGGCGGGATCGACGTCGAGGAGGTGCTGGGCAGCCGTTCCCGGGACGTCCTGTCCGGCATCGGCCCTTCGCCGCTGCGTTCCGGTGACGTCCTGCCGCTCGGTCCAGCGCGCGGGGTTCCGGCGGGCGCTGATGTCGTCGCCCCGGCCGCGGCGCCCGCGAGCCTGGTGATCCCGGTGACTTCGGGCCCTCGCCACGACTGGCTGGAGTCCCCGGCCGAGGGCCTGTCGGCATGGTGGACGGTGACGTCCGAGTCGAACCGCGTCGGCCTGCGCCTGGACGGCACCCCGCTGCGCCGGGCCGCGGCGTTCGCCGAGGCGGAGCTGCCCAGCGAAGGCGTGGTCACCGGCGCGATCCAGGTGCCGCCGAGCGGCCTGCCGGTGGTTTTCCTGGCCGACCACCCCACCACGGGCGGCTACCCCGTCGCAGCGGTGGTCCGGACCGCCGGCCTGAGCGCACTCGCCCAGGCGCGACCCGGCACCCGAGTGCGCTTCCGGGTGACGTGAAAGGTCTGTACCGCCACGCGGGTGAGACCCGGATCACGCGGTGCACCCGTCCGGGTAGCGCCCGGAACCATGTCGCGCCGCCGCCCGTCCAGATAGCTGTGGAACAGGTGACGATCAGCGGTGGCACGGGTTTCCTGGACGTGAACGTGCGCGCGCGGGCGGAGCTGCCCCAGGCGTTGCGGATCGCGCTCGCCACCGGGCAGCTGCGGCGTCCGCTGGCCACCACGCTCGGCCCGGTGCTCGACCTGCTCGTCGACGGCGACTACCGCGTCAGCGGTCCGGAACGCCTGCCGGACGAGGTGTCCCTCACCCCGACCGACACCTGGCCGCCGTCCGACGAGGCGCGCGTCGGCTACTACCGGACCGCGATCCGCACCGGCCACCGCCCGGTCGCCGTGGTCCTGGCCGACGGCGAGCGCGAGCTGATCCTCGACGGCCACCACAAGATCGCCGCCTACCGCGCCGAAGAGATCGCGCCCGCGGTCGTGCGGATCGCTCAGGCGTACTCGGCCTCGTAGGCCGCCACCAGCTCCGCGTACACCGCCGACGAGTCGGGCAGCAGCACACCGTCCAGCGTGTGGACGCGCGTCAGCTTGCGGACCGACGAAGCCATGAACACGCCGTCCCCCGCCACCAGGTCGGCCACGCGCAGCGGCTCCACCTTGACCGCCCAGCCGGCCTTCTCGGCGCCGCGGAACAGCGCGGCCTGCGTCGTGCCCGGCAGGATGCCGACGCTCGACGGCGGCGTGAAGAGCGTCCGCCCCTTCGCCAGCACCACGGTCGACGTCGGGCCTTCGAACACCGAGCCGTCGGCGGCGGTGAAAATCACATCTTCGGCGTCCCGGCGGCGGGCTTCGCGCAGCGCGGCCATGTTCATGGCGTACGACAACGGCTTCGCGCCCAGCAGCAGCCACGGCGCGCGCTCGGCGAGGTCCGGCGGGAAACCGCGTTCCAGGGTGACCGCGGCGACGCCCTCGGCGCGCGCCTTCAGGATCGACGGCGCGACCTCCGAACCCAGCGCGAAACCGGTCGGCACCGCGGCGGGATCGCCGTCGGAACCCCTGGTGTACACCAGTTTCAGCACCATTTCGGGACTACCGGTCCAGTGTTCGAGCACCAGCGAGACGACCCGCTCCCAGGCCGCGAGATCGGGCTCCGGCAGGTCGAGCATGGCCGCCGACCGCGCCAGCCGGTCGAGGTGCGGCCGCAGCTCCCGGGGCTTCCCGTCGACCACGAGGATCGTCTCGAAGACGCCGTCGCCGCGGGTCAATCCGAGGTCGTCCACCTTGATCTGGGCGGTGTCCGGGTCGGCCAGGGTTCCGTCGAGGAAGACGAGCACGCGCATTCCAACACGGTACTGTGCCGACCGGTACTGACCCGACCACAGTCACGCCGAATGGCTTTGCGGCAACGGTCACGTGCCGTGCGGGGTGTCGGCCTGCTTTTGGCCGGATCAGTACTCGCCTAGGCTGGGCGGTATGCCGTACCGCTCGCCGCTGCTGGACGTGCCCGGATCCATCCCCCCGCCCGACGACCACCCCGAAGCCGGCGTCCCCTGGCACTGGGGAGACCCCTTCGCGGAGCAGCGCACCGCGACGCGTGGCGTCGTCGTGATCGATCGGTCACACCGCGAAGTCCTGGCCGTGACCGGCGAGGAGCGGCTGTCGTGGCTGCACCTGGTGATCTCGCAGCACGTGACCGAGCTCGCCGAGGGGTCCGGCACCGAGGCGCTGGTGCTCGACAGCCAGGGCCGGGTCGAGACGCACATGGTGCTGGCACACCTCGACGGCACCGTCTGGCTCGACGGCGACCCGGAACCGCGTGTGACCAGTGCGCTGCCGAAGGGCGGCCCCCAGACGCTGCGCGAATACCTCGAAGCCATGAAGTTCTGGTCCAAGGTGGACATCCGCGACGCGACCGACGAGCTGGCCCTGCTCACCGTGCTCGGCCCGGACAGCGAACGCGTGCTGAGCGCGGTCGGCGCCGAGGTCGGGCCGGAGCCGTACGCGGTCGTGGCGCTGCCCGGTGGCGGCTTCGCGCGGCGGATGCCGTGGCCCAGCCGGTTCAGCGTCGACCTCGCGGTGCCGCGCGCCGAGCTCGCCGGCTGGTGGAAGAGGCTCACCGACGCCGGTGCCCGCGCGGCCGGGAGCTGGGTGTTCGACGCCTTGCGCGTCGAGTCGCTGCGGCCGCGGCTGGGCGTCGACACCGACGATCGCACGATCCCGCACGAGGTGGGCTGGGTCGGTTCGGCCGCGCACGTCGCGAAGGGCTGCTACCGCGGCCAGGAGACGGTGTCGAAGGTGCACAACGTCGGCCGCCCGCCGCGCAACCTGCTGCTGCTCCACCTGGACGGCTCCCCCGAGATCCGGCCGGAGCCCGGCGACCCGGTGCTGCTCGACGGCCGCACGGTCGGCCGCGTCGGCACGGTGATCCAGCACCACGAGCTCGGCCCGATCGCGCTGGCCCTGGTCAAGCGGTCGACGCCGGTGGGTGCCGAGCTGCTGACCGGCTCCGAGGACCAGCTCGTCCAAGCCTCGATCGACCCCGACTCCGTGCCGTCGGAGCTCCCGGCGCCCGGGCGGACCGCGGCGGCGCAACTTCGTGGCTGATCGAAAACCCCTGACAGCAGGATCACGCCCAACCGGGATAAACTGCGCTGTGATCGAAGTGCGGCCCGGCGGCAGGCGGCGGATCGACCGCGTGCTCGGCCCGGGATACCTCAGCGGCTTGGGTGACCTGCCGTTGAAGGTGCTCCGCGAGCGGCGCGACGAAGCCGCCCAAGAAGAGACCGATCTTTCCTACTTGCGCAGGCTGCTGCACGCCCGGATCGACATCGTCCGCGCCGAACAGACCCGGCGCAGCTCCGGCGGCGAGTCCAGCATCGTCGACCAGCTGGCCACGATCCTCGCCGACAACGCGCTGGGCCCGGCCGCGGGCTCCGGACGGCACCAGCAGCTGGAGCCCTCACGCGCCGGTGAGCACCGCCGGCACGCCGAGGCGCTGATCGGCGACACCGACCTGACCGACGTCGGTTCCCTGACGGACGACAAGCTCGCCGCCGCTTTGGACACCTACGCCAGCGAAGAGCTTTCGGTGTCGTCGTTCCGGCGCGAGGTCCAGAACGTCATGGACACCTTGAACGCGGAGATCGCCCAGCGCTACCAGCAAGGTTCGGCCACTGTGGACGAGCTGCTCGAGAGCGAAGGCGGGCACGAGGTTCAGTGACCAACCCCGTCCTGGCCGAAGTAGTCCGTTCCGATTTCGTCGAAAGCGTCCACCGCGGCGCGCTCGTGGTGACGGGCCCCGAAGGCGACGTCCGGCTGGCGCTCGGCGACGTCACCTCGCCGGTCTTCCCGCGTTCGTCGAACAAGCCGTTGCAGGCCGTCGGCATGCTGCGGTCCGGACTGGACTTCACCGGCGAGGACCTGGCGCTGGCCTGCGCGTCCCACTCCGGCGAGCCCCGGCACGTCAAGGGCGTGCTGGAGCTGCTGCAAGCGGCGGGCCTGACCGAGGACGACCTCGCGTGCCCGGCCGACTTCCCGCTGCACGTCCCGAGCATGCGCGACGCCGCCGAGCCGCGGCGCGTGATGATGAACTGCTCCGGCAAGCACACCGGCATGCTCACCACCTGCGTCCGGGCCGGCTGGCCGACCGCGGGCTACGAGGCGCCGGACCACCCGCTGCAGCAGGCGATCGCCGCCGCCGTCACCGACCTGACCGGCGAGCCGATCGCGCACACCGGCGTCGACGGCTGTGGCGCGCCCCTCTTCGCGTTCTCCCTGACCGGGCTGGCCCGCGCGTTCGGCCGGGTCGGCAGCGCCGCCGACGGTCCCGAACGGACGGTCGCCGACGCGATGCGCGCCCACCCGTGGCTGGTCGCCGGCACCGGGCGCGAGGACACCGAGCTGATGTCCGCCGTGGACGGTCTCGTCGCGAAGGGTGGCGCCGAGGGCGTCCAGGCCTTCGCGCTGCCGGACGGGTTCGCGGTGGCGCTGAAGATCGACGACGGCGCGAAGCGGGCCTGCGCGCCGCTGGCCGTCGAAGCGCTGCGGTTCCTCGGCGTGGACGTCTCCGGCCTCGACGAGCTCGCCCACGGCTCGGTGCTCGGCGGCGGCCGTCAGGTCGGCGAGATCCGGGTGCCGGAGCTGCGCGGCTAGCTAGTTGGCGCGTTCCCGCGAGGCCAGATCGCCCCAGAACTCCCGCAGGTCGGAGAACAGTTCGGCGAGCTCCTCGACGTTGCCCGTGCGCAGCGCGTCCAGGATGTCGTGGACCTCGTCGGCGGTGGTGTCGGCTTCGAGGATGGGGTCCGCGAACAGCTGCACGAGGCCGCCGTAGTCGAGCTCGACGATCGAGTCCGCGTGGAAGTTGTCGAGCCAGCGCCGCGTCTCGAACAGCACCCGGCCCGGCCCGGAGTCGCCGAAGGTCTGTTCCAGCAGGTCACCGGCCTCGCGCGCCCGGTGCTGGGCGTCGGCGAGGGTGCTCCGCCAGGACAGTTCGCGCTTCGGGTCGTCGCGGCCGGAGCCCAGCACGAGCTTGCGCGCCTCCGGGTCGACCAGCACGAACCACGGCAGTGGGACGGTCCAGGTGGTCGACAGCGTGTGCGCGGCGGAGGTGCTGAGGTCCGACAGCGCGGACTTCGTGCGGGCGCGGATCGTGTCCTGGGTGAAGCCGGCTTCGTCGAGGATGACGTTCTTCAGCGCCGGGTGCGCGTCGCCGAGGAAGGTCACCAGCGCGGCGGCCGAGCGGGCGCGCAGCTCCAGCGGGCAGACGAACGGGCCGTGCACCCGCTGGGCGGCCGGCACGTCGGCCGGATCGAGCACCAGGACGTCGGTCTGCAGGCTGGGCGCGGCCTTGCCGTTGGCGAGCTCGGCGGGCAGCAACCGGCGGGGCGCGGCGACTTGTGACTTGAGCCACATGGCCTGCTCGCGGGCGCCCGCGTCGGTCCGCCCCAGCTTGGCCGCCGCGACGGCCGCGCGCAGCCGATCGTCGAGCGGCTCGCCCAGGGCGAGCAGGGGTTCGTACACCCGCAGATAGGCCACGAAGGGACGGAGCACGAGTAGATCGTGGCACGCCGACCTGCGCCGATCGTCACCGACCGGCCGGTAACCGGTGTCCGGCGGACACTGTCACCACCGGCACACCGTGCCACGTCGCATCGAACCCCCCGGACACGGTACGGTGTCAGCAGGAAAGAATTGTCGAGACGATGCGGGGCCGCCGATTCCCCCGGCCGCCCCGCCCCTGTGCGAGGGGGTCGAGCCATGGGGCGCGGCCGGGCTAAGGCCAAGCAGACGAAGGTGGCGCGCGAGCTCAAGTACAGCTCGCACGAGACCGACTTCGATGCTTTGCAGCGCGAGCTGTCGACTGGTTCCTCTAGTGGTCACTATGAGGAGCCCGATAGCAATGATCAAGATCCGTACGACGACGGGTACGACGAGTACCGTCGTTGAGCACGCGTAACCGCGCGAGGGCGTAGCTGGACACAACCCGGCGACCGCCCTCGCGCGCTGCGTGCTGCCCAAAACCCTGTGGGCTGCGTAGCGGATGAAGGAGTGAGCCGGTGGTAAGTCGGGTTGGAGTCGTCGGGGCGGGACTGATGGGTTCCGGCATCGCCGAGGTGCACGCGCGGTCCGGATTGGACGTCGTGGTCACCGAGGTGAACCAGCCGGCGCTCGACGCGGGCAAGGCGCGCATCGAGAAGTCGCTCCAGCGCGGCGTCAAGAACGGCAAGCTCTCCACCGAGGACGCCGACGCGGCCCTCGGCCGGCTGCGCTTCACCACGGACATCGCCGAGTTCGCCGACCGCGAACTGGTCATCGAGGCGATCCTCGAGCAGGAGCAGGCGAAGGTCGACGTCTTCCGCCAGCTCGACAAGATCGTCGAGGCGGAGGACGCGCTGTTCGCGTCCAACACGTCGTCGATCCCGATCATGAAGCTGGGCATGGCGACGAACCGCCCCCAGCAGGTGGTCGGCATCCACTTCTTCAACCCGGTGCCGGTGCTGCCGCTGGTGGAGCTGGTGCCCTCGCTGCTGACGAGCGAGGAGACGGCCCGCCGCGCGGAGGACCACGCGACGACGGCCCTGGGCAAGACGGTCATCCGGTCCCAGGACCGCGCCGGGTTCATCGTGAACTCGCTGCTGGTCCCGTACCTGCTGTCGGCGATCCGCATGATCGAGTCGGGCTTCGCCTCGGCGGAGGACATCGACCGCGGCATGGAGCTGGGCACGGCCCACCCGATGGGCCCGCTGCGGCTGTCGGACCTGATCGGCCTGGACACCATCAAGGCGATCGCGGACTCGATGTACGCGGAGTTCAAGGAGCCGCTGTACTCGTCCCCGCCGCTGCTGCTGCGCATGGTGGACGCGGGCCTGCTGGGCAAGAAGACCGGCCGCGGCTTCTACTCGTACAGCTGACCGACCTTCGTCGCCGCACGATCCACTTTCGGTGGTCCGTGCGGCGACTTTGTCGTCTTGGGCCGGACGGCCGAGCTCGCTTGACTGTCAGGCATGCCTGATCCGAGCCGCCGTGCTGCCCTCGCCGCTTCCGCCGCCGGCGTCGCGGCGCCCTCTTTCGCGGGTGCTTCGCCCGCGGACACCACCATGCAACGGCGTCGCGGGGTGACCACCTTCGTCTTCGCCGCGGGCGCCAACGGTGTCTTCGCCGCCCCGAACGAGCTGGTCCTGCGCGGGCACCGCGGCGTCGGCGTCGACCAGCCGGGGCAGCAGTTCCGGCGCTCCTACCAGGCACCCCAGGACCTGGCGGCGTTCGCGACGGAGCCGTCGGCGCTGGCCGGCGTCACGCTCGCCGACCAGGTGGCGGCCACGGTCGAGGTCGTCCGCCGCGCGGCGGCGCACGGCCCGGTGGTCCTGGTCGGCGCCAGCATCGGCGGCGCGGCGATCAGCCTGGTCGCCGACGCCGTGCCGGACCTGATCGACCTGCTCGTCTACGACACGGCGTTCTGCTGCGTCGACCTCGAGACCCCGGACGAGTACATGGCCACCCCGGAGGCGGCCGAGACCCGCGTCGGCGATCTGCTGGGCTTCGCCGCGGCCGACCCGTCGGTGATCGGCGCCGTCCGGTTCAACTGGCGCACGGCGGACCGCGCGTTGCTCGCGAAGGCCAAGGAGGCGTTCGTCGCCGAAGGCACGGACGCCGAGTTCCACGCGTTCCTCAACGCCATGGCCCCCGACGACCTCCTCGGCAAGGGCGCCACCCCGGCCCGCGGCGACCGCGCGAGGTGGGGCCGCGTGCCCCGCGTCTACGTCCGGCACCTGCGCGACCGGATCATCCCCCTGGCCCTGCAGGACCGGATGATCCGCGAGGCCGACGCCGCCACCCCGGGAAACCGCTTTCACGTCATCGACCTGGACACCAGTCACGTCCCGGACGCGGCGAAGCTGGCCGAGCTGGTTGACATCTACGACGGGTTGACGCGCTCCTGATCGAAGACCACGGGCGCGTCGAAGGCCGCCCGCCGCGACGCGCGGCGCAGGACGGCCAGGACGGCCGGCCCCAGCACGAGGATCGCGACCGCGTTGGTGATCGCGCGGCCGGTGTCCCAGCCGAGCGTCGAGGTCAGGACGGTGAAGACGGCGAACCGGTGCAGGTTGTCCAGCAACGGCGCGCCGGGCACGTAGCCGAGGCCCGCGGTGGTGCCGCCGAGCGACGACCCGGCGAGGAACGGCCACGACCACAGGCTCATCAGCAGCCCGAAGAGGTAGGCCGCGACGACGCCGTACGCCACGAGCAGCGCGATCTCGGCCTTCCCACGGGCGCGCGGAAGCAGCCCGGCGCCGAGCCCGATGAGCGACGACGCGAGCATCTGGAACGGCAGCCACGGCCCGACGCCCGCGGTCAGCAGCGCCGAGGTGAACAGCGACGTCGAGCCGAGGACGAACCCGAACCCGGGCCCGAACACCCGCCCGGCGAGCACGAGCAGGAAGAACACCAGCTCGATCCCGCCGGTCCCGGCGCCGAGCGGCCGCAGCCCGGCGTTCACCGCGGACAGGACACCGAGCAGCGCGAGCGCTTTCGCATCGATTCCGCCGCGCGACAGTTCGGCCAGCACGACGAGGATCAGCACGGGCAGGGTCGCCATGAAGACGAACGGCGCATCGGCGGTGTGCGCGGACACACTCGGCGCGGGGTGCGCGAAGAGCGGCCAGCAGAACATGACGAGCCCGAGGATCGCCGCGACGGTGAGCACCAGCGCGGGACGCGGGCGAAGGCGGATGGCCCGGGGCGGCGGGTCGAGGAAGCCGGTCACGTCAGCACCTCGCACGAAGTCGCGCGGGACCGCGCCCGCCCACCGACACCGGCTCGCAAGCCGACCAGCGGTGCGGAGGTGCGCGAAGCAGCTTCGGGCGCGCCCACACACCGCGCCGGATCGACGCGCGACCACCCGCACGAATGCGCGCGGGACCGCGTCCGCCCACGGACACCGGCTCGCGAGCCGGCCGGCGGTGCGAAGGTGCGCGAGGGCGCAGCAGGCGAGCGACGTTGAGTGGCGGACGTCATGACAGGGCTTCCGCTACTTCGTCCACCGTCAGCCACTCCTGCGGCGCCAGCACCTTCGCCACCTGGGGCGCGAAGGCCGGGGACGCGACGATGACCTCCTTCGTCGGGCCGTCCGCGACCACCTCGCCCTCGGCCATGACCACCACCCGGTGGGCCACCGACGCCACGAACTCGACGTCGTGGGTGGCCAGCACGATCGCGTGGCCCTGCGAGGCCAGCTCTCGCAGGATCGCCGCGAAGCGCCGTTTGGCGTGGTAGTCGAGGCCGCGCGTCGGCTCGTCGAGCAGGACCACCGGGGGTGCCGCCGCCAGCTGGACGGCCAGCACCAACGCCAGTCGCTGCCCTTCGGACAGGTCGCCGGGGTGCGCTTCACCGGCGACCGCCGGGGCCAGGCGGTCCAGCAGGGACCTCGCCGTGCCTGCCGTGGCCCCGGATTCGGTGTCGGCCTGTGCGCACTCGGCGTCGACCGAATCCAGGTACAGCAGATCGGCGGGTGACTGCGGGACCAGCCCCACACGCTGACGGGCCGCTCTCGGCTTGAGCGACGCAGGGTCCACGCCGCCGACGTCGACCTTCCCCGCCGACCGCGGACCGCTGCCCTGCACCGCCCAGAGAAGCGACGACTTGCCGGAGCCGTTGCGTCCCATCAGCGTGACGATTTCCCCCGGCCCGACGCGCAGGTCCACCCCACGCACCGCCAGGACATCTCCGTAACGGACCACCACCCCTCTCACGTCCAGTGCTCGACCGGTCACCGAGAGAGTACGACCCACCACCGACAATTCTTGAAGCCGCGATCGCAGCGGCCCCGCGACCCGCCGCGCGTCCCGCACCGACAGCGGCAACGGCGTCCAGCCCGCGAGCCGCCCCAGCTCGACGATCGGCGGCGCGATCTCCGCCGTCGCCAGGATCTCCGCCGGCGGCCCGGACCGCACCGAGCCGTCGCCCGGCAGGTACAGCAGCCGGTCGGCGTACTGGACGACGCGCTCCATGCGGTGCTCCGCGACGACCACCGTGGTCCCGAGGTCGTGCACCAGCCGCGTGATCGCCGCCAGCACCTCCTCGGCCGCCGTGGGGTCCAGCGCGGACGTCGGTTCGTCGAGCACCAGGACCCGCGGGTGCGCCGTCAGCACCGAGCCGATCGCGACGCGCTGCTGCTGCCCGCCCGAGAGTGTCCGAAGTGGACGGTTGCGCAGCTCGGCGATGCCCAGCAGGTCCAGGGTTTCCTCGACGCGCTTGCGCATGACGTCCGGCGCCACCGCCAGCTGCTCCATCGCGTACGCCAGCTCCTCCTCGACCGTGTCGGTCACGAAGCCGGCCAGCGGGTCCTGTCCGACGACGCCGACCACCGCGGCCAGCTCGCGCGGCGGGTGAGAAGACGTGTCCAAGCCGTCGACCAGCACCCGCCCGGCCAGCCGTCCGCCGGTGAAGTGCGGGACGAGCCCGTTGATCGCGCCGAGGAAAGTCGACTTGCCGACGCCGGTCGGCCCGGCGACCAGGCACAGCTCGCCCTCCTCGACCAGCAGCGAGACGTCGGACAGCACCGGCCGCGCGGCGTCCGGGTAGGTCACCGTGACCTGCGAAAACTCGATCACCGGACCACCTCCGACAACGATGGGGGGCGGGGTGCGACGAACGCGGGCAGCGCCCCGAGCAGCAGCGACAACGCCGGCAGCAAGGACACCTCGGGCCAGCTCAGCGGGCTCAGCGACGGGTAGAGGTTCCCCGGATCGACCCGCGCGGAGAAGAACAGCAGCGCGCACGCCCCGACGCCGGACGCGACGACCAGCGTCTCCGGCCGGCGCCACGGGTCCGGCCGGTAAGCCGTCCGCCGGATGCGCCGCCCACCCAGCACGAACCCGGCCGCGGCCACGACCAGCCCGAGGGCCAGCAGCGGCACGCCCAGCCACGACGACGTCCCGTCGAGCACGCCGTAGACGCCGACGCACACGCCGACCAGCCCGCCGAGCACGCAGCCGGCGATCGCCGCGCGCACGCCGGCGCTCAGGTAGGCGCGCCGGCCGTAGCCGCGCGAGTCCATCGCCGCCGCCAGCAGCAGCGAGCGGTTCATCGCGTCCTCCAGCACCGGCACCACGATGCCCTTGACCGCCCGCAGCCCGCGAGTCCGCCCCGCCCGCAGCCGTCGTGCCCGCCGCACGCGCTGGACGCTCTCGACGAGCTGCGGCGCCACCGTGAGCGCCACCGTCACGGCCGTGCCGACCTCGTACAACGCGCCCGGCACGGCCTTGAGCAGGCGTTTCGGGTTGGCCAGGGCGTTCGCCGCGCCAACGCAGAGCACCATGGTCGCCAGCCGGAGGCCGTCGTAGAAGCCGCCGAGCAGCTCCTCCGCCGACGTCGAGCCGAGCAGCGACACCCCGGCCGCGAACGCCGGCAGCGGGATCCGCGGCAGCGTGAACAGGATGTGCCCGCCGTCCTCGCCGCCGATCAGGATCCGGAACAGCACCCGCGTCGCGACGATCACCGCGCCGACGTAGGCGTACAGCCGGAACGCCAGCGCCCACGGCGCGTCACTCCGCCGGTTCGCGACGACGAAGCCGATGACCGCGATGAGCAGGCCCAGCAGCAGCGGGTTCGTCGTCCGGCTGGCCGCGACGGCCAGCGCGAGCGCCCAGACCCACCACGCGCCGGGGTGCAGCGCCCTGCTGGTCACGTCCGGCGACGTCGTGCGGCGCCCCAAGCCGCGCCACCGATCAGCAGGATCGCCGCGATGGCGATGACCACGCCCCACGGGAATGAACTGCTGGTGGCCGCGGGCGCCGGGGACGGGGTCGAAACGGCCTGGCGGACCGGCGCCACCCGAGGCGGCGTCGGCAGGTCGTTGGCCGTCTTCGGCCGGGCGAACGACCAGCCCTCGAACCCGTCGGCCGCCGGCTTCGACGTCTGGGCGCCTTCCTGGCTCGACTCCCACTTGCCGCCGGCCGCGGCGTGCCAGTAGCTCCAGTACGCCGTCGCCGACGGCATGCCCGCGCACGACTCGACGTCCGGGCCCGGTTTGCCGTCGATCCGGCAGGCGATGGCGAGGCCGTACTTCTGCGAGCCCGCGACGTCGATCCCGGCGCCCTGCAGCGCCGCGATGCCGGTCGCGGGGGTGCCAGGGGCGCAGCGGATCAGCGGCTGCGGGGCCAGGTCGCCGAAGTCCACGACCACCGTCACGCCGCCACCGGCCGGGCAGGTGCCGTCCGTGCCCGTCGCCGACGCGGGCGCGGCCCCGGCGAAGCAGGTGGCCAGGAGGAGCAGACAGACCGCGGCGATGCGGGACGGCAGGGTGATCATGCAGGCACTTTAGCCAGGACGACCGCCGTCGCAGGTGCGGTTCCGGCGCGACGCCGACCACACCTAGACTGCGGCCCGTGGGACAGCGCATCGCGGAGGGACAGCTGCGGGTCGGCCTCGTCGGCGCCGGCCCGTGGGCGACGACGGTTCACGCGCCCGGCCTGGCGGATCACCCCGGCACGGCGCTGACCGCGGTCTGGGCCCGGCGGCCGGAGGCGGCGCAAGCGCTTGCGGACACCCACTGCGCGACCGCCGCCGAGAGCATCGAAGACCTGTTCGCGCAGGTGGACGCGGTGGCGTTCGCCGTCCCGCCGTCGATCCAGGCCGAGCTGGGCGTCCGCGCGGCCGAAGCCGGGAAGCACCTGATCCTCGAGAAGCCGATCGCCGCCGACCTGGCGGGCGCGCAGCGGCTGGCCGACGCGGTCGCGGCCGCCGACGTCGCCGCCCTCGTCGTGCTGACCCTGCGGTACTCGGCGCAGACCCAGGAGTGGCTCGCCGGGCTCGCCCAGGCGGGCGGCTGGGCCGGTGGCGGCGCGCGCTGGCTGTCCGGCGCCCTGCTCGGCGGCCGGTACGCGGCCTCGGAGTGGCGTCAGGACGACGGCGGCGCACTGTTCGACATCGGCCCGCACGCCCTCGACCTGCTGGATGCCGCGCTCGGGCCGATCACCGACGTCGTCGCGGCGCGGCGGAGTCCCGGCGACACGTGGCAGCTGATGCTGGCCCACGAGAACAACGTGGTCAGCACCGCCACGCTGGCCCTGCGGCTGCCGGTGCAGCCGACCGTCGTCGAGGTCGCCGTCTGGGGTCAGCACGGCTACCGCACGCTCGGGCGCAAGCCCGGTTCGGCGTCGGAGTCCTACACGGCGTTGCTGGACGACTTCGCGGCGATGATCGCCAGCGGCACCACGGCCCACCCCTGCGACGTCCGCCGCGGCCTGCACCTGCAGGCCCTGATCGAGCGCGCTCGCGAGCTGGCCGGCGAAAAGTAGTACACAGGCACCCCCTGAGAGTTTCCGTTGTGAATCAAGGGGTTTACGAAGCATCCCCCGATTCATCCACAGGGTTGTCCACAGCATCCACTGTGGACAGTGCGCCTCCTGACCGAACCACGGAAAGTTCCGTCGCGCCACCGGAAAGATCACCGAATAGTGCGCCTCCCTCAGCATGCCGAGACGATCTTGTGATGCGAAGGTGATCTTGGGAGGGCCGTTTCCAGCGCACAGAAGATCTTTGGGTGCTCAAGGAGGGAGGCGCATGGAAACCCTGCTGCGCGCCTTCTGGGGGATGATTCCGGTTTCGGCCATCGCGCTGCCGTACGCGCTGCTCGGGTGGCCACTGCTCGCGGCTCGACGACGGCGAAGACTCCCGGCCCGGTACGCGAGCGCGACCGCCGGCGTCGACAGCGCCGCCGTCCTGGTCGCTTTCCTGGTGTTGTGCCTGGTCACGATGCCTGTCGGCGGCTCCGGCCAGAGCACGCTCGACCTCGTCCCGGGCGCCGACATCACCGCCGCGTTCGGCGACGACGGCTCACTCTGGCAGGTTATCGGCAACGTCCTGCTGCTCTGCCCGCTCGGCGCGCTGCTCCCGCTGCGGCTGCGCGGCCTGCGCGCCCTCGTGCGGATCGCACTGGCCGCTCTGCTCGTCTCCGTGCTGGTGGAAGGTACGCAATATCTGATCCACACCGGCCGGGTGACCTCCACCGACGACGTCCTGCTCAACACCACCGGCGCGATCCTCGGCGCCGCGTTGAGCAGGCGCGTTTGGCGCTCACTGGACCCGCCGCCACCACCGCCGGTGGTCATCCCGACGCAGCAGCGCCGCACGGTCTGCGAAGCCCCGACGCTCACCATGCGGGTCCCGCGGTCGGTCTGGGACGCGCGGTACGCCACCATCGCCCACCCCGACCGGCAATAAACCGGGTTGCGGGCCGTGCCACACTTGGCTCTGAAGAGCCCCTTTCGACTCGAGGAATGAACGCCTATGCCTGGCGCCGTCTCCGGCGTCGGCCTCCGCTAGGCCCGACGCCCAGCGATCCACCCGCACTGAGCTGCGGTTCCTTGATGTGCTCGCGAAAGGGCTTCCACCAGCAATGTCCGCTATCCAGACGTATGTCCGCAAGACGGCGCCCCGTGGCCGGGAGACCGAGCAGGTCGGGCCGTTCCTGGCCACCTACTCCCCGGACAACGACCACCCGATGCTCAACTACGCGATCCCGGACGACGGCGCGCGGCCGTCGGCGGCCGAGATCGACGCGCTGACCACGGCGTACCGGCGGCGGGGCCTGCTCCCGCGGCTGGAGTACTTCACCGACATCGCCCCGGACCTGGAGAAACTCCTGGTCGAGGCCGGTTACCAGCTCGAACGGCAGGTGCCGTTGATGACGTGCACGCCCGCCGAGCGGGTCGGCAAACCGGTCCCGGCGGGAGTCCGGCTGCGTGCGCCGGAGTCCGATGACGACATCCGGCGGCTGCGGTCGGCGCAGAACACGGCGTTCGGCGAGTCGCCGGAGGTGCCCGACAAGGAGGTCGAACGTCTGCGGTCCGGCATCGAAGCCGGGGTGCGGCACCTCCTGGCGGAGGACATCGCCACCGGCACGGTCCTCGGCGGTGGCCTCGCGCTCGCGATCGTCGACGGCACCACCGAGGTCGCCGGCATCGCCGTGCTCGAGCCGTACCGCGGCCGCGGGATCGCCGCGGCGATCACCGCCCGGCTCACCCGTGAAGCACACGAGTCCGGCGCGCACACGGCGTTCCTCATCCCCGGTGACCTGGGGATCGGGAACGTCTACGCCCGGGTCGGCTACCAGCCGGCCGGGGAGTGCGTGCACCTCTCGCTGAGCTAGACGCTCAGTCGTTCAAGCGGCCGGAGCGGCCGCGCTTCACGTCGCTCCGGCGCTTCTTCGACGCCAGGCGGCGCTCCTTCGAACCGCGTGACGGCTTCGTGGGGCGTCGCTTGGCGGGCGGTGGGGCCGACGCGTCGCGCAGCAGGTTGGCCAGCCGGCCGCGCGCGGCTTCGCGGTTCTGCAGCTGGGAGCGGTGTTCGCTCGCCGCGATCGTCAGCACGCCGTCGACCAGCCGGCCCTCGAGCCCGGCCAGCACGCGATCCCGCAGGTGCTCGGGGATCGACGGCGACGCGGCGACGTCGAACGACAGCTCGACCCGCGAATCGGTGGTGTTCACGCCCTGGCCACCCGGGCCGGACGACCGCGAAAAGCGCTCGGTCAGCTCGGCTCCCGGGATCGTGAACCGGGAGCCGATCACCACGTCTCCGGCTGCCATGTCACCAGTGTGACAGCCGCGATCAAGTCACTTCTTGAGAGAACGCTGTCAGAAGCGCGGGTGGTCGCCCGAAAGCACGGCGCGCGGGCCGTCGATGTCGTTCGCGGGCTGGACGTCGCCCAGCACCCACGCCGGGACGTGCCGCGCGGTCAGCATGGCCAGCGCCCGGTCGACGTCCTCGGCCCCGACGATCGCGACCATGCCGACGCCCATGTTGAACGTCTTCTCCAGCTCGGCGCGCTCGACCCGGCCGCGGTGGCCGATCAGCGCGAACACCGCCGACGGCGACCAGGTGCCGCGGTCGAGCCGGGCGACCAGGCCGCGTGGCATGACGCGGGCGAGGTTCGCCTCCAGGCCACCGCCGGTGATGTGCGCGAACGTCCGGACCTCGGTCTCCGCGGCCAGCGCGAGGCAGTCCTTCGCGTAGATCCGCGTCGGCTCCAGCAGCTCCTCGCCTAGCGTGCGGCCGAACTCCTCGACGTGGCCGCCGAGCGGCATCCGCGCGATGTCCAGCAGCACGTGCCGGGCCAGGGAATACCCGTTCGAGTGCAGTCCCGACGAGCCGAGCGCCAGCACAATGTCACCCGGGCGGACCTTCTCCGGCGACAGCAGCGCGGACGCCTCGACCACGCCGACGCCGGTGGCCGACATGTCGTAGTCGTGCTCGCCCATCATGCCGGGGTGCTCGGCGGTCTCGCCGCCGAGCAGCGCGCAGCCGGCCTGGACGCAACCCTCGGCGATGCCGCCGACCAGCGCGGCGATCTTCTCCGGGTGCACCTTGCCGACGGCGATGTAGTCCTGCAGGAACAGCGGCTCGGCGCCGGTCACGACCAGGTCGTCGACGACCATCGCGACCAGGTCGATGCCGACGGTGTCGTGCTTGTCCAGCGCCTGCGCGACGGCGATCTTGGTGCCGACGCCGTCGGTGGAGGAGGCGAGGATCGGTTCCTTCCACTTGTCGAGCTTCAGCGAGAAGAGCCCGGCGAAACCACCGACACCGCCCAGCACCTCCGGCCGCGTGGCCCGTTCGGCGTGCGGCTTGAGCAGCTCGACGGCTTGGTCGCCGGCGTCGATGCTGACACCGGCGGCGGCGTACGTGGCGCTCGTGGACTCGCTCACGGTAGAAGGACTCCCAACTGGAAGGACTAGCCGAAGGGGCTAGGGACGCCGAACTGCGTCCTCGGCACCGTACCCGGCCGGGCTGACCGGGGTCGCCGCGCCATTGACCGCGTCGAGGCTTTCCAGCAGGTTCTTGCCGATGAGCGCGTCGTCGGGCAGCGCGATCGGGTATTCGCCGGAGAAGCACGCCGTGCACAGCCGCGACTTCGGCTGTTCCGTCGCCGCGACGAGGCCGTCGAGCGAGATGTAGCCCAGCGAGTCCGCGCCGATCGAGCGGCGGATGCCGTCGAGGTCGACGCCGTTCGCGACGAGCTCGGCCCGCGACGCGAAGTCGATGCCGTAGAAGCACGGCCACCGGACGGGCGGCGACGCGATCCGGACGTGCACCTCGAGCGCGCCGGCCTCGCGCAGCATCCGCACCAGCGCGCGCTGGGTGTTGCCGCGGACGATCGAGTCGTCCACGACGACCAGCCGCTTGCCGCGGATGACGTCGCGCAGCGGGTTCAGCTTGAGCCGGATGCCGAGCTGGCGGATGGTCTGCGACGGCTGGATGAACGTGCGCCCGACGTAGGCGTTCTTCACCAGGCCGGTGCCGTACGGGATGCCCGAGCCCTGCGCGTAGCCGATGGCGGCCGGCGTGCCGGACTCCGGCACCGGCATCACCAGGTCGGCCTCGACGGGCTCCTCGCCGGCGAGCCTTCGGCCGATCTCGACGCGGGTGGCGTGCACGCCGCGGCCGGCGATCGTGGTGTCGGGCCGCGCCAGGTAGACGTACTCGAAGACGCAGCCCTTGGGGTCCGGGTTGGCGAACCGCGACGAGCGCAGGCCCTCGGCGTCGATGGCGATCAGCTCGCCCGGCTCGACCTCGCGGACGAACGACGCGCCGACGATGTCCAGGCCCGCGGTCTCGCTGGAGACGACCCAGCCGCGTTCGAGACGGCCGAGCACCAGCGGGTGCACGCCGTGCGGGTCACGCGCGGCGTACAACGTGTTCTCGTCGGCGAACACCAGGCAGAACGCGCCCTTGAGCGTGGGCAGCAGCTCCATCGCGGCGCCTTCGATGCCCTTGTCGGCGGCGTTCGCGGCGAGCAGCCCGCAGATCAGGTCCGAGTCGCTGGACGAGCCGGTCAGGCCCGCGTGCGGCTTGAGGCCCGCGGCGATGGTGCGTTCACGCAGCTCCGCCGTGTTGACGAGGTTGCCGTTGTGCGCGAAGGACAGGCCGCTGCCGGTCTCGGTGGTGCGGAAGATCGGCTGCGCGTTCTCCCAGATGGTCGCGCCGGTGGTCGAGTACCGGCAGTGGCCGACGGCGATGTGGCCCTGCAGCGACTGCAGGATCTGTTCGTCGAAGACCTGGCTGACCAGGCCGAGGTCCTTGAAGACCACGATCTGGGAGCCGTCGGAGACGGAGATGCCGGCGGCCTCCTGGCCCCGGTGCTGCAGGGCGTAGAGGCCGTAATAGGTCAGTTTGGCGACTTCTTCCCCGGGAGCCCAGACGCCGAAGACGCCACACTCCTCGCGGGGTTCCGGGTCGGGCTGGTCGGAGGACACGAGCTGTGGGTCGGAAACCACCGAGGTGCTCCCAGGAAGACGCGGTCAGGCCGATTTCAGTGTAAACGGTCCGGACATGAGTCAGGCCCCGCCCGGCGTGGTTCTGACCACTTCGGACAGGGCCTGAAGTTCTTCGTGCGCTAGCAGGCATCCGGCAGCGCGAGGATTTCCGTGAGCACCCGGGCTCCGTCACCGCTGCGGCGCCACAGCCACCGCTCGGGTTCGAAGATGTTCTCTTCGGTACCGGGCATGCGCGTCGCCACGACGTCGTCCTCGGCGTTGAGCCGGACCACGTCCACCACGTTGTCGTGCACCCGCACGCCGACGACGGCGAGAACTTCGCCCCGGTCATCGGCGGGGTGGACGAACTGGTAGCCACGGGCGACCAGTTCCTGCAGTCCGGTCTCGATGTCGTAGACGGGAGCGACGGGGGCCTCAGCCGAGGACATCGTCGAACTCACCGTCCTTCGCACCCGCGAGGAACGCGGCCATCTCCGCGCGCGTGTAGACGAGCGCCGGGCCGGTCGGGAAGCGCGAGTTGCGCATCGCGATCTCGCCGGTGGTCAGGGGTGCGACCTCGACGCAGTTGCCGACGGCGCCGCTGTAGCTCGCCTTGCGCCACTGGGCACCGGACAGCCGATCGGCCGGGATGCCGTTCTCGAATCGCTCTGCCATGGTCCCAACCTCTCGATACGGGATACCTGGGGCGGTGCAGATGCATGTGCATTTGCCCGCGTAGATCACGCTAGCACGTGTGCCTGCAGCGGTAAATGCACGTGCAGAATTTCTTGCAAAGTTCTCCCCCAGCGAGGGATCACCTGGTCACACTTCACCTAACGGGTGAGACAAACGTTCTCTAATGGGCGAGTCGCTACGCCTGGTAACCGATCAGCGGGAACCTGTCGATACCGTCGAACGCAGGTCTTCTAGATCTCTTGACGGCGCTTCGCGAGCATGGACCGGCTCCGGTCGGGTGTCTCCGCGTCGACCGCGAGCATGTCCAGCGCCCGGCTGTACTTCTCGATCTCTTCGCGCTTCTCGATGTAGTGCGCGCCGGTGAGGTACTCGACGTACGCGATGTTCGGCAGTTCCGGTTCGCCGAACCGCATCAGCGAAAACGCGTGTTCCGCGGACAGCCCGCTGCGCGAGTACGGCAGGACCTGCACCGACACGTGCGGCAGCGCGCTCATCTCGAGCAGGTATTCGATCTGCCGCTTCAGGACCTTGACGCCGCCGATCGGCCGGTGCAGCACGGACTCGTCGAGCACCATCCAGACACGCGGGGCGTCCGGCCTGCTGAACATCTTCTGCCGCCGCATCCGCAGCGCGACCAGCTGGTCGACCCGGTCGTCGGCCATCTCGGGCCGGCCGTGGCTGAAGATCGCCCGCGCGTACCCCTCGATCTGCAGCAGGCCCGAGACGTAGAGCGGCTCCCAGATCTGGATCCGGGCCGCGGCCTCTTCCAGGCCGACGAGGTCGGTGAACCAGTTCGGCATCGTCTCGCCGAAGCGGCGCCACCAGCCTGGTTCGTTCGACTGCTTGACCATGTCGAGGAACGTCTGGCGCTCGGTGGACTCCTCGACGCCGTACATCGTCAGGAGGTCGGTGACGTCGCGTTCCTTGAAGCCGACCCGGCCCAGCTCGAGGCGGCTGATCTTCGATTCGGAGCCGCGGATGTTGTAGCCGGCCTGCTGCCGCGTGATGCCCGCTTCTTCACGGAGCCGTCGCAGCTGCGAGCCGAGGATCATCCGGCGCGCCGTCGGGCCGATGTTCTGTTCAGCACTGGACGCGTTCACCGCGTTCATTCCCGGACCTTCCGCGCGTCAGTCACCAGGGGGCTCTAGCCCGACTACCGAAAGTACACGTTGGGCCGTCCTGCGCAAAGAGGTGACCCGGTTTACCGCATGCTTGCGTAGTCCTACTCTACGTATGAGTACGAGACTTTCGACACAGAACTTGCGAGGTTCAAGATGCCCGACGCCGCGACCCGGACCGAACGAGTTCCCGTTGGAGTCGACCCGACCCGGGCCAGCATCGCGCGGGTCTACGACGCGTTCCTGCTGGGCAAGGACAACTACGAGATCGACCGGGAGGTCCTGAAGCAGGTGCAGCAGGCCGCTCCCGAAGCGCAGGACCTCGCCTTCGAAAACCGGGGTTTCCTCATCCGCGTGTGCCGGTTCCTCGCGGGCCAAACGGGTATCACCCAGGTTCTCGACCTGGGATCCGGTCTCCCGACCGCCGAGAACACCCACCAGGTCGTCCAGCGGATCAACCCGGAGACCCGGGTCGTCTACGTCGACAACGACCCGGTGGTCCTCGCCCACGGCCGGGCGCTGCTCGAGGAGAACGAGCACACCCACTTCGTCGCCGAGGACATCTTCGAGCCGGCGCGGATCCTCGAGAACGAGATCGTGCGCGAGCACATCGACTTCACGCAGCCGCTGATCATGTTGCAGATGGGCACCTTGCACCACTTCAAGGGCGACCACGACCGGCCGGCGGAGATCATGCGGGAGTACGTCGACGCGCTGCCGTCCGGCTCCTTCGTCGGGCTCAGCCACTTCTTCGACCCGGAGAACGAAGACTCCGCGACCGCGCGCCGCATGGAGGACTTCTTCGTGCACAGCCCGATGGGCTCGGGCACGTTCCGGACGCAGAAGGACATCGAGGCCCTGTTCCCCGGCCTCGAAATGGTCGAACCCGGCGTGACCCTGTGCGCCGACTGGTGGCCGGACGGCCCGCGCCTCAAGGAGCTCAACGTCGCGCAGCGCACCATCGCGGGCGGCGTCGGCCGCAAGCCGTAAGTCAGACGCGGACGAGCGGGAGCCACTGCGCGAGGTCGGCCCGGGTGCCCGAAGCGGACACCCGGCCGTCGGCCACCGCAGTGGTCCAGTCCACTCGGCCCGTCGCGAGTTCCAGCCACGTGCGCGGATCCGTCTCGATCACGTTGGGCGGGGTGCCGCGGGTGTGGCGCGGTCCGTCCACGCACTGCACCGCGGCGAACGGCGGGACGCGGACCTCGACCGTCCTTCCGGGAGCGTCGGCCGCCAGCGCGCGCAGGCTGAGCCGGACGGCGGCGGCGAGCTCCGCGCGGGCCGGGTCGGGCCCGTCTCCCCGCAGCCACGGGGAAATCGCCTGCACCGCCGCACGTAACTGTCCGGGGTCGACCGAACGCGAAGAGGCCATGGGCAAACAGTAGAGTGGCGCACCAAGAGTTTTCCGGCACACCCGAGAACGTGGGGATCACGATGGCGCAGCGGGACGAGGCAGATCGGATGGTTTCGCAGCAGCCAGCCGGAAACGGACCGGATCGCCCCGGCAAGCACGGCAAGCACAGCCGGTCGGCGCGGCGCGGCGGTCAGCAGGCCCGTCGCTCCGGCAAGCACGGCACACCCGAGATCACCGAGGAGATGCGCGCGAACGCGCGCGCCAACCCCGACAGCTGGCTCTACGTCATCGACGAGGCCTTCGACCCGAACGGCCCGGTGCCGTCGTGGGCGGTCGTCGGCGCGTACCCGGTGAACGCCGACGGCGACGTCGTCGCGGACTTCCACCCGAACGACCGCTACCGGCCCTCGCCCAAGGCCCTCGGGTTCCCGGAGCCGTCGAACGACCTCGAGCACCTGCTGCAGCTCGTCCGCACCGAGCACCGGCCGCCGTCGGACCTGCCGAAGATCGTCCTCGACTCGACGCTGTTCGTCTACGCGATGTCGCCGGTGCAGCGCACGGTCATCGGCTTCCACAACACCGACGGCCGGGTCATGGTGCCGGCGTACACGCGCAAGACCCTGGTGCCGCGCGAGTGGCCGCACGCCCGCGCGGTCGTCGGCCGCGACATCGTCAGCCTGCTGGGTGGTCACCCGGTCGCGATCAACCCGCACGACCTGATCACCGCCGTCGTGCCGGCGGAACACCTGGTGAAGGCGCTCGCGGACGAACAGCGGCGCTGACGGCGTCACCCTTCAGCCCCTCACACTTTCGAGTGGCACCGGGTAGCCGATCCGGCGACACGGGTGCATCGTGAGGCTCAATGAGACTCACGGGACTGGTGGGGGGCAAGAGGGTGAAACGACATTCGCTGCCGCTCCTCGCCGCCGCCGCGTTCCTGGTCGCCGGGCAGGCCCCGGCGACCGCCGTCGACCTGTACGAGGGCGCCGAGGACCACTACGCCGGTTCGCAGATCGCCAAGGTCGAAGGGATCGAAGCGCTCCCGGACGTGCTGTACGCGGCCGACGACCAGCAGCTCGGCCACGACGTCAGCGGGCACCAGGGGCCGGTCGACTGGAGCGGCGCGGCCGGGGCGGGCGCGAAGTTCGTCTACGTCAAGGCGACCGAGGGCACCGGCTTCGTCAACCCGCAGTTCGCCCAGCAGTACAACGGGTCCTACGACGCCGGGCTCATCCGCGGCGCCTACCACTTCGCCCGGCCGGACGTCTCCGACGGCGCGTCCCAGGCCCGGTACTTCCTGGCCCACGGCGGCGGCTGGTCGGCCGACGGCCGGACGCTGCCGGGCGCACTCGACGCGGAGTACAACCCGTACGGCGAAACCTGTTACGGCAAGGACGCCGCCGGAATGGTCCGCTGGCTCAGCGATTTCTCCGAGACCTACCGCGCGGCCACCGGCCGGTACCCGACGATCTACACGTCGACGAGCTGGTGGAAGCGGTGCACGGCGAACAACGGCGGTTTCGGTGCCAACCCGCTGTGGATCGCCCGCTACAACACCTACATCGGCGAGCTCCCGGCCGGCTGGACCGTGCACACGATCTGGCAGTTCGCCGACAAGGGGACGCTGCCCGGTGACCAGAACTGGTTCAACGGCGCGGCCGAGCGGCTGCGGGTCCTGGCGCTCGGCTGACCGCGTTTCGCCGGCTACCGGAACGGCCCGGGCGTGCCCGGCCGACCGATCGCGGGCGCGTGCGCTCGGCTGAACGGCGCAGCACATCGGTAATAGGTGTTAACCAGTCACCAATTGATGATCGACTTCCGCAGAAAATCACCCACGCGGATACCCAATTTCACGGAACTGAGTGACAAACCCCGGGTGCGTCGCTAACAATCGTGCTCGGACGGCTACCTGCAGTAAGCCGTCCTCAGCGAGGGTATCTGTGAAGGGATTCAACGATGTCCACTTCCCGAAGAGGGCGGCTGTTCGCTGCCCTGGCCGTCCCCGCCACGCTGCTCCTGCTCGGCAGCACGGTCCAGGCAACGGCCGCCACCATCTCCCCCGAGGTCGACCCGGTGACCGCGATCAACGCGGACATCGCCGTGCACAACCACGACATGGGCTCGCAGATCCGGCGCGTCGAAGGTGACAAGTCGACGCCGAACACGCAGAAGGCGGCGCAGCAGCCGCAACCCGCTCAGGCCATCCCCGGCCAGGTGCTGGCCACGGTGGCCGGCATCGACGTCGCCAGCTACCAGGGCAACGTCGACTGGGCGAGCTGGTGGAACCAGGGCAAGCGGTTCGTCTGGACCAAGGCCACCGAAAGCGCGAGCTACACCAACCCCTACTTCGCCCAGCAGTACAACGGTTCCTTCAACCAGGGCTTCCTCCGCGGCGCCTACCACTTCGCCACCCCGAACACGGCGAGCGGCGCCGCCCAGGCGAACTACTTCCTGGCCCACGGCGGTGGCTGGTCGAGGGACGGCAGGACCCTGCCCGGCGCCCTGGACATGGAGTACAACCCGTACGGCGCCACCTGTTACGGGCTGAGCCAGGCGGCGATGACGTCGTGGATCCTCGACTTCCACGACACCTACCACGCCAAGACCGGCCGGTACCCGGTGATCTACACGTCCCAGAGCTGGTGGAACCAGTGCGTCAGCGCCGACTTCTCCAGCACGGCCCCGCTGTGGGTCGCGCGGTACGCGTCGTCGGTCGGCGCCCTGCCCTACAACTGGGGCTTCTACACCGTCTGGCAGTACACCTCGAGCCCGCTCGACCAGGACACCTTCAACGGCGCCCTCGACCGGCTCCAGGCCCTCGCCAACGGCTGACCCGCACCACGCCGGCTCCCGGATCGTGACGACTTCGCGTCGTCGCGGCCGGGAGCCGGTTTCATGCCGTACCGTCCGAGCTTGCAGAATGCTGCTCACGACTCCTGGGGGAACCGCACGCGTCCGCCGGGCGTCGGATGCGCACGAACACCCCGCGCCCGGAAGGCATGACCGATGACCTACCCGCCTCAGCCGGGCCAGCCCGGCCAGCCCGACCCGTACGGCCAGCAGCCGCAGTCCGGCGGCTTCCCGCAGCAGCCGTATCCCCAGCAGGGCGGGTGGGACCCCAACCAGCAGCAACAGCCGTACCCGACGCAGCAGTACCCGCAGGGCTGGGACCCGAACCAGCAGGGCTACCAGCAGCCGGGCACCGCCGGTTACCCGCAGCAGGGCTGGGGCGACCCGAACGCCCAGCAGGGCTGGGCCGACCCGAACGCCCAGCAGCAGCAGGCGTGGGCGGACCCGAACGCCCAGCAGTACGGCCAGCAGGCGTGGGACCCGAACGCCGGCGGCCAGATGTCGGGCTGGGACCAGCAGGGCGGTTACGGGCAGGGCTTCGGCGGGCCGCCGGCGCCGCCGAAGCAGAGCAAGACCGGGATGTGGATCGCCGTCGGCGCCGTCGTGGTGCTGGTGCTGGCGGGCCTGGGCATCACCGGGTTCGTGGCGCCCGGGTTCTTCCTGTCGAAGGACGACAACACCGTGGCGTCCCCGGGCACGAGCACCTCGGCCAAGCCGTCGACGCCGAAGAGCACTCCGAAGAAGTCGACGACGCCGAGCACCAAGGCCTCGACGCCGGGCGGCGGCTCGGGCTCGGGCCAGGGCAAGGTCGTGCTGCAGGGCTTCATCGACAAGCTGAACGCCGGCGACAACAACGCCGCGATCGCGATGGGCTGCTCGGACTCGAAGGACCTGCTCGACTCGTGGCTCAAGACGTTCCTCAAGTCGCCGCTGCAGCTGGAGCTCGGCGACGTGCCGGACGACGAGTACCTCGTCGAGGGCCAGGTCACCGGGACGTCCGCGGGCAAGTCGGTCAAGGGCACGCTGAGCGCGACGAACTTCGACGACAAGGGCTTCTGCGTCAGCACCATGCTGGTGTCCTGAGCGGGTGAAGCTGTGGCGATCACCGCTGGCGTGGACGTTCGCCGCGTCGCTGGTGCTGCTGCTCGGGGTCGGCGGCTGGTTGCTGACCGACCCCGCCACCAGCCGCAGTGACGCGCTCAAGACCGGCGGCCTGGCCGGCGGCGCGATCGTGGCGCTGTACGCGCTCTGGCTGAACGACCGGCGCCGCCGCGTCGAGGAACGCCGCCAGGACATCGAACGGCAGCGGCACGAGCTGGAGTCGCAACGCGCGGAGCAGGACCGCGAGCGGGTGGCGGACGAGCGGTTCGCGAAGGCGGTCGAGCTGCTCGGCCACGCGGCCGACCAGGTGCGGGTGGGGGCGCTGCACGCACTGGCGGGCCTGGCGCGGAGCCGCCCGGCGTACACGCAGACGGTGCTGGACGTGCTGTGCTCGTACCTGCGGCGGCCGTTCCAGCACCCGCGGTACGAGTCGGATCTTCCCCGCAAGACCCGGGAAACCCTCGCCGGCCAGCCCGACGACGAACGCGAGCTGCAGGTCCGGCTGACCGCGCAACGGCTGGTCGTCGGGCTGCTGCCGCCCGCCGCCGAGGACGGGTCACCGTCGTACGACCTCGACCTGACCGGCGCCACGCTCGAGTACTTCGACCTCTCGAAGCGCCGGCTCGGCGATCTCTGGCTCCGCTACGCGACCCTCTACAGCAGCACGAGCCTCAGCGGCACCGTGTTCACCGGCAAGGCGTACTTCACCGGCGCGAGCACCGGCTCCGGCCGCCTGACCGGGGTGTTCCGTTGCAAGGGCGCGCGGTTCGAAGGCAACGCCTGGTTCAGCGGCACGACCTTCGGCGAGCTGGCCGACTTCACGAACACGACGTTCGCCGGGCCGACGACGTTCAAGGACGCTAAGTTCCTGAAGGACGTGGTGCTCGCCGGCGTCTCCGCCACCCACTCGCTGGATCTGTACCGAACCCGTTTCGAGGGTCAGACCGACCTGCGGTTCTCCGCGCTGCCCGAGTCCGTCTCGCTGTACAACACGCGCGTCCAGTCCGAAAAGGACGTTCAGCTGCCGGCCGGTTGGAAGCTCGAAGAACTGCGTGACGGCGAAGTGCGGATCGTGGCCGAGTGAAGCGCTTTTCGCCCTTGGTGGCCGCTTTTCTGTTCAGCGCCGTCATCTTCGCCGGCGTCCTGGTGTGGCTGCTCGCCGACCGCGGGACCAGCCGGGGTGACGCGCTCAAGACGGCCGGGCTGGCGGGCGGCGCGGTCGCGGCGCTGTACGGGCTGTGGCTGAACGACCGCCGCCGGCGCACCGAAGAGGACCGGCACGAGCTGGAACGCGGCCGGATCTCCGACGAGCGCTTCGCGAAGGCCGTCGAACTGCTCGGGCACCAGGCCGACCAGGTCCGGGTCGGCGCGATGCACGCGCTGGCCGGGCTCGCGCGGACCCGGCCCGACGTCTACGGGCAGACCGTGCTCGACGTGCTGTGCGCGTACCTACGGCTGCCGTTCGCCCACGAGGACTTCGGTGACGACGTCGAGGATTCCGCCGCGGCCGGGCGGGAGCGGCAGGTGCGGCGGACGGCTCAGCAGCTGGTCCAGACCCTGCTGGCGGACGTCGACGAGCCGGGCGGGCCGGCGTACGCACTCGACCTCTCCGGTGTCCGGCTCGAACGGTTCACCCTCGCGCACAAGCGGATCGCCTGGCTCGGCGGGCAGCAGATGGAGATCTTCACCGGCGCCCGGTTCGTGGACACGTCGTTCGAGAGTTCGGCGTTCTTCACCGGCGCACGGCTCCACGGGCCCGTCGAGTTCGTGCGGACGAAGTTCGGTTCGGGCACGGGCTTCCGCGGTTTCACCGTGCACGACGAAGTGACGTTCGACGGCGTCGAGTTCGCGCTGCCGCCCGATTTCGCCGAAGCGACCTTTCCGGACGGGACGAAACTGCCCTGAGCAGCCCCCGTTTTCCACGCTAGCGGAGGGCACCGACAAGAATCGGTGCCCTCCGGTCAGCTGTCCCCAGGTCTACAAGGTCAGTCGAACAGGGCCGGGAGGGTCTTCTCCCACGCCTCGCGCAGCTCGTCGAGCGTGAACTCCGTGATGTCCTGCAGCTCCAGCTTGCCCGACTCCGGGTCGACCACGCCGGTCTTGCGCCACGGGAGGCCGCGCGCGGTGCACATCTCCGTGAAGCGCAGCTCCTCCGTGCGCGGGACCGCCACCAGCACGCGGCCCGACGACTCGGAGAACAGCTGGACGAACGGGTCCTGATCGGCGTCGAGGAAGAACCGGGCGCCGCACTGTCCGATGAGGACGGTCTCGACGAACGCCTGGATCAGGCCGCCGTCCGAAAGGTCGTGCGCGGCCGAGATCATGCCGTCGCGGGAGCCCGCCACCAGCACGTCCGCCAGGAGCTTCTCGCGGGCGAGGTCCACGCGAGGGGGCACGCCGCCGAGGTGGCCGTGCAGCTCGCGGGCCCACGCCGAGCCGTCCAGCTCGTCGTGCGTTTCGCCCAGCAGCAGCAGGGTTTCGCCGGCTTCGGCGCCGATGCCGGTCGGGATGCGGCGGGTGACGTCGTCGATCACGCCGAGCACGCCGATCACCGGCGTCGGCAGGATCGCCGTCGACCCGGTCTGGTTGAAGAAGCTCACGTTGCCGCCGGTGACCGGGATGCCGAGCTCGACGCAGCCGTCCGCGATGCCGTGCACGGCCTGCTCGAACTGCCACATCACGCCCGGGTCGGTCGGCGCGCCGAAGTTCAGGCAGTCCGACACCGCGACCGGGGTCGCGCCGCCCGTCGCCACGTTGCGGTAGGCCTCCGCCAGCGCCAGCTGCGCGCCGCGGTACGGGTCGAGGTAGACGAACTTGCTGTTGCAGTCGGTCGCCACCGAGACACCGCGGCCGCTCGACTCGTCGATCCGGATCATGCCCGAGTCCGACGGCTGCGAGAGCACGGAGTTGCCGCGCACGTACCGGTCGTACTGCGACGTCACCCATTCCTTCGACGCCTGGTTCGGCGACGAGATCAGCTTGAGCACGTCCGCGCGCAGTGCGTCCGGAGTGGCCGGACGCGGCAGGTTCGCCGAGGTGTCGGCGATCAAAGCGTCCTGAAAGGACGGTCGCTCGATCGGCCGGTCGTACACCGGGCCCTGGTGCGCCACGGTGTGCGCCGGGACGTCGACGACGACCTCGTCGTGCCAGGTGATCACCAGGTGCTCGCCGTCGGTGACCTCGCCGATGTCGGTGGCGATGACGTCCCACTTGCGGCAGACCGCCATGAACGCCTCGACGTTCTCCGGCGAGACGACCGCGCACATGCGCTCCTGCGACTCGCTGGAAAGCACCTCCGCCGGCGTCATCCCGGTGGCGCGCAACGGAACCCGGTCGAGGTAGACGTGCATGCCGCCGTCACCGGCCGCGGCCAGCTCCGACGTCGCGCAGGACAGCCCTGCGCCGCCGAGGTCCTGGATGCCGACCACGAGGTCGGCCGCGAACAGCTCCAGGCAGCACTCGATGAGCACCTTCTCGGTGAACGGGTCGCCGACCTGGACGCTCGGCAGCTTCTTGCGACCCCCCGACGACTCGTCACCCGAAAAGGTGTCACTCGCCAGGACGGACACGCCGCCGATGCCGTCGAGGCCGGTGCGGGCGCCGAACAGGATGATCTTGTTGCCGGTGCCGGACGCGAAGGCCAGGTGCAGGTCCTCGACGCGCATCGCGCCGACGCACAGCGCGTTGACCAGCGGGTTGCCGCTGTAGGACGGGTCGAAGACCAGCTCGCCGCCGATGTTCGGCAGGCCGAGGCAGTTGCCGTAACCGCCGACGCCGGCGACCACACCGGGCAGCACGCGCTTGGTGTCGGGGGCGTCGGCCGGGCCGAAGCGCAGCGCGTCCGCCACCGCGAGCGGCCGCGCGCCCATCGCCATGATGTCGCGCACGATGCCGCCGACGCCGGTCGCGGCGCCCTGGTAGGGCTCCACATAGGACGGGTGGTTGTGGCTCTCCACCTTGAAGGTGACCGCCCAGCCCTCGCCGATGTCGACGACGCCGGCGTTCTCGCCGATGCCGGCCAGCATCTTGGCCTTCATCTCGTCGGTCGCGGTCTCGCCGAAGTAGCGAAGGTGCTTCTTGGAGGACTTGTAGGAGCAGTGCTCGCTCCACATCACCGAGTACATGGCCAGCTCGGCGTCGGTGGGCCGGCGGCCGAGGATTTCCCGGATGCGGGCGTACTCGTCGTCAGCGAGCCCGAGCTCGCGATAGGGCTGGGTGTGGTCCGGGGTCGCCCCGGCCCGCTCGGTGGTGTCAACGGTGCTGGTCACGGTGTCCGTGTCAGGGTTCGCCACGGCCGCCAGGATACGTGCCGGGCCCGGGTGCCCCGGACACTGGGCCGCCCCACCGGATCTCACCGTTCCGGGTGTGACGGAGCAGACACCGCGGCCCCGGTCGCCACCGGCCAGAGCGCCCCAATGTGGCGTTGGGTGCGTCCAACGCACCCAATGTGGCGTTCGGTGCGTCAGATGCACCCAACGCCACATTGGGGCGCTTGGGGGGGTGAGCCGGCGAGCGGGCGCGCGAAAATCGGTCGCCAACCCCGGGTCGTCGGCTTAACGTCGGGAATCGTGCTTTCCGCCACATATCCCTTTCCGCCGCTGCGGCTGCCCGCACGGCCGACCGCGAGCCGGTTCCTGCTCGCCGTGTTCCGGGCTCGCCTCGGCACGGTGCTGGGCTCGGCCACGATCGGCGTCGTGTGGGCGCTGCCGGGCGCCCTGCTGCCGCTGGTGATCGGCCAGGGCATCGGCGCCATCACCGCGCACGACGGCGCGGGCGTGGGGCGCTGGGCACTGGCCGCGGCCGTGCTCGGCGTCGTGCAGACCGTGTCCGGGACCTGGATGCACTTCATCAACTACGGCCTGTGGCTGCACGGCGCGGGCTCCACCCAGCGGCTCGTGTCGGCGCACACCACGCGCGTCGGCGCCGGCCTGCGCGAGCAGACGACCACCGGCAACCTGGTCGCGATCGCCACCACCGACATCAACCACATCGGCAACACCGTCGAGATGGCCGGCCGGGCGTTCGGCTCGCTGCTGGCGTTCGTCGTGGTCGCGATCTGGCTGGTCTCGACGTCGCCGCTGCTCGGCGTGGTCGCGCTGGTCGGCGTGCCGCTCGCGGTGCTGGGCATCGGGCCGCTGCTGGCCCCGCTGCAGAAGCGCAAGGCGAGCCAGCGCGAGATGCGCGGCGAGGTCAACGCCCTCGGCGCGGACATCGTGTCCGGCCTGCGGATCCTGCGTGGCATCGGCGGTGAGCGGCGGTTCTCCGGCCGCTTCCGCGAGACCAGCCAGCGCGTGCGCCGGGCCGGCGTCGAGGTCGGCAAGGCCGAGTCGTGGCTGGCCGCGGCCGAAGTCGCGATGCCCGGCCTGGTCACCGTGGTGATCACGTGGCTGGGCGCGCGGCTGGCCGTGGGCGGCACCATCGACCTCGGGCAGCTGGTGGCGTTCTACGGCGTTTCGATGTTCCTCATCTGGCCGGTCTCCGCCGCCACGGAAGCCGTCGGGTCGTTGACGTCCGGCCTGGTGGCGTCGCGGAAGGTGGTGGCGCTGCTGGCGCTGCACCCGGCACTGGCGGACCCCGAAACACCGGTGCGGCTGCCCGACGGGCCGCTGGACCTGGCGGACACGGAGTCCGGGGTGCGGGTCGTGGCCGGGCAGCTGACGGTCGTCGCCTTCGGCGCCGGCGGCGAGGCGGTGGCCGACCGGCTGGCCCGGTTCGCCGACCCGGCCGAGGGTGAGGAAGTGCTGGTCGGCGGGGTCCGGGCGGACCAGATCGCGCTCGTGGAGCTGCGGCGGCGGGTGGTGTACGCGCACAACCAGGACATCTGGTTCTCCGGCGTGCTGCGCGAGCAGCTGACGCCGGCGCGGCCGAGCGGCGTGGACATCACCGAAGCGCTGTACGCGGCCGACGCCGACGACATCGTCGAGGCGCTGCCCGACGGCGTCGACGAGGTGATCGGCGAGCGCGGCCGCGAGGTGTCCGGCGGCCAGCGGCAACGGCTGAACCTGGCCCGCGCGCTGGCGGTGGACGCGGACGTCCTGGTGCTGGACGAGCCGACGTCGGCGGTCGACGCGCACACGGAGGCACGCATCACCGAGCGCGTCGCGGCCCTGCGCCGCGGCAAGACGACGGTGGTGTTCAGCCAGAGTCCATTGTGGACACATGTGGCCGACGAGGTATTCACGACGAAGGTGGTGACGGTGTGAAGCGGCTCCCCACGGCGTCCCGGCGGGACGTCCGCCGCTGGGCGTTGCGGACGGCGGCGGCCCACAAGCGCGAGGTCGCGCTGCTGCTCGGCGCGCTCGCCGTGTCCACGCTGATCGGGCTGGCCGGCCCGCAGCTGCTCGGTTCGCTGGTCGACGCCGTCGCGGCCGGGACCACGACCACGCACGTCGACGTGCTGGCGGGCGTGTTCGTCGTGATCCTGCTGCTGCAGGCGCTGTCGCGGAAGGTCGCGCGGATGCGCGGCGCGGTGTTCGCCGAGCTGGTGCTGGCCGAGACCCGCGAGGAGTTCGTCGGCACGGCGCTGCAGCTGCCGCTCGGCACCGTCGAGGCGGCCGGCACCGGCGACCTGCTCAGCCGGGCCACCACCGACCTCGGCCGGATCGACCACGCGGCGCGGTTCGCGGCGCCGGAGATCCTGGTCGCGGCGGTGACCGTGGTGTTCACGGTGGCGGCGATGGTGCTGACGTCACCGCTGCTGGCCCTGGGCCTGCTGGTCGCGGCACCGCTGCTGATCAGCGTCAACGTCTGGTACCAACGGCGGATCCCGGCGCTGATGCAGGCGATGCTGGACCGCTGGGCGGACCTGACGACCAGCGTCCACGAGACGGCCGAGGGCGCGCGGACGGTCGAGGCGCTCGGGCTGACCGAACGCCGGGTCACCGGCGCCCACGACGACCTGGACCGGAGCATCCTCGGCGAACGCCGGATGCGGGCGCTGCAGCTGCGCTGGCTGCCGTCGCTGGAGATCAGCTACGTGCTGCCGCTGGCCGTCATGCTGCTGCTCGGGCTGCTCGCGTACACGCGCGGCTGGGCCGGGCTCGGCGAGATCACCACGATGCTGCTCTACATGCAGGCGATGGCGAACCCGCTCAACTCCGCACTGTTCTGGCTGGAGGACCTGCAGGTCGCGGCGGCCGCGGCCCGCCGGATCCTCGGCATCCGGGAGGTCGCGGTCGAGGAGACGCCGAAGGTGACGCAGGTGCCGCGCGGGCGCGACATCGACGTGCACGACGTCCGGTTCGCCTACACCGCCGACCGCGAAGTGCTGCACGGCATCGACCTGCGCGTCCCGCGCGGCGAGCGGCTGGCGATCGTCGGGCCGTCGGGCGCGGGCAAGTCGACGCTCGGGCGGCTGCTGGCCGGCATCGCGGTGCCGTCCGCGGGCTCGGTGCGCATCGGCGGCCAGGACGTCTCGGCGCTGGCCGACGACGTGCTGCGCGGCGAGGTCCTGCTGCTGACCCAGGAGCACCACGTCTTCTCGGGGACGCTCCGGCAGAACCTGGCCCTGCCGGCCCGCCGCGCCGGCGGCGACTGGCCGGACGCCGAGCTGACGGCGGCCCTGGAGTCGGCGGGCGCGTCCGGCTGGGTCGCGGGCCTGCCGGACGGCCTCGACACGAAGATCGGCTCGGGCGCGTACCCGGTGCCGGCGGCGGTCGCGCAGCAGCTGGCGCTGGCCCGGGTCGTGCTCGCGGACCCGCACACGCTGGTGCTCGACGAAGCGACGTCCCTGCTGGACACGGGCTCGGCGCGCGACCTGGAGCGTTCGCTGAACAGCGTGCTGGCCGGCCGCACGGTGATCGCGATCGCCCACCGCCTGCACACGGCGGCGGCGGCCGACCGCGTCGCGGTGGTCGAGGGCGGCCGCATCACGGAGCTGGGCCCGCACGCGTCGTTGCTGGCGGCGGGCGGTTCGTACGCCCGCCTGGTGGCGGCGGCGAGCTGAGTCCGGAATGTCCGGACTCAGCCGCCGAGGCCGCAGTCGGTGCTCGTGCGGGTACGGCCGGAGAAGTAGCTGTCGAACGACCAGAGCAAGACTTGGCCGTGACCGAAGGGTCGACTCTTGTGATTGAGCAGCCGACACGCGTGATCAGCGGGACGACACGCGTACTCGAGTGGTCGACTCGTGTACCTGGATAGTCGACTCGCGTACCCAGAGGGTCGGGTCGCGTGCCTGGGGAGTCGGGTCGCGTGCCGGGAGGGTCGGCGCGGTGGCCGGGGAGGCGAAACCCTCCCCGGCCGGTGCGTCAAGCCTTGATCAGCGCATCCACCGCGCTGTAGAACATGCCGAGACCGTCGTCGGACGGGCCGGTGAGCGCGTCGATCGCGTGCTCCGGGTGCGGCATGAGCCCGACCACCCGGCCGTTCTCGCTGCGGATGCCCGCGATGTCGTTGCGGGAGCCGTTCGGGTTGCCGCCGACGTAGCGGAACACGACCCGGTCCTCGGCCTCCAGCGCGTCCAAAGTGGACTGCTCGGCCACGTAGCAGCCGTCGATGTTCTTCATCGGGATGAGGATCTCGGCGCCCTGCTCGTACCGCGAGGTCCACGCCGTCGAGGTGTTCTCGACACGCAGCCACTGGTCGCGGCAGATGAAGTGCAGGCCCTGATTGCGGATCATCGCGCCCGGCAGCAGGCCGGCCTCGCAGAGGATCTGGAACCCGTTGCAGATGCCGAGCACCGGCATCCCGGCCCGCGCGGCCTCGATCACCGACGTCATCACCGGCGCGAACCGGGCGATGACGCCCGCGCGCAGGTAGTCGCCGTACGAGAAGCCACCCGGGACGACCACGGCGTCGACGCCGCGCAGATCCTCGTCGGCGTGCCACAGGGGCACGGCCTCCGCGTCGGCGTAGCGGACCGCGCGGGCCGCGTCGCCGTCGTCGAGGGTGCCCGGGAAGGTGATGACGCCGATGCGGGCGCTCACGCGCCGACCCGCGTGATGGTCCACTGCTCGATCACCGGGTTCGCGAGGAAACCTTCGGCGATCTTCTCGAGCGTCGCGTCGTCGACGGAGTCGTCGACCTCGATCTCGAAGTGCTTGCCCTGGCGGATCTCCTTGATCCCGGTGAAGCCGAGACGGCCGGCGGCGCCGAGCGCGGCCTGTCCCTGCGGGTCGAGGATTTCGGGCTTGGGCATGACGTCGACGACGACTCGGGCCACGGCAGGCTGCTCCTTATTCACGCAGGTCGTGGGTACCCGGCGAGCATAGTTCACCCGGTTCCCCGGACCCGCGCCCAGGTGGCGAGGGCCACCGGAAAACCTAGACTGGCCCACGGCGCGACGCTGCGCCATGATGAGTCGTTGACATCGCGCCAACAGCGAGTGGAGGCACCGTGGCCGTCCAGGACTCCTTTGACTACGTGATCGTCGGTGCGGGCAGCGCCGGGTGCGTGCTGGCGAACCGCCTCACCGAGGATCCGTCGGCGCAGGTCCTGCTGCTGGAGGCGGGCGGCGAGGACACCGCCGACGAGGTCCGCATTCCGGCCGCGTTCGCGTCGCTGTTCAAGACCCGGTGGGACTGGAACTACGAGACCGTCGAGCAGAAGCACACCGGCAAGTCCGCGTACTGGCCGCGCGGGAAGATGCTCGGCGGCTGCTCGTCGATCAACGCCATGATCTACATCCGCGGCAACCGCGCCGACTACGACGGCTGGCGCGATTCCCACGGTGCCGAAGGCTGGGGCTGGGACGACGTCCTCCCCTACTTCAAGCGCGCCGAGGGCAACCAGCGCCTCGGCGGGCCGCTGCACGGCACCGACGGCCCGCTGAACGTCGAGGACCGCCGGTTCACCCACGAGCTGTCGACCGCGTGGGTCGACTCCGCCGTCGCTTGGGGCCTCAAGCGCACCGACGACTTCAACGGCGAGAGCCAGGAAGGCGCCGGCAACTACCAGGTGACCTGCAAGAAGGGCCGTCGCTGGTCCACCGCGGACGCCTACCTGCGCCCGGCGCTCGACCGGCCGAACCTCACCGTGAAGACCGGCGCGCAGGCCACCCGGATCGTGTTCGAGGGCACCCGCGCGATCGGCGTGTCCTATGTGGACAGCGGCGTCGAGCGGACCGCGCGCGCGTCGGCCGAAGTGCTGCTCAGCGGCGGCGCGGTCAACTCGCCGCAACTGCTGATGGTCTCCGGTGTCGGCCCGGCCGAGCACCTGCGCGAGCACGGCATCGACGTCGTCACCGCGCTGCCCGGCGTCGGCGAGAACCTGCACGACCACCCGGCGTGCGGGATCATCTGGTCCACCCGCGGCACCACCGACCTGGTCGGCGCCGCCACGCCGGCCGGACTCGTGCGCTACCAGCTGACCAAGCGCGGGCCGCTGACGTCGAACATCGGCGAGGCGGGCGCGTTCTTCCCGACCGGCGACGGCCTGCCCGCGCCGGACATGCAGATCCACGTGGCACCGACGTTGTTCTACGACAACGGGATGCGCGAACCGACCGTGCCCGGGTTCACGTCGGCGGCGACACTGGTGGACGTCGCCAGCCGCGGCCGGCTGCGGCTGAAGTCGGCGAATCCGTTGTGGAAGCCGGAAATCGACCCGGCCTACTACGCGGAGCCAAAGGACATGGACGCGATGATCGCCGGACTGAAGGCGCTCGTCGAGATCGGGAAGTCGGGGCCGCTCAAGCGATTCCTCGACAAACCGTTCCTGCCCGCGCGGCACGACCTGACCGACGCCGAGTTCGTCGAGCACATCCGCGAGAACACGCAGACGCTGTACCACCCGGTCGGGACGTGCGCGATGGGCACGGGCGAGCAGGCGGTGGTCGACCCGCAGCTGCGGGTGCGCGGGGTCGAGGGGCTGCGGGTGGTGGACGCGTCGGTGATGCCGGTGGTGCCGCGCGGGAACACGAACGCGCCGACGATCATGGTGGCGGAGAAGGCGGCGGACCTGATCCGGGGGCGCTGAGGGGCGGGCCGCGGCCCCCGGTATCCAGTTTACCGGGGGCTACCGACAGTTCCGGGGCTGCGGACGTGAGTTGTCCACAACCCCGGAGCGAGTCAGCGCTTGCCGTGGAGGATGGTCACCAGCTTGGCGACCATGGCGTCCGTCGAAGGCTTGCGGGTGAACGACGTCAGCGTGAGCGGCGCCGTGAAGCGCTGGCGGGCGATGGCCTTGGTGCGGGCGAACTCGCGCAGGCCTTCCGGGCCGTGGATGCGGCCGAAGCCCGAGTCGCCCACGCCGCCGAACGGCAGGGATGCGATGCCCGCGAACGAGAGCGGAGCGTTGATCGACGTCATGCCCGTGCGCAGCTTTTCCGCCAGCTCGACGCCGCGGGACTTCGAAAACACCGTCGAACCCAGGCCGTACTTCGTGTTGTTCGCCTTCTCGATCGCTTCGTCCATGGTGCGGACCTTCGCGATGGTCACCGTCGGGCCGAACGTCTCCTCCGTGACGGCTTCGGAGTCCTCGGGGACGTCGATCAGGACCGTCGGCTGCGCGTACCGGTCGCCGACCGAGTCCTCACCACCCAGCACCGCCTTGCCGCCGCGGGCCACGGCGTCCTGGATGTGGCGCTTGATCACGCCGAGCTGCGACGGCATCGTCACCGGGCCGTACTGGGCGGCCTCGTCCGAGCCCGCGCGGACGTCCTTCGACTTCTCGACGACCTTCGCGACGAACTCGTCGTGCACCTTCTCGTGGACGTACACCCGCTCGACGCCGATGCAGGTCTGGCCGGAGTTGGAGAACGCGCCCCAGACCGTCGCGTCGGCCGCGGCGTCGAGGTCGGCGTCCGCGTCGACCAGCACCGGGTCCTTGCCGCCCGCCTCGATGACGACCGGGGTGAGCGTCTCGGCGGCCGCGGCCATGATCCGCTTGCCGGTGGCGGTCGAGCCGGTGAACGCGATCTTGTCGACGCCCGCGCCGACCAGCGCCGCGCCCGTCTCGCCGAAGCCGGTGATCAGCTGCAGCACCGGCTGCTCCGGGACGATCTCGGCGAACGCGTCGACCAGCCACTTGCCGACGCCCGGCGTGTACTCGCTGGGCTTGAAGACGACGGCGTTGCCCGCCGCGAGCGCGTAGGCGATCGAGCCGAGCGGCGTGAACACCGGGTAGTTCCACGGGCCGATCACGCCGACGACGCCGAGCGGCTGGTACTCGACGGTGGCCGCCTGGTTCGACATCAGCAGCCCGGCCGAGCGCTTCTGCTTGCCGAGGATCTTCTTCGCGTGCTTGCCGGCCCACGCGATGTGCTCGATGGCCAGGACGCTCTCGAGCTGCGCGTCGGCGATCGGCTTGCCGGTCTCGTCGCGCACCACCTGGCACAGCTGCGGCAGCCGCCGCGTCAGCACGCCCTTCCAGCCGCGAAGCCGCTCCGCGCGGCCGGCGAAGCCGAGGTCAGCCCACCACTTCGCCGCGACGCGCGCCCGCACGACGGCGGCCTGCACGTCCTCGGCGCTGTGCACCGGGTAGGTTCCGACGACCTCGTCGGTCGCCGGGCTCAGCGAGTCGAAGGTCTCGCCGAGGGACGTCGGCTTAGGCTGGACGGCAGTCATCGGCGTCTCCCGCAAGGTCGAGGTTCAGCCCAGGTTACGACGTTACTGACGTGGTGCCAATAGCGCCCGCGGGCTTCGCCACCAGCATTGCACCGGCGATCGCCGCAGCAAAGACACCGAACACCGGAGCGAGCCACAGCGGCAGCACGCCGACCGCCAGCGAGCCGAGCCCGAAGCCGCACGCCTGGACCGTGAACGACAGCGAGAAACCCGCTGACCTGCGGTTCTTCGGCAGCAGTCGCTGCAGGTTGACCGAGGTCGCGGCCACCAGCGGCCCGGTGCACCCGCCGATCACGGCCACCGAAACGATCAGGCCCGGCCAGCCGAAGTCGCCCGCGAGGGCGAGTCCGCCGACGATGAACCCGCCGAGGAACAGCCGCGGGTCGCCGGTCTTGCCGCGCCACGCGTAGAGCGCGCTGCCCACGATGCTCGCGCCGCTCAGCACCGCGATCACCACCGGCGCGGCCGTGTCGGGCGCGCCGAGCCGCTGGACGAGCGGCAGCGGCGCGACCTCGATCGTCGACAGCAGCAGCCCGACGGTGAACGCGCAGCACAGCCACGGCAGGTAGGTGCCGACGCCGGCGGGCGGCACGTCCGGCCCGGTTTCTTCCCGTTCGCGCTCGGCCGCGCGGCGCGGGACGAGCACGGCGGCGCCCACGCAGGCGGCGGCCATCGCGGCGAGCGGCACGAACGGACCGGCCAGGTCGAGCAGCGCGACCAGCGCCGGACCACCGATGAGCACCCCCTCGAGCAGCATCGCGTCGACGGAGATGGCCCGCGGCAGCAGCGCGTCGTCGACGGTGTCCGCGAGCAGCGTCCGGAACCCGCCGGACAATGCGCCCGCGGTGGCGCCGGGCAGCAGGACCAGCGCGAGCAGCACGGCGGTCGGCGCGGCCGCCGACGCCGCGAAGGCGAGCACGGCGAAGCCGGCGGCGGTCAGGAGCAGCAGCGCGGGCAGGCCGCGCGTCACGCCGACGCGGTCCAGCAGCCGCCCGACCGGCACGGCGCCGGCCATCTCGGCGACGACGTAGACCGACATCAGCACCCCGCCGAGCCGGTACGAGCCGGTGGTGGCCGTGGTCAGCAGGGTGAACGCGAGCGGCGCCATGGTCGCCGGGAGCCGGGCGAACTGGACGCCCGCCGACCAGCGCCAGTAGGCGCGATGGGTGAACAACGACATGGGAGCACGCTCTTACGGCGGCGGTTTGCGCCATACTGATTCGGGCACGAGCGAATCCGGGGTCGCCATGATCGAGCTGGTCCTGACCGCGGCCGGCAGCCAGCGCGTCCGCTTCGCGATCTCGCCACTGGAAGAGGTGCTCGGCGCCGTCCAGACGCTGCTCGGCCGCCGCGGGCACCCGGCACACCTGCCGTGGGTGTCCGCGGCCCCCGCACTCGACGTCCCCGAGCTGACGGCGGTCCTGAGCGCGCGGCACTACATCACCGAGTTCCTCAGCCCGCCGCCCGACGGGCCGGAAACCACCGCCGAGGCCCAGCTGCGGGTGGTCCGCGAGACGCCGCCGCATCAGGTCGCGCTGGAGCTGGCGATGGTCGACGCCGACCTTTCGCTGCTCCCGGCCGACCCGGCGGCCGCGCGGGACCTGCTGGCCGGCCAGCTCGAGACGGTGTGGAACGCACTGCTCGCTCCGCGGTGGCCGCGCCTGCGCGAGCTGCTGGCCGCCGACATCGCGTACCGGACGCGGCTGCTCGGCTCCGGGGGCATCACCGCGATGCTGGCCGAACTCCACCCGCAGGTCCGGCTGACCGGGACGTCGGTGCTGGTCGACGTCCGCTCCCGCGAACGGCTCGAGATCGACTCCCGCGGCCTGCTGTTCATCCCGGCGGTGTTCGCGTGGCCGAACGTCGGGGTGGTGACGGTGCCGCCGTGGCAGACGTCACTGCTCTACCCCGCCCGCGGCGTCGCGTCGCTGTGGACGTCGGCGACGGCGCCGCCGGAACCGCTGGCCGAGGTGCTCGGCCGGACCCGGGCCCTGCTGCTGGCCGGCCTGGACGCCCCGGCCGCGACGGCCGACCTGGCGCGCCGCTTCGACCTCGCCCCGGCGACGGTGTCGGCGCACCTGACGGCGTTGCGCGCGGCCGGGCTGCTGACGTCGGACCGCAGCGGGCACCGGGTGCTGTACCGCCGCACCGGCCTCGGCGACGCGTTGCTGACCGGCAAACTCTGACTAGGGTGGAATCACGACCCGTGAAGGAGAATCATCGATGCGTATCGTCCATTTCGGACATGCCTGTGTGCTGCTGGAGACCGGCTCGGAGCGGATCCTGATCGACCCCGGCACGTTCTCCACGGACTTCGAGCGCGAGCGTGAGCTGGCCGCCGTGCTGATCACGCACCAGCACTTCGACCACCTCGACGTCGAGCGGCTGCCGAAGGTGCTCGAAGCCAACCCGGACGCGAAGCTGATCGTCGACCCCGGCTCGGCCGAGGCCGTCGGGAAGCTGGGTGTTCCGTTCGACATCGCCAACGTCGGGGACGCGTTCGCGATCGGGGACACGTCGATCAAGGCCGTCGGCGGCGAGCACGCCGTGATCCACAGCGACATCCCGACGATCCCGAACATCGGCTACGTCTTCGACGACGGTGCGTTCTTCCACCCCGGCGACTCGTTCTTCGTGCCGGAGCAGCACATCGACGTCCTCGGCCTGCCGACCGGTGCACCGTGGCTCAAGGCCGGCGAAGCGGTCGACTACCTGCGCGCGGTGGCGCCGCGGATCGCCGTGCCGATCCACGAAGCCGTGCTCGCCAACCCGGGCATGCACTACGGCCTGTTCGGCAACCTCGCGCCCGAAGGCACCGAGGTGAAGGTGCTCGAGCGCGCGGAGCCGGCGAAGCTCTAGATGATTGATTCCGTGAAGATCATGTGAGCTGACCCGGTTCAGGACGTGAGAGGAGGGTGTCCAAGATCAATGTGTGAGCAAAGAACTAGACACCCTCCTGACAGCACTCTACGTGCTCGTGGA
>NZ_JAEBDZ010000042.1:0-67320 GCF_046548675.1 Amycolatopsis sp. cmx-8-4
GTGTGTGGTTTGGGCGGTTCGACCCGCCCTACCCACTCACGACAACTTGCACCGAGCGCTCAGGTGACGTTCAGCGCCGCCGACAACGGGACGTTGCGCGACGAGTCCCCGACCGACACGCGGTACTGGCCCGCGTTGGTCGTCCAGGAGCCCGTCCAGTGGGCGAGGTCCCGCGGGGTGAGCGGGAACGACACCTGCTGGCTCTGGCCGGCGTTGAGCTGCACCTTTTTGAATCCCTTCAGCTGCTTGGGCGGCTCGCCGTTGGCGGCGGGCTGCCCGACGTAGAGCTGGACGACGTCGGCGCCCGCGCGGGTGCCGGTGTTGGTGACCGTCGCCGTCACGGTCGCCGTGCCGTTCGTCCCCTGCGGGGTGACGACCAGGTTCGAGAACCCGAACGTCGTGTACGACAGGCCGAACCCGAACGGGAACAGCGGCTCGATGTTGCGGGTGTCGTACCAGCGGTACCCGACGTTGAGGCCCTCCGAGTACTCGATCCGGTCGTTCGCGCCCGGGAACTGCTGGACGTTCGCCGTCGGCAGGTCGGCGATCTGCTTCGGGAAGCTGACCGGCAGCTTGCCCGACGGGTTGACGTCGCCGTAGAGCAGCGACGCGATCGCGTTGCCGTTCTCCTGCCCCGGGTACCAGCCCTCGATGACCGCCGCCGCCTTCGACAGCCACGGCATGGTCACCGCCGACCCGGTGTTGAGGACGACGATCGTGCGCGGGTTGGCCGTGGCGACCGCGTCGATCAGGTCGTTCTGCTGGTTCTGCAGATCGATCGTGTCGAGGTCCTGCGTCTCGGACTCGCCGTAACTGGCGAACACGACCGCGACGTCCGCGGTGCGGGCCTGGGCCACCGCGCCCGCGATGTTCGGCGTCTGCACGTGCTCGCCCGCGCCGTCCACATAGGACACCGTCACGCCGGACCCGGCTCGCGCCTTGATCCCGTTGATCGGGTTCACCGACGCCGGGGACGGGTTGACCTTGGCGCTGCCGCCGCCGATGTTCTGCGGGTCGATCCCGTCGCCGCCGGACAGCGCGATCGACTTGGTCGCAGCCGTCAGCGGCAGGACGCCGTTGTTCTTCAGCAGCACCGACCCGGCCGCCGCGACGTCCCGGGCGGTCGTCACGTTCGCCGCGTTGGTGACCACGGAAGCAGGTGTGCCCCGCCGGGCCCGGTCGAACACGCCGAACTTGAACATCTGGGTCAGCACCCGCCGGACCATGTCGTCGACCCGTGCCTGCGTGACCTCACCGCGCGAGACGGCGTCGAGCAGGCCCTGGCCGAAGAACGCGCCGCCGGGCATCTCCATGTCGAGCCCGCCGTTGGCCAGCTGCCGCGGGCCGCCGGTCGCTGAGCCCCAATCGGAGCCGACGAAACCGCCCCAGTTGGCGTCCTGCTTGATCGCGGTCGTCAGCACACCGGCACTCTGGCACGCCGGGACGCCGTTGATCTGGTTGTAGGCGCACATCATGGACGCGACCTGGCCCTGGCTCGCGACCTGCTGGAACGCCGGCAGGTACAGCTCGTGGAGGGTCCGGTCGTCGACGATGACGTTGTCCGACGGCGTCCCGCGCGACGCCCCGGCCTCGACGTTGTAGGCCGCCGCGTGCTTGGCCTGCGCCATCACCCCCTGGCTCTGGATGCCCTGGATCGTGGCGGTCCCGGCCGCTCCGGCGAGGTAGGGGTCCTCGGCGTAGGTCTCGAAGTTGCGGCCCCAGCGGGGGTCGCGGACCAGGTTGATCGTCGGGCCGAGGGCGATGTCGACGCCCTTCCCGGCGAACTCCGCGCCCATCGCGGTGCCGTACCGGTTGATCAGCCCGGTGTCCCAGGTCGCGGCGGCGGTGACCGGCGCCGGGAACTGGGTGACGCCGTCGAGGCCGTCGCCGACCCCGGCCGGGCCGTCCTGCAGGCCGAGCGCCGGGATGCACAGCTCGGGCACCGCGTCGGTGTCGCCGATGTACGGCCCGGTCGCGCCGTTGCCGTGCAGCACCTTGATCTTCTGCTGCGCGGTCATGGCCGCCATCAGCTGGTTGACGCGGTCCGCGACCGGCGCCGTCGAGCCGACCCACGGGCAGCCACCCGGGTTGGTCGGCGTGGTCGTCGGCGGCGCGCTGTCACTGGTGTGCACCGCGAACTCCCACAGCGAGACACCCCATTGAGTGGCTCGTGCGGTCGCGTTCATCCGGACATAACGAGCCGTGCCGCTCACCGCGGGGTGCTCGGTGCCGCCGGCCCCGGCGACGGTGGCCGCCGTCGTCCAGGACGTCCCGTTCGTGGACAGCTGGATCGTGTACGCGCTCGCGTACGCGGCCTCCCACGTCAGGTCGACGCCGCACACCGGCCGTGAGCTGCCCAGATCGACCTGGATCCACTGCGGGTCCGCGGCCAGGCTGGACCAGCGCGTCCCGGCGTCACCGTCGAAGGCGGCGCTGACCGGGAACGCGTCCGACTGGACGCTGGAGGCCGACGACGGCTGCCGCAGGCCGGCGTTCGCGCTGCCGCACGCCTGCGCCGTGCCGTCGCCGAACACCTGGAACTCCCACAGCGACACACCCCACTGGGTCGCGCGCTGGGTCGTGGTCAGCCGGACGTACCGGCCGCTGCCCGACGCCGGCAGTGTCTGCGTGCCGCCGGTGCCCGTCGTCGTCGAGTACACCGTCGACCACTGGTTGCCGTCGGCCGACGCCTGGATGGTGAACGCCTTGGCGTAGGCCGCCTCCCACTGGACGACGACCTGGTTGAGCGGGTGCGAGCCGCCGAGGTCGACCTGCAGCGTCTGCGGGTCGGCGGCCAGGCTCGACCAGCGCGTGCCGGGGTCGCCGTCCACCGCCGCACTGGCCGGGAAGGCGGCGTTTTCGGTGGAGGACGCGGTCACCGCGTGGCCCTGCGAGAGCAAGGTCGGTGCCGCCTGGGCGGTGAACAGTGGCGCGGTCAGCAGGCCCGCCGCGACCACTGCTCCCGTGACGAGCGCGAGCCGCCGCCTCACTGGTACACCCGGACGTAGTCGATCACCATGTCCTGCGGCAGCACGGTGCCCGCTCCCGGCGGACCGGGGAAGTCGCCGCCGATGGCGTTGTTGAGGATCAGGAAGAACGGATGGTCGTAAACCCACGGCCCGCGCGTGCTCTCCACGGTGTCGCGGTTGATCGTCTCGAACGCGTTGCCGTCGACGGAGAACGTCATGTGCGAGGCGTCCCAGTCGAGGCCGAACTTGTGGAACCCGGCGGAGACGTCCTGGCCCACGTCGAAGGGCGCGCCGATGCCGCCGCCACCGTTGTAGGCCGGGGCGTGGATGGTCGAGTAGGCCAGGTTCGGCGACTTCCCGACGTGCTCCATGATGTCGATCTCACCGCAGTTGGGCCACGGCGTGCCGTTGAAGAAGTTGGCGCCCAGCAACCAGAACGCGGGCCAGAGGCCCTGGGTGCCGGACACCTTGATGTTGGCCTCGACGTGGCCGTAGGTGAAGCTGAACTTGCCCGCGGTGTTGATCCGGCCCGAGGTGTACTGGCAGGTGCCGCTGCCGCTGATCGGGTCGACCGGGCACGCCGACCCCGGCGTCGCCTCGCGGCGGACCTGGATGACCAGGTTGCCGCGGCCGTCCTGCTTGGCGTTGTTGTTGTTCGTGTAGTACTCGAGCTCGTTGTTGACGCCGGCGCCCGTCTCGGCCGTCCACTTGCTCGCGTCCGGGCCGGCGCCCGAGGCGCCGTTGAACTCGTCGCTCCAGACGAGCGTGCCCGGGAAGTGCGGGGCCGGCGGCGCGGGCGGCACGGTGGTCGGGTTGCCGCCGGTGCCGTAGACGTCGAAGCCCCACAGCGAGTAGCCGTAGCCGTTGGACCGCGCGGTGCCGTACATCCGGACGTACCGGCCGCTGCCGTTGACGGTCAGGGTCTCCTTGAAGCCCTTGCCGGTGGTCGTCGAGTAGAGCGACGTCCAGTTCGCGTTGTCGTTCGACACCTGGATCTGGTACGCGACCGCGAAGGCCGGGTCCCACTGCAGGACGACCTGGTGCACGTTCGCGGTGGCCCCGAGGTCGACGGTGATCCAGCCGGGGTCGACCCAGCCGGTGGTCGCGCTGGTCGCCCAGCGGGTGGCCGGGTCGTGGTCGAACGCCTTGGCCGGGAGGCAGCCGGGGCAGGCGCCGTCGTCCTGGTACGACGAGGCCGAGCCGGACTTGCCGTACGACAGCAGGACGTCGCCGGGCTGCGTGGTGCCGCCCCCGCCGAAGACCTGGAACTCCCACAGCGAGTAGCCGTACTGGGTGGCCCGCTGGGTGCCGGTGAGCCGGACGTACCGGCCGCTGCCGGTGACGGTCAGCGTCTGGTTCCCGCCCGTGGCGGTGGTCGTCGAGTACAGCGACGTCCAGGTGGCGCCGTCGGTGGACGTCTGGATCGTGAACGCCTTGGCGTAGGCGGTTTCCCAGTTCAGCACCACCTGGGACAGCTGCTGGGTGGACCCGAGGTCGACCTGCAGCCACTGCGGGTCGCTGAACGCGCTCGACCAGCGGGTACCGCCGTCGCCGTCGACCGCGGCCGACGCCGGAGTGCCGGCGTTTTCGGTGGACGACGCCGTCACGGGACGGCCTTGGGAGAGCAGGACGGGCGCGGCCTGGGCGGCGGGCGCGCTGATGAGCGCGGCCAGGACCAGGGTGAGGACGGCGAGCACGCCCGAGCGGGCTCGGGGTCGCTTCATGCGTCGGTGCATGGGGAACCTCCACGGGGACCGGCGCCGGGACGTCCTTGCCCCGGCGCGGATCGGCTCACGTGGCCTCGGCGCGGGTGTGGGGCCCGCTCTTCGGTACGCTCTTAGTTCAAGATATAAATAAAGAGCGTGAAAATGTCAACGACGGTGCGCCGGGTGGTCCCGGAACGGCCGGAACACTGGGCCGAGAGAAGGAATCCCGCCCGGAACCTTGACGCTTGCCCGGCGCGGGATGTTAACTGCTCCTCGCTTCGACGGAACCGGTTCCGCGGCCGCCACCTGGATCGATTCCACCCCTTCGGGCTGACTGGTTCGCCGTCTCGCCGCCCGCTTCGCCCCGCTCCCCGGCTCACGGGGCCCGGCGGACGCCCCGGCCGCGGACCCGTCGCACCACCCGGACGCCGGCGCGGGCAGTGGGGCCCGCCCGGCACGCCGCCGCGCCCCGAGCGCGGCCCGCCGGAGTTTCTCCGACCGATCAGGCAGGCAGATGAGATCAACGACGTTCTCCCGGGGACGGCGGTTCCTCGCCGTCTCCAGCACCCTCCTCACCGCGTTCGCCACGGCGACCGTCCTCGGTTCCACACCGGCGCAGGCCGCCGCGTGCGGGACCACGAACCTCGCCCAGGGCCACGCCGCGACCGCGTCGTCCACCGAAAACGGCGGCACCCCCGCGTCGAACGCGGTCGACGGGAACACGGGCACCCGCTGGTCCAGCGCGTTCAGCGACCCGCAGTGGCTCCAGGTCGACCTGGGCTCGTCGCAGCAGCTCTGTGACGTGGTGCTGACGTGGGAAGCCGCGTACGCCAAGGCGTTCACCGTCCAGCTCTCGAGCAACGGCACGAGCTGGACCGACGCCTACTCGACGACCACCGGCACCGGCGGCACGCAGACCGTGCCCGTCACCGGCACGGCCCGCTACCTGCGGATCAACGGCACCCAGCGGGCCACCGGGTACGGCTATTCACTATGGGAGGTCGCGGCCCACGGCACCGGCGGCGGCACCACGATCCCGCCGACCGACCCGCGCAACCCGGACCTCGGGTCGAACGTGTCGGTGTTCGACCCGTCGACCCCGGCGTCGACGATCCAGGACCGGCTGACGCAGATCGCGAACCAGCAGCACACCAACCAGTTCGGCGACCAGCGCTACGCCGTGCTGTTCAAGCCGGGCAGCTACAACGCCGACGTCAACCTCGGGTTCTACGAGCAGGTCGCCGGGCTGGGCCTCTCCCCCGACGACGTCAACCTCAACGGGCACGTCCGCGTCGAGGCGGACTGGCTGCAGCAGGGTGACAACCCGGCCAACAAGGGCAACGCGACGCAGAACTTCTGGCGCTCCGCGGAGAACCTGTCGGTGACGCTGCCGACCGGGCAGGTCGAGCGGTGGGCGGTCGCGCAGGCCGCGCCGTACCGCCGGATGCACCTGAAGGGCAGCCAGATCCAGCTGTGGAACGGCGGTGACGGCTGGGCCAGTGGCGGCCTGATCGCCGACAGCAAGATCGACGGGCAGGCCGTTTCCGGGTCGCAGCAGCAGTTCCTGACCCGCAACAGCGAGCTCGGCAGCTGGGCGGGCGGCGTGTGGAACATGGTGTTCGTCGGCTCGACCGGCACGCCGGCGGCGTCGTTCCCGAACCCGCCGGAGACCGTCGTCAACCAGACGCCGGTGAGCCGCGAGAAGCCGTTCCTCTACGTCGACGGCTCGGGCAGCTACAACGTGTTCGTGCCCGCGTTGCGGCAGAACTCCGTCGGCACCAGCTGGGGCCACGGCGCGCCGGCCGGCTCGTCGATCTCGCTGAGCGAGTTCTACGTGGCCAAGCCGTCCGACTCGGCCGCGACGATCAACGCGGCGCTGGCGGCGGGCAAGAACCTGCTCGTCACACCGGGCGTGTACCACCTCGACCAGGCGCTGAACGTCACGCGCCCGGACACCGTGGTGCTCGGCCTCGGCCTGGCGACGCTGCAGCCCACCAACGGCACCGCGGCCATCACGGTGTCCGATGTGGACGGTGTGAAGATCGGCGGCCTGCTGATCGACGCCGGCGCGGTGAACTCGCCGGTGCTGATGCAGATCGGGCAGCCGGGCTCGGCCGCGAACCACGCGGCCGACCCGACGTCGCTGCACGACGTGTTCTTCCGGATCGGCGGCGCCGCCGTCGGCCGGGCGACGCAGACGCTGGTGATCAACTCGAACAACGTCATCGGCGACCACATGTGGCTGTGGCGCGGTGATCACTCGAACGGCGTCGGCTGGAACGTCAACACCGCGGCGAACGGCCTGGTCGTCAACGGCGCGAACGTGACGATGTACGGCTTGTTCGTCGAGCACTACCAGCAGTACGAGGTGCTCTGGAACGGCAACGGCGGGCGGACGTACTTCTTCCAGAACGAGATGCCGTACGACCCGCCGGACCAGGCGTCCTGGTCCAGCGGTGGCGGCCGGCAGGGCTGGGCGGCGTACAAGGTGGCCGACTCGGTGACCAGCCACGAGGCCTGGGGGGTCGGCAGCTACTGCTTCTTCCAGACCAACCCGTCCATTGTGGCCAGTCATTCGTTCGAAGTGCCGAACAACAGCGGGGTCCGGTTCCACAACCTGGTCTCGGTCTCGCTCGGCGGCGTGGGCACGATCAGCCACGTCATCAACGACACGGGCGCGGCGGCGAACCAGGCCAACCAGGTGAGCCCGCTGAACAACTACCCGTGATCCGGTCCGGCACTTTCACGTGAAAGTGCCGCCTGAGCCGCGCCGGAGGGCAATGGCGACCTCCGGCGCGGTCGGGTCGGGCAATACCGCGGCGACGTAGGCGTCCGGGCGGACCAGCCAGGCCTCGCCCGGGCGCGCACCCAGCGCACCGCCCACCGGGATCTCCACCGACCGCAGTCCCGCGGGGTCGACGCCCGGCGTCGTCAGCAGCAGGAACCCTTGCCGCGCCAGGTCTCTGACCCGGCCGGCGGGGACCTCGATGTCCGGCAGCAACACCCCGGGCCCGGGTGGCGGCAGCGTGCCGCGCGGCGGGCGCCCGGCGAACGCGCGGCGCGGGTCCGGCGTCGTCAACGGCGAGTCCGCGTACCAGAACGGTTCGGCGAGCCGTCCCGAGTCGACCTCGGCGTGGACACCCCCGGCCAGGACCCGGGCGCGGTGTTCGCGCCGGGCTTCGTCCTGGGGCACCAGGAAGTCCATAGTCGCCGTCGTCACCTCGGCGTTCTCGACGGCGGCCGCGTGCCGCTCGGTGTGGTAGCTCTCCAGCAGCTCCGCCCCCGCGTGGCCGCGCAGGACCCAGGCCAGCTTCCACGCGGCGTTCTCCGCGTCCGCGACCCCCGAGTTGAGCCCGCGGGCGCCGAACGGCGCGACCAGGTGCGCGCAGTCCCCCGCCAGCAGGACGCGCCCGGCGCGCATCCGCTCGACCAGCCGCGTGTGGAACCGGTAGACCGACCGCCACACCACTTCGTACGGCCGGTCGCCCAGGATCGCCCGGATCCGCTGGTCCAGGGCGCCACCGGTTTCCTCGGCGGTGAGGTCGTAGTCGGCGGGGACCTGCCAGTCGATGCGGAACCGCGAGCCGGGGCACGGGTGGATCAGCACCTGGCGGCCCGGGTTCCACGGCGGGTCGAAGTAGAACCGCCGTTCCGCCGCCCAGCCGGGCAGGTCGGCCCGGATGTCGCAGATCAGGAACAGGTCCCGGAAGGACACTCCTTCGAGGCGCTGCCCGAGTGCTCGCCGCACCGCGTCGCCGCGGGCGCCGGTGCACGCGATCGCGTAGTCGGCCTCGATCGTGCGCGGCCCATCCGCCGTCTCACATTCCACGACCACGCAACCCGGCTGGGTCAAGCCGGTGACGCGGTGGCCGCGGCGGACGTCGATCAGCGGCTGTTCCGCGATCAGCCCGTCCAGGACCTCCTCGACGCGGGCCTGCGAGAGGTTCACGAACGGCGGCAACGCGGACCCGCCGTCCGGCAGCTTCAGCGCGAACAGTTCGGTCTCGCGGTGGAAGGTCCGTGCGGTCGTCCAGGTCAGGCCTTCCTCGGCGAGACAGCCGGCGCCGAGCGACGCCCAGACGTCGAGGGTGTCCCGTTGCTGGCAGATCGCCTTGGACCCGACGGGATCGCGCACCGGGTGCTCGTCGAGGAGCACGACCGGCACGCCCCAGCGCGCGAGCAGCAGCGCGGCCGTCTGCCCGACCGGGCCGCTGCCGAGGACGGCGACGGTCATCGTCAGTCCTGCAGCTGGTCCCAGACTTCGCGGTCGCGTTCGGCGGTCCACACCACCGGCCGCTCGATCCCGCCCAGCTCGTCCCACAGCCGGGAGACGTCGAAGGGCAGGCAGTGCTCGAAGATCGGCCACTGGCCGTACTGGTCTGCCAGCGCCGCGTGGGTGCGCTCGAAGGCCTGCTTGAGCGTGCCGCCGGCGTCGCGGACCGCGCCGACCTCGCGCAGCATCGTCGTCAGGAAGTGCCGGGTCTGCGCGATCGCGGCGTCGACGGCTTCGGCACCGCGGCTCACCCCGCCACGGCCGCCGATCAGCGTCTCGGCCCCGAAAGCGGCGACGCGGTCCAAAGTGGACGTCGACCAGTCGCGGTGGAACGCGTCCCCGGTGTACAGCGCGGCTTCGGCCTCGACCAGGTCGCCGGCGTAGAGGATCTTCCGGCGCGGCAGCCAGGCCACGAGGTCGCCCTCGGTGTGGCCGCGGCCGCAGTACTGGAGCACGAGGTCGCCGCGGTCGCCGCCGAGGTCGATGGTGAGGCGGTCGGAGAAGGTGAGGGTCGGCCAGGTCAGCCCGGGCACCGATTCCGCGTTCTTCGCCAGCCGCGGCATCCGGCCGAACTCGCTCGCCCAGTCCTCCTTGCCGCGCTCGGCGACCAGGGCGCGGGTGTTCTCGTGCGCGACGATCACCTCGGCGTCGAACGCGGACGCGCCGAGCACGCGGACGGCGTGGTAGTGGCTCAACACGAGGTACCGCACGGGTTTGTCGGTGTGCTCCCGCAGTTTCGCGAGCCATTCGCGCGCCGCGACGGGCGTCGCCAGCGCCTCGAAGCAGACGAGGAAGTCCTCGCCTTCGATCGCGCCGATGTTCGGGTCGCCCTCCGCGGTCAGCGCGTAGACGCCGTCCGCGAGGACCTCCAGGGTCTGCGCTTTCTCGGCCAGGTCCGCCGAGGAGGCAAAGGCTTTCTTCGTCACGACGAGCGCTCCTGTGATCAAAGGTTTGACCATCGGCCGCGGCCAGGCTAACCCGGCGGACGCCCGCGCGGAACCCCTCGTCGCCTAACCTGACCCGCATGACCGACCAGCCCGCCGACCTCGACTACCTCTCGTTCGTCGACTACGCGATCGGCAGGACGCAGGCCGAGCTGCCCTCGACGGACCCGGTCGCGATGCGCCTCGGCCTGACCCTGCACCGCCTGACGGGCGCGCTGGTCTACGACTGGGAGTCGACGGTCCACCGCCCCCGCGGCTTCAGCTGGGCGGGGTTCCGGGTGCTGTTCGTGCTCTGGCTGGCCGGCCCCTTGGAGTCACGCCACGTCGCCCGGCTGGCCGGGATGAGCCGCGCGGCGGTGTCGGCGCTGGTCAAGACCCTGGAGCGGGACGGCCTGGTGACCCGCACCCAGGTCCCGCACGACCGCCGCGCGGTCAGCCTGGCGATCACGGCGAAGGGCCACGCGGCCGTCACCGACGCCTACCAGGCCCACAACGAACGCGAGCAGGCCTGGGCCGCCTCGCTGAACCCCGAGGAACGCACCGTCCTCATCGGACTCCTGGAGAAGCTCACCACCGGCCCCGCCGCGGCCAACGCCCCCCGCCTGACCTGACCACCGTGTCGTCCCCCCAGACACGCGTGTCGACGGTCCAATCACGCGAGCCGACCCTCCAGGCACGCGAGCCGACCGCCTGGGTACGCCGGCCGACCCTCCAGGTACGTGACCCGACCCTCCGGGTACGCCGGGTCAGCTGGCGATGCCGGGGAGACTGAGCGTGTGGCCGGTCTGCTCGGCTTTCGCCCGCAGGTACCGGACGTTGTTCTCCGTCGCGTACACGCCGGTCGCGACCTGGTCGCGCACCGCGATGCCGGCCGCGCGCAGCTGGGCGACCTTGTCCGGGTTGTTCGACAGCAGGTCCACCCGGTCCACGCCCAGCGCGCCCAGCATCTGAGCGGCGACGGTGTAGTCGCGGGCGTCCTCGGGCAGGCCCAGCGCGGCGTTCGCGGCGTAGGTGTCCAGGCCGCCGTCCTGCAGCGCGTACGCGTCGAGCTTGTTGTACAGCCCGATCCCCCGGCCCTCCTGGCGCAGGTACAGCAGGTACCCGCCGGCCTCGGCGATCCGCGCGACGGCCTCGGCCAGCTGCGGCCCGCAGTCGCAGCGCGCCGACCCGAAGACGTCGCCGGTGAGGCACTCCGAATGCGGCCGCACCAGCGGGACCTCGCCCGGCGTGCCCAGGACGAACGCCAGGTGCTCGCCGTCGTCGGCCAGGCCGCGGAACGTGACGGCCTCGGCGTCCACCGTGACATCGCCGTCGAGCCGGAGCGGGATCCGCACCCGCGTCCGCACCTCAGCCGTCATGCTGTTTCCCCTGGAGTCGCCCACAAGATCGACCCTACACGAAGTTCAAATTCGAACAATCTTGATACCATGGACGCATGGGCGATCCCCGGTGGCTGACCGAGCGCGAGCTGAAGACGTGGCAGGGGTTCCTGATGGCGGGCACGTTGCTGACCCGCAAGGTCGAGCAGCAGCTGCGTGACGACGCCGGGCTCTCGCACCCGCAGTACGAGGTCCTCGCCCGCCTGTCCGCCGCGGACGGCGAGCTGCGCATGACCGAACTGGCCGGCGCCGCGCTGACGTCGAAGAGCGGCCTGAGCTACCAGGTGGCCCAGCTGGAGAAGGCCGGCCTGGTCGGCCGCCGCTCGTGCCCCTCGGACGACCGCGGCGTCATCGCCTACCTCACGGACGAGGGCCACGCCCGCCTCCGCGCGGCCGCCGCGGGCCACGCGACCCTGGTCCGGACCCTGTTCGTCGACGGCCTGACCCCGGAGCAGTTCACCGCCCTCGCCGCCGGGGTCGAAGGACTTTGCGCACACCTCTGCGCCGAGGACCCCTGCACCGCTCAGGCGTGATCAGAGGGTCGACACGCGTGATCGGAAGGTCGACACGCGTGATCAGGAGGTCGACACGGCGCCGGACCGCGGAAATCCGGTGGCGGCGGGATCGTATTCTCGGCGCATGATCCCCGGTGCCACTGCCGCTTCGTTCCTGCTCGTCGTTATCCTCGGGGCGATGTCGCCCGGGCCCGACTTCGTCGTTGTCACGCGGTCTTCGCTCACCAGCGGGCGGCGGGCCGGGATCGCCGCCGGGGCCGGGATCGCGCTGGGGGTGTTCGCCTGGGTCGTGGCGATCGCGCTCGGGGTCGCGGCCGTGCTCACCGCGTCCGCGGTGGCCTTCACCGTCGTCAAGCTCGTCGGCGCCGCTTATCTGGTGGTGCTCGGGATCCGGGCGTGGCTGGCCGTGCGGCGCGGGGAGTACCGCGACCTCGGCGAGACGCCCGCCGTACAGCCGAAGGGGGCCTGGGCGGCGTTCCGGCAGGGGCTGTTCACCAACCTGCTCAACCCGAAGGTCGCCGTCTACTTCCTGGCACTGCTCCCCCAGTTCCTGCCCGCGGACGGCTCCACCCTGCAGACGCTCGAACTGGCCGCGATCGCCACCGCCGGCACCGTGCTGTGGTTCGTCACCCTGGCCGTCGTGGTCGGCGCGCTGCGGCGCTTCTTCTCCTCCGGCCGGGTGCGCCGCGGGCTGGACGCCGTGATGGGCACCGTGCTCGTCACGCTCGGGGTCCGGGTCGCCGTCGGTACCGCGTGACGCCGGGGGCCGCCACCACGGCAGCCCCCGGCACCGCGGTCAGCCCAGCTTCTCGGCGGCCAGCTTCGTGCCTTCGACGCGGGCGGTGATCTTCGCGAACGCGATGTCGCGCGAGGTCGACGTGTCGTCGGCGAACGGCGAGAACCCGCAGTCGTCGCAGGTGCCCAACCGATCGGCCGGGATGTACTGCGCGGCGGCGAGAACCCGGTCGCGGACCTCTTCGGCCGTCTCGACGCGCGGGTCGATCGGGTCGATCACGCCGACGAACACCCGCTGGTCGGCCTTGCGGACGCCCTTGATCACCTCGAGCGCGTGCGACGGGTCGGCCTCGCTCGCGAGCTGGACGAAGAAGTTGCCCGCCTTGAGGTCGAACAATGCCGGCAGCAGGCCCGCGTAGTCGACGTCGAGGCTGTGCACCGAGTCCTGGTCGCCACCCGGGCAGGTGTGGACGCCGATCTTGGCGCGCTCCGCGGCGGTGAACCGGTCGAGGACGGCGTTGTTCAGGTCGATGAACTGCCGCAGCAGTCCGCCGGACGGGTCGAGCTTCAGCGACAGCCGTCCCTCGGTGAAGTCGATCTGGACGCTGTCCGCGCCCGCGTCGAAGCTGCGGCGGATGTCCGCCTCGGCCTCGTTCACCAGGTCCGCGACGAACTGCTCCTGCGAGTAGCCCTCGATGCCGTCGGCCGGGTAGACGAGCGAGACCGCGGACGCGGCGATCACGGCCTGCTTGATCGGCTTGTCCGTCAGCGCCTTGGCCCGCGTCAGGTACTCGTCCGCGTGGGTCGCGTAGCGGAACGGCCCGGCGGTCAGCCGCGGCAGCTGCCGGGTGTGCCCGTCGGCGAACGGGATGACGACGCCGTCCGGCGCCAGGTCCGTGAGGCCGGCCAGCGGGTAGGTCGCGAAGCTCGGCTTGCCCTGTTCGCCGTCGGTCAGCACGGGCGAGCCGGTCTCCTCGAACCGGCTGATCGTGTCGGCCAGCGCGCGGCCCTCCAGCTCGGCGAGCGCGGCGGCGTCGATCCGGCCGGCGGCGAACTCCCCCAGCCCCGCGAGGAGGTAGTCGGGGCGGGGAATGCTGCCGATCGGTTCGGTGGGCAGGGTCATCAAAGGCCTCCAGCTGCTTGAGATGCCGGCCGGCCCCCGCCCGCACGACAGCAGGCGGCAGTCACCGCCCGCCCCCACGACCGCCCGTTTGCCGAGCGCCCCAGTTCGTCGTCCGGGCCGTGACCGGCCACGTTCGAAGGAAACCTAACGTGACCATGAGCAGTCACGGATCGGAGATCACCCGGTCGGCGCAACCAAAAGCACGAAACAAGACGTCGTTCGGCGGTTCGCCAGGAGGACGATTGGGTATCTGCTCTCCGGAACGGCGGGTTCGGCGCCGAAGGAGTACCCCGATGCTCAGTCACCACGAACGAACCGAGCTCGAGAAGATCGAGCGCAGCCTCGAGCTGAGTGACCCCGACCTGGCCATCGCGTTGCGCGAAGGCCGGCGCCGGAAACCGCGCGCGCTCAAGACCGCGCTGCTCCTCGCCCTCGACGTCGCCGCCGTGCTGCTCCTGGTCGTCGGGCTGGTGCTGCCCGACCCGGGGGTCACCCTCTGCGGGATCCTCGCCCTGACCGGCGCGGTCTGGACCCACGTGGCGCGCCACCGCGTCTGAGGTCCCTGAGGCAGACTGGGCCCGTGAAGTGGGTCCTGCACGTCGACCTCGACCAGTTCATCGCCGCGGTCGAGATCGCCCGGCGCCCGGAGCTGCGCGGGAAGCCGGTGGTCGTCGGCGGCTCCGGCGACCCGGCCGAGCGCGCCGTGGTGGCGACCGCGTCCTACGAGGCCCGCGAGTTCGGCGTCCACTCCGGCATGCCGCTGCGGATCGCGGCGAAACGCTGCCCCGGCGCGGTCTTCCTGCCCTCCGATCCCCCGGCCTACCTCGAGGTCTCCGAGCACGTGATGACCACGCTGCGGGAGTTCCCGGTGGTCGTCGAGGTGATGGGCTGGGACGAGGCGTTCGTCGGCGCGACGGCCGACGACCCGGAGGCCCTGGCCGCGGACCTGCGCGCGGCGGTCCTGCGCGACACCGGGTTGTCGTGCGCGGTCGGGATCGGCGACAACAAGCTGCGCGCCAAGCTCGCCACCGGCTTCGGCAAGCCGGGCGGGATCTTCCGGCTGACGCAGGAGAACTGGTGGGAGGTCATGGCTTCCCGGCCGACCGACGCGCTGTGGGGCATCGGCGGCAAGACGACCAGGAAGCTCGCCGAGCTGGGCATCGAAACCGTCCTGGACCTGGCCGGCGCGGACGTCGCGGTGCTGGCGGCGCGGTTCGGCCCCAGGACCGGCCCGTGGCTGCGCCTGCTCGGCGGCGGTATCGGCGACGCCGAAGTCAGCGCGACGCCGTACGTGGCGCGCTCCCGCAGCCGCGAGACGACGTTCCAGCGCGACCTCACCGACCCCGCGGCGATGGCGGCGGAGGTGTCGGCGCTCGCGAAACGCGTGGCCCAGGACGTCCTGGAGGAGGGCCGACCGGCGGCACGGGTCGCCGTGAAGGTCCGGTTCGTGCCGTTCACGACCCACACCCACAGCGTGACGCTGCCCGAGCCGACGTCCGACCCGGTCGAGCTGGACCGGGCGGCGCAGGAAGTGCTGGGGATGTTCGAGCTGACCCGGGCGGTCCGCCTGCTCGGGGTGCGCGCCGAGTTCCCGCGGGAGGACTAGATCCCGTCCGGCAGGGGCAGCGGGCGGTCCGCGTCCAGTTCCACCCCGCCCGCGCGGAGCGTGTGGTCCAGCATCGCCCAGATCGTGCCCGTGAGCTGGCCGGTCAGCTGCGGCAGGCTCAGCGAGCCCGGGTGGTCGAGCCAGCGGGTCGTCGCCGATTCGACGTAGCCGACCAGGCCGAACGCGATCGTGTCCGCCGGGGCCGGGTCCAGGCCGAACGCGGCCAGGTAGCCGGTGAACAGGCGGCTGAGGTGCCGGGCGATCGCGCCGCGGACGTCGGTGCGGCCGGCCTCCGGCAGGCTCGGCAGCGTGCGGACCAGGTAGCGGTGCAGCTGGGCGTGCTCGGTCAGCCAGTGCAGGTGCGTCGAGATGGCCGCGTCGATCATCTCGCGCGGTGACCCCGACGGGTGCCAGAGCGGCTGCAGATCGGCGGTGACCAGCTCGGCCGCGCGTTGCGCGATCGCGCGCTGGAGGTCGGGGGCGCCGTCGAAGTGCCGGTACAGCCGGGTGCGGGCGACGCCGGCGCGTTCGGCGATCTGCTCGGTCGAGACGTCCGGGCCGTGCTCGGCGATGGCCTCCAGGGCGGCGTCGACGAACTCGGCGCGCCGCCGTTCCTGCTGGCCCGCCCAGCGCGCCGCCCGCCCGTCGACCTTGGTCACGGCGAAAGCCTACTCAGGACCCGCCGGCCCGTGTACGCTTCCGAAGTACCTAGTACATCGCGTACCCCCTACTTTCCGGAGGCCGCTATGGGCGTCGAGGCCCAGAACCGGGACGTCACCGCGGCTCGCCTGCTCAAGAGCTCCGCGAAGAACTCCTACGACCCGTACGTGGACATCGACTGGGCCGCGCCGCTCGCCGAGGGCAAGGCGTACATGCCGCTCGAGCGCGTCTCCCTCTACGGCACCGACCTGTGGGCGAAGCTGACGCCGGAGCAGCGGATCGAGCTGTCCAAGCACGAGATCGCCAGCATCATGAGCGTCGGGCTGTGGTTCGAGATCGTGCTGATGCAGCTGCTCGCCCGGTACGTCTTCGACCTCGACGCGCGCACCGAGCACTCGCAGTACGCGATGACCGAGATCGGCGACGAGACGCGGCATTCAGTGATGTTCGCCCGCACCGCCGAGCGGCTCGGCGTGCCGCGCTACGGCGTGCCGAAGGCCGTGCACCGGGCGGCGAAGATCTTCGGCGCCACCGCGGCCGGGCCGTCGATGTTCGCCAGCGTGCTCGTCGCCGAGGAGACCACCGACCGGCTGCAGCGCTCGATGATGGACGACGACGGCATCCAGCCGCTGATCCGCTCGGTCAACCGGATCCACGTCGTCGAGGAGGCCCGGCACGTCCGCTTCGCCAAGGAGGAAGTGCTGCGGGAGACGCCGAAACTGTCGAAAGCAGGCCTGCAGCGCCACCGGCTGCGGACGGCGCTGGTGGCCTTCGGCGTCGTCGACAGCATGGTCGACCCGCGGATCTACCGCAGCGTCGGGATCGCCCCGCGCGAGGGGCGCGCCGCGGCGCTGGCGAACCCGCACTTCCACGAGACGCGCCAGTGGATGGCGGAGAAGATCGTGCCGTTCCTGCGCGACGCGGGGCTGATCGGCGGCCGCTCCGAGGGCATTTGGCGGCGCGCGCATCTCATCTGAGCCCCTGTCCGCGGAATTCCCTTCACGCCGGATGCCCGGTTCCGCCAGGATTCTCCGGGTGACCACAGAGTTCCCGCCCGGACCCGAGCCGCAGCCGCCCGCCCAGCAGGAGCCGTGGCACCAGCCGATGCCGCCGGCCGCACCTCAGGCACCTCGGCGTCGTCCGCTGTTCGCGCGCCCGGCCCTCACGGCCGTGATCGGCTTCGTGGTGGGTGCCTTCGTGGTCGGCGTGCCGTGGCTGGTGACCGGCCTGCTCGGCGGGCCGAGCGCCCAGCCGCTGAAGCTGCCGGACACCCTCGGCGGGTTCACGACCACGCAGGCCGCGGTCACGAAGATCGCCGACGGCCGCGAAGCCGGGAAGTCGCAGATCGAGCGGTCCGACAAGGCCGAGGGCGAGAACGCCTCGCGGATCTCGGCGGCCTACCACGGCGCGGCCGCCGTGTTCCGGTCCTACAGCGACCCGGGCCTGGAGAGCATGTTCCAGGTGGCCGCGGTCCGCGCGGACTCGCCCGAGCTGCTCGTCCAGTACGAGGACACGGCCGCGCTCGGCCTGGCGGTGCCCACGAACGAGCTGAAGCGGATCGGCGCCGTCCAGTGCCTGGTCCGCAACGGCACCACCCCGCTGGGCCAGCCGGTCGACCCGGAACAGTCCGTCGTCACGAACTGCCAGCGCACCGGCGGCGGGCTGACCGTCCAGCTGCAGAACACCACCACCCACAACGCGCAGGACCCGGCGCGGTTCGCCGCGATCGTCGAAGAGGCGTGGACGGCGCTGGGCCGGTGATCGAGACCCGCGCGGCCACGACCGCCGACGACGACGCCCTGGCGAAGCTCGACGAGCGGACCTGGAGCCCGGAGACCTCCCCGGCGCCCGCTCCCCCGCCCGGCACGCCGTTCTTCGACGACGGCACCCGGCCCGAAGACGTCCTGGTCGCCGAGCACGACGGCGTGGTCGCCGGGTACGTCCGGCTGGACGAGGGGTTCGGCATCGCCGCCCACCGGCACGTGCTGGTGATCGGCGGGCTCGCCGTCGATCCGGACCGGCGCCGCCTCGGCATCGGCCGGCTCCTGGTCGACGCCGCGGTCGCCGAGGCCCGCCGCCGCGGGGCGCGCAAGCTGAGCCTGCGCGTGCTCGGTCACAACACCGGCGCCCGCCGGCTCTACGCGAGCTGCGGGTTCGCCGTGGAAGGCGTGCTCCAGGACGAATTCCTGCTCGATGGCGAGTACGTCGACGACCTTCTCATGGCCTGCGCGCTCGCTTGACAGGTTCCCGGCGCCTTTGCCATCCTGGATGACGGAAACCGCGTGCGCCGGCCTTCGGCGCGTTTCCGGGCCGAGAGGCGCTGCGACGGATCTTCTTCCGCCACGCTCGGCCCGGGGATCACGGACCCAAGGGCGCCTCCCACTACGGGAGGTGCCCATCTTCTATTTGACGCAAGTGATGGTCCGGCAAGGAAACCCGGTCCCGCGCGGCCGCGGCTAGCCCCGCCGCCCCACCACTTCCCGGCACTCACCGTGCCCCGCTTCGTGCTGCCCTTTTGTCGAAACACACCGATTCCGGAGAGAACGCAAGAATGAGCGAGAAACTGCAGAGCCGCAACGGACTCGACTTCGCCGTCGCCGACCTCGCGCTGGCCGACGCCGGCCGGACGCAGCTGCGGCTGGCCGAGCACGAGATGCCCGGCCTGATGGCGATCCGCCGCGAGTTCGCCGCCGCGCAGCCGCTGAAGGGCGCCCGCGTCGCCGGCTCGCTGCACATGACCGTGCAGACCGCCGTGCTGATCGAGACCCTGGTCGCCCTCGGTGCCGAGGTGCGCTGGGTGTCCTGCAACATCTTCTCCACGCAGGACGAGGCCGCCGCCGCGGTCGTCGTCGGCCCCGAGGGCACGGTCGACGCGCCGTCGGGCACCGCCGTGTTCGCGTGGAAGGGCGAGTCGCTGGAGGAGTACTGGTGGTGCACCGACCAGCTCTTCGCCTTCGCCGGCGGCAAGGCGCCGAACATGATCCTCGACGACGGCGGTGACGCCACCATGCTCGTCCACAAGGGAGTCGAGTTCGAGGGGGCCGGCGCCGTCCCGCAACCGTCCGAAGAGGACCCCGAGGAGTACCGGATCGTCCTGGAGACGCTGCGCGCCAGCCTCGCCAAGGACGGCGACCGGTTCACCCGGATCGCCAAGGAGATCCGCGGCGTCACCGAAGAGACGACCAACGGCGTCAAGCGGCTCTACAAGCTCGCCAAGGACGGCGAGCTGCTCTTCCCCGCGATGAACGTCAACGACTCCGTGACGAAGTCCAAGTTCGACAACAAGTACGGCATCCGGCACTCGCTGGTGGACGGGATCAACCGGGCCACCGACGTGATGATCGGCGGCAAGCGCGTCCTCGTCTGCGGTTACGGCGACGTCGGCAAGGGCGCGGTCGAGGCGCTGCGCGGCCAGGGCGCCCGGGTCTCGGTCACCGAGATCGACCCCATCTGCGCGCTGCAGGCGGCGATGGACGGGCTCGACGTGGTCGAGCTGGACGACGTCATCGAGACCGCCGACATCTTCATCACGACCACCGGCAACTTCGGCATCATCTCCGCCGCGCAGATGAGCCGGATGAAGCACAACGCGATCGTGGCGAACGTCGGGCACTTCGACAACGAGATCGACATGGCGGGCCTGACGAAGCTGCCCGGCGTCGTCAAGAACGAGATCAAGCCGCAGGTGCACGAGTGGACCTTCGCCGACGGCCACGCGATCATCGTGCTCTCCGAGGGCCGCCTGATGAACCTCGGCAACGCGACCGGGCACCCCTCGTTCGTGATGTCGAACTCCTTCACCAACCAGGCGATCGCCCAGATCGAGCTGTTCACCAAGCCCGGCGAGTACCCCGTCGAGGTCTACCGGCTGCCGAAGCACCTCGACGAGAAGGTCGCCCGGCTGCACCTGGACGCCCTCGGGGTGCGGCTCACCCAGCTGACCAAGGCTCAGGCCGAGTACATCGGCGTGGATGTGGAGGGCCCGTACAAGCTCGACCACTACCGATACTGACCTTTTTCAGAGTTGCTCCATTTGCCGCAGTTTGGGAGACCCGGAAACTGGCCATCCTCTCCTCGAGAGCGCATCCGCCCGGACGGCACGGAGCCGGGCCGGGTCTCGTGCGAAGGAGTGTGTCAAGTGATCGTCCTCGGTGTTATTTTGCTCGTCATCGGGTTCATTGTCGGTATTCCGGTGCTGTACACGATCGGCATCGTGCTGGCCGTGGCCGGCGTTGCGCTGGCCATCCTCGGTGGCACCGGCCGCAAGATCGGCGGCCGCGCGCACTGGTACTGATCCCATGACCCCCGCCAACGGCCTGGCGCGCGTCAGCAGCGATGCTGACCGCGCCGGGCCGTTCGGCCGTCCGGGGCCGCTACGCCGCGGCAAAGCTCCGCTGACGCTGTGACGTAGCCGACGTATCCACAACGGACTGTCCCGGGAACGAAAAGGGGTCCTCCGGCTCCGAGGGGGAGGGAGAGCCGAAGGACCTCGTTAGTGTTAGCACATCACCCAGGCCGTGTACACAGCTGCATACACGATCGGGTTACATCCCGGCTCGTCTCCGCACGCGTGAAGAATCCCGTTCGGACGGTCGAGCCCGCCCGGCCGTCGGGTCAGGCGGTCTTCTTCGGGGCACGCTTGCGCGCGGCCGGTTTCTTGGCCGGCTTCTCGTCCGCGGCGTCTTCTTCGGACACTGCCGCCTTGGACACCTTCGCGGGTTCGCGGGACTTCTTCGCCGCGTCCACACTGGCCTGCAGCGCGGCCATCAGGTCGACGACGTCGGCCTTGGCGGTCACCGCCGCGGGCTTGGTCGTCTGCTCCCCCGCGACCTTGGCCTCGATCATCTCCTCGAGGGCCTCGCGGTAGTGGTCGCGGTACTTCTCCGGCTCGAACACCGGCTCGCCCAGCGAGTCGATCAGCGAGCCGGCCATGGACAGCTCCTGCGGCCGGATCTGCGGCGGGTCGTCGCGCAGGAACGGGAAGTCGGGCTCGCGGACCTCATCGGGCCACAGCATCGTCGTCATCACCAGGACGTCGGCGTGCACCCGCAGCACCGCCATGCTCTCCCGCTGCCGCACGGCGACCTTCGCGACGGCGACCTGGCTCGACTTGTGCAGGGCGTCGCGCAGCACGATGTAGGGCTTCACCGCGTTCTTCTGCGGCTCCAGGTAGTACGTCCGGTCGTACTGGATCGGGTCGATCGACTCCAGCGGGACGAACTCGAGCACGTCGATCGTGCGCTGCGACGACAGCGGCAGCTCGGCCATCTCGGCGTCGGTGATCACGACCATCTCGCCGTCGGGCAGCTCGTAGCCCTTGGCGATCTCGGCGTAGGGCACCTCCGCGCCGTCGACGGTGCAGAACCGCTTGTACTGGATGCGGCCGCCGTCGGCCTCGTGCACCTGCCGGAGCGCGACGTTCTTGTTCTCCGTGGCCGCGTACATCTGGATCGGGATGGACACCAGCCCGAACGAGACCGAGCCCTTCCACATCGCCCGCATGCCACGCACCTCCCGATCGCACTCACGCTACGTAACAACCGTAGCCCGAAATGCCCGGCGGCGACAGCCCGGGGAGACGACGATCCAGACCTCTGCCAGGTATTTCTCCCAGAGTGCGGGGTCCATGAACCAGTGCCGGAAGTCGGTCGGATCCCCGGCCGGTGATCGGGTCGTTCGCTGGCCTGGGCCGCGTGTTGGCCACTCCCGTCGCCGTGTTGGCCACTCCCGTCGCCGTGTTGGCCACTCCGGTCGCCGTGTTGGCCACTCCGGTCGCCGTGTTGGCCACTCCCGTCGGTCCGGTCCGCGTGGTGGCCGCTCCGGTCGCCCTCGAGGCGGCTGCCCGGTTCGTCCGTATTTTGCGGAGTCCGCACTTTTTTGCGTGGCGCGCAACTTTTTCGCTACACTCCGCCCATGCCGTCGCACGACCCACCCAAGCTGACCCTGCGGGAGCGCAAGAAGCGCGAAGCCCGCCGGGCCCTGGCCCAGGCCGCGTTGCGGCTCGCCCTGGACCGGGGACTGGAGAACGTCAAGGTGGAGGACATCGCGACCGAGGTCGGGGTGTCCCCGCGGACATTCAACAACTACTTCTCCAGCAAGGAGCAAGCGGTCTGCTCGATGGTCGTCGACCGCCACGAGGGGATGCACGAGGCGCTGCTCGGCCGGCCCGAGAGCGAGCCGCTGTGGGAGGCCGTCAAGCAGGCCGTGGTCGAGCAATATTCACGTGAGGGCGAGCCGGATCGCGCGTATGTTGTGCGTCTCCGCGAGCTGATGGGGCAGCTGATGCTGCGCGGGGAGTTCCTCAACGCCCACGCGGCGGTCGAGCGCGTACTCGCCGAGACCATCGCGAAGCGGGCGGGCGGTGCGGACCTCCTGTTGTGCCGGCTGATGGCCTCGTCGGTGGAAAGCGCGGTTCGGGTCGCCTTCGTCCACTGGTTCATGAGCGAGGGCGAACCGTTCCTGCCGACCCTGGAACGGCTGCTGGACGAGCTCGCCACCGGCATGCCGGCCCTGACCGGCGCCGGCACCGCACCGAATCCCGAACCGAACACCACCACTCTGGGGGAACCGTTGTGCTAGTCAAGCTCCTGCGCGCCTACCTGCGCCCGTACACGAAGACGTTGTGGGTGATCGTCGTCCTCCAGCTGGTGCAGACGATCGCCATGCTCTACCTGCCCACGCTCAACGCCGACATCGTCGACAACGGGCTGATCAAGGGCGACATGGACTACATCCTGCGCATCGGCGGCGTGATGCTCGCGGTGACCGTGGCCCAGATCGCCGGCTCGATCGGCGCGGTCTACTTCGGCGCCCGCACCGCGATGGCGGTCGGCCGGGACATCCGCGGCGGGATCTTCCACCAGGTGCAGGACTTCTCGGCCCGCGAGGTCGGCCAGTTCGGCACGCCGTCGCTGATCACCCGCACCACCAACGACGTCCAGCAGGTCCAGATGCTGGTGCTGATGACGCTGACGCTGATGGTGTCCGCGCCGATCATGTGCATCGGCGGCATCGTGCTGGCGCTGAACCTCGACGTGCCGCTCTCCTCGCTGCTGCTGGTCATCGTGCCGGTGCTGGCCGTGTCGGTCGGGCTGATCATCTCCCGGATGCGCCCGGCGTTCCGGCTGATGCAGGTCCGCCTCGACCGGATCAACAAGGTGCTGCGCGAGCAGATCATGGGCATCCGCGTCATCCGCGCGTTCGTCCGGGACTCCCACGAGCGCGCGCGCTTCGACGTCGCCAACGACGAGCTGCTGACCGTCTCGCTGCGGGTCGGCCGGCTGATGGCCCTGATGTTCCCGATCGTGATGCTGGTGATGAACGTCTCCAGCGTCGCGGTGCTGTGGTTCGGCGGGCAGCGCATCGACTCCGGCAGCATGCAGATCGGTGCCCTGACGGCGTTCCTGTCCTACCTGCTGCAGATCCTGATGGCGGTCATGATGGCCACCTTCATGTTCATGATGGTGCCGCGCGCGGAGGTCAGCGCCGAGCGGATCAGCGAGGTGCTCGACACCGAGTCGAGCGTCCGCCCGCCGGTGACGCCGATCCGGCCCGGCAAGGTGCACGGGCACCTGGAGCTGTCCGGGGTCGAGTTCCGCTACCCCGGCGCGGAAAAGCCGGTGCTGTGCGACATTTCGCTGGTCGGGCGGCCCGGTGAGACGACGGCCGTCATCGGCTCCACGGGTACCGGCAAGACCACGCTGCTCAACCTGATCCCCCGGCTGATGGACGCCACCCAGGGCACGGTGAAGGTCGACGGCGTCGACGTCCGCGACCTCGACCCGGCGCTGCTCGCCCGCACGGTCGGGCTGGTGCCGCAGAAGCCGTACCTGTTCGCCGGCACGGTGGCGAGCAACCTGCGTTACGGCAACCCCGACGCCACCGACGAAGAGCTTTGGCACGCGCTGGAAGTGGCACAGGGCAAGGACTTCGTCGCGGCGATGGCCGAGGGCCTTGACGCGCCGATCGCCCAGGGCGGCACGAACGTCTCGGGCGGGCAGCGGCAGCGGATCGCGATCGCCCGGATGCTGGTGCACAAACCGGAGATCTACCTGTTCGACGACTCGTTCTCCGCACTCGACTACGCGACCGACGCGGCGCTGCGCCGCGCGCTGGTCCCGGAAACCGCCGAGGCCACGGTCGTCATCGTCGCGCAGCGGGTCAGCACCATCCGGGGCGCCGACCGGATCATCGTCCTCGACGAGGGCCGCGTCGTCGGCACCGGCACCCACCACGAACTCATGGACGGCAACGAAACCTACCGGGAAATCGTGCTGTCCCAGCTGACCGAACAGGAAGCGGCATGAGTACCACGGACGAGTCCGCCAAGACCGCCGTCACCGAGGCCGGTGAACGGCCCACGGCCCAGCGGCACAAGAACACCGGCGCCGCGACCGTAGGACCTGGACGCATGATGGCCGGCGGCGCGCCGCCGGAGAAGGCCCTGGACTTCAAGGGGTCGCTGAAACGGCTGCTGCGCCTGCTGGCGCCGCAGCGGGCCGCCCTCATCGGCGTGCTCGTGCTGGGCGCGGCGAGCGTCACGCTGACCGTGATCGGGCCGAAGATCCTCGGCCAGGCCACCGACGCGATCCTCGCCGGCGTGCTGGGCAGGGCGGTGCCACCCGGCGTCACCAAGGAACAGGTCGTCGCGGGGCTGCGCGCCCAGGGCAACGGCACGCTCGCCGACATCTACGGCCGCGTCGACCTGGTGCCCGGGGTGGGCATCGACTTCGACAAGGTCGGCCAGATCCTGCTGACCGTGCTGGCGCTGTTCGTGATCGCGTCGTTCTTCGGGCTGATCCAGGCCCGGCTGACCACGACGCTGGTGCAGCACGCGGTGTACCGCCTGCGCGAGCAGGTCGAGGAGAAGTTCGCGCGGCTGCCGCTGAAGTACTTCGACCGCCAGCCGCGCGGTGAGGTCCTGTCCCGCGTCACCAACGACATCGACAACCTGGCGCAATCGCTGCAGCAGACGCTGTCCCAGATCGTCTCGTCGCTGCTGACCGTGATCGGTGTGCTGATCATGATGTTCCTGATCTCGCCGCTGCTCGCGCTGATCGCGCTGGTCACGGTGCCGCTGTCGGCGGTCGTGGCGGGCAAGGTCGGGAAGCGGGCCCAGCCCAACTTCATCAAGCAGTGGGCGACCACCGGCAAGCTCAACGCGCACGTCGAGGAGATGTACACCGGCCACTCGCTGGTCAAGGTGTTCGGCAGGCGCGACGAGTCCGCGGCGATCTTCGACCAGCAGAACGAGACGCTGTACCAGGCGAGCTTCCGGGCGCAGTTCATCTCGGGGATGATCCAGCCGGCGATGATGTTCATCGGCAACCTGAGCTACGTGCTGGTCGCCGTGATCGGCGCGCTGCGCGTCGCGTCCGGCAGCCTGACGCTCGGCGAGGTGCAGGCGTTCATCCAGTACTCGCGCCAGTTCAGCCAGCCGGTGACGCAGATCGCCAGCATGGCGAACCTGCTGCAGTCCGGCGTCGCCTCGGCCGAGCGGGTGTTCGCGCTGCTCGACGCCGAGGAGCAGGGCCCGGAGCCGGCGAACCCGGAACGCCCGGACGTCGTGCGCGGGCGCGTCGAGTTCCAGGACGTCTCGTTCCGGTACCTGCCGGAGAAGCCGCTCATCGACGACCTGTCGCTGACGGTCGAACCCGGCCAGACGGTGGCGATCGTCGGCCCGACCGGCGCCGGCAAGACGACGCTGGTCAACCTGCTCATGCGGTTCTACGAGCTCGACAGCGGGCGGATCACGCTCGACGGCGTCGACATCGCGAAGATGAACCGCGAGGTGCTGCGCGACCAGACCGGCATGGTGCTGCAGGACGCCTGGCTCTTCGGCGGCACGATCGCGGAGAACATCGCCTACGGTGCCGACGACCCGACCCGCGAGGAGGTCATCGAGGCGGCGACGGCAACCTACGTCGACCGGTTCGTGCGCACCCTGCCGGACGGCTACGAGACGATCCTCGACGACGAGGGCGGCACGGTCAGCGCGGGCGAGAAGCAGCTGATCACGGTGGCGCGGGCGTTCCTGGCCAAGCCGGTCATCCTCATCCTCGACGAGGCGACCAGCTCGGTCGACACCCGCACCGAGGTGCTCATCCAGCGGGCGATGAACGAGCTGCGCTCGGGCCGCACCAGCTTCGTCATCGCGCACCGGCTCTCCACGATCCGCGACGCCGACGTCATCCTGGTGATGGAGCACGGTCAGATCGTCGAGCACGGCAGCCACGAAGTGCTCCTGGGCAGCGGCGGCGCCTACGCCCGGCTGTACGCGGCGCAGTTCGCCGAGGCCATGGCCGAGACGGAGTGACGCGCGTGCCCTCCCGGAGCCGGCGCGCTCCGGGAGGGCACGACCGGAGGCGGGACCCGGTGTGGCGGACGGTAACCTGGTGCCCTCCGAGCGAAGTGGGGGTGCCGGTCCCGCGATGGCCGACCGACTCGACGAGTACCGGCGCAAGCGCGACCGTTCCCGGACGCCCGAGCCGTGGCCGGACGGCGCCCCGGAGCCGGGCGGCGACGACCTGTTCGTGATCCAGGAGCACCACGCCACCCGCCTGCACTGGGACTTCCGGCTGGAGCGCGACGGCGTGCTCGTGTCGTGGGCGGTGCCGAAGGGCCTGCCGCTCTCCCCCGGCGTCAACCGGCTCGCGGTGCACACCGAGGACCACCCGATGGACTACCTCTCCTTCGAGGGCGAGATCCCGGCGGGCGAGTACGGCGGCGGCTGGATGGCGATCTGGGACACCGGCCGCTACGAGACGCTGCACTGGAACAACCACAAGGTCGAGGTCGTCTTCCACGGCGCGCGGGCGAGCGGCAAGTACCTGTTCCAGAACCGCCACAACCCGGACGACGAAGGCGACTGGACCTTGCGCCGCCTCGACCCGGCCGAGGACGGCCACGAGGACGCCCCCGAGTTCCTGGAGCCGATGACGGCGGTCCCGGGCGCACTGCCCGAGCCGGACGAAGACGCCGACTGGGCGTACGAGTTCGCCTGGGGCGGCGACCGCACGATGCTCTGTGTGTCGGGCGGCCGCATCACCGCGCACGACGGCTCCGGCGCCGACGTCACCGGCCGGTACCCGGAGCTGTACAAGCTGGGCGAGAGCCTGGGTTCGACGGAAGTCCTGCTGGACGGCGAGATCGTGGTGGTCCGCGACGGCCGCCCGGACCCCGAAGGCTTGAAGGAACGCAGTCGCTTCGAAGGCTACGACGCGAAGCGGATCATGAAGCACAAGCCGGCGTTCTTCTTCGCCTACGACGTGCTGCACCACGACGGCCGTTCGACACTCGACCTGCCGTACGTCGAGCGCCGGTCGTTGCTCTCGGACCTCGGGTTGTCAGGTGGGACGTGGCAGGTGCCCCAGTACTTCCAGGGCAACGGCGAGGCCGTCCTGGGCGCGGCGCGGGAGCACGGGCTGGGCGGCATCTACGCCAAGCGCGCGGACAGCGAGTACGCCCCCGGCGAGGCGGACGGGACCTGGCGCCACATCGAGACGTGACCCGGCCCGCTCCGCGGACTACAGCTTCTCCAGCAGCTTCAACGCTTTGACCGGCGACGCCGCGTGGTCGGCTATCCCGGCCCACGGATCCCCCTTGCGCGCCAAGCGGTCCTTGATGCGCTTGGGCGTCCAGCCGGCCGGCTCCGCCTTGCCCAGCTCGCGCCAGTCGATCGGGGTGGCGACGCCGGCCGAGGGCCGGGCCCGCAGGGAGTAGGGCGCCACGAACGTCGACGAATAGCCGTTGCGCAGGATGTCGAGGTAGACGCGGTCGCCGCGCTGGGCTTTCCGCACCGCCGTGGTCAGCCGGTCGGGGTCGAGCCGCACCAGCACCTCGGCGGCCGCCTTCGCCAGGTCGCGGACCTCGTCGTAGGTCCCGCTGGGCTCGATCGGCGCGACGACGTGGAACCCGCGTCCGCCGGTGGCCTGCAGGTACGCGGTGAGCCCGGCGGCCTCGTACACCTTCTTGACCAGCCGCGCGATGGCGCGCAGGTCGGCGACGGTGACGTCGTCGGGCGGGTCGATGTCGATCAGCACCGTGTCCGGGTGCTCCAGATCGTCCACAGTGGACGACCAGATGTGGAACTCGATCGCGGCCTGGTTGGCCAGGTACACCAGCGTCGCGGGGTCGTCGCAGATCACGTGCCGGACGTCGCTCGTCGCGCGCTGCGGGATGGCCTCGACGCGGATCCAGGAGGGCAGCTTCGGGCTGGCCTCCTTCTGGTACCAGGTCTGGCCGGCGATGCCGTTCGGGTAGCGGCGCAGGGTGAGCGGCCGCCCGCGCAGGTGCGGCACCATCACCTCGGCGACGGTCCGGTAGTGCGCGACCACGTCGCCCTTGGTCAGCCCGGCCTCGGGGTAGAAGATCTTGTCCGGGTTCGACGTGGTGATCTCGTCGGGATCCACCGGGCCTCCCTCGGCCGGTCGGCGGCGGGCGGTCCACCCGCGCGTTACCGGCGTCGAGCCTGGCCCTCGGGGCCGGGGACGTCCACTCGGAGCATGCTCAGGCCCGGGTCAGCGCCACTCCGGCCAGCACCGCGACCACGGCGGCGACGACGTTGCCGACGATCGCGGCCGCCGACGGCCAGGTCACCCACGTCGGCCGCAGCGCCACGAGCGACAGCCCGGCCCACGCGCCCAGCACCGGGACGACCCAGGTCAGCCGGCGCACCCGCGGCGTCGCCGTGCGGGCGATCGCCAGGGCCACCAGGACCAGCCCGGTGACGGTGTTGCTCAGGGCCAGCACCCCGGCCCCGCCGAAGTGGGCGAGCCACGGCGCCAGGACCAGGTACACCCCGGCCAGCAGCACGACTCCCGCGGCCACGCCCGGTGCGGGAGCGATGCGGTGCGACGTCATCAGGCACCTCCTTCCGGAGAGGTACCCGGGTGTCGCTCCCGGTAATCGTGCCCGGCCGGGACCTGCCCGCAGCCCTCATCACGGGCAGGCGCCGGCCGGGAACCTCAGCAGCCGCAGGTGTAGTACGTGACGTCCCAGTGGTTGCCTTCGTCGCAGTAGAGGTTGCCGGAGCCGGCCTTCCACTGCGGGTAGCCGTCGCCGCGGAGGCCGTCGTAGCTGAAGGTGTTCTTGACGTAGCTGTCGAGACAGCTGTTGTGCGCGATGTCCACCTTGTAGCCGTTGTAGTGGCTGTAGGTGCCCGACGCGTGCCCGACCTCGGTGCCGCCGGTGATGTTGACGGCGCACCCGCTCGCCCGCTTCAGCGTGATCACGCCCGTGACCGTGGTCTGGTTGATCTGCTCGTAGGACGTGCAGGTCGAGTTCGACCTGGTGGTGCAGCCGCCGCTGGACGAGTGGGTCACCCCGGCCGCGGACAGCTGTGACGCGGCCGCCGACTGGCTGAGCTTGGTGACCTCGACCTCCGCCGAAGCCGTTCCGATGGTGGCGAACACCACCGCGGCCGAAGCGGTCAGCCCCACCGCCGCCCGCACGAGCATCCGTTGTCCCGACATGACTTGCCTCCTCGGTACGTCGTCCGATGAGCGGCAGCCAAAAGGTCCCGACCATAACTTCGCCAAACGCGGGCGGGCGCGCGGCGGGTGCGGGCGGGTCAGGTCCTGATCTTCGTCAAGACTTCACGAGTTCGCTCCCGCTCCGGTGACGTGCTGGTGACGGCGTTGAGCTCGTGCAGCGCGCGCAGCTCCCACAGCGGGAAACCGAGGTCGCGGAACACGTCGGCCGAGGTCCGCAGCAGCCGGACCGCCTGCGGCCCGGCGTCGTCGGCGGCCTGGGTCCGGCCGAGGCTGAGCAGGGCGTACCCGGCGCCGCGGCGGTCGCGCAGCTCGCGGAACACGCCCATCGCCAGCCGCAGGTGCCGTCGCGAGCCGGCGGGGTCACCGGCCCGGCGGCGGGCGTCGGCCAGGCTGCGGTGGGTGTAGGCGGCGGCGTGGCGGTGCCCGATCTGCTCGAACAGGTCCAGCGAGCGCGTCAGGCAGCGTTCGCCGTCGGCCAGCTCCCCCGCCTCGGCGTGCAGGTCGCCCAGGCTGCGCAGGACGTGCGCCTCCCAGTGCCGCTCGCGGGTGCGGACGGCGCCGCCGAGGGCCCCGGTGAGCAGATCGGCCGCCTGGTCGCTGCCGCCGTGGCGGCGCAGGACGTCGGCGTAGCGCTTCGCGGCCTGGTCGTGCCAGCGCCCGTCATCGCACTCGCGGGCGAGCAGCATGCTCACCTCGAAGCTCTCGACCGCGCCCCGGACGTCGCCGACGTCCTCGGCCAGCGAGCCCAGCTGCGCCGCCGCGGCCGCCTGACCGCGGCGGTCGCCGCAGTCGCGCAGCAGGCCGAGGGCCTCCCGCAGCTCCGTCTCCGCGGCCCGGGCGTTGCCGTTGTCGAGGTGGACGTCGGCGAGCGCGGCCAGCACCGCGGCGGTGCCGCTCGGGTCGTCGAGCACCCGGAAACGGTTCTCGGCCATCACGAAGTAGGTGCGCGCCTGCCGCCACCGGCCCTGCTGCCAGTGCACGGAACCCAGGGTGAAGAGCTTTTCGGCCTCCGCGTGCGGGTCCTTGCGCCGCCGCGCCGCGGCCAGCCCGAGCACCGACACGGCGCGGGCGGAGTGGTCGAGCCACGGCGTGGCGGCCAGGTCGGTGCAGGCGTCGGCGAGGCCGCCGGTCAGCTCGTGCCAGCCGTGCGCGCCGGCCAGCCGGACGGCGGCGGCGATGTGGCCGGACTCCTCGGCCGCCCAGCCCGCCGGGTCGGCCGCGACGCGGCGCGCTGTCGCCGGATCCGGCCTCGCCCCACCGGGTGCCGGCCGGCCGCGGGCCCGCTCGGCGAGCGTCAGCGTCACCTCGCACGCCCGGCGCAACGCGACCTGGTCGGTCTCCGGCGGGGTGCCCTCGGCCAGCACGAGCCGGACGAACGGCGCCACGGTCCAGCGGGCGCCGGCCGGGACCAGCAGGTGCCCGGCGGCCAGCGCGTCGAGCCGGTCGCGCGCCTCGCCGATCGGCTTGTCCAGCAACGCGGCCGCGCACCAGTCCGGGACGGGACCGTCGAAGGCGTTCAGCAGCCGCAGGAGGTACCGGTCGACCGCGGGCCGCTCCCGCAGGGCCGCCGTCACGGCCGTCCGGACACTCAGGTCCCCCGCGGTCAGCTCGTCGAGCCGCCGGCGTTCGTCGGCCAGCCGCACGGCGAACTCCGCGACGCGCTGCCGCGGCCGGCCGGCGAGCTTGGCCCCGGCGATCCGGACGGCGAGCGCCAGGCCCGCGCAGTGGCCGAGAAGCCGTTGTGTCGCTTCGGGTTCCCCGCGCAGCCGCGGCTCCCCCACGATCGCCGCGAGCAGCGTCCGGGCGTCCTGTGTGGACAGTCCGGCGACCGGGACCGCGCGGGCGCCGCACAACCCGGGCAGCGCACGGCGGGACGTCACGACGGTGGCGCAGCCCGGCCCGCTCGGCAGCAGGGCCCGGACCTGGGCCTCCGACACGGCGTCCTCGAGCAGCACCAGCAGCCGCCGGTCGGCGGTGTAGCACCGCCAGAGCCCGGGCAGGCCCGCCCGGTCGGCCAGTTCCGCCGGCGTCGCGCCGAGCAGGCGCAGGAACCCGGTCAGCACGGTCGCCGGGTCGGCCGGGCCGCCGAGCGAGGCGACCAGCTGCCCGTCGGGGAAGCGGCGGCGGGCCCGCCAGGCGGCCTGGACGGCGAGCGCGGACTTCCCGGCGCCGGCCGCGCCGTGCAGCACCACCGGGGCCGGGCCGCGCAGGGCCCGGGCGACGTCGGCGAGTTCGGCGGTCCGGCCGGTGAAGTCGGGCACGGCGGGCGGCAGCTGCGCGGGCGGCCCCGGCGTCGTCCACTCGGTGCCGGCGATCCGGCGGTAGACGTCGACGAGGTCCGCGCTCGGCCAGACGCCGGCCTCTTCCCAGAGCGCGCGGCGCGTCCGCCGGAGCACCTCCAGGGCCGACTCGCGGCGGCCGACGGCGCCGAGCGCGTCCGCGAGCCGCCCGGCGAAGCGTTCGTCGGCGGGCCGGGCCGCGACGACCGGATCCAGGCGTTCGACCACGGCCCCGCCGTCGCCGTCGGCCAGCTCCAGCTCGACCAGCTGCAGCAGGGCCGCCGAGCGCCGGTCCTCCAGCCACAGCTTGTGGGCCTCCAGCAGCGGCCCGCCGGCGACGTCGGCGAAGGCGTCACCCCGCCAGCACGCCAGCGCCCGTTCGAGCGCGCGGCGGCGCTGCGCCCGGTCGTCCGCGCCCGCGGCCAGCAGCGTCAGGAAGTCGTCGGCGTCCAGCTCGCCGGGCTCGACGACCAGCGCGTAGCCACGTGGGCCCGAGCGCAGGCGCTGCCCGGCCTCGGCGGCGCCGAGGCCGGGTGAGAGCGTCTTGCGCAGCTTGGACACGGTGACCTGGACGATCGCCGCGGCGCTCGACGGCGCGCCGTCCGGCCACAGCTCGTCGACCAGCGTGTCGCGGCCGACGTACTGGCCGGCCCGCGCGAGGAGCACGGCGAGCAGCCGCCGGGGCTGGGCCGCCGAAGGCAGCGGGACGGCGGCCGTCAGAGGGCCGAGGACCTGGAACCGCACGGCTTAACACCCCACCCGCGAGATCACCTGATCGAGCGAGCTGACCCTAGCCGTCCGGGGCCATCCGGGACGACCACTCACCCGGATGGCCGACGCCGTTCGCCTCAGGTGTGCGCGAGCAGCTTCGCCAGCAGCTGCGGGTGCTCGGCGAGGCCTTCGCGCAGCGTGTGCTCGCGAAGCGGCTTCAGGTCGCCGTAGGGCGGGTTGTCCCAGTCCAGGGCCCCCTGCGGCGGCTCCGGGTCGTACTCGATGCCGAACTGGACGGTCTTCGCGACCTCGCGCCCGGCCAGCCGTTCGACCAGGTGCAGGGCGAGGTCGATGCCGGCCGACACACCCGCCGCGGTGATCACGTCGCCGTCCTCGACCCAGCGCCGCGCGACCGGCGTCGCGCCCAGGCCGGGCAGCAGGTCGCGGAACATCCAGTGCGTCGTCGCCTGCTTCCCCTCCAGCAGCCCGGCCGCGCCGAGGACGAGCGAGCCGGTGCAGACCGACGTCATCAGCTCCGCTCCGGCGGCCGCGGTGCGCAACCAGGCCAGCAGCTGCTCGTCGGCCATCGCGTGAATCGTCGGCGCCCCACCGCCGGGCACCAGCACCGCGAACGGCGCCGACACTTCCTCGAAAGTGTGGCTGGGCGCGATCCGCAGCGGGGTGTCCGTCGGGACGGGCTTCGTGGTGGCGCCGACGGCCACCGTCCGGTAGGTGGGGTCGATCTGGGCCAGCGCGCTCAGCACCTGCAGCGGGCCCACCAGGTCGAGCGGCGTCAGCCCCGGGTAGACGACGAAAGCGAGGGTCTTCTGCTCATCGGTCATGACCCCCACCTTGGCGGGGACGCCGTCCTGCCGGAGTCGTGATGTCCGGAATCCTGCGAACCGCGTCCGAGCGCCAGCCGGGGTGCTAGCGTCCGACCATGCCAGGGTCACCCAGACGGGTCGTGATCGTCGGATTTCCCGACGCCGAACTGCTGGACATCGCCTGCCCCGCCGATGTGTTCGACGCCGCCAACCGGCTCGGCGCGCGGCCGCCGTACGAAATCCGCCTGGCCAACCTCGACGGCCAGGCCATCCACACCGCCTCCGGCCTGATCCTGCAGCCGCACCTGCGGCTCGACCAGGTCGCCGCGGACCTGGACACCCTGGTCGTCGCCGGCGGCTGGGGCAGCACGGCCGCCGCGGCCGACGAGCGCGTGCTCGCCCACATCCGGCGGCTCGCCCGGACGAGCCGCCGCGTCGCGTCGGTGTGCACCGGCGCCGAGGTGCTCGCCGCGGCCGGGCTGCTCAACGGCCGGCGCGCGACGACGCACTGGCGTTACGCCGCGAAACTGGCCGCGGACTACCCGCGCGTGACGGTCGACCCGGTGCCGCTGTACGTCCGCCACGGCAACGTCTACACCGCGGCCGGCGTCACCAGCGGGCTGGACCTGACGCTGTCGCTGGTGGAGGCCGACCACGGCCCGACGCTGGCCCGCGAAGCCGCCCGCGCGCTGGTGACGTACCTGCAGCGGCCGGGCAACCAGGCGCAGGTGAGCCTGTTCCTGGCCGGGCCGCCGCCGGAGCACCGCGAGGTCCGCGACCTCACGGCGTACATCGCCGAGCACCTGGACGCCGACCTCGGCACCCCGGCCCTGGCCGCCCGCGCCGGGATCAGCACCCGCCAGCTGACCCGCCTCTTCGACGCCCACCTGGGCACCACCCCCGGCCGTTACGTCCGCACCATCCGCACCGAGCACGCCGCGCGCCTGCTGTCGGGCACGGACCTCCCGCTGGCCACGATCGCCCGCCGCTGCGGCTTCGGCTCGACGGAGACCCTGCGGCAAGCCTTCCTGGACCACTTCGACACGCCACCGTCGGCCTACCGCCGGGTCCACGTCCGCCAGGCCTACAGCTGACGCCGAGCCGACCCTCCAGGCACGCGAACCGACCCTCTGTGTACGTGTGTCGACCCTCCAATCACGTGTGTCGGCTCTCTGATCACGCGAGTCGGCTCCGGATCGGGGTCTATCCCGTGATCGGTGTTTCCGGCGTTGTTGATCAGTAGGTCTCGGCTCCCGGCCAGCGGTCACCGAACGTGATGGCGAACGCGTTGATCACTGGCTTCCACCGCATCGTCCACCGGGCGCGGCCAGTCCCGGTCGGGTCCAGGCTGCGAGTCACAAGATACAGGCACTTCATCGCGGACTGCTCAGTCGGGAAATGCCCACGTGCGCGGATCGCCCGCCGATAACGGGCGTTCAGCGACTCGATCGCGTTCGTGGAACAAATCATCGTCCGGATCTCGACGTCGTAATCGAGGAACGGAATGAACTCTTCCCAGGCGTTGCGCCAGAGCCGAACCATCGCCCCGTACTTCTTCCTCCATCTCTCCTCGAGTTCGTCCATCGCGATCGCTGCGGCGTCCGGACTGGGTGCGGTGTAGATGGGTTTGATGTCCCGTTTCACCGCGTCCCGGTCCTGACTCGGAACCAGCCGGAAGGTGTTCCGGATCAAGTGGACTATGCAGGTTTGGACAATGGTTTGCGGCCAGACGTTCGTCACGGCATCGGGAAGCCCTTTGAGGCCGTCGCAGACGAGAAAGAACACATCCCGGACGCCGCGGTTCTTCAGGTCGATCAGCACGCTCATCCAGAACTTCGCGCCCTCCCCACCAGTGCCCATCCACAGGCCCAGGACGTCCTTGCAGCCGTCGATGGTCACGCCGATGGCGGCGTAGACGGGCCGGTTGGCGACCTGGCCGTCACGGACCTCGACGTGGATCGCGTCGATGAACACCGCCGCATACACGACCTCAAGCGGGCGGCTGGCCCAGTCGTTCATTTCGGCGACGACCTGGTCGGTGATCCGCGAGATCGTTTCCTTGCTGACCGAGGCTCCGTAGATCTCAGCGAAATGCGCGGATATTTCGCCGGTGGTCATCCCTTTCGCATACAGCGACAACACGATCTCGTCCACATCCGTGAGCCGTCGTTGCCGCTTCTTCACAATCTGCGGCTCGAACGTGCTCTCCCGGTCCCGCGGAACCTCGATCTGAACTTCACCGGCGGCGTCCGAGAGCACCGTTTTCGGCCGGGTGCCGTTGCGCACGTTCGTCGACTCCCGGTCCGGGTCGGCGTGGTTCTTCTCATGGCCGAGATGCGCGGTCATCTCTTCGTTGAGGGCGGTTTCCAGTACGTTCTTGGTGAACAGCTTCAGCAGGCCGTCCGGGCCGGTCAACGCCAGCCCGCGGGCCTTCGCCTCGGCCACCATCGCCGCCGCAGCGGCCTGCTCCGGCGACTGCTCCCGCGCCGGCTTGGACTCACGCTTACGTGGACTCACAAGGTCCGATGTCATCACTCACAGTGCCCATCCCGCCGGACCTTGGCCCGGCGTGTCGGACCGGAAACACCGATCTTGGAACAGTCCCGTCCGGTACGCCGAACTCGCGTGATTGGGCGTGTATCTCGCGTGATTGGCGGGACATCACGTGTGATTGGGGGGTCGACACGGCGTCAGGGGCGGGACTCTACGGCGGCGATCCAGTGGGGCGCGTTGCAGCGGCGGGCCAGTTCCAGGGCCTGGCGGTAGTGCGAAGCCGCGGGGCGGCCCAGTGCCGTCGCCAGTTCGCCCAGGTAGAACGCCACCGGGCGGAGCGTCAGCAGGCCGCTGCCCGCGCCGGCCAGCTCGGCCGCCGCCGGGAGGAGCGCGTCGTACAGGCGGGTCATGGCGGGGACGTCGCCGGTGTTGATGGCCGTCAGGGCCTGGAGGCTCAGGCGGGCCTCGTACAGGAGGTCGTGCGGGGCGTCGCCCGAGTAGTCCACTGTGGACGCTCCACGTTGCGCCCGGTGACACCGCAGGGCGAAGTCGAGGATGCCGTCCTCCAGGCCGGTCATGCCCGTCCCCGGGAGGCGGGCGGCCGCCGCGCGGAAGAGCGCTTCCGCCGCGGGATCGTCCGTGATGCTCGCCCGCAACGCGCGGTACCACTGCGTGAACACGCCGACCAGCGGCAGGTCGTGGTCGGCGGCCAGGCGGTCGGCCGCCTCGGCGTGGACGTCGGCCGCGGGCAGGTTGGCCAGCGCCGAAAACGCCTGGACCAGCACCAGGTGCCCCAGCACCTCGAACGTCACCAAGCCGTGCGCCGTGGCGACGTCGACCAGTTCACGCCCGATGCGCGCCCGCTCCGAGGCCAGCCCGGCCCGGTCGAACGCCTGCATGAACCGCGCGTTGAGCGCGAACGCGAGCAGCGCCGGCTCATCCAGTTCCCGCGCCAGGGCTTCGGCTTCGAAAGCCGCCTCCCGGCCGCGGTCGCCGCCGGTGTTGCGCAGCTCCAGCGAGAGCGTCGCCAGCAGCCGCGCGCGCTCGGCGCGGCGCTCCGGCGGCAGCGCGACCAGGGTCTTCTCGACAACCGTGACGATCCTGGTGGCCAGCTCCGGGTCGTCGTTGGCCGTCCACACCGCCGGGACGTCGAACGCGCCCAGCACCGACGCGGTCAGCACCGGGTCGCCGAGGGACTCCGCCAGCGTCACGGCTTCCGCGCGGTGCTCGCGGGCCTGCGCCAGCGCACCTGTGACGGCCAGCGCCCGCACCAGCCCCATGATCAGGTCCAGCCGCTCCCGGACGTCGTCGCCGGCCCGGTCGAGCGCGGCCCGCCACAGCCGCGCCGCCTCGTGCGGGGCCACTCGGCGCTCGGCGCGTTCCGCCGCCAGCCGCGCGTACCGCACGGCGGCCGGGCTTTCCGCGAGCAGGAAGTGGTGGGCCAGCGCGTCGACGTCGTCGGGGCGCAGCCGCTCCAGCGCGTCGCCGGCGTCGGCGTGCCAGCGGGCGCGGCGCGTGCGCGAAAGATCGTGGTACAGCGTGTCCCGCACCAGGTCGTGCGCGAACCGGACCCGCCCGGGCGCGGGCTCGACCAGGAACCCGGCCCGGACCGCGGCTTCGACGTCGTCGAGGACGTCGGTGCCGGCCAGCGAGCCGAGCAGCCCGAGGTCGACGTCGCGGCCGAGCACCGCCGCGCGGCGCAGCACGTCCTGCGTGCCGGCGGGCAGCCGTGAGGTGCGGTGGCGGACGACGTCGCGGACCCCGGGCGGCACGACGGCGTCGGAATCGGCGTCGAAGAGCCGCGCGAGCTCCCGCACGAAGAACGGGTTGCCGCCGCTGCGCCGGTGGATCGCCGCCGCGGTGGGCGCGGGGACGTCGTGGCCGAGTGTCGCGCGAACGAGGTCACGCACTTCGGTGGCCCCAAGCCCGCCCAGGTACACGCGGGCGGGTTCGGCCCGCGCGACGCGGCCGAGGAAACCGGCCAGGGTGGCGGGCAGGTCGGTGCTGCGGTGCGTCCCGACGACGAGCACCCGCCGCACCGACGGATCCGCGACGACGGAGGCCAGCAGCGTGAGGGTTTCCGCGCCGGCCCACTGGAGGTCGTCGAACACGAGCAGCAGCGGGGTCGCGCGGCCGAGCGCGGCGAGGTGGGCGGCGACGGCGCGATGACGCCGGAACCGCGCGGCCACGGGATCGCCGCCCGGTTCGGGATCGAGCGGCACCGCCTCGCCCAGGACGCGGGTCCACGGCCACACCGGCGGCAAGCCCTCGTCGTCCGGGCTGGCGCCCCACGCCGTGGCCCAGCCGTTGGCGGCCAGGCGCGCGGAGAACGCTTCCGCCAACGCCGTCTTGCCCGCGCCCGCCTCGCCGGAGATCAGCGCCAGCCGCAGCCGGCCGGTGCGGGCGGTGGTTGCTTCCGCGGCCAGCCGGGCCAGTTCGTCCGCGCGTCCCACCAGGGGCGAGACGGCCGGAGTCGCCGCCAGGATGTCCGCCTCCGCCTGACGCAGCGCCGGCCCCGGGTCGATGCCCAGCTCCGACGCCAAGACGTGCCGCGCCCGCCGCAACGCGCCCAGCGCGTCACCCTGGCGCCCGGCCCGGTAGAGGGCCAGCGCGAGCAGCCGCCAGCCGTCCTCCCGCAACGGCCACGCCTCGACGTGCGCCTCCAGGTCCGGCACCGCCTCGGCCGCGCGGCCCAGCTCCAGCAGCGCCGCCGCCCGCCGCTCGACGCCCAGCCGGCGCAGCTCGTCGAGGCGGTTGATCTCGCCGCGGGCCCAGGGCTCGTCGGCGAACTCGGCGTACGCGGGCCCGCGCCAGAGGCCCAGCGCTTCGTCCACTTGGGACAGTGCCGCTCCGGGCGTGGTCACCGCGGCTTCGAAATCCCAGGCGTCGACGGACTCCGCGCGCAGCGCGTATCCCGGTCCCGAGGTGACCAGCAAACGGGCCGGAGTCCGCGGCGCCCGATCGGGTTCCAGCGCGCGGCGCAACGCGGACACGAACGTCTGGAGCGCGCCGAGGGCGCCGTCTGGCGGGTCCGGCCAGAGGTCGTCGACCAGGACGTCCACCGGCACGACCCGGCCGCGCGCGATCAGCTGCCGCGCCAGGACCGCCCGGTGCCGCGGGCCCTTGAGCGCCAAGGGACCCCGCTCGTCCTCGGCCACGAGCGGACCGAGCACGCCGAACCGGACCATGCACGCACTGTAACGCGCTCAGCCGGCGCTGACCCGGCGCTGATCGGCTTGACGCAGGCTCGACGGGCAACCACCGCGAAAGGACGTCCATGCAGATCCCCGGATTCGACTACCAGCGCGTCACGGTCGGTGACGACGTAGCTCTCAACGTCGCCGTCGGCGGCTCCGGCGCCCCGATCGTGCTGCTGCACGGCTTCCCGCAGACCCACCTGATGTGGCGGCACGTAGCCGCCGACCTCGCCGCCGACCACACGGTCCTCGTCCCCGACCTGCGCGGCTACGGCGCCAGCGACAAGCCGGCCGACACCGGCGAGACGTACTCGAAGCGCACGATGGCCGCCGACGTCGTGGCCGTCGCCCGCGCGTTCGGGCACGAGCGGTTCGCCCTCGCCGGGCACGACCGCGGCGCGCTGGTCGCCATCCGCGCCGGCCTCGACCACCCGGACGCCGTCTCCCACCTGGCGATCCTCGACGTGCTGCCGACGCTGGACACGTGGGACGTGCTGCGCGGCGTGAGCGCGGCGGTCGCCTTCCACCTCTACCTGATGGCCCAGCCGCCGGGCCTGCCCGAGACGCTGATCGCCGGCGCGCCCGACGCGTTCTTCGGGTACTTCCTCGACGCCTGGACGCAGCGCCCGGACGCGATCCCGGCCGACGTCCGCGCCGAGTACCTGCTGGCCTGCCGCGAGGCCGTGCCGTCGATCGTCGCCGACTACCGGGCGACGGCGACGGTGGACGTCGAGCACGACACGGCGTCGCGGGCGGCCGGCGACCGGCTCGGCATGCCGGTCACCGTGCTGCAGCAGGACTGGGGCGCTGCGCTCGGCTACGACGCGACGGCGCTGTGGCGCCCGTGGGCGGCCGATCTGCGCCACCGCACGGTGTCGTCCGGGCACTTCATGGCCGAGGAGGCGCCCGCCGACGTCGTGAAGGAACTGCGGGAGCTGGTGGCACGCTGAGGGCATGACCTTCGGCGTGCACCACGTCCAGCTGGCCATCGAGCCCGGCAGCGAGGACCGCTGCCGCGCGTTCTACGTCGGCGTGCTCGGGCTGACCGAGATCCCCAAGCCGCCGGAGCTGGCCGCTCGCGGCGGGCTGTGGGTGCGGGACGGTGGGCTGGAACTCCACCTCGGCGTCGAGGCGGACTTCCGGCCCGCCCGCAAGGCCCACCCGGGGATCCTCACCGACGACCTCGACGGACTGGCGGCCCGCCTCGCGGCGCACGGCAGCCCGGTCGAATGGGACGACGGCTTTCCGGGCCATCGCCGGTTCTACACAAGCGACTGCCTCGGCAACCGCCTGGAGTTCCTGACGCCGGTCCCGCCCGCCGCTTGACCCCAAAGCGGTGGTGCGGCTAGAGATCCGGCGAGCGGAACGCGTCCAGCACGCGGCGCTCCCTTTTGGTCGGTCGGCCCGCGCCGCGGTCGCGGCGGGCGACCGGGATCACGGACTCCGGGGTCGGCTTCGGCGTCCGGTCCAGGAAGCACGTCGCCGCGTCCGGGGCGCCCACGCGTTTCTGGATCACCCGTACCACGTCGAGGATCCTGGTCGTGCCGCCGACGCGGACGCGGACCTCGTCGCCCGGGACGACGGTCGTCGCGGGCTTCGCCGGCTTGTCGTTGACGCGCACGTGGCCGCCCCGGCACGCCGCCGCGGCGTCCGGGCGGGTCTTCATCAGCCGGACCGCCCACAGCCAGCGGTCCACACGGGTCGACTCCACAGTCGTCCATCATGGCCCATTCGCGCCAATGCTGCGCCGTGCCTGGAGGTTACTCGCGGGTATATGTCGACTTGTCTGTACCAGTGAGCTATAACGTGTTCTAAATACCTCAACGGTGAGGAAAAGCATATGAGCGACGAAGCCATGGGGAGAACAAACTCTGGCGGTCTTTCCCGACGTCTCTTCATTGCAGGAACAGGTTCTATCTTGGCCGGGGCCGCGCTCGCCGGCCGCGCCGCCGGTGCGACGCCGAGAGCGGCCGGCCCCATCCCTGACGGGGCCCGGGTGCCGGCCCTGGTGATCGGCTCCGGCTACGGCGGCCAGGTCACCGCCCTGCGGCTCGCGCAGACCGGCGTCGACGTCCAGCTGGTCGAAATGGGCATGGCCTGGGACACGCCCGGCTCCGACGGCAAGATCTTCGCCAACACGACCACGCCCGACCAGCGCTCGTTCTGGTTGCGCACCCGGACGAAGCAGCCGCTGTCCAACTTCCTCGGGTTCCCGATCGACAAGGACATCCCGAAGTACACCGGCATCCTCGACGCCGAGGAGTTCAGCGGCATCACCGTGTACCAGGGCCGCGGCGTCGGCGGCGGCTCGCTCGTCAACGGCGGCATGGCCGTGACGCCGAAGCGGGAGAACTTCGGCGCGATCCTCCCGACGGTCAGCGCCGACGAGATGTACAACACCTACTACCCGCGCGCCAACGCCGGTCTCGGCGTCGGGCTCATCGACCCGGCCTGGTTCGACACCGCCGAGTGCTACCAGTACGCCCGGGTCGGGCGGAAGCAGGCGCAGCGGTCCGGGTTCCCGTACGTCTTCGTGCCGGACGTGTACGACTGGAACTACATGAAGCAGGAGCAGGCCAACACCGTGCCGCGCTCCGCGCTGGCCGGGGAAATCCTGTACGGCAACAACTACGGCAAGAAGTCGCTGCAGAAGACCTACCTGCCGCAGATCCAGGCGACCGGCCGCGTCACCATCTCGCCACTGCACCGGGTGGCGACGGTGACGCCGGCGTCCGGCGGCGGCTACACCGTCACGATCGAGCAGCTCAACACCACGGGTGACGTGTCGGCGACCAAGGTCGTGACCGCGGCCAAGGTCTTCTTCGCCGCGGGCAGCGTCGGCACGAGCAAGCTGCTGGTGAAGCTCAAGGCCACCGGCGCGCTGCCGAACCTCAACGGCGAGGTCGGCAAGAACTGGGGCGACAACGGGAACGTGATGGTCGGGCGGGCCAACCAGATCTGGGACCCGACCGGCAGCCTCCAGTCGTCCATCCCGTGCGGCGGCATCGACAACTGGGCGGCCGGCGGCGCGTTCGCGGAGGTCGCGCCGCTGCCGACCGGGATCGAGACGTGGGCGTCGTTCTACCTGTCCATCACGAAGAACCCGAACCGCGCGCAGTTCAGCTGGAACCCGGCGACGCAGAAGGTCGACCTGAACTGGCAGACCGCGTGGAAGCAGCCCGGGATCGACATGGCCAAGACCATCTTCGACAAGATCAACGCGAAGGAGGGCACGATCTACCGGTCCGACCTCTTCGGCTTCTACAAGATCTGGGGCGACCATCTCACCTACCACCCGCTCGGCGGCGCGGTGCTCGACAAGGCGACCGACAACTACGGCAGGCTCGCCGGATACCAGGGCCTGTACGCGATCGACGGTTCCCTGATCCCCGGCAACACGAGCGTCAACCCGTTCGTCACCATCACCGCACTGGCCGAACGGAACATCGAGAAGATCATCGCCACGGACTTCTAGGGTCTGCCGCGGCTCGTCGTGAGTGTTTAGGGCGGTTAGAACCGCCCTAAACACTCACGAGCGGTGGGACGGGAGGACGCAGGCGACGTCGAGACCCAGGACGTGGTTGAGCCGCCCGAAGGCCAGCCACGAACCGAGGCTCATGCTCAGCTCGACGACCTCCTGCTGCGTGTAGTGCTCGGCCATCCGCTTCCAGAACTCGTCGTCGATGCTGTGGTGGTCGAGCGCGTACCGCTCGGCGTACTCGGCCGCCAGGCGCGTCCGCTCGTCGAACAGATCCGTGGTGCGCCACTCCGAGACGGCGTCGGCGAACTCCTCTTCGACCTTGACGCCGTCGCGTTCGGTGCGCCAGTCCAGGCAGAAGACGCAGCCGTTGATCTGCGCGATCCGCAGCCGCGCGGCCTCGAACTCCCGCAGCCCCAACGTGGTGTGCGAATAGACCGCCAGTGAGAACTTCGAGGCGGCCACCCCGATACCGGGCACCATTTCACCCCACACGTACCCGATCGGGTCCTTGCCCTCGGGGATGTCGATGTTCACGAGCGCCTCCTTCCGAGCTTGCCGGCTGCCGGGCGCAGCGGGACGTCGAGTGCGTCGTAGAGGCCGGGTTTCGCGTCGGCCAGCCAGTCGATCGCGCCGACGAGGCGGCCGACCGCGGTGGCGTTGCCGCCCGCGGACCGGTTTTCGCCTTCGTCGCTCGCTTCGACGCTGACCTCGATGCGCGGCCGGCCTTCGATGATCACGCGGTGGGCGCCGTCGCCACTGGGCGGCGTCGGCCAGTCCGGCGCGCACGCCGGGTGGATGCGGGTGACGTGCTCGATGACGATCCGCGGCTCGCCGTCGACGATGCCCTGGACCTCGAACCGCACCGCGCCCTGGGTGCCCTTCTCGAACTCGCCCATGGTCCGCGTGGTCACGGTCTCCTCGAGCGGACGCCGGTCCAGGGTCTCGCGCAGCTCGTCCACCTCGACGCCGAGGCCGCGCGCGATCAGCCGGACCTGCCCGCCCCACACCATCGACGGCACGCCGGTCATCAGCATCGGCGGGTCGTAGTCCATCGGCTGGCCCATGCCGACCAGGTACCGCACGGAGTCGGGCTGCTCGTAGGTCGAGTAGTCGAAGATCTCCTGGCAGCGGATGACGTCGACGTCCGTGCCGAGCCCGCTGATCAGCAGCGGCAGCACGTCGTTGCCCCAGCCGGGGTCGACGCCGGAGACGAACAGCGAGCCGCCGCCGTCGGTGATCGCCGCCAGGACCGGGTCCCGCAGCTCCGGGGGCGCGTTGCGCTGGTCGTAGAGCGGGTAGAGGGCCGGTGTCACGACGATCGCGCCCGCCCGGATCGCGCGCACGATGTCGGCCAGCGCGTCGTCGAAGCGGATGTCGCCGGAAGCGGCGTAGACGATCGCGCGCGGACTCGCGCCCAGCACCGCCTCGACGTCGTCGGTCGCGGTGACACCCAGGTCGCCGACGCCGGCGAGCGCGCCCGCGTCCTTGCCGACCTTGTCCGGGTTGTGCACCAGCACCGCGGTCAGCTTCAACGCGGGATGGGCCTCGACGGCCCGGATTGCGGCCCGGCCGACGTTGCCCGTGCCCCACACCACTGTGGCGATCATTCGCCGAGTTTTCGCCGGTCCGACCGGCTCGAGGAAGGGAATCGTTCCGGTGAGCGGACCGCGCGGACGCGGGTAGCATCCAGTGCGTCCGAACGTCGTATCGGAAGGCGCACCATGACGATCGACCCGAAGCCCCGCAGCCGCACGGTGACCGACGGGATCGAGGCCGCGCCCGCACGGGGCATGCTCCGGGCCGTCGGGACGGGCGACGACGACTGGCGCAAGCCGATCATCGGCGTCGCCAGCTCGTGGAACGAGATCACGCCGTGCAACCTGTCGCTGGACCGGCTGGCGCAGGCGTCGAAGGAGGGTGTGCACGCGGCCGGCGGCTACCCGCTGCAGTTCGGCACGATCTCCGTCTCCGACGGCATTTCGATGGGCCACGACGGGATGCACTTCTCGCTGGTTTCTCGCGAGGTCATCGCGGACTCGGTCGAGACGGTGATGCAGGCCGAACGCCTCGACGGCTCGATCCTCCTCGCCGGCTGCGACAAGTCGCTGCCCGGGATGCTGATGGCCGCCGCACGGCTCGACCTCGCGTCGGTCTTCCTCTACGCCGGTTCGATCGCCCCCGGCTGGGTGAAGCTCACCGACGGCACCGAGAAGGATGTCACGCTGATCGACGCCTTCGAAGCGGTCGGCGCGTGCCGGGCGGGCCGGCTCAAGACCGCCGACCTGGACCGCATCGAACGTGCCATCTGCCCCGGTGAGGGCGCCTGCGGCGGGATGTACACCGCCAACACGATGGCGTCGGCGGCCGAGGCGATGGGGATGAGCATGCCGGGATCGGCCGCGCCGCCGTCCGCGGACCGCCGGCGCGACAACTACGCGCACCTGTCCGGGGAAGCCGTGGTCGGGCTGCTCGAAAAGGGCATCACCGCACGCGACATCCTCACGCGGGAGGCGTTCGAGAACGCCATCACCGTCGTCATGGCGCTCGGTGGTTCGACCAACGCCGTGCTGCACCTGCTGGCCATCGCGCACGAGGCGAAGGTCGCGCTCGACCTCGACGACTTCAACCGCGTCGGCGACCGCGTCCCGCACCTGGGCGACCTGAAGCCGTTCGGCAAGTACGTCATGAACGACATCGACCGCCACGGCGGCATCCCGGTGCTGATGAAGGCCCTGCTCGACGAGGGCCTGATCCACGGCGACGCGCTCACCGTCACCGGCAAGACCGTGGCCGAAAACCTGGCCGAGCTGGACCCCGAGCCGATCGACGGCGAGGTCCTGCGCAAGCTGGACAACCCATTGCATCCGACCGGCGGCATCACCATCCTGCGCGGCTCGCTCGCGCCCGAAGGCGCTGTCGTGAAGTCCGCAGGCTTCGACACGGCCGGCTTCGAAGGCCCGGCGCGCGTGTTCGAGCGCGAGCAGGAGGCGATGGCCGCGCTGAACGAGGGGCACATCGAGGCCGGGGACGTCGTGGTCATCCGCTACGAAGGCCCCAAGGGCGGGCCGGGGATGCGCGAGATGCTGGCCATCACCGCGGCGATCAAGGGCGCCGGGCTCGGCAAGGACGTCCTGCTGCTGACCGACGGCCGGTTCTCCGGCGGCACCACCGGCCTGTGCATCGGGCACGTCGCGCCCGAAGCCGTCGACGGGGGGCCGATCGCCTTCGTCCGCACCGGCGACCGGATCGCCGTCGACATCAAGGCCCGCAGCATCGACCTGCTGGTCGACGCGGCCGAGCTGGCCCGCCGTCGCGAGGGCTGGGAGCCGCTGCCCAACAAGTTCCCGGAAGGGGTGCTCGGCAAGTACGCGAAGCTGGTCCGGTCGTCGTCCTACGGCGCCGTCACGACCTGAGCGAGGGCGCGCTTGTCGACCTTGCCGACTTCGGTGAGCGGCAGCGCGTCGGCGAAGGACACGCTCGCCGGGACGTAGTGCTCCTGGCCGAAGGCTTCACGCGCGTGGGCCTGCAGTTCTGCGACGGTGATCGGGTGCCTCGCGACGACCACGGCGTGCAGCACCTGGCCGTCCACGGTGTGCTTCCCGAAGACGGCCGCCGCGCGGACGGCCGGGTGCGTCGCGAGGGCGTGTTCGACGACGGTCGAGGGCACCTTCGTGCCGTGCTCGCCGACCACGACGACGTCGTCCACGCGGTCGAGCAGGTAGAGGTAGCCCTCGTCGTCGAAGCGGCCGAGGTCGCCGGTGCGCAGCCAGCCGGCGCCGACCTCCGGGCCGCCGAGGTAACCGTCCATCATGGACAGTCCGCGCACCTCGACCTCGCCGTCGGCGAGCCGCGCCTCCATCCCGGGCACGATCCGGCCGACCGAGCCGAGCCGCTCAGGGTGCCCGACCAGCTCGGCGGCGGAGATGCTCGCGATCATCGGGGCCTCGGTGAGGCCGTAGCCCTGGCCGACGACCGGGCCGAAGACGTCGAGCGCCTGCGCGAGCCGGTGCGGCGGCAGTGGCGCGGCGCCGAGGGAGAGCGAGCGGACGCTGCTGACGTCGGTTTCGCCGAGGGCCGGGTGGTCCAGGACCGCGGCGAGGCGCGGTGGCGTCAGGGAGAGCGTGTCGATCCGGTGCTGCTGGATGGCGGCGAGGACGGCGCCCGCGTCGAAGCCGTCCTGGAGCACGAGCGTGTCGCGGCGCAGGAGCGCGCCGAGCACGGTGGCGTGGCCGGTCATGTGCGTCATCGGCGCGACGAGCAGCGTGCGGCCGGGGCCGTCCGGCGACGGCGCGAAGATGTAGGCCATGCCGTCGTAGATGCCGCTGTGCCGGATGAGCTTCGGGGTGCCGGTGGTGCCGCCGGTGGGGAAGAGGACGCGGACGGCGCCGGGCAGGTGCAGCTCCCGGGGTTCGCCGTCGAGGTCGTCGAGGGTGCGGACGTCGTCGCCGGGCCAGTCGTGCGGCCGGTCGGTGACGACGGTGGTGACCCCGGCCGCGGTGGCCGCGGCGAGCCGGTCCTGACGCGGCGCCGAGGCGGCGACCAGCAGCACGGTCGCGCCGCGCAGGAGCGCCGCGAGCTGCACGAGCAGGGTCTCCGGCCGGTTCCGGACGTCGATGGCGACGACGTCCACCTCACCCAGGCCGCCGTGCACCCGGCGCAGGCGGTCCCGGGCCTGGTGGTAGGTCGTGACGCCGTCCTGGTGGAACAGGACGCGGTCGCCGCCGTCGTCGAGAGCGGCCAGGACGGTCGTCAGGAAGAAGCTCACCCGGCGACGGTACTGCTCAGTCCTGGTAGGAGAGCTTTTCGAGTTCGGTGTCGAAGTCGAACCAGTCGCTCTCGCTGCCGGCCGGGATGACCTCGTACGTCGTGTCCAGGAAGGCGGCGAGCTCCTTCGCGGGCGCCTCGAGCACGGCGGCGCCGTCCGGGGAGGTCAGCTCGACGATCACCAGCTCCGGGTTGCCGGCGGGGCCGATGCGCACGTCACCGTCGCCGCAGCGGGCGAGCAGGCCGTCGGCGAGCAGGTCGCGCCCGAACAGCCAACGGACGGCGTTCGCACCCGCGTGGAGCACGACGGCGACCGCGTACGGGTCGCGGGTGTCGTACTCGAGCTCGGCCGGCACCGGCTTCGGCTCCGCCCCGAAGGTGCGGAGGGCGAAGTCGACGCTGGTGCTGGTCAGGCTGTGCGGCTCGGCCATGGGGTGGCCCCTCACGTCTCGTCGGTTCTGTCGATCTTGCTCTGGAGATAACCCATAGTGAGGTCAATGCCTTCTCAACGCGAAAGCGTTTCACTCCATAGGGGGACCGAGAAGTGCTAAAGGTCACCGTGAGCGCGGAAAAACGGGCAACGCGCAGCCTCGAACGTGAAGGATTCGTCGCGACTTTCACAAAGCGGCCGGACCGGACCCAGTCCGCGACACCAAGCGTTCGGAGCCGCTGACCGGACGGATGGGTCCGGTTGCCGAACTTGCCCCGTCCGGGTGGGACACGCCACCTCATCGCCGCACAGACCAGTCCGCCGCGCCCGCCGGTCGCGAATCCCTCGCAGATGCCGGAGGGCGTCGTGGGTGACGTGGAGGTTGCCGGGGATGGGTGAGCGTGGGCGGCTGCGGCTGCATACGGACGAGGCTCCGGTGACCGTGGCCAGTGCCGAGGAGCTGCTGCAGCGGGTCGGGGCCGGGGACGAGAGCGCTTTTTCGGCGCTCTACGACCTCATCGCCGGTCCGGTGCTGGGTCTGGCGATGCGCGTGCTGCGCAACCACGCCCAGGCCGAGGAAGTGGCTCAGGAGGTACTGGTGGAGGTGTGGCGCAAGGCCACGAGGTTCGCCCCGGAGCGCGGCAGCGCGCTGTCGTGGGTGCTGATGATCGCCCACCGCCGGGCCGTCGACCGCGTGCGCTCCCACCAGGCCGTGCTCGACCGCGAGGACAAGGTCGGCCGGATGGACGTGCAGCGGCCGTTCGACGAGGTCACCGAGTCCACCATGGCCAGCCTGGACCAGGAGCGGGTGCGCCAGTGCCTGTCCGCGCTGACCGACCTGCAGCGCGAGTCCATCGTGCTGGCCTACTACAACGGCTACACCTACCCGGAAGTGGCCGAGGTGCTGAAGGTGGCACCCGGCACCGTCAAGACCCGGATCCGGGACGGGCTCATCCGGCTGCGCGACTGCTTGGGGGTGGAACGATGACTGCCGAACTGCACACACTGACCGGCGCTTACGCGCTCGACGCGGTGTCCGATGCGGAGCGTGCCGAGTTCGAACGGCACCTCGGGGAGTGCGCCGCCTGCCGCCAAGAGGTCGAAGAGCTGCGGGCGACCGGCTCGCGGCTCGCCGTCGCCGTGGCGGTCGACCCGCCGGCGGAGCTGCGGGCCCGCGTGCTGGCCGAGGTGGCCCGGACCCGGCAGGTGCCGCCCAAGGTGACCGCCATCGGCGCCGCGTCCGGCCGGGCGCGGACCTGGCAGGTGCGCGTCGCGCTGCTCGGCGCCGCCGCCGCGGCCGTCGTGGCGGTCGCGTTCGGCGTGCACACCGCCTCCAGCGACCGGCAGCTCGACACCGCCCAGCAGGAACAGGCGTCGCTCAACTCGGTGCTGACCGCGCCGGACGCCTCGACGCTCAAGGGCTCCGGCCAGAGCGGCGCCACGCTCGTGGTGTCGCGCGGCCAGGGCAAGGCCGTCCTGCTCGCCTCCGGGTTCCCGGCGCTCGACGCGGGCCACGCCTACCAGGTGTGGTTCACCGGCGCCGACGGCACGCGGTCGGCGGGGTTGATGCAACCCGAGTCGCCGCACCAGATGCGCCCGATGCTCGCCGCGATCCCGCCGGGCACCGACCACATCGGGATCACCGTCGAGCCCGCGGGCGGTTCCGCGGGTCCGACGACCGCGCCGGTCAGCACGATTTCCCTTTCTTGACCGGTTTCGCCGAAACGCCGGCAGGGTGACACGGTTTCGTTTTCACCGCATAGTGAGCCGTGTCACCCGATCGGACCCAATCCGTTTTTACCGCAGCCCCGAATGACCCACAACAAACAGTTCCGAGTGAACTGTCCAAGCCGCTTAATGGAGTGATTTTTCGTGCGTAACCTTCGTATTGCCGGTATCGGTCTGACGGCGGCCGCCGCGCTCACCCTGACCGCGTGCAGCGGCAGCGACACCGCGTCGTCGAGCAGCTCCAGCGCCCCGGCCCCGTCGTCCTCGATGGCCGCCCCGTCCTCCAGCGCCGACGCCGGTGCTTCCGATGGCATGACGACCAACGCCGACGTCTTCGGCCCGGCCTGTTCGCAGCTGCCGCAGGGGTCCGCGCCGGGTTCGCTGGACTCGATGGGCCCGCAGCCCGTCGCCTCCGCCGCCTCGACCAACCCGCTGCTGACCAAGCTGGTCGCCGCGGTCAAGGCCACCAACCTGGTCGACACCCTCAACAGCGCCCCGGCCATCACCGTGTTCGCCCCGGCCGACCCGGCCTTCGCGGCGCTGGGTGACGCCAAGTTCAACGAACTGGCGGGCAAGCCGGCCGAGCTCTCGCCGATCCTGCAGTACCACGTCGTCGGCAAGCGCTACGACGCCAAGGGCCTCGCGTCCGCCGGCACCCTCGACTCGCTGAACGCCGCCGGTGGCCCGCTGAAGATCGAGGGCACCGGTGACAACATGACCGTCAACGGCGCGAAGATCCTCTGTGGCAACATCCCCACCAAGAACGCCACCGTCTTCGTGATCGACAAGGTGCTCACCCCGGGCACCAACAAGTAAGCATTTCCCCGGATCAGTCCACAGTGGCCTCATCGAGGCCACTGTGGACTTTCCGCGTCTCAGGGGTGCCGGCCGAGCTCCGGGCCGAGCTTCGTCGCGATGTCCGTGAGGATCTGGACGTAGTCCTCGTGCTCGAAGGTGAACGGCAGCGCAAAAGCGACCTCGTCGATTTCCCGGAACGCGGCGTGGGCGTGCAGCCGCTCGGCGATTTCCGCGGAAGTGCCGACGAAATCGGGGGAAAACAGCATTCGCGCCGGGCCCTGCGGGGTTTCCGTGCGCGGCAGCCGTTTCGCGGCGAACGCTTCGTATTTGGCGCGCTGTTCCGGCGTGGCGCTGTCGGTCGGGACGACGACGAGCCCCTGCGAGACCCGCGCGTTTTCGCCATCGGGGTGGGCGGCGCGGAAGGTCCGGATGTGGGACAGCTGGATGTCCGCGAAGTCGTCCGCCTCTTCGGCCTTGACGACGCTGCTGGTCAGGAAGTTCATCCGGTGCTTGCCGGCCCACTCGGCCGAGCGCAGGCTCGCGCCGCCGTACCAGAGGCGGTCGCCGAGCCCGGGCGCCTGCGGCTGGACGCGGTCGGAGAACACCTCGAAGCCCGCGGTGCCGCTGAACTCCGTGGCCGGCTCGCCGCGCACGAAGTCCAGCAGCCGCTGGACGCGCTCGTAGCCGAAGTCCTCGGCGTCCGCGGTGTCCGGGTAGAGGGCCGGCTTGACCTCGTCCCAGCGCATCGGCGGCCCGACGCTCAGGCCCGGGTTGAGCCGCCCGCCCGAGAGCAGGTCGACCGTGGCGAGGTCCTCGGCCAGCCGCAGCGGGTTCTCCCAGCCCAGCGGGATCACCGCGGTGCCGAGGTGGATCCGGCTGGTGCGCTGCGACGCCGCGGCCAGCACGGCGACCGGCGACGAGATGCCGTACTGCAGGTGGCGGTGCCGCACCCAGGCGCTGTCGAAGCCGAGCTGTTCCCCGAGCTCGATGATCTCGAGGGTCGATTCGTGGCCGCGGCGCGGGTCGGCCGCGTCGAACAGGCCGATGGTCAGGAAGCCGAGCTTCCGCAGGGGTCGCGACACCGGTGTTCCTCCACGATCCGGGACGGGATGACGCTCTCGATTCTGCCCCTCGGACGCCGTCGTCCCACCTGCTGAACGCCGGTCGTGAGTGTTTAGGAGGGTTAGAACCCTCCTAAACACTCACGACCCCCCAGCCGGGTGATCGTCGTGTGGTCCTTGGGGCTCAGGGCCAGGTCCGCGGCGGCCAGGTTCTCCCGCACGTGCGCGATCGACGTCGTGCCGGGGATCGGCAGGACGGCCGGGGAGCGGCCGAGCAGCCAGGCCAGCGCGACCTGGGAGACGGTCGCGCCGTGCCGCGCGGCGATGGGCTCGAGCACGCGGCGGACCGCGTCCGGCCCGGCGGTGTCCGTCGGTGCGCCCGGGACGGACAACGACACCGGCTGCCACGGGACGAAGACCGCGCCGGCCTCGGTGGCGGCGTCCAGCAGCGGCTGCTCGTGGCGGTCCGCGACGTTGTAGTGCGCGGTGACGGCGGCGACCTCGACGATGCCTTGCGCGGTGCGGAGCTGCTCGAGCGTCACGTTCGACAGGCCGACGTCGCCGATCACGCCCTCGTCCCGCAGCTCGGGGAGGGTGCCGACCTGCTCCTCGAACGACGCGTCCCGCGCCCAGCCGCTGTGCAGGTAGTAGAGGTCGAGCCGCTCGACGCCGAGGCGGCGCGCGCTCAGCTTCGCGGACTGGCGGAGGTACTGGCGGTGGCCGAGCGCGGCGATCGTCGAGATCTCCGGGCCGCTGCGGACGAACCCGCCCTTGGTCGCGATCCGCAGGTGCGCCGGGTACGGGTGGAGCGCGTCGCGGATCAGCTGTTCGTTCGTGTGCGGGCCGTAGACGTCGGCGGTGTCGATCAGCGTCACGCCGGCGTCGGCGACCTGGCGCAGCAGCTTGACGCCGCTTTCGCGGTCGGGATAGTCGCCCCAGTGGCCCGGCCCGGTGAGCCGCATCGCGCCGTAACCGATTCGTGGAGTGGTCATGACCCCACCGTCGGCCGGCCGCGGGCGGCGGGCCAGGGAGGGTGTTGCCTATGCACGCGCGTACCAGGCAGCCGGGCGCCGACCGGTGCGACACTGGAGGCGTGGATGGCACCGAACTGGGCGCATTCCTGCGGGCCCGCCGCGCCGCGCTCGACCCGCGCCGGGCGGGGCTGCCCGACGACGACCGGCCGCGACGGGTGCCCGGCCTGCGCCGGGAGGAGCTGGCGCAGCTCGCGCACGTGAGCACGGACTACGTGATCCGGCTGGAGCAGGGCCGCACCCGGCGCGTGTCCCGCACGATCCTGGACGCGCTCGCGGACGCCCTCCGGCTGGCCCCGGACGAGCGCGCGTACCTGTTCACGCTGGCCGACGTCGCGCCGCGCACCTCACCCCGGCCGTCCGCGGCGGATCGGGTCGCGGGCCCGTTGCGGCGGCTGCTCGACAGCATGCCCGACATCCCGGCGCTGGTGCTGAACCGCCGGCAGGACGTGCTGGCGTGGAACCGCGCGGCCGTCGCGCTGCTGATCGACTTCGGTGCGCTGGCGCCGGCCGAGCGCAACCTGATCCGGCTGACGTTCCTCGACGCCGGCTACCGCTCCCGCTACGCGGACTGGCCGCGGGCGGCGCGCGCGTGCGTCGAGGTGCTGCGCATGGAGGCCGGCCGGGACCCCGCCGACCCGGTGCTGGCGGCGCTGGTCGGTGAGCTGGTGCTGAAGGACGCGGAGTTCCGGTCGTGGTGGAGCAGCCACCAGGTGCGCGGGCCGCGGGAGCTGACCAAGACCTACGTGCACCCGGTGGCGGGCGCGGTCACGTTGGACGTCCAGCAGTTCTCGGTGGAGACGCACCCGGGTCAGCGGCTGGTGGCCTACACCGCCGAGCCCGGGTCCGGCTCGGAATCCGCGTTGCGGTTCCTGCTGCAGTGGGCCGCCGAGCCCGCGCCGCGCTGAGCGCGGGCCCGGCGGACCGATCAGCCGGCGTGCGGGCAGTTGCCCCGGTAGTCGGAGATCGTCGTGCTGGTGCCCGGGATCGGGCAGAGGAACTGCTCGTACCGGGTGTCGTCGTCGATGAACCGCTTGAGCCAGGACAGCGTGTACTTCGCGATCGTCGTGTTCGCCGAGTTCGGCGCGAAGTGGCTGGCACCACGCAGTTCCAGGTACGCCTTGTCCAAAGAGGACGGCAGGCTCGTGTAGAACGGGATCGAGTGCGACGCCACCGGGGCGACGGTGTCCGCCTGGGCCCCGACGACCAGCGTCGGCACCCGCACGGTCGACCAGCTCTTCGTCAGGTTCCAGCCGGTCAGCGGGATGGCCGCCTGCAGGGACGGCCGCGAGCGCGCTGCCTCCAGGGTGCCGCCGCCGCCCATCGAGTGCCCGACGACGCCGAGCCTGCTGCTGTCGATCCGCGACCGCACCGAGCTCTGCTGGGTCAGGTAGTCCAAAGAGGACAGCAGCTGCCTGCCCCGGCTGTCGGGCTGGTCGCTCGTGGTCAGCGTGTCGATGGTGAACACCACGAACCCCTGCGACGCGAGCCGCGGGCCCAGCCAGGAGATGCTCGACTGGGTGGCCGTGAAGCCGGGGGCGATCGAGATCGCGCCGAACGTGCCGGCGGTCGTGCTCGTCGGGTAGTAGATGGTGCCGCCGCCGAAGCCGGAGACGGCCAGCCGGGACACCGTGGTGGTGCTGGTCGCGAAGCTGCCGCGGCTGGCTTCGATGCTGGACGTGGTCGGTGCCGGACCCCGTTCGTAGGGGTTCGCGGCGGCCGGGGCCGGCGCGACGACACCGGTGGTCAGCGCCAGCGCGGCCGCTACGACACCGGCGGTCTTGCTGCGCCAGCCGAGGCGGCGGGTTTTCTCACCCGAGCCAGACGACGTCGGCGGGCTGGTGAGTACGGACATGGATCGCTCTCTTTCCCCGGGCAGGCGAAAGTGCGCCCGGATACGGACGGCGGATCGATGGAACCGTTGCACGGCAGGGGAACGCATGCCGCGTGCGAGGAGGCGGAGTGGGCCGCTCCCGTCGCCCCATGAAACACTTCGCTGAAATGTTCCACAACGGCCGAACGGGTGAGGAATTGTCCGGTTGCTGGTGAATGAGGACCAGACCTAGCGCTCCAAGGCGCCCTGGACGAGCAATGCCGTGTTGGCCGCTCCGGTCGCCGTGTTGGTGCTTCCGGTCACCGTATTGGCCGTTCGTGAACGTCCGGGCGCCCGCCAACGGCCGACAGGCTGCCCGGAGTGGCCAACACGGCGACCGGAGTGGCCAACATGGCGACCGGAGTGGCCAACACGGCGACCGGAGTGGCCAACACGCTGCCCGGAGTGGCCAACATGGCGACCGGAGTGGCCAACACGCTGCCGGGAGTGGCCAACATGGCGACCGGAGTGGCCAACACGGCGCCCGCCTAGCGTTCGAGGGCGCCCTGGACGAGCTTGTCGAGCAGCGTCGTCGCCACCGCCAGGTCGACCGCGCGCGCGGCCAGGACGTCGGAGTAGAGGAACGACTCGCCCAGGCGGACCACGGCGAACGCCAGGTCGGGCAGCGGGACCAGCGGGGTGAGCCCGGCGGCCTCGGCGTCGGCGCGGAACAGGTCGACGTGCGCGTCGACCAGGGCGGGCTGGACGCCGCCACGCGGGTCGGTCAGGACCCGCAGGGCGACCGTCGACTCGGTCGCGAACAGCTTGCGCATGCCCTCGTTGCCGGCGACCTCGCGGCGGTACTCCTCCATCACCCACAGGCAGCGCAGCCGCCCGTCCGGGCCGCGGACGTCGTCGCCGTACCGAGCGTGCCAGCGCTCCAGCGCCTGCTGCCAGGTGCGGTCGGACAGCAGCAGGAGCCCGGCGCCCATCAGGTCGTCGCGGTTGCCGACGCGGCGGAAGAACGTCGTGCGCGAGATCCCCAGCTCGGCGGCCATCCGGCCGAGGTCGAGACGGGTGCCGGCGAACAGCAGCCGGGCCGCGTGCCGGACGATGTCGTCGGTCGAGACAGTCACCGGGCGCAGCCTAGTACCCGCCCGGATCCCCCTGAGCGCAGGGAATTCCCCGCAGGTCGCCGACGGTTACGTTGAAGTGCGTGGCGCCCCGTGGTTACGGTGGTGGGAGTTCCCGATCAAGGAGTACGTCGTGCGCGTCGACATCTGGTCCGATCTCGTCTGCCCGTGGTGCTACCTCGGCAAGCGCCGGTTCGAGCAGGCCGTGGCCGAGCTCGGCGTGGACGTCGAGGTGGTGCACCACTCGTTCCAGCTCGACCCGTCGTTCCCGCGCGGGACGTCGCGGCCGACGCGCGAGCTCCTCTCGGAGAAGTACGGCCGGACGCTCGAAGAGGCCGACGAGATGGAGGCGCAGATGGAACAGCGCGCCGCGGCCGACGGGCTCGAGTACCACCTCGACGGTGTCCACATGGGAAACACCGTCGACGGGCACCGGCTGGTCCACCTGGCCGCCGACCGCGGCCTGGCCGATGAGGTCGTCGACCGCTTCTACCGCGCGCACTTCACCGAGCGGCGGTCGCTGTTCGACCGCGACTCGCTGGTCGAGCTGGCCGCCGAGGCGGGCCTGGACGCCGACGAGGCCCGCGCCGTGCTGGCGTCCGGCACCTACGAAGCCGAAGTCGAGGCGGACGGTGAGCAGGCGCGGGCCCTCGGGGCGACCGGTGTGCCGTTCTTCGTGATCGACAGCCGGTTCGGTGTCGCCGGCGCGCAGACACCCGAGGTGTTCACCCAGGTGCTGCGCCGGGCGCTGGAGCCCGCGGCGGGCTAGCGGCGGGTCAGCGGCGACGGCGGCTCCGGCTGAAGCGCGACCGGTCGGTGGCGACACCGGCCAGGTGCAGCGCGACGCACAGGAGCCCGGCGGTGGTCAGGGTGCTCGTGGTGATGACCGGGCCGAGGCTGAACCCGGCGAGCTCCATGATCAGGGCGATCCCGAACAGCACTGCGGCGACGATGGCGAGCATGACGTCCTCGTTTCCTTGGTGGACACCGCTGAATGGTCCACACCACTACGGCATTTGCGTTACCGGGCAACAAAATCGCCGTCCGGCTGGTGGCCAGTAGTTCCCCCTGGGACGCGGGGTGAAACCGGCTATTCCGGCGGCGGTGCCGTGCTGGCGCGGACGACCAGTTCGGTCGGGACGGTCACCGGCGCGCCCGCTTCGACGTCCGCCGCGATCTCGGCGAGCAGGGCCGCCACCGCGTGACGGCCGACCGCCTCGAACGACTGGCGGATCGTCGTGAGCGGCGGCCAGAAGTGGGCGGACTCGTCCATGTCGTCGAAGCCCACGACGCTCACCTCGCCCGGCACGCTCCGGCCGGCTTCGTGCAACGCGCGCAGCAGTCCGAGCGCCATCTGGTCGTTCGCCGCGAACACCGCCGTCACCGCCGGGTCCGTGGCGAGCCACCGTCCCGCGCGGTAGCCCGACTCCGGGGACCAGTCGCCGGTCAACGCCGGCGGCACCTCGCGCCCGGCACGCTCCAGGGTGGCCTGCCACGACTTCCGGCGCCGCTCGGCCGCGTACGACTGCGGCGGGCCCGCGATGTGCCACACCGTGCGGTGCCCGAGGTCGAGCAAGTGCCGGGTCGCGGTCGCCGCGCCGTCGGCCTGGTCGGTGTCGACGACCGGGTAGTCGTAGCGGGCGCTGGAGTCGATCACCACGACCGGGAGGCCGTGCGGCAGCTCGATCTCGCTCTGGTCGAGCTGGTGCTGCTCGATGAGGATGACGACGCCGTCGACGGCCTGCTCGTTCAGCTTGCTGAACGCGCCGGTGACCTCGCCCTGCGTCGGGCGCGTCACCGGCATCAGGATGATCGAGAAGCCCTCCGCGACGACCGCCGCCGCGATGGCGTCGAGCGTGCGGCTGTTCCCGAAGGTCGGCAGCGCCGAGATGATCACGCCGATGCTGCGGAACGTCCCGTTGCGCAGCGCGCGGGCCGCGCTGTTGGGCCGGTAGCCGATCCGGCGCATCGCGGCCAGGACGCGTTCGCGCGTGGCGTCGTCGACGTTCGTCCGGCCGTTCGCCACCCGCGAGACCGTCTGGCCCGAGACGCCGGCCTCGCGGGCCACGTCCGCCATCGACGGTCCACGGCGGGCGGGTGCAGCCGACACGGGTGACTCCTCGGGTGTCCTGGACATGTTTACGTCAACACGTTACCCTCCGGTCGTCCATGTTGACGTAAACATCAGTACGAACCGCCGGAGGGACGATGACGTCCACAGTGCCTTCTCTGGCTTCATTGGCCCGCCGACCACGGCGCCAGTGGCGTGGCTGGCTCTTCGTCGCCCCGTTCATGGTCGTGTTCGCGCTGACGTTCCTCGCGCCGATCGGCTACGCGTTCGGCCTCAGCCTCTTCCGCGACCAGGCCTTCTTCGGCGGGACGACGTTCGTCGGCGCCGCCAACTACGCCGAGGTGCTCGCCGACGCGAAGTTCTGGGCGTCCTTCCTGCGGGTGCTGCTGTTCCTCGCCGTCCAGGTGCCGGTGATGCTGCTGCTCGCGCTGGTCGCGGCGCTGGCGATCGACAGCGCCCGGCTGCACGCGGCCGGCTTCTTCCGGATCGTGATCTTCCTGCCCTACGCCGTGCCCGCGGTCGTCGCCGCGCTGATGTGGGGCTTCATCTACGGCGACCACTTCGGACTGGCCGCGGACCTGAACCACCTGCTCGGCCGCGACGTCGTGAAACCGTTGTCGGACCACTGGATGCTCGCCTCGATCGGCAACGTCGTCACCTGGGAGTTCGTGGGCTACAACATGCTCATCTTCTACTCCGCGCTGAAGGTGATCCCGAAGGAGCTGTTCGAGGCGGCGGCGATCGACGGCGCGGGCGCGTTCCGCACCATCGCGAGCATCAAGCTCCCGGCGCTGCGGGGCGCGATCGTGATCGCCACGATCTTCTCGATCATCGGCAGCTTCCAGCTGTTCAACGAGCCGAACATCATGCGAACGCTGGCGCCCAACGTGATCGGCACGTTCTACACGCCGAACATGTACGCCTACAACCTCTCCTTCGGCGGCCAGCAGTACAACTACTCCGCCACGGTCGCGATCGTGATGGGCGCGATCACCGCCGTCATCGCCTACGTCGTCCAGCTGCGCGGCGCCCGGAAGGGGATGTGATGACGGCGGTCTCGGTGACGCGGCCGCGCCGCTCGCGCGTGCTCACCACGGTCATGGCACTGTACCTGCTCTACACCCTCGTCCCGCTGGTGTGGCTGCTGATCAACGCGACCAAGACGCAGTCCGCGCTGTTCACCAGCTCGGGCCTGTCGTTCGGCGGCCCGTTCGCGCTGTTCGACAACATCGGCCAGACGTTCACCTACGACAACGGGATCTTCCTGCGCTGGCTGGGGAACACGCTGCTCTACGTCGGCGCCGGGGCCGGCGGCGCGACGATCCTCGCCACCGCGGCGGGGTACGGGATGGCCAAGTACCGCTTCCCCGGCCGCAAGGCGGTCTTCGCCGTCGTCCTCGGCGCGGTGGCCGTGCCCGGGACGGCGCTCGCCGTGCCGACGTTCCTGATGTTCAGCAAGCTCGGCCTGACGAACACCCCGCTGGCCATCATCATCCCGTCGCTGATCAGCCCGTTCGGGCTCTACCTGATCTGGGTGTACGCCACCGAAGCCATCCCCGACGAGCTGATGGAGGCGGCGCGGATCGACGGCGCCGGCGAGCTCCGGATCTTCTTCACCGTGACGCTGCGCCAGCTGGTCCCCGGCGTCGTGACCGTCGCGCTGTTCACCATGGTGTCCACCTGGAACAACTACTTCCTGCCCTTGATCATGCTCAGCGAACCGAAGTGGTACCCGCTGACCGTCGGGCTGAACCAGTGGAGCGCGCAGGCCTCCGGCGCCGGCGCGCAGCCGGTGTTCAACCTGGTGCTCACCGGCTCACTGCTCACGATCATCCCGCTCGTCGTCGCTTTCCTTCTCCTGCAACGCTTCTGGCAGTCCGGGCTCAGTGCGGGCAGCGTCAAGCAATAACCGTCACACCGTCGTGAAGGGACACTCGATGTCACGCATCCGTAGTCGCGCCAAGGCGTTCGGCGCCGTCGCGCTGGCCGCACTGCTGGCCGTCGGCTGCTCGTCCGGAAGCTCGTCCGGGCCGGCCGGCGCCACCGGTACCCAGGACTCCGTCGACGCCGCGCTGAAGGCCGGCGGCGAGATCACCTACTGGAGCTGGACGCCGTCGGCGAAGGACCAGGTCGCGGCGTTCGAGAAGGAGTTCCCGAACGTCAAGGTGAACTACGTCAACGCCGGCACGAACAAGGACGAGTACACCAAGCTGCAGAACGCGATCAAGGCCGGCTCCGGCGCCCCGGACGTCGCGCAGGTCGAGTACTACGCGCTGCCGCAGTTCGCGCTGACCGACTCGCTCGCCGACCTCGGCCAGTTCGGCTTCCAGGCGTTCGAGAAGGACTACAGCGCGTCGACCTGGGCCCAGGTGAAGAACGACAACGGGCTCTACGGCCTGCCGCAGGACTCCGGCCCGATGGCCTTGTTCTACAACAAGGAGGTCTTCGACAAGAACGGCATCGCCGTGCCGAAGACCTGGGAGGAATACGTCGCGGCGGCGAAGAAGCTGCACGCGGCCGACCCGACGAAGTACATCACCTCCGACACCGGTGACCCCGGCTTCGCGCTGAGCATGATCTGGCAGGCGGGCGGGCACCCGTTCACCACCGAGGGCCGGAACGTGAAGATCAACCTGGCGGACGCGGGCGCGAAGAAGTGGACCGCGCTGTGGGACCAGCTGATCGCGGGCAAGCTGCTCGCGCCGGTCAAGGAGTGGTCCGACGACTGGTTCCGCGCGCTCGGCGACGGCACCGTCTCCTCGCTGGTCACCGGGGCCTGGATGCCCGGCAACTTCCAGTCCTCGGTCCCCGGCGGCGCCGGCAAGTGGGCGGTGGCGCCGATGCCGACCTACGACGGCCAGCCGGTCACCGCGGAGAACGGCGGCAGCACGCAGTCGGTGCTCAAGCAGAGCAAGAACCCGGCGCTGGGCGCGGCGTTCGTGCGCTGGCTCAACCACGGCAACGGCGTCAAGCCGTTCATCGAGAGCGGCGGGTTCCCGGCCACCACGGCGGACCTGACCTCGCCCGCGTTCGTCGACGAGGCCGTGCCGTACTTCGGTGGCCAGAAGGTCAACCAGGTGCTGACGCAGGCGTCGGAGGACGTCGCGAAGGGCTGGACGTACCTGCCCTACCAGACCTACGCCAACAGCGTCTTCACCGACACCGTCGGCCAGGCCTACCTGAACGGCACGAGCCTCGACGCCGGGCTGGCCGCGTGGCAGCGGGCGCTGGTCGACTACGGCAACCAGCAGGGTTTCACGGTCAGCGCGGGATGAGCGTCCGGATCGAAGGTGACGTGCGCGAGGCTGTCGGTCCGGTCCCGCGTCGCCTCTTCGGCTCGTTCGTCGAGCACCTGGGCCGGGCCGTGTACACCGGGATCCACGAGCCGGGACACTCCACTTCGGACAGTCGTGGCTTCCGCGGCGACGTCCTGGAGCTGGTCCGGGAGCTGGGCCCGACGGTGGTGCGCTACCCCGGCGGGAACTTCGTCTCGGCCTACCGCTGGGAGGACGGCGTCGGGCCCGACCGGCCGGTCCGGCTCGACCCCGCGTGGCACAGCGTCGAATCGAACCGGTTCGGGCTTCACGAGTTCGCGGCGTGGGCCGAGGCCGCGGGCGTCGAGGTGATGTACGCGGTCAACCTCGGCACCCGCGGGATCTCCGACGCCGCCGACGTCCTGGAGTACTGCAACCACCCCGGCGGCACCGAGCTGAGCGAGCGGCGGCGCGCGAACGGCGCCGACCGCCCGTTCGGCTTCCGGCTGTGGTGCCTGGGCAACGAGATGGACGGCCCCTGGCAGATCGGGCACAAGACGGCCGACGAGTACGGCCGGCTGGCCGCCGAGACGGCCCGGGTCATGCGGATGATCGACCCGGACGTCGAGCTGGTGGTCGCGGGCAGTTCCCACGCCGGCATGCCGACGTTCGGCGCGTGGGAACGCACGGTGCTGCGCCACACCGCCGGGCTGGTCGACCACATCTCGCTGCACGCCTACTACCAGGAGCTCGACGGCGACACCGACAGCTACCTCGCGAGCGCGTCGGCACTGGACGCCTACATCCGGACGACGGCCGGGATCATCGACGAGGTCGGGAGTCCCGTCGGGATCAGCGTCGACGAGTGGAACGTCTGGGACCTGCGCCGCTGGAACGAGACCGACCAGCCGCGGCTCGTCGCGGGGGGCTGGCGAGAGCACCCGCCGCTGCTCGAAGACACGTTCACCCACACGGACGCGGTGGTCGTCGGCTCGCTGCTGAGCTCTTTGCTGCGCAACGTCGACCGCGTCACCATGGCCAGTCAGGCGCAGCTGGTGAACGCCATCGCGCCGATCCGCACCGAGCCCGGCGGCCCGGCTTGGCGGCAGCCGACGTTCCACCCGTTCCGGCTCGTCTCGTCGCTGGGCCGGGGAGTGAGCCTGCGGTTGTCCGTCGGGGGTGACCGGATCCGCACCGCCCAGCACGGCGAAGTCGACGTCGTCGACGTCGCCGCGACTCTCGACGGGGCTGCCGGTGCGGTGTTCCTGACGAATCGCGCCACGAAGACGAGCACCGACGTCGAGATCCGGCTCCGCGGCGGGAGGTTCGCGGTCGCCGCCGCCGAAACTCTCGGCTCCGCGGGCCCGGTGCCGCTGTCCGGCGCGGAAGCGACGTCCGACGCGAAGGGAACCGTCATCACCGCGACGCTGCCGCCCCTGTCCTGGACCGTGCTCCGGCTGGCGGGCCCGGATGCCTGAGTTCGCCATCGGGGACACGGACTTCCTGCTCGACGGCCGGCCGTTCCGGATCCTGTCCGGCGCCCTGCACTACTTCCGGGTGCACCCGGACCTGTGGGCCGACCGGATCGACAAGGCGCGGCGGATGGGGCTCAACACCATCGAGACGTACGTGCCGTGGAACGCGCACGCGCCCGAGCCCGGCACCTTCGACGTCACCGGCGGCCTCGACCTCGACCGGTTCCTGCGCCTGGTCGCCGCCGCCGGGATGTACGCGATCGTCCGGCCCGGCCCGTACATCTGCGCGGAGTGGGACAACGGCGGCCTGCCGGCGTGGCTGTTCCGGGATCCCGCGGTGGGCGTGCGCCGGTTCGAGCCGCGGTACCTCGCGGCCGTACGCGAGTACCTGACGCGGGTGTTCGAAGTCGTGGTGCCGCACCAGGTCGACCGCGGCGGGCCGGTGCTGCTCGTCCAGGTCGAGAACGAGTACGGCGCGTTCGGTGACGACAAGCGGTACCTGAAGGCGCTGGCCGAGTACACCCGCGAGGCGGGGGTCACCGTGCCACTGACCACGGTGGACCAGCCGGACATGCTCGAAGCGGGCGGCCTGGACGGGCTGCACCGGACCGCGTCGTTCGGCTCCGGCGCGGTGGCCCGGCTGGCGGTCCTGCGCGCGCACCAGCCGACCGGGCCGCTGATGTGCGCCGAGTTCTGGAACGGCTGGTTCGACGACTGGGGCACCCACCACCACACGACGTCCGCCTCGGACGCCGCGGCCGAACTGGACGCGCTGCTCGCCGCCGGCGCGTCGGTCAACCTGTACATGTTCCACGGCGGCACCAGCTTCGGGCTCACCAGCGGCGCCAACGACAAGGGCGTCTACCGGCCGATCGTCACGTCGTACGACTACGACGCGCCGCTGGACGAAGCCGGCGACCCGACACCGAAGTACCACGCGTTCCGGGAGGTGATCGCCCGCTACCACGAGGTTCCGGACGCGGCGCCGCCCCCGGCGCGGCCCGCCCCGACGCCGTCGGCGGTGCTGGGTGACCCGGTGTTCCTGCTCGACGCCCCGGAGCGCTGGGGCACGTGGCAGTGGTGCGAAGAGCTGCCGGTGTTCGACGAGCTGTCCCCGATGCCGCGGCTGGCGCTGCTGCGGACCTGGGTCGACGGGCCGGGGGTGCTGGTGTTCGGCGAGGTCCGCGACCGGGCGACGGTGTTCCTGGACGGCGTCCGCGTCGGCACGCTGCTGCGGGAGCACCACGACCGCGCGGTCCGGTTGCCGGCGTCGGGGAAACTGCTGGTGCTGGTCGAGGACCAGGGCCGCGTCGACTACGGCCCGCGGATCGGCGAGCCGAAGGGCATCGTCGGCGGCGCCTCGGTGGCCGGTTCGCCGCTGCTGGGCTGGGAAGTGCTGCCGATCGACCTGGCCACGCCGCCGGGGCCGCCGGAGCCGTCCGCTCAAGTCGCGGGACCGGTGGCCGGGCCGGTGCTGCTGCGCGCGTCCTTCGACGTCCCCGCGCCGGCCGACCTGTTCCTGGACACGGCCGGGTGGGGCAAGGGAATGGTGTGGTGCAACGGTTTCCTGCTCGGCCGGTACTGGCGGCGCGGGCCGCAGCGGACGCTCTACGTGCCACGCCCGGTGGTCCGGGGCGGAGCCAACGAACTCGCGGTCCTCGAGCTGGACACGCTGCTGGACCCGGCGGTCCGGTTCGTGCCGCGCCCGCTGCTGGGGCACACCGAGGCCTGAGCGGGTCCCGGGCCTGGCGGTGCTTCCGGCGCGCCAGGCCCGGGCACCCTCAGTCCACCGTGCCGAAGGGCCGCTGGGCGGCACCCTTGTGGCCCGCGGCTTCCCGGCCGTGCTCGCGCGCGATGTCCTCCGCGCTGCGCCGGCCGCTGTCACCCGCGTCCGGCTCCATGGCGGTGTCCGTCAGCGTCCCGTCGACCGAATGGTCCCCGGGGCCGCCGCCTTCGTCGCTCGCCGTCGCGGCGCGGGCCTTGTCGCCGGCCTCGGCCGCGGTCGGGTCGTCGCCGCCGACGTCGGGCGACCAGCCGTGGTGGTTCTCCTGTTCGGCCATGACGGCCTCCTCGATCACCGCACCCGGTCGGATCCGGGGGCGTGCCGGTCTGCGTACCCGGTGCGGGTCGCGACAAACGCCCCGTCCGGGGAGCTGAGGGTTCGGTACCGGTTCGGCCCAGCGCAGTCACGGGTCGCGGTCACGCGTCGGGTACCGCGGGCCGGCTGTCGCGGGCCGGTGCCAGGCCGAACGCCGGGACCAGCGCCGGGTCGTTGAACGCCGTGATGCGCGCGATCCGGTCGCCGGCGAGCGTCAGCACCTGGACGCCGTGGGCCTCGAAGCCGCTCCCGGTCCTGGCGTACTCCACCAGCGCCGGCTGGCCGTTGGCGCGCGTCGGGACCAGGTGCCAGCGGCCCTCGCGCAGCACCCGGCTCGCGAGGAACCCGACGACCGCGTCCCGGCCGGTGAACCACGTCGGGATCGGGGGCATCTCCAGCTCGACGTCGGCCCGCAGCAGCGTCACCAGCGCGCCGGGGTCGGCGCGGACGAACGCGTCGACGTAGCTGTCGAGCAGCGTCCGGCGGGCGGGTTCACCGGGCTCGGCGAGGTCGTCCTCGGCCAGGGCCGCCTCGGCGAGCCGGGCGCGGGCGCGGCGCAGCGCGCTGTCGACGGCGCCGGTCGTCGTGTCGAGGATGCCGGCGACGTCGGCGGCCGGGAACGCCAGCACGTCACGCAGGGTCAGCACGGCGCGCTGCCGGGCGGGCAGCAGCTGCAGCGCGGCGATGAACGCCAGCCGCACACCGGCCCGGCCCGCCGTGATCGCCGCCGGGTCGAGCAGCGCGTCCGGCACCGGCTGCAGCCACGGCACCGACGGTTCCGCGTCGGCGACGGGCACCCGGTGGTCGTCGGCCGGCGCGCCCAGGCCCGACGGCAGCGGCCGCCGGGCCCGGGTCGCCAACGCCGTCAGGCAGGCCGTGGTCGCGATCTTGTAGAGCCACCGCCGCACCGAGGAGCGGCCTTCGAACCGGCCGAACCCGCGCCACGCCCGCAGGTAGGTCTCCTGCACGAGGTCCTCGGCGTCGTGGATCGAGCCGAGCAGGCGGTAGCAGTGCGCGAGCAGCTCCGGCCGGAACGGCTCGGTCTCCGCGGCGAAGTCGGTCATGGTCCCGTCCACGTTAGAGCGCGCGCAGCCCGGAACCGTCGACCTGGTACTCCGCGGCACTTCCGGCGTCCGAAGCGACGTCGAGGACGGCCTTGGCGACCTGTTCCGGCGTCAAGACCGGCTGCAGGCCCTCGATGAAGGCGTCGCGGTCGACGCCGGCACGCGCGGCGTAGCCGGTGACGCCCGCCGCGCCGACGCCCGCGGTGGGCGTCAGCTGCGGCAGCAACGTGACGAACCGCAGGCCCAGCGCGGCGCGTTCCGACTCGCCGGCGGCGTACCCGCGCAGGTACCGGACCGCGGCCTTCGCGCCGGCGTACCCGCCGCTGAGCGGCGACCCGCCGAGGGCGGCCCCGCTCGACATCGACACGACGACCCCGCCGGGCGCCAGGGGCTCCCGCAGCGCGGCGCGCGTCCAGGCGAAGACGTGCCGGGTGTCGACGTGCCAGTTGCGGCTGAAGGTCTCCCAGGTCTGTTCGTGGATCGGCGCCATGGGCGGCACGGCCCCGGCGTTGAGCACGAGCAGCGCCGGCCGGTGCTCGTGGATGACGTCTCGCGCGAGCGCGTCCTCGGTCGCGTCGGCGGCGACGGGCACGAACCGCTCGCCGAGCTCGTCCCGGGCCGCTTCGAGCTCGGCTTCGCTGCGTGCGATGCCGACGACGGTGTGGCCGTCGGCGACGAGCGCGGCGGCGATCGCGCGCCCGAAGCCGCGGCCGGCTCCGGTGACGACGGCGGTCTGGCTGGGGTGGGACATCGGGCCCTCCGGGTGGTGGTGCGGTGCGGTCCGGATCAAGACCAGCGGGAGCGCCGGAAACCGTCGCGACGCCGACGTGAGCTGGGTCACAGTTGAATCCGGCGCGGCGGCCCGATCCAATGGCGTGGTGACCTCTTCGCTGCTCCTGCGCAACGCCCGCCTGCTCGACCCGCTGACGGGGGAGTACACCGAAGGGGACCTGCGGTGCGCCGACGGCCGGATCGCCGAGGCCGGGCCGGGGCCGGCCGCCGCCGACGTGCGGACGCTCGACCTGCGCGGCGCCGTCGTGCTGCCCGGGCTGATCGACGCGCACGTGCACGTCGCCGCGTCGACCGCGGACCTCGGCTCGCTGCCGGCGCAGTCACCGGCCTACGCGGCGGCTCAGGCCGCGCGCATCATGAGCGCGATGCTCGACCGCGGTTTCACCACGGTCCGCGACGTCGCGGGCGCCGACTACGGCCTCGCCGACGCGCAGGCGGAGGGGCTGTTCCGCGGGCCGCGGCTGCTGTTCTGCGGCAAGGCGCTGAGCCAGACCGGCGGGCACGGCGACAGCCGCACCCGCGGCACCCACGTCCGGGACGACCACCCGTGCTGCGCGGGCCTCAACCGGATCGCCGACGGCGTCGACGCGGTCCGCGCCGCGGCGCGCGACGAGCTGCGCAAGGGCGCCCACCACCTCAAGGTGATGGCCTCGGGCGGCGTCGCGTCCCCGACCGACCGGATCGACTCGACGCAGTACTCGGCCGACGAGCTGCGCGCGATCGTCGAGGAGGCGGAGGCGGCGAACCGGTACGTCGCCGCGCACGCGTACACCGCCCGCGCCGTCAACCGGGCCCTCGAGCTGGGCGTCCGGTCGATCGAACACGGCAACCTCCTCGACGACCGCAGTGTCGAGCTGTTCGTTTCGCGGGACGCGTACCTCGTGCCGACGCTCGTGACGTACTGGGCGCTGAAGGAGGAAGGCCGCGAGCACGGCCTGCCGGAATCGAGCTGGCGCAAGGTGGACGAGGTCCTCGACGCGGGCCTCGCCGCCCTGGAGCGAGCGGCCCGCGGCGGCGTGAAGCTGGTCTACGGCACCGACCTCCTCGGCGGCATGCACCGCCACCAGAACCACGAGTTCCGCCTGCGCGCCGAAGTCCAGTCACCCCTGGAGGTGATCCGCGCGGCGACGTCGACGGCCGCGGACCTGCTGAACCTGACGGGCGAGATCGGCACCCTCGCCGTCGGCGCGCACGCGGACCTCGTGGTGGTGGACGGCGACCCGCTGGCCGACATCGGGGTGCTGACCCGGCCGTTCCGGCACGTGGTGCAGGGCGGGGAAGTGGTGGCCTAGACCCAATGCCGGTCGTTTAGAACGCCGCATGGCCGGTAACCTGCCCACTTGTGGATTTTGAGACAGGTGGTGCCGGCGCCAGTCTGGCCGACCAGGCGGCGATCGGCGTGCTGACCCGGACGTTCCCG
>NZ_JAEBDZ010000043.1:0-61711 GCF_046548675.1 Amycolatopsis sp. cmx-8-4
CATCTGGCGCTGCTGGCAGAACAGCACACCCTACGACCCGACCCTGCACGGAGGCGCCCAGCACCAGGCAAAACAACCACTCGCGGCCTGACTTTGACCCAGAGGTTGACACAAGGGGTGTCATGCGCCCACGTGGGTGCCGTCGCGCACGGTGCCCACGTACTCCTCGACGAGGTCTTCGAGCGCGACGACGCCCACCGCGTTGCCGGTGGTGTCGAGCGCCCGCGCCAGGTGGCTGCCCTCCTTGCGCATCGCCGAGAGCGCGACGTCCAGCCGGGCGTCGGCCCGCAGCTCGGTCAGCGGCCGCGTCTTCGACGCCGGCACCATCGTCGCCGGGTCCTCGCCGGCCAGGTCCAGGACATCCTTGACGTGGATGTAGCCCGTCAGGCGCCCATCGTCGGTGCACACCGGGAAGCGCGAGAAGCCGGTCGAGGACACCACCCGCTCGACGTCGCCGAGGGTCGGCGCGCACGGCAGGGTCGTCAGGTCGGCCGTCGGCACCAGCACGTCGGACACCGTCTTCTGCACCGAGGACAGCGTCTGGGTGAGCCGCCGGTGCTCGGACTGGTCGATCAGGCCCTCCCGGCGCGACTCGCTGAGCAGCTCGGCCAGCTCGTCGGAGGTGTAGGCCGTCTCCAGCTCGTCCTTCGGCTCGACCTTCACCGCGCGCAGCAGCGAGTTCGCGACGAAGTTCAGCAGCCAGATGAACGGGTTCGCGATCTTGACCCAGCCGACGTGCACCGGCACCAGCCAGAGCGCGAGCTTCTCCGGTTCGGCGATGGCGAGGTTCTTCGGCACCATCTCGCCGATCAGCACGTGCAGCACCGTGATGAAGGCCAGCGCGATCGCGAACGAGATCGGGTGCAGCAGGCCTTCGGGCAGGCCCAGCAGGTCGAAGAACGCCGAGAGCCGGTGCGCGACAGCGGGTTCGCCGAGCCGGCCGAGCAGCAGCGAGCAGATGGTGATGCCCAGCTGCGCCCCGGCCAGCATCAGTGACACGTGCTTGCTCGCGTTGATCACGATCTTCGCGCGCGTCTTGCCCTGCTCCAGCAGCGCTTCGAGCCGGTCGCGCCGCGAGGAGATGAGCGTGAACTCCGCGCCCACGAAGAAGGCGTTGAGCAGCAGCAGGAGCACCACGAGGGCGATGTTCAGCCAGTCGCTCACGAGGCCACCTCGCTTTCGGCGGCCTCTTCGGCCGGTTCGGCCTCGCGAACCGGGGCCACTTCGACCTCGGCGACGCGGTGCCGGTCCATCGTGGTCACGGTGAGCCGCCAGCCGTCGACCTCGGCGGCGTCCCCCTCGGCGGGGATCTTGCCCAGCCGTTCGAGGATCAGCCCGGCGATGGTCTCGTAGTCGCCGTCCGGCATCCGGAACCCGGTGACGTCGGTGACCTCGTCCGGCCGCAGCTGCCCGGACACCAGCCAGCTGTCGGTGCCGACCTGCTGCGACGCGGGGGCTTCACGGTCGTCGTGCTCGTCGCGGACGTCGCCGATGATCTCCTCGACCACGTCCTCCAGCGTCACGAGCCCGGCCGTGCCGCCGTACTCGTCGACGACGATCGCCAGCTGGAACCGCGAGTCGCGCAGGCGGTCGAGCAGGTCGTCACCCGGCAGGGACTCCGGCACGGTCGGCACCGGCCGCATCACCGACCCGATCGGCACGTTCGCGCGCTCGGTGGCGGGCACCGCGAAGGCCTGCTTCACGTGCACCGCGCCGCGGACGTCGTCGAGGTCCTCGGCGTGCACCGGGAACCGTGAGAACCCGGTGCGGCTGGAGATGGCGATGAGGTCCTCGATCGTGTCGTCCACGGTGAGCGCTTCCAGCTGCACGCGCGGGGTCATCAACTCCTCCGCGGTGCGCTCGCCGAACCGCAGCGACCGGTCCAGCAGCTCCGCGGTCGACGTGTCGAGCGTGCCGCTCTCGGCGCTCGACCGAACGATCGAGCCCAGCTCCTGAGGCGACCGCGCGGACCGCAGTTCCTCCTGCGGCTCGACGCCGAACTTGCGCACCAGGAAGTTCGCGCTGTTGTTCATCAGCGTGATGAGCCAGCGGAACAGGGCGGAAAAGCGCGAGTGGTAGCCGGTGACCGCGCGGGCGGTCGGCAGCGGCCGGGCGATCGCCAGGTTCTTCGGGACCATTTCGCCGAGGATCATCGACAGCGAGGTGGCGATGACCAGGGCGAGCACGATCGACGCGCCCGCGGCGAACGCCGTGGGCAGCCCGATGCCGGTCAGCAGCGGCCGGACGAGCTCGCCGATCAGCGGCTCGGCCAGGTAACCGGTGATGAGCGTGGTCAGGGTGATCGCGACCTGGGCGCCGGACAGCTGGAACGACAGCGTCCGGTGGGCCTTCTGCACGGTCAGCGCGCGGCGGTCGCCGACCTGGCGGACGTTGGCGTCGACCGTGCTGCGCTCCAGCGCGGTCAGGGAGAACTCGGCCGCGACGGCGAGTCCGGTGCCGATCGTCAGCAGCAAGAAGACGAGGACGCCGAGGACGGCGAAGAGGATCTGCATCATTCCGCACCCGCCGAGGTGGCGGTGGGCGAACCTATCGGACAGCCGGGTCGGTCACCCGGCCCGGTACTGTCACCGGGTGACTGCGCTGCGCGCACGAAACGGTCACTCCTAGCGGGAAATCGGCGTGTACTGCGATTATCTGGACAATCTTAACGTGTCCTCGCCGCGCGGCGCGGGCCTATCGGTGTGTCGGCGCGCTCACCTCGGCCGGCGCCCCAGCAGGCCGACGAGCCGGGCGGTGGAGCCGGCGCCGCGGTGGACCGCGACCGGCGGGTCGAACAGGCCGAGCCCCTGCCACTCGTCCACCCACGGGCGCACGACGTCGATCAGCCGCTCGGCCAGCGGCTCGGTGACCGGGCTGGGCAGGCCGAGCGCGGTCGCGAGGTCCCAGCTGTGCACGGCGGCGTCGATCGTCATCTGCCAGCCGTACTCGCGGGCCGGGACCAGGCCGTAGGACAGGTGCACGGTGCGTTCGAGGACGCCGTCGTCGAGGAAGGCCTCCCGCGCGCCCTCGGCGGCCGCGTCCCAGGCTTCGGCCGGGTCTTCGCCGAGGACGTCGCCGTCGAAGCGGTCGCCGACGTCGTCGAGCGTGGCGCCCGCGAGCAGCGACGGCGCCCAGAGCTGCTCGGCGACGAGGTGGTTCACGAGGTCGCGGACCGTCCACTCGGTGCACGGCGTCCGGCGGCCCCAGCCGTCGTCGCCAGCGGCGTGCACGGCGTCGCCGAACGCCCGGATGGCCTGGCCGTGTGCCTCGAGGAGATCCACGCGGGCCATTGGAACACGGCCGCTCAGGTGGTGCCGGGCCGGTGCCGCCGCACCGTTTCCTCGACGAGGTCGAGCACCGGGCCGAGGCCGGCGCCCGGCAGGCCCATCGCCAGGTGCGAGACGAGTCCTTCGAGGACGAGCTCGAGAAAAGCGGTGAGGACGTCGACGTCGACGTCGTCACGCAGGTTCCCGGCCTCGCGCTGGCGCAGCAGCCGCAGCCGGGTCGCGGTGGTCAGCTGTTCGGAGCGCTCGGCCCAGCGGGCGCGGAACTCCGGATCGGTGCGCAGCCGCCGCGAGACTTCCAGGCGGGTGCCGAGCCAGTCGGCGGGGTGCTCGCCGTCGCCGGCCAGCAGGTCCCGCATGACCTGGACGAGCCCCTGCTCGGCGACGACGTCGGCCATCCGGATGGCGTCGTCCTCGGCGAGGGCGAGGAAGAGCGACTCCTTGTCGCGGAAGTGGTGGAAGATGGCGCCGCGGGAGAGTCCGGTGGCTTCCTCGAGGCGCCGGACTGTGGCACCTTCGTAGCCGTAGCGCGCGAAGCACACCCGCGAGCCGTCGAGGATCTGGCGCCGTCTTGCGTCGAGGTGATCCTGGCTTACGCGTGGCATCCTCGAATCCTGGCACCGCGGACCGGCATCTCGCAATCCGTACGTACGTCTTGTGACCCGGAGTGCCCGGGAACCACCCGAAGGCTCCCGACGTCGGAAGGTTGCGGCGATTCGCTGACACGGAATGAGACGGTTGGCTAGTCTTTGCACCATCACGGTGGGTGAGCTGAGGGGAAGGTGCGGGGCGTGATCATCGGCGAAGCCGGACAGGCGGCGCAGGCGGTCTGGGGTGGCGACATCCTGGGCGAGGGCGGTCGCGTCTACGGCGGTGGGGGCGGTGGTGGCGGCCAGTTCAAGATGGAACCGGAAGAGCTCGCCTCGGTGATCAGCCTCTGGGAAGACGAGCTGGACAAGATCATCGACGACGGTCGCACGATCGACACGCTGGTGAACGCCTCGGTGGCGCCCGGTCAGGACCCCGCCAGCGGCAGCTACGAGACGACCACCTTCGAGTCGGTCACCTCGCTGCAGACGCAGAACGATTCCATGCGCAAGTACGTGCAGGGGTACATCAAGAAGCTGAAGGAAGCGCAGACGAAGACCGTCGCGACGGACCAGGGCATGTCCGGAACGTTCGGGCAGGCGACGTGAGGCTGCCGAAGTTCGCCGAAGCGAGTGTCCTCGGCGTGGTCGCCCTGTGCTTGTGCGCGTTCGCTTCGGCTTGCACATCGACAACCGGTGGCACCGCCAACCCCGCGGACACGTCGTCCTCTCCGGCGTCGTCCGGGGAGCCGAGTCCGACCGCGGACGCCCCGAAAGTCACCACTCCGCTGGACGCGACCAAGTACGCGGGCAACCCGTGCGGCCTCGTCCCGGCCGACGTTCTGACCCAGCTGCGGTACACGGAACCGGGCGAGCCGCGGCCGGGCGATGCCACTCCCGAAGGACAGTCGGGCCCCAGTTGCGGGTGGAAGATCAGGGGTGACGGACTCAGCGTGCTGGTCATCCTCGGGACGGGCAACCGCGACCAAGGGGCCGGCGGATTGGCCGGCATCCAGGCTGCCCACGACCGTTCCGGAGCTTTGATCAAATTCCTCGAACCGGCCCCGGAAGTCGACGGTTATCCCGCGCTGTACTTCGACACCCGCGACCGCAGGGCGGCCGGAAACTGCACCATGGCGGTCGGAATCGCCGATGACCTGGCGGTCTCCGTATTCGCGGAAGGCTACGAGGGACAACAGGATTCTTGCGACGCAGCGCAACGCGTCGCGGCCGGAACGGTCAAAACACTCAAGGGGGCTTGACGAGTGGACGGCAAGCAGATCTACGACAACTTCAAACAGGGGGACACCGAAGGACTCCGGCAGATGTCCGAGTCGGTGGAGAAGCTCTCTTCGGCCTACATGGACCGCGCGCAGGGCATCAAGTCGCTGCAGGAGCGGATGAAGCAGGCGTGGACCGGGAGCGCCGCCGACGCCGCCAACGCCGGAGCCGGACCGCTCGAGCAGGCCTTCGCCGAGACCGCGATGCCGCTCGACATGACCAAGGCCTCGGTCGACACGCAGGCGGACGTGTTCGAAAACTCCAACAACGCCGTCGTCGAGATTCCGCCCAAGCCGGACAAGCCCAGTCCGTGGTCCGTGGGGCTCAAGGCCGCCATTCCGATCGCCGGGCCGTTCATGGCGCAGGACGAAGTCAACGACTACCAGACCGGCATCGCGAAGTACAACGCGGCCAACGAGACCAACGTCCGCGTGATGGACCAGTACAGCAGTGCCACCAGCGGCACCAAAGCCGTCCTTCCGACGGACTACGGCGTCCTCGAGTCCGACGGTGCCACGATCGCCGTGAACACGCCGCAGACGCCCGGGCGAATCAACCCGCCGATCATCGATGGGCACAACTGGACGCCGGATCATCCCGGCGGGAGCGACGACCACACCTCGACCAGCAGCGTCGACACCACGCACACCGGCGGCCCCGACAAGCCTGGCGGGACCGGCGGGACCGGTGGCACTGGGGGAACCGGAGGTACCGGTGGCACGGGCGGGACCGGTGGCACCGGGGGTACCGGAGGGACCGGCGGCACCGACACCACCCACACGACCGGCACCGGCACCGGCACCGGCACCAACCTGCCCGGCCGGCTGCCCACCGGGCAACAGACCGGCGACCGGCCCGGCAAGACGCCGCCGGGGACCGGTGGGGTCGACTTCTACCCGACCGGCACCGGTGGGGGCGGCGGCGGTCAGAACTACTCCACTACCTTCGGCGAACCCGGCGGCTCCGGCACGGGAACCGGTTCTGGCGGCCGTGGTCCCAGCAGCGGTTCCGCGGGCGGACGGCTCCTCGACTCCAGCGGCCGCCCGATCGGCGGCTCCGGCGGGACCGGCAGCGGCGCCGGCAGCGGTGGCACCGGCAGTGGTTCCGGCGCGGCGGGGGAGCGCGGGGTCGGCAGCGGCCGGGGCTCCGGCATGGGCAGTCTCGGCAACGCGGCCGCCGCGGAGGCGGCCGCCGCTCGGTCGGCAGGCGGGCGGTCCGGGCAGATGGGGCCGATGGGTGCCGGTGGGCGGCGCGGCGAGGGTGAGGAAGATGATGAGCACCAGCGGCCGGACTTCCTGATCGAAGCGGACCCGGACGCGATCTTCGGCACCGACCAGCGGACCAGTCCGCCGGTCATCGGCGAGTAAAACGAGGTGGACGTGGCAACAGGCCGGGTGGACGTTCCGGTCGAGGCGCTGGCCGCACTGGCCGAGCGCGAGCAGGTCGGCCAGTTGCACATCACCCTGCGCCCGGAGCCCCTGTGGCTCTCGGACGAGGAGCGCGACGAGGCCGACCACAGGATCGACGCCGCGCTCGCGGAGGCCGGGCTGGTCGACGCGCGCGGGCGGGCGTCGTTCGACTTCCTCGACTGGCTCCCGCTGCTGGTGACGCCGGCGCGGGAGTGCTACGGCTGGGTCGGCGCCGGCGGCCAGACCTACGGCGTGCTCGCCGCCGCGAAGGGGCTGCAGGCGATTCTCGCGGTCTCCGACGGCGCGCACGTCGGCGTCCAGGAGATCGACCGGAACCGGCTCGCCGAGTCGCTCGTCGAGCAGCTGCCGCCGGTCGGGCCCGGCGGCGGCAACCCGCGCACCGTCCGAGTGGCGGACCTGGCCGACGCCGCCCGCCGCGGTCAGGACGCCTACCCGCTGTCCCCGGCGATCGCCGACGTCGTCAGCCTGGTCCAGCGGCCGGTCACGGGCAGCGGCGAGCTCTACGTCGGACGCCGTGACGACGTCGGCCGCCACACCTGCCTCCGGCAGCCGCTGCACTACGCCGACACGGACTGGGGCCGCTACCTCAGCTACACCTCCGGCGCCGGTGACGACGAGGTCATCCACATCGGCCCGGCCGGCCCCCGCGAGCTGGCGGACACCCTCACCGAGCTGGCCGGCTCCCTGAACTGAGCCCGCTGAGCTGATCCGAAACGGCAGCGCGCGAAGCCATCGCGCGGCGCTAATGTGACAGCGCTGTTGTATCCCGGTGGAAGGACGCGCTGATGGCTGGGCTGTACCCCGAGATCGAACCGTACGAGCACGGCCTGCTCGACGTCGGCGACGGGCACGAGATCTACTGGGAGACCTGCGGGAACCCCGACGGCAAGCCGGCGCTGGTCGTGCACGGCGGGCCGGGCTCGGGCTGCTCGACGAACCTGCGCCGGTACTTCGACCCGGCGAAGTACCGGGTCGTGCTCGTCGACCAGCGCGGCTGCGGCCGCAGCACCCCGCACGCCGGGGCCGCGGTCGCCGACCTTTCCGCCAACACCACCGATCACCTGGTCGCGGACTTCGAACTGCTCCGCACCCGGCTCGGCATCGGGAAGTGGCTGCTGTTCGGCGGTTCCTGGGGTTCGGTCCTGAGCCTGACCTACGCGCTGCGCCACACCGACCGGGTGAGCGAGCTGGTCCTGATGGGCCTCGCGACCGACCGCTTCCTCGAGATCGAGATGCTCATCCGCGGCCTCGGCGCCTACTTCCCGGAGGGCTTCGCGCGCTTCCGCGACGGCGTCCCGGAAGCCGAGCGCGACGGCGACCTCTCCGCGGCCTACAACCGCCTGCTGCTGGACCCGGACCCCGCGGTCCACCACCAGGCGGCCGCCGACTGGTGTGCCTGGGAAGACGCCATGCTCCCGGGCGTCCCGCCGCACGACGTCTTCGCGGACCCGGCGTACCGGCTCTGCTTCGCCCGGATCGTCACGCACTACTTCAGCAACCGGGCCTTCCTGCCCGACGGCGAGATCCTGGCCAACCTGGGCAAGCTCGCGGACGTCCCGGCCGTGCTCGCCCAGGGCGTGCTCGACACGAGCAACATGGTCGGCACGCCGTGGCTGCTGCACCACGGCTGGCCGGCCAGCGAGCTGGTCATGCTCGACAACGTCGGGCACAGCACGCAGGACGTCTCGATGCAGGACGTCCTGGTCGGGGCGACCGACCGGTTCGCGGGCTGAGGTGCCCGCGCGGCGCCCCGGTCGAGGCGCCGCGCGGACCCGGCTCACGGGATGAGCAGCGCCGGCTCGCCCTCGGGGGTGAGCGCCGCTTCGGCGCGCGCGGCCCGGTTCGCCTCCACCAGCTTCAGCCCGGTGACGCGCAGTGGCAGCCGGTCCATGTTCCACTCCGCCAGCAGGAGCGCCACCTTGGACTGCATCTCGGTGCGCAGCCGCAGGAACGAGTCGGCCGGGTCCGCGCCGACCTCGCCCAGCAGCAGCCACCACGCCCAGGCCGCGGCACCGGCGTTGGCCACGAAGTCCGGCACGACGGCCACCCCGCGCGCCGAGAGCGCCGCTTCGGCCTCCGGCGTCGTCGCCGCGTTGGCCGCCTCGATGACGACCTTGGCCTTGACCAGGTTCTCGTTGTCCGGCCGCAGCGCGTAGGAGATCGCCGCCGGCACGAAGATGTCCGCGTCGGTCGAGACGACGGCGTCGCGCCCGAGCAGCTTGATCCCGGCCGGCAGCCGCTTGCGGTCCACCTCGCCGAAGCGGTCGCGCAGGTCGAGCAGCGCCGGGATGTCGAGGCCGTCGGGCGCGTAGAGCGTGCCCGCGGCGTCGGCCACCGCGACGACCTTCATCCCCGCTTCGTGCAGGTACCAGGCCGCGCCGCCGCCCATGGTGCCGATGCCCTGGATCGCCACGGTCGTCTCGCGCACGTCCCAGTCCCACGCCGACGCGACGCCGAGGCACGCCTGCGCCACGCCGTAGCCGCCGACGACGTCGCCGAGCAGCAGCCCGCCGGGCACCGGGGCGTTGAGGCCGGCCTGCACCCGGCGCAGGGTGCGCTCCGGATCGGCCGACCGGCCGATCGCGGCGTGGAACGACTGCTCCAGCCCGAGGTCGGCGAACACCGCGTCGATCAGGTGCTGCGGGACGCCGAGGTCTTCCGCGGTCACCCAATGGGCGTCCAGCCAGGGCCGGAGGAACGAGCAGAAGCGGGTCAGGACACCGAAGGCGCGCGGGTCCTTCGGGTCGAAATCGATGCCGCCCTTCGCGCCGCCGACCGGCAAGTTGAAGGTCGCGGTCTTGTTGGCCATGCCCCGGGCGAGGTCCTCGACCTCGCCCATGGTGCAGCCGGCCCGCATCCGGGTGCCGCCGGTGGCGACGCCCGAGACCAGGCTGTGCACGACCAGGTAGCCGTTCGCGCCGGTGAGGGGGTCGGTCCACGACAGTCGCATCAGCGGCTCGGCGTTGCGGGGGATCATCAGGCCACTCACCTCCGGGGAAGTCGGGGCGGCCTCGTGACCGCCACCACGAGCGTGCGCCCCGGGTGGCCTTCGCGTCCATTTAACGCTACTGCACGATCTCGTTTAGGTTTGGTGCATGGAGCTTTCGTTGCATCGGCTGAAGATGCTCCGCGAGCTGCACCGCCGAGGCACCGTGACGGCTGCCGCGGCGGCCCTGCACTACACCGCGTCAGCGGTGTCGCAGCAGCTCGCGCAGCTGGAACGGGACGTCGGGGCCAAGCTGTTCGAACGGCTGGGCCGGCGGGTCCAGCTCACCGAACTGGGCAAACTGCTCACCGAGCACGCCGAGGAGATCCTCGGCTCGGTGGAGCGGGCCACGCTCGCCCTGGAGGAGGCGCAGGACGCCCGCACCGTCCGGCTGACGGCCGGGGTGTGGGCCTCGGTGGCCTCCGGCCTGCTCCCGACCGCGCTGACGACGCTGGCCGGTTCGCACCCGGGCATCGAGGTCCGGACCCGGGAGCTGGCGCCGGAGGACACCGCCGAGGCGGTCCGCGACGGCGTGCTCGACCTGTCCTTCGTCATCGACTACTCCGACGCGCCGATGCCCTGGGACGCGGGCCTGGAGCGGGCCGTCGTGGCCGTCGAACGCCTCCACGCGGCGGTGCCGCGCGGCGCGGTGCCCGCGGGTTCGGCGTCGCTGGACGACCTCGCCGAGCACCCCTGGATCCTGGCCAGCCCGAAGTCGCACTTCGGCCGGGCGATGCGCACGGCGTGCCGGCGCCACGGGTTCGCCCCGAAGATCAACCACGAGGTCGAGGAGCAGTCCACGGCGATGGCCATGGTCGGCGCCGGGCTGGGCATCACCCTCGTCTCCGACCTCGGCCTGCGCCTGCTGCGCCCGCCCGGGATCGACGTCGTGACGCTCACGACGCCGTTGCTCCGCACGGTGTCGATCGCCTACCGCCGCACCGCGTTCCGCCGTCCGGCGTTGCACCTGGTGATCGACGCCGTCCGGGCCTCGGCCGCCGAACTGGGGCTGGGCACGGAATCCGCTTTGCCCTGATCCGGGTCTTCTTACGGAGTGGTGACCCTGTCCTGAAGGGCAGGATCAACCCTGATTTTGTCGTACCCCGCGTGTAGCGTCCAAGGTCGAGAAAGTTCCACCACACGGGACAGGATTGACATGACAGAAGCGTCTACGGTGCACGAATTCCCCGAGAAGTCGGGTAGTGCGTCGAACCGCACCGCGCGGGTCCTGGCGGACCGCGCGGCCGGGGAGGCGTACGTGGCATCGGTGTGCTTCAAGCACGGCCCGCCGCGCCTGACCGGCGTCGAGCTGGAGTTCACCGTGCACCACGCCGACGACCCGGCCAGACCGCTCGATCCCGACCTCCTCGCCACGGCACTGGGTCCGCACACCCCGCGGACACTGCGCCCCGACAGCCCCGCTTCGCCGCTCCCGGCAGGTTCACCAGTGAGCCTCGAGCCCGGGGGCCAGGTCGAAATCTCCGCTCATCCCCAGGCCACGCTGCGCGACCTCGACGCAGTCGTCTCGGCCGATCTCCGCCACCTGGGTGAACTCCTCGCCTCCCACGGCCTCCGGTTCGGTGAATCCGGCATCGACGCGCACCGCGCGCCGCGCCGGCTCCTGGACACGCCGCGCTACGCGGCGATGGAACGCCGGTTCGCGCCGATCGGCCCCGGCGGCCTCACGATGATGTGCAGCACCGCCGGCCTGCAGGTCTGCGTCGACGCCGGGGAGGCCGAGCACCACGCGGCCCGCTGGGCGGCCGCGCACGCCATGGGCCCGCCGTTGCTCGCTCTCTTCGCCAACTCCCGCGTCCACGCCGGGCGTGACACGGGGTTCGCGTCCGCCCGCTGGCTGGCGGTCCACGACACCGAGGCCATCCGCACGCGCACAGCGCGCGTCGCGGGCGACCCGGGGGCGGCGTGGGGCGCGCGCATGATGGACACCCCGCTGATGGCGCTGCCCCGGGACAGCCGCCTGTGGGACGCGCCGGAGGGGCTGACGTTCGCCGACTGGATCGACGGCAGGGGTGCGGCCGCCCTGCTGCCGAAACCCACCGAGGCGGATCTCGACTACCACCTCACGACGATGTTCACCCCCGTCCGCCCGCAGGGGTACCTGGAGATCCGGTACCTCGACGCGCAACCGCCGGACGAGTGGCTGGCGCCGGCCGCGCTGGTCACCGCGCTGCTCGCCCGGCCGTCCACAGTGGACAGAGTCCGCGACCTGTGCGAGCGGGTGGCGGACCGGTGGGCCACGGCCGCGCGCTGCGGCCTGGTGGACCCGGACCTGGCGGCCGTCGCGGCCGCGCTGGCCGACCTCGGCTGCGCCGAGCTGGGCCACACCGGGCTGCCGGCGGAATCCGTAACCGAGATCTGCGAGAGCGTGCAGGGGCGCGCGTACCGATCGAGGAGTGAGGCATGACCACCACGGAGCCGAAGGACCTGGGCGCGGGGGAGCTGCGCGCCCGCGCGGCGGAGGCACTGACCCGCGCCCGGGCGCGCAGCGTCGCGCTGACCGACGCGGTCGACGACGAGGACCTGATCCGCCAGCACTCCAAGCTGATGTCGCCGCTGGTCTGGGACCTCGCGCACATCGGCAGCCAGGAGGAGCTGTGGCTGGTCCGCGACGTCGGCGGCCGGGAGCCGCTGCGCCCGGACATCGACGACATCTACGACGCGTTCCAGCACGCCCGCGCCGACCGGCCGGCGCTGCCGCTCCTCACCCCGGCGGAGGCGCGCAGCTACGTGCGGGAGGTCCGCGAGAAGGCGTTCGACGTGCTGGAGCGGGTGCCACTGCAGGGCCGCCGGCTCACCGAACAGGCCTTCGCGTTCGGCATGGTGACCCAGCACGAGCAGCAGCACGACGAGACCATGCTGGCCACCCACCAGCTGCGCCAGGGCGACCCGGTGCTGCACGCGCCCGAGCCGCCGCCCGCGCGGTCGGGCACCCTGCCCGCCGAGGTCCTCGTGCCCGGCGGCGCGTTCACGATGGGCACGTCGGCCGAGCCGTGGGCGCTCGACAACGAGCGCCCGGCGCACGAGATCGCCGTGAACGCGTACTGGATGGACACCACGCCGGTGACTTCCGGGGCCTACGCCGGGTTCCTGGACAGCGGCGGCTACGACGACGAGCGCTGGTGGAGTCCGGCGGGCTGGGCCTACCGCACCGAAAACGGCATCACCGCGCCGCGGTTCTGGAAGCGGGAGCAGGACGGCTGGTGGCGCACCCGGTTCGGGGTCTACGAGCGGATCACGGCCGCCGAACCGGTCGTGCACGTCTCGTTCTTCGAGGCCGAGGCGTACGCGGCGTGGGCCGGGCGGCGGCTGCCGACCGAGGCCGAGTGGGAGAAGGCCGCGCGGTTCGACCCGGCGACCGGCCGGTCGCGCCGCTTCCCGTGGGGTGACGAGGAACCGGGCGCCGAGCACGCCAACCTGGGCCAGCGGCACCTGCGCCCGGCACCGGCGGGCGCGTACCCGGCCGGCGCGTCGCCCACGGGCGTGCACCAGCTGATCGGTGACGTCTGGGAGTGGACGAGCACCGACCTCCACGGCTACCCGGGCTTCGCCGCGTTCCCGTACCAGGAGTACTCGGAGGTGTTCTTCGGGCCGGAGTACAAGGTGCTGCGCGGCGGCTCGTTCGGCACCGACTCGGCGGCGATCCGCGGCACGTTCCGCAACTGGGACTACCCGATCCGGCGGCAGATCTTCGCCGGCTTCCGCACCGCCCGCGACGCGGGCCCGGGCGAGGGTTAGGCGCCATGTGCAGGCATCTCGCCTACCTCGGCCGGCCCGTTTCGCCCGCCGAGGCGGTTTTTCGCGCGCCGCATTCGCTGCTGGTGCAGGCTTACGCACCGGCGGACATGCGGGGCGGCGGCACCGTGAACGCCGACGGCTTCGGGCTGGGCTGGTACCTCGGCCCGGGCCACGGCGCCGACGGCGCAATGCCCCTGCGGCACCGCCGCTCGACGCCACTGTGGACGGACGAGGCGCTGCCGCCGCTGGCCGCGGCGGTCACCACGCACGCGTTCGTCGCCGCGGCCCGCAACGGCACCACCGGCATGCCGGTGACCGAGGCGGCCGCGGCGCCGTTCACCACGGGCCGGTGGCTGTTCAGCCACAACGGCGTCGTCCGCGGCTTCCCGGACTCGCTGGCCGAACTGGCCAAGACCCTGCCGGTCACCGAGCTGCTGACGCTGGAGGCACCGACGGACTCGGTCGTGCTCTGGGTCCTGCTGCGGGCCCGGCTCGCGGCCGGGGAAGACCCGCTGACGGCGGTGGCCTGGCTGACCGGCGCCGTCGAGGCCGCCGCGCCCGGCTCCCGGCTCAACTTCCTGCTCACCGACGGCGAAACGCTGATCGGCACCGCCTGGACGCACTCACTGTCCCTGCTGGAAACCCCGGAGGGCGTGCTGCTGGCGTCCGAACCCGTCGACGGCGATCCGCGCTGGACGCCCGTCCCGGACCACCACGCCGTGCGCGCCACCGCGGCCGGCGTCGACCTGCTTCCCCTGAACCAGGAGGGCATCATCCGATGACCGAACCCGATCTCGACCACCACCGCTCCGGTGACGCCGTCACCGAGGAGCTGCGCGCCGACGTCGTCGCCGGGCTCACGGCCGAGCAGAAGTGGCTGCCGCCCAAGTGGTTCTACGACGCCGAGGGCAGCGAGCTGTTCGAGAAGATCACCCAGCTGCCGGAGTACTACCCGACGCGCAGCGAGCGTGAGGTGCTGGCCGCGCACGCCGGCGACGTCGCGGAGCTGACCGGCGCGCACACCCTCGTCGAGCTCGGGTCCGGGTCGAGCGAGAAGACCCGGCTGCTGCTCGACGCCCTCACCAAGCACGGCACGCTGGCGGCGTTCGTCCCGCTCGACGTCTCCGAATCGGCGCTCGCCGACGCCGCCCGGTCGATCTCGGCGGACTACCCGGGCCTGGAGGTCCGGGGGGTCGTCGGCGACTTCACCCAGCACCTCGATCTGCTTCCCGGTGACGGGCCGCGGGTGGTCGCCTTCCTCGGCGGCACGATCGGCAACTTCCTGCCCGCCGAGCGCGCGGCGTTCCTCCGGTCGGTGCGGGAGGTCCTCGACGAGGGGGAGTGGCTGCTGCTCGGCACGGACCTGGTGAAGGACGCCGAGACGCTGGAGCGGGCCTACGACGACGCCGCGGGCGTCACCGCCGAGTTCGACATGAACGTGCTGCGGGTGCTCAACACGCGGCTCGGCGCGAACTTCGACCTCGACGAGTTTGAGCACGTCTCGCACTGGGACGCCGAGCACGAGTGGGTCGAGATGCGGCTGCGCGCCCGCCGCGAGCTGACCGTCGAGATCCCGGGTGCGGACCTCACCGTCCGGTTCGCGGCCGGGGAGCACATCCGCACGGAGATCTCGGCCAAGTTCCGCCCCGGCGGCGTCGAGGCCGAGCTGGCCGCCGCCGGGTTCGCCCTGCAGCGGTGGTGGACCGACTCCCAGCAGCGGTTCGGGGTGAGCCTGGCAAGATCTGTGCGTGGCTAATCCTCTCCGGGCACTGGCCCGGGCCCTGGGCACGAAGCCGTGGCTGATGCGCTCGGCCGGCTTCGTCGTCTGGGCGGACAAGAAACTGCACCGGGTGTTCGGCGGCCGGGTGAGCCTCGTGGCGCTCGCCGGGCTGCCGTCCCTGCGCCTGACGACGACCGGCCGCAAGAGCGGGCTGCCCCGCAGCACGAACCTGCTGTACTTCCCGCACGGCGACGACTTCGTGCTCACCGGGTCCAACTGGGGCCGTCCGCACGACCCGGCCTGGACGCTCAACCTGCGGGCCGACCCGAAGGCCGAGGTCGCGCTCGCCGGGCGGCCGGTCGCCGTCGTCGCGCGCGAACTCGGCGGCGAGGAGTACGCGGAAATGTGGCGCGAGCTGCTCGAGTTCTGGCCGGGGTACGCGATGGAGCAGGAGGAGGCCGCAAGGCCGTTGCCGGTTTTCGTCCTCAATCGGGTGGCTCGATAGATTCGCACCATCCTTTTGGACGGTGACGGCTTTCACCGGTTTGTGCCAGTCTCTCCCGGGTAACGCGCCGTGACGTCTCGACCGCGCGGCGAGTGCGTGACCTAGGGAGGAAATGTCTTGCGGAGATCCACAAGGGGCCGGGTGCGCTCGTTCGCGCTGGTGGGGGCGCTCGTGGCCGGAATGGGACTGGCCGGTACGGCGGGCACCGCCACCGCCGCGCCGGAAGCGGCCGTCAAGCCGGCGGTCGTCGGCGCCACGGCGCCGGTCGCCTGGGGGACCTGCTCGGCCGCCACCCTCGCCGGGGTGCCCGCGGACCAGGTGAAGTTCTACAGCTGCGCGCGCTACCGCGTGCCGATCGACCACGACAACGCGTCGCTGGGCACGATCGACATCGCCCTGCTCAAGCGCGCCGCCCGTACCCCGGACGCGCGCGTCGGCTCGCTGTTCCTCAACCCCGGTGGTCCCGGCGGCTCGGGCCTGCGGATGCCGATCAGCGGCCAGTACTACTTCCAGCCGCCGGTGCTCGACCGCTTCGACCTGATCGGCTTCGACCCGCGCGGGGTCGGGCAGAGCAACCCGCTGCGCTGCTTCACCACGCAGGAGGACGCGGACGAGATCTTCGGCGCCCAGGTCCCGGTGCCGCTGAGCCGCGCCGAGATCTCCGGCACGCTCGCCAGCTACCGCGACTACGGCCAGTTCTGCAAGAACAACGCCGGCTCGCTGCTGAACCACATGTCCACGAAGGACGTCGTGCGGGACGTCGACACGCTGCGCGCGGCGGTCGGCGACCGGAAGCTGACCTACGTCGGCTTCTCCTACGGCACGCTCATCGGCTCGACCTACGCCGCGATGTTCCCGAAGCAGTCCCGCGCGATCGTCATCGACGGCAACGTCGACCCGCAGCTGCGCACCAAGGACGGCGTCGAGTACGACCGCCAGCGGGCGCAGGGCTTCGAGGTCTCGCTCGACGGGTTCCTGAAGAAGTGCGCCGAGGCCGCCGCGAAGTGCGCGTTCAGCGCGGGCACCCCGCGGGCGAAGTTCGACGAGCTGCGCGAGTACCTGCGCAAGCAGCCGATCACCGTCCCCGGCGGCGGCTCGGTCGACATCAACGCGTTCACCGGTTCGGTGTCGAGCATCCTGTACTCGCCGTCGGCGTTCCCCGGCCTGGCCGAGGACCTGCAGGCGCTCTACGACGCGATCCACCCGGCGGGCGCGCAGGCGCAGACCCTGCAGGCCCGGCAGCTCAAGCTGATCACGAAGGGCAAGCAGGGCCTGGCGGACCAGAACCCGGACAGCCCGTACACCAGCGACGACTCGTACTTCGCCGTCAACTGCTCCGACAAGCCGTTCAAGATCAAGCAGGACCAGGTGCCGGACATCGCCGCCAAGTGGGAGCGCGAGTCGCGCACCTTCGGCCGCTACCAGGCCTTCGCCGACACGGCGGGCTGCCCGGTGTGGCCGGCGAAGAAGCCGGACGTCTACCGCGGTCCGTGGCAGGCGAAGACCGACGTCCCGGTCGTCGTGGTCAGCAACTACTACGACCCCGCGACGCGGTACAAGTTCGGCCAGGCGATGGCGGCCGAGCTGGGCAACGCCCGGCTGCTGTCGGTCGACGCGTTCGGCCACTGCATCCTCGGTGACGCCCTCGGCGTCGACCAGGCCGTCGCGGCGTACCTGACCGACCTGAAGGTGCCGGCGAACGGCCAGGTGTTCCAGCCGAACGTCCAGCCCTTCTGAGTGTGAACCCGGTCCCGTGGCCCCCTGCCGGGCCATGGGACCGGCTACCCTGGCCCAGTTGATCATCACCAGTACGGGAAGCGAGGTGAGCGGCACATGCCAGCGGACAGTCATCGGACGGCCGGGCGCGCGCTCACCGGAGGGTTCCGGCTGGGCTGACGTCCGGCCGCCTTCTGTCCGGCAGTGCGCGCACGCCGGAAAAGAGCCGGATCATGACCATCTTCGAAATGCTGCTGCGCGTGGGCACCGGCGTCGGCCTCGGCGCCGTCATCGGGTTCGAGCGCCAGTTCCGCGCCCGGATGGCCGGGCTGCGCACCAACGCCCTCGTCGCGGTCGGCGCGACCTTGTTCGTGCTGCTGTCCGCCCACGGCTTCGGCGGCCTGTCCGGCAGCGGTGACGCCGACCCGACGCGGGTGGCCGCGCAGATCGTCTCCGGCATCGGGTTCCTCGGTGCCGGCGTGATCATGCGCGACGGCCTCAACGTCCGCGGCCTGAACACGGCCGCGACGCTGTGGTGCTCGGCCGCCGTGGGATCCCTTGCGGGGTCGGGGTTGTACGCGGTGGCCCTGGCCGGGACGGCGGTCGTGGTCGGGGTGAACGTGGTGCTGCGCCCGCTCGGCCGCGTCGTCGACCGCCGCCCGGACTCGGGTGAGGAAACCCCGGCCCGCTACGAGTTCCAGGCCGTGACCCGCGACGACTCCGAGGCGCACGTCCGCGCGTTGCTCGTACAAGCGTTGGCGCGCACGGACTTCCGCCTGTTGTCGGTGCTGAGCACGGACCGCCCGGAGGACCGCACGGTCGAGGTCCGCGCCGAGCTGGCCGCCGACCAGCGCGACGACGCCCAGATGGAGTCCGCGGTGTCCCGGCTGTCGCTGGAGCCCGCGGTCTCCAGCGTGCGCTGGGACGCCGTGCCGGCTTAGCCGAGGAACTCCTCGAGCAGCTCGCCGAACCGGCCGGGCTGCTCGAGGTTCACCATGTGCGCGGCGCCGGGTACCCGGACCCGGCGCGCGTGCGGGGCCTCGCGCTCCAGCAGGTCGGCCACCGCGAAGATGTCCGTGGCGTCCAGGTCGCCGGTCACGACGAGCGTGCGGGTGCGGATCTCCGCGACCCGGCCGATCGCGCCCAGCTCGGTGCCCGGATCGGGGGCGCCGTGACCCTGGCCGAAGTTGTCGGCCAGCATGTCCCGGCAAAGCCGCCGGACTGCCGGGTCCACCTCGGCGGGCGTGCGGTGCGGGCCGTCGACCCACAACCGCAGGACGCACTCCAGGACCGCGGCGCCGTCGCCCGACCGGGCCGCTTCGCCCGCGTCGGCCAGCAGGCGCAGCACGAACGGGTCCTGGAACTCCATCCCGCTGATCCCCGGCGAGCTGAGGAACAGGCCCGCCGCCCGGTCGGGGTAGGCCAGGGCGAAGTCCAGGAAGACCCGGCTGCCGAGTGAGCAGCCGACCAGCACCGGGCGCTCCACGGCCAAGGCGTCGAGCAGCTGCTTCAGGTCCTCGTGGTGGGAGAAGGAACCCGACGGGTCCGACGAGCCGCCGCTGCCGCGGGCGTCGTAGCGGATCACGCGGTGCGCACCGGCGAAGCGGGTGAACTGCTCCGCCCACATCGCGCGGGTCATCCCGCCCGCGTGCAGGAACACCACCGGCGAGCCTTCGCCGCGTTCCTCGTAGGACAGGTGGCCGTCGCCGAGCTCGATGCGTTCCCCCATGCCCGCCACGGTACCGAAAAGGCCTCCCCGCCGGGACCGGCGAGGAGGCCTTTCGTCGAGCGGGGAAACCCTTACGCGTTCGTCATCTTCCGCAGCACGTACTGCAGGATGCCGCCGTTGCGGTAGTAGTCCGCCTCACCCGGGGTGTCGATGCGGACGTCCGCCTCGAACTCCACCTTCGTACCGTCGGTGCGAGTCGCCGTGACGTGCACGGTGCGCGGGGTCTCGCCGTCGTTCAGCTTGGTGATGCCCGAGATGTCGAACGTCTCGGTGCCGTCCAGCTTCAGCGACGCCGCCGACTCGCCCTGCGGGAACTGCAGCGGGATGACGCCCATGCCGATCAGGTTCGAGCGGTGGATGCGCTCGAACGACTCGGTGATCACCGCGCGCACGCCCAGCAGCGAGGTGCCCTTGGCCGCCCAGTCGCGCGACGAGCCCGAGCCGTACTCCTTGCCGCCCAGCACGACCAGCGGCGTGCCCTGCGCCGCGTAGTTCTGCGCCGCGTCGTAGATGAACGCCTGCGGGGCGTCGTCCTGGGTGAAGTCGCGGGTGTAGCCGCCCTGCACGTCGTCCAGGAGCTGGTTGCGCAGCCGGATGTTCGCGAAGGTGCCGCGGATCATCACCTCGTGGTTGCCGCGCCGCGAGCCGTAGGAGTTGAAGTCCTTCTTCTCCACGCCGTGCTCGGTCAGGTACTGCGCGGCCGGGGTGCCCGGCTTGATCGCGCCGGCGGGGGAGATGTGGTCGGTCGTGACCGAGTCGCCCAGCTTCGCCAGCACGCGCGCGCCGGAGATGTCGGTGACCGGCGCCGGCTCGGCCTGCATGCCCTCGAAGTACGGGGGCTTCCGGACGTAGGTGGACTCGGCGTCCCACTCGAAGGTCTTGCCTTCGGGGGTGGGCAGTGCCTTCCAGCGGTCGCCGCCGTCGAAGACGTCGGCGTAGTCCTTGGTGAACATCTCCTGCGTGATCGAGGAGTCGATGGTCTCCTGGATCTCTTGCGGCGTCGGCCAGATGTCCTTCAGGAACACGTCGGTGCCGTCGGTGGCCTGCCCCAGCGGCTGGTTCGCGAAGTCGAAGTCCATCGTCCCGGCCAGCGCGTAGGCGATGACCAGCGGCGGCGACGCCAGGTAGTTCATCTTGACGTCGGGGTTGATCCGGCCTTCGAAGTTCCGGTTGCCCGAGAGCACCGAGACCGCGGTGAGGTCGTTCTCCTGGATCGCCGCGGAGATCTCGTCCGAGAGCGGGCCGGAGTTGCCGATGCACGTGGTGCAGCCGTAGCCGACCAGGTGGTAGCCCAGCTTCTCCAGGTACGGCCAGAGCCCGGCCTTGTTGTAGTAGTCGGTGACGACCTGCGAGCCCGGCGCCATCGACGTCTTGACCCACGGCTTCACCGCGAGGCCCTTGTCGACGGCGTTGCGCGCGAGCAGCGCGGCGCCGAGCATGACCGACGGGTTCGAGGTGTTGGTGCACGAGGTGATCGAGGCGATCACGACGGCGCCGTGGTCGAGCACGAACTCGCCGCGGTCGGACGTCGAGACCTTGACCGGCTTGGTCGGGCGGCCCGAGGCACCGTTCGCGGCGGACACGATCACCGGCGCGGCGTCGTCCTCGGCGAACGACAGCGACGGCGCGTCGCTGGCCGGGAAGGACTCTTCCGAGGCTTCGTCGACCTTGGTGTGCGGGGTGGTGTCTTCGCCGTCGACGTAGTCGTGCACCGACTTGCGGAACGACGACTTCGCGTCGGTCAGCTCGATGCGGTCCTGCGGGCGCTTCGGGCCGGCGATCGACGGGACGACCGTCGAGAGGTCCAGCTCGATGTACTCGGAGAACTGCGGCTCGTGGGACGCGTCGTGCCAGAGGCCCTGCTCCTTGGCGTACGCCTCGACCAGGGCGACCTGCTCGGCGGAGCGGCCGGTCAGCTTGAGGTAGCGGACGGTCTCCTCGTCGATCGGGAAGATCGCCGCGGTGGAGCCGAACTCCGGGCTCATGTTGCCGATGGTGGCGCGGTTGGCCAGCGGCACCGCGCTCACGCCGTCGCCATAGAACTCGACGAACTTGGAGACCACGCCGTGGCGGCGCAGCATCTCGGTGATGGTCAGCACGACGTCGGTCGCGGTGACGCCGGTGGGGATCTCGCCGGTCAGCTTGAAGCCGACGACGCGCGGGATCAGCATCGAGACCGGCTGGCCCAGCATGGCGGCCTCGGCCTCGATGCCGCCGACGCCCCAGCCCAGCACGCCCAGGCCGTTGACCATGGTGGTGTGCGAGTCGGTGCCGACGCAGGAGTCGGGGTAGGCCTGCCCGTTGCGGGACATCACCGTGCGGGCGAGGTGCTCGATGTTGACCTGGTGCACGATGCCGGTGCCCGGCGGGACGACCTTGAACTCGTCGAAGGCGCCCTGGCCCCAGCGCAGGAACTGGTAGCGCTCGCGGTTGCGCTCGTACTCGATCTCGACGTTGCGCTCGAAGGCGTCGGGGGTGCCGAAGACGTCGATGATCACCGAGTGGTCGATGACCAGCTCGGCCGGGGCGAGCGGGTTCACCTTGTCGGGGTCGCCGCCGAGGTCCGTGACCGCTTCGCGCATGGTGGCGAGGTCGACGACGCAGGGGACGCCGGTGAAGTCCTGCATGATCACGCGGGCGGGCGTGAACTGGATCTCGATGGAGGGGTCGGCGTTCGGGTCCCACGAGCCCAGCGCGCGGATGTGGTCGGCGGTGATGTTCGCGCCGTCCTCGGTGCGCAGCAGGTTTTCGAGCAGGATCTTCAGGCTGTACGGCAGGCGCTCGGCGCCCTCGACCTTGTTCAGGCGGAACACCTCGTACGAGGCGTCGCCGACCTTCAGCGTGTCTTTGGCGCCGAAGCTGTCCTTGCTGGCAGGTGCGGTCACGTCTAACTCCAGTGGCATGGACTTCCGCGCCGGTGCGGCGGTCGAGTCCCGGGTCAGGTTCGGTCAGTTCGGGTGTCGTGCGGTCCGCACGGGGGCGGACGGCGAGTCTTGCGCACCCCCACCGTAGGACCGGCTCCGGGATGGCACACCTCGCGGTGCCTCAAACAGTACGCGTGTCCTGTTTGGGGTTCAAGACGACACGCGGTGTGGGCTGCGCCATCCGCGACGAGGGTCCCTCAATAAGGGGAATTGGTGCCTACGGTGTGTAAGTTTCCGCTGAGGCTTGTGATAGTGGTGTGACTGCAGTGACGCGCGATGTGCGCAGGTGAGCGGAGGTGGCGGTCGTGCCGGAACGGCGCAGGGGCTGGTGTGTGCCGAGCGGGCGCCGTGGACTGACCGTGAGCACCCTGGCCTTGGTGATCTTGTTCGGCGCGGGGGGTACCGGCCTCGCGGCGCCCCCGCCGCCGCCCAACCCCAGCGACTCGGACCTCAACTCCAGCAAGGCCCAGGCGAACGCCAAGGCCGGCGAGGTCGGCCGGCTGACCAACCAGCTGGCCCAGGCCGAGCAGAAGCTGTCGCAGCTGCAGGACGACGTCGAGCTGAAGCAGGAAGAGGCCAACAAGGCCCTGGTCGACCTGCAGACGGCCCAGGACGCCGCGGCGCAGGCCGAGAACGACGCGAAGGCCGCCCGGACCGAGGCGGACGCGGCGGCCGGGGCGATCGAGAAGGCGCGCGACGAGCTCAAGTCGTTCGCTGCAGCCAGCTTCCAGCAGGGCAGCACGGTCGGCTCGCTCTCGGCGTACCTGAGCGCCGACAGCCCGAAGGACATGCTGGCCCGCGCGCAGCTGCTCGACGCCGTCGGCGGCGACCGGCTCAACGCCCTCGACCGGCTCCAGCAGGCGCAGACCGAGAAGTCGAACAAGGATTCCGCGGCCCGCAAGGCCGCCGAGATCGCCCAGCAGAAGCAGGACGCCGCGCGGCAGGCGAAGAACGGCGCCGACGCCGCGCAGAGCGCGGCTGTCAGCGCGCAGGACAACCAGCAGACGCAGAACTCGGCCCTCGAGGCCAACAAGTCGAGCGTCGAGCAGCAGCTCTACACCGCGCAGGCCAAGGTCAACGGCCTGCAGGGGCAGCGTCAGCGCTACCAGGACTGGCTCGCGCAGAAGCAGCGTGAAGACGACGAGCGCGCCCGGCAGGCCGCGCTCGCGTCGTCCGGGGGCGGCGGCGGTGGCCGCCCGTCCGGCGGGTCCCGCCCGTCGGCCCCGGCCGGCGCGTCGATCGAGGCCGTGATCGCCCGGGCGCTGTCCAAGCTCGGCATGCCCTACGCCTGGGGCGGCGGCAACGCGAGCGGCCCGACCCGCGGCATCCGCGACGGCGGTGTCGCCGACCGCTACGGCGACTACAACAAGATCGGCTTCGACTGCTCCGGGCTGATGATCTACGCCTTCGCCGGGGTCCGGTCGCTGTCGCACTACAGCGGCTACCAGTACACGTCCGGCCGCCAGGTCCCGCTGTCGCAGATGCGCCGCGGCGACATGCTGTTCTACGGCGGCGCGGGCGGCATCCACCACGTCGCGCTCTACCTCGGTGGCGGGCAGATGGTCGAGGCCCCGCAGTCCGGGCTCCGCGTCCGGATCGCCCCGGTGCGCTACGGCGGGATCATGCCGTACGCCACGCGCCTGGTCGGCTGAGTCAGGCGTCGCGCTTCAGCTTGCGCCAGCCACCGGCCCGGTTGTTCGCGATGATCTGCCGGAACATCGCGGTGAGCGCGGGTGCGTTGATCGGCTCGTCCCGGCGGAAGGCGACCGTCCGCGCGGTCTTGTTGCCGTGCCCGGCGGTGATGATGCCTTCCGGGTCGGGCACGATGCCGCCGTCGTAGACGAAGACGTTGACGTGGTCCTTCGCCGCGAGTAGCGCGCAGATGTTGCCTTCCAGCACGAAGTACGGCTGCCGGGTGCGCTTGATCGTCTCGGTCACCCCGGGATCCGCCGCGTGGACGAGCTCGCGGACCTCGCGGCAGATCGCCTGCTGCCACTCGGGCAGGGCGTCGATGTAGGCGTCGACGCGCGGTTCGACGGTGTGGGTCACGCGTCGATTATCGCCGAAACTCGCTCGACGGCGGTACCGTCCCGGCCCAGGATCGCCCGGTGGACGACGAACTGAACGCGCTGCGGCGCACCCGGATGCGCTGGAACACGCCCTTGTCCGAAGCCCACGCCGAGCTGCTGCTCGACCGCATGGCCCTCACCGGGACGGTGACCGACCTCGGTTGCGGCTGGGGCGAGCTGCTGCTGCGGGCCGTCGCCCGGACGCCCGGCCTGCGCGGGGTCGGCGTCGACACCGACGTCACCGGCCTCGAACGCGGGCGGGCGGCGGCCGCGGACCGCGACGTCGAGTTCGTCGAGGCGGACGCCGCGACCTGGGAAATCCCGGCCGAACGGGTGCTCTGCATCGGCGCTTCGCACGCCTTCGGCTCGTCCCGGGCCGCGCTGGAGCGCCTCGCGAAGGTCGTGCCGCCCGGCGGACGGCTGCTCTACGGCGACGGCTTCTGGGCCGCGCCGCCGGCCCCGGCCGCGGTCGGGATCTTCGGCGAGGACGTCCTGACCTTGCCGGACCTGCTCGGCGCCGCCGGTGCCGCGGGCTGGCAGGTGCTCCACCTGAGCGTCGCGGACCAGCTCGAATGGGACGACTTCGAGTCGACGTCGCGGGCCGCGTGGCAGGAGTGGGTGCTGGCCCACCCGGCCGATCCGCGGGCATCCGAGGTGCGCGCCTGGCTCGGCGAACGGCTGCGGCAGTACGTCGGGGACTACCGCGGTGTGCTGGGCTTCTCCTACCTCGTGCTGGGCCGCTAGGGTCCCGGGGTGCGGTACGCGGGGATCGTGGTGGCCGGCGGGTCGGCCCGCAGACTGTCCGGTGTGGACAAGCCGGCCCTGAATGTGGGCGGAAAACCGTTGCTGACCCGCGCCATCCACGCCCTCGAGGGCGCCGAGCGGGTGATCGCGGTCGGCCCGCGACGACCCGGTTTCGACGTCGTGTGGACCCGCGAGCCCGTACCGGGCACCGGGCCGGTGGCCGCGGTCGCCGCCGGGCTCCTCTTCGTGCCCGAGGACGTCGAAGCGGTCGCCGTGCTCGCCGCCGACCTGCCCGGCGTCCGCCGGTCCACAGTGGACCGGCTGGTGGCGGCGGTCGGCGGGGCCGACGGCGCGGTCCTGGTCGACGCGGCGGGGGCCCGCCAGTGGCTGCTCGGCGTCTGGCGGGTGCCGGCGCTGCGGGCCGCGCTGCCCGAGCACCCGGAGAACGCGGCCCTGCGCCGGACGCTCGGCGCGCTGGACATCGTGGACGTCCCGGCCGAGCCGGGGGAGGCCGACGACATCGACACCCCCGAGGACCTGGACCGGTTGTCCTGAGCCGGTGCTTCACAGATGTCACACCGGGCACCGTGTTGGCTACCCTCACGGGCCGGCCCGTGCGTCCGCGTGCCGGACGGACGGACGACCGGGGGACGCAGTACGGTCGCACCGCGTGATCAACGTCGCGGGGGCGGCGCACGGACTCAACAAGGAGGCAGAGTGACCGAGCCCGGCTACGCCGAGGGCGGGAACGGGCAGCAGCCCGCCACGCCGGCGCGGGACGCCCAGTTGCTGGAGCGGACCGTGTTCGAGGTCAAGCGGATCATCGTCGGCCAGGACCGCCTGGTCGAGCGGATGCTGGTCGGCCTGCTGGCCAAGGGCCACCTGCTGCTCGAAGGCGTGCCCGGAGTCGCGAAGACGCTGGCCGTCGAGACGTTCGCGCGGGTCGTCGGGGGCTCGTTCTCGCGCGTGCAGTTCACCCCGGACCTGGTCCCGGCCGACATCCTCGGCACCCGGATCTACCGCCAGGGCGCCGAGCGGTTCGACGTCGAGCTCGGCCCGGTCGTGGCCAACTTCGTGCTCGCCGACGAGATCAACCGCGCGCCGGCGAAGGTGCAGTCGGCGATGCTCGAGGTGATGGCCGAGCGGCACGTGTCCATCGGTGGCCAGACGTTCCCGATGCCGGACCCGTTCCTCGTGCTCGCCACGCAGAACCCGATCGAGAACGAGGGCGTGTACCCGCTGCCGGAAGCGCAGCGTGACCGCTTCCTGTTCAAGATCCTCGTCGAGTACCCCTCCGCGGAGGAGGAGCGCGAGATCATCTACCGGATGGGCGTCACGCCGCCCACCCCGCACGAGGTGCTCAGCCCGGGCGAGCTCGTCCGCCTCCAGGGCGTCGCCGCGCAGGTCTTCGTGCACCACGCGCTGGTCGACTACGTCGTGCGGCTCGTGCTGACCACCCGCACGCCGAACGACCACGGCCTCGCCGACGTCGCCGGCTGGGTGTCCTACGGCGCCTCGCCGCGCGCCAGCCTCGGCATCATCGCCGCCTCACGGGCGCTGGCCCTGGTCCGCGGCCGCGACTACGTGCTGCCGCAGGACGTCGTCGACGTCGTGCCGGACGTGCTGCGCCACCGGCTCGTGCTGTCCTACGACGCCCTCGCCGACGGCGTCCCCATCGACCACATCATCACCCGCGTGCTGCAGACCGTGCCGTTGCCGCAGGTCTCGGCCCGGCCGCAGGGCGGGGCCGGGCAGGGCGGCCCGGTCCCGGCGGGCGCGCCGGTCAGGTAACCCGGCGATGGCGAAGAACGAGAAGGGCGAGCGCCCTTCGTGGGCCCCGCCGGTCCTGCGCGGCGACCGGCTGGAGGCCGGGCTCCGCACACTGGAGCTCGACGTCCGCCGCCGGCTCGACGGCCTGCTGCAGGGCAACCACCTCGGCCTGGTGCCGGGGCCGGGGTCCGAGCCCGGCGAGGCGCGGCCGTACCAGCCCGGCGACGACGTGCGCCGGATGGACTGGGCCGTCACCGCCCGCACCACGACCCCGCACATCCGCGAGACGGTGGCCGACCGCGAGCTGGAGACCTGGGTGGTGGCCGACCTGTCGGCGAGCCTCGACTTCGGCACGGCGCTGTGCGAGAAGCGGGACCTGGTGGTCTGCGCGGTCGCGGCGGTCGCGCACCTGACCGGGGGCGGCGGCAACCGGATCGGCGCGCTGCTGTCCACCGGCGCCGAGACCACCCGCGTCCCCGCCCGCGGCGGCCTCGCGCACGCCCGCGGCCTGGTCCGCAAGATCGCCGCGACGCCGCGCGCGCCCGAAGGCACCCGGGGTGACTTCGCCGACGCGCTGGAGGCGCTGCGCCGGCCGCCGCGCCGCCGGGGCCTGGCCGTGGTGATCTCCGACTTCCTGGGCGAGCCCACCTGGGAGCGGCCGCTGCGGGCGCTCGGCGGGCGCCACGAACTGATCGCGATCGAAGTCCTCGACCCGCGCGACATCGACCTGCCCGAGGTGGGCACCGTCGTGCTGGCCGACCCGGAGACAGGGAAACAGCGCGAAGTGCACGCTTCGGCCTTGCTGCGCAAGGAGTTCGGGGCCGCGGCCCACGCCCACCGGCAGACGGTGGCGGCCGGCCTGCGGCGCGCGGGTGCGGCGCACCTGACGCTGCGCACCGACGCCGACTGGATCGCCGACATGGTCCGGTTCGTCGTCGCCCGCAAGCGGCGCTGGTCCGGGGGTGTGGCGTGAGGGAGCTTGCGACCGAACCATTCAACACCGCGCTTTCGGCGAACGCCGCAGCGAGCGTCAGCGAGGTGGGCGCGTGAGTTTGACCGGGTTCACCACGCCGTGGTGGTTCCTGCTGCTGATCGCCGTGGCCGCGGTCGCGATCGGGTACGTCCTGGCCCAGCGGGCGCGCCGGAAGCGGACCATGCGGTTCGCGAACCTGGAGCTGCTGGAGAAGGTCGCGCCGAAGAGCCAGGGCTGGGTCCGGCACGTGCCGGCGGTGCTGATCGTGCTCTCGTTGCTGCTGCTGACCGTGGCGCTGGCCGGGCCGACCGCCGAGCAGAAGGTGCCGCGCAACCGGGCGACCGTGATGCTGGTGATCGACGTGTCGCTGTCGATGGAGGCCACCGACGTCGCGCCGACGCGGCTGAAGGCGGCCCAGGACGCGGCGACGCAGTTCGCGCAGAACATGACCCCGGGGATCAACCTGGGGCTGATCTCCTTCGCCGGCACGGCGACGGTGCTGGTCAACCCGACCACCGACCGCAACGGCGTCATCAAGGCGATCGACAACCTGAAGCTGGCGCAGTCCACGGCCACCGGTGAAGGCATCTTCGCGGCCCTGCAGTCGGTCGAGAGCTTCTCCAGCGTCGTGGGCGGGGCCGACGGACCGCCGCCGGCGCGCATAGTGCTGATGTCCGACGGCAAGCAGACCGTCCCGGAGGACCTGTACGCGGCCCGCGGCGGCTACACCGCGGCGCAGGCGGCGAAGCAGGCCGGCGTGCCGATCTCGTCGATCTCCTTCGGCACCACACACGGCTCGGTCGACATCGAGGGCAAGGCCCAGCCGGTGAGCGTGGACGACGAGTCGCTGCGCGAGATCGCGCGCCTCTCGGGCGGCGAGTTCTACAAGGCGGCCAGCGCGGAAGAGCTGAAGAAGGTCTACGGCGACCTCGGCGAGCAGATCGGCTACGAGATCAAGGACGCCGACGCGAGCAAGCCGTGGCTGGTCGTCGGGACGCTGATCCTGATGTTGGGCGCGGCGGCGAGCCTGTTCTACGGCCAGCGGCTCCCCTGAGCGGAGGCGGCACTTTCACGTGAAAGTGCCGCCTTTCAGGCGCGGCGGACGCCGTACAGGCTCCCCGCCAGGAGGGTGACGCCGGAGAGCGTGCCGCTGACGAACGGGACCCACGGCAGCGCCGCCGTCCCGAGCAAAGCCAGGCCCACGACGCCGAGCACTGTCAGGACCGCGCCGACGACGAGGATCGAGCGTGTCTTCCACGCCGAGGCCAGCGCCACGAAGTGCAGCCCGACGATCGTGGCGATCCACGCGACGTTGGCCTGCACCGGCGCGTCGAGCAGGCTGAGCACGAAGAACCCGGCGATCAGCAGCACCACTTCGCCGACGACGATCACCCGGTAGCTCGGCCCGAACATCGGCCGGTCCGCCAGCGTCGGGCGCCCGCCCGCGCGGAACCCGACGACCACCACGGCGGCCAGCGCGACGACGGCGAGGCCGCGCAGGATCCAGCCGGCCACGGCGGGCAGCGGGTCGCCGGAGTTGACCAGGACGAACACGGCACCGAACGCGGCGCCGATGAGCGCCCCCAGGAATTGCTGTCGCACCGGGCGAACCTACCGGACGCCGGTCAGGCCTCCGGAACGGCGAACCCGTTCTGCCGCCAGGCCTCGTAGATCGCGATCGCCGCGGTGTTGGCGAGGTTGAGCGAGCGGCTGGTCGGCAGCATCGGCAGCCGCACCCGGTCGGTCACCTCGGGCGCCCGCTGGACGTCGGCGGGCAGGCCCACCGACTCCGGCCCGAACAGCAGGACGTCGCCGGGGGTGTAGGCGACGTCGGTGTGCAGCCGGGTGGCGGACGCGCTGAACGCGTAGACGTTCGCCGGCAGCAGTGCCCGCCAGGCCGCGTCGAGGTCCGCGTGCACCCGGACCCGCGCGAGGTCGTGGTAGTCGAGCCCGGCGCGGCGCAGCTGCTTGTCTTCCAGGGTGAACCCCAGTGGCTCGACCAGGTGCAGCTCGCAGCCGGTGTTGGCCGCGAGCCGGATCGCGTTGCCCGTGTTGGGCGGGATTTCGGGGTGGTAGAAGAGAACGCGGAACACCGGCTCAGCCCTCGGCCAGGAACTTGGCGTACTGCTCGCGGACGGCGGCCGGCGGCGCGGCCGGGCGGATCGTCGCCGGGTCGATGAACACGTACCGCAGGGTCGCCTCGCTGATCAGCGCGCCATCACGGCTGATCTCGAATTCGTTGACCATCGACGTCGTCCCGAGGCGGGTGACGAACTGCGACACGACCAGTTCCTCGTCGTAGTGGGCCGGCGCGCGGAACTTCAGGTTCGCCTCCGCGACCACGACGTCCGTGCGGTGGGCGAGGAACTCGTCGCGCGAGCCGAACAGGGCCTTCTCCGCCTCGAACGCGCACATGTCCACATAGGCCATGTAGTGGGCGTTGAACACGATGCCCTGGCCGTCACATTCGTGGTAGCGCACGCGCAGCGGCATTTCGACGATCGGCCGGCGGGGTTCCGTCACCGGGCCAATCTAGCGAGCGGGTTCAGCCGTGCAGCACGCGGTACGCCGTGGCCGCGCCGGGCTGCAGCGGCACCGGCTGGGTGCCGATCAGCGTCCGGACGTCCAGGAACTGCGTGCCGACGGCTTCCGCGGGCACCAGGTCCGTCGCCCGCTCGACCAGGAGCCGGACCACCGCCGCGGCGACGTCGTCGGGGAGGGCGGGGGAGCAGACCAGCAGGTTCGCGACGCCGATCGTGCCCAGCGCGCCGACGCCGCGGTAGGCGCCTTCGGGGACCTGGACCTGGTCGTACACCGGCCCGTAGGTCGTGCGCAGCGCGGGGACCAGTGCGTCGAGGGGGAGCAGCGCGATCGGCGTCGTGCGGGTGAGGTCCGCGAGCTTCGGCGTCGGCACGCCGCCGGACCACAGCATCGCGTCGATCCGCCGGTCGGCCAGCGCGTGGACGGCGTCGTCGAACAGCAGGTGCCGGGCGTCGACGACGACTCCGGCCCGGGCGAACAGGCGCTCGCCCAGCTGTGCCGCGCCGGAGCCGCCCGCGCCCAGCGACACCGGGCGGCCGGCCAGGTCGGCGAGCCGGTGTGCGGGCCCGTCCGCGCGCACCACCAGCTGCAGGTAGTTCTCGTAGACGCGGCCGAGCGCGAGCAGCGGCACCTTTCCGGTGAACGGCGCGCCGCCGCCGAGCGCCGTCTGCGCGACGTCGGCCAGCACCAGCCCGAGATCGGCCCGGCCGCCGCGCACGAGGTCGACGTTGGCGACGCTCGCCTCGGTCGGCACGGCGGTGGCGTGCAGCAGCGGTTCGGCGCGGCTCAGCTCCGTCGCCAGCAGCTCGGCGAAGGCGAGGTAGAAGCCGCCGCGTTCGCCGGCGGCGATGGTGAGGGCCCGCTCGGGACCGGCGTAACCGGACGACGAACACCCGGCCAGTGCGAGGCCGAGGCCGCCGAGCAGGGCGGTGCGCCGGGTGATCGTCATGGCCCCTCCTCCGCGAGCGGCAGCGTGACGCGGGCCTCGAGGCCGTGCGGTTCCGCTTGGCGCAGTTCGAGGACGCCGCCGCGGGTGCGCACCTGCTGGTGCGCGATGGCGAGGCCGAGCCCGGTCCCGCGTGGGGCGCCTTCGCCGCCGGCGCGCCAGAACCGTTCCGTCGCCCGGGCCCGGTCCTCAGTGGACAGTCCGGGGCCGTCGTCGCGGACCACCAGCGTCGCCGTTTCGGAGCCGGTTTCCCAGTCCGTGGTGATCTTCGCGCCGCGGCCCGCGTAGTGGACGGCGTTGTTCAGCAACACGTCCAGGATCTGCGCGAGCTCGCCTTCCGGGCAGCGGACGGTCACCGGTTCGTCGTGCCCCGGCGGCGGGACGAGGGCCGCCCCGGCGTCGTCGGCGGCCGGGCGCCAGGCGTCGACGCGCTCGGCGAGCACGGACGCGAGGTCGCACGGCTCGTCGGCGGCCCCGGCCGCCACCCGGGTCGCGGTGCTTTCGGCGAGGGCGAGCGCGAGCAGGCCGTCCAGCAGCTTCTCGAGGCGTTCGACCTCGGCCACGGTCGCCCGGTAGGTGGCGCCTTCCGCTTGGCCCGCAAGGGAATCGACGCGCAGGCGTAGCGCGGCCATCGGGTTCCGCAGCTGGTGCGAGGCGTCGGCGACCAGCCGGTGCTGCTGGTCGGCGGCCTCCAGCACGGCCTCGGACATCCGGTTGACCTCACCGGCCAGCGACCGCAGCTCGCGCGGCCCGGCGCGTTCCGGGACGTGCGCGCGGTGCCCGGCGGCGACGGCCAGCACGCCGGTCTCCAGCTCGTGCAGCGGCCGCACCATCCACCGGGCCAGGAGCACGGCGAGCAGCACGAACACGACGGCGACCAGGAGCGCGCCGGCGGCGATGGTGCCCCAGCGGGCGGCGACGTCCGCGGCGGCCGCCGTCACCGACGCCCGCAGCACGACGACGCCGGACACCCGGGTCCCGGTGCCGACCGGCCGCGCGAAGTACGCCGGTTCGGTCGAGAGCGGCCCGAGCCGGTCGACGCGCGGGCCGGGCTCGTTGCGCATGGTCGCCTCGACCAGCGCGTGCACGGCGGGGTCGGTCGCGGTCAGCCCGCCCGCCTGCACCAGCGGCAGGCGCCGCGCGTCGACGATGACCACGCCTTCGCCGTACAGGTCGGCGTAGCGCGTCGCGTCGGCGGCCAGCGCGGCCGGATCGCGGGTGTCGACCGCCTGCTGGGCCAGCACGACGAACCGGTCGACGTCGGCGGTGCGGGAGATGACCAGCTCCTGGGTGCGCTGCTCGGCCGTGGAGAGCAGCAGTGGCACGGCGAACGCGGCCACCACCGCCAGCGCCAGCGCGACCAGGACCACCAGCAGGCGGGTGCGCACGGCTCAGTCCCGGCCGAGCCGGTAGCCGAAGCCGCGGATCGTGGTGAGCAGGCCCGGCCGGTCGAGCTTCGCGCGCAGGCCCGTGAGGTGTACGTCGAGCGAGCGCGAGACCGCGAGGTAGGCGTCGCCCCAGACCTCGTCCATCAGCTGCTGGCGGCTGACCGCGGTGCCGAGACGTGCCGCGAGGACCGCCAGGATCTCGAACTCCTTGGTGGTCAGCGCGATGTCGGCGCCGGCCACCCGCACCCGGCGGGCGGCCAGGTCGATCTCGACGTCCTCGACGTGCACGACGTCGCCGGCCGGGGCGTCGCGGGCGACCGCGCGCCGCACGACGGCGTCCATCCGGGCCAGCAGTTCCGCGAGCCGCACGGGTTTGGTCAGGTAGTCGTCCGCGCCGAGGCGCAGGCCGCGCACGATCGAACGCTCGTCGCCGCGGGCCGTCAGGACGATGACCGGAACCCGGGAGACCGCGCGGATCTTGCGCAGCACGTCGAGGCCGTCGATGTCGGGCAGGCCCAGGTCGAGCAGGACGAGGTCGGCGTCGCGGTGGCGGTGCAGGGCGTCGGCGCCGCGGCCGACGCTGGTGACCGGATGACCGCGCGCGTGCAGCGACTCGGCGAGCGCACCGGCGACCCCGGCGTCGTCTTCGACGAGGAGCACGCGCACGGCCATCCCTTTCTCAGCGTTCGCCCGCATCCACCAGTGCGGTGCGTTCCTCCAGCTCCGAGCTCTTCGAGGTCTCCCGCATTGTGCCGTAGACGACGAGGGAAACCAGGACGCAGCCCGCGACGTAGAAGAAGAACACCGACTCGTGCCCGGCGCTCTTCAGCGCCTGCGCGATCAGCTCGGCGGTGCCGCCGAAGATCGCGACGGTCAGCGCGTAGGGCAGGCCGACGCCGATGGCGCGGATCTTCGTCGGGAACAGCTCGGCCTTCACGATCGCGTTGATCGAGGTGTACCCGGCGACGACCACCAGCCCCGCCAGGACGAGGAAGAACGCGCCGACCGGGTTCCGCGTCGAGCCCATGATCGTCATGATCGGGACGGTGAGCAGCGTGCCCGCGATGCCGAAGAACAGCAGTAGCGGGCGACGTCCGATCCGGTCGGACAGCTTGCCCGCGACCGGCTGCAGGATCGCCGCCAGCAGGATCGCCGAGAACAGGATGATCGTGACCGTGCGCCGCGGGATGTGGGCGGTGTTCTCGAGGAACTTCTGGCTGTAGGTGGCGAAGGTGTAGAACGCCACGGTGCCGCCCAGGGTGAGGCCGACGACGAGCGCGATCTCCTTGGGGTACTTGGCGAGCGCGCGCAGGGTGCCGCGTTCCCCGGAGGCCTGGCCGGCCTCCTTGGTGAAGCTCTCGGACTCGTCCATGCCGCGGCGCAGCCACATCACGCTGAGCGCGGCGACGGTGCCGACGCCGAACGCGATCCGCCAGCCCCACGCCGTCAGCTGCTGCTCGGTGAGCAGCGCCTGCAGGATCAGCTGGAGCCCGAGGGCCAGCAGCTGGCCGCCGTAGAGCGTCACGTACTGGAAGCTGGAGTAGAAGCCGCGCTTGCCGGGAGTGGCCACTTCGGACAGGTACGTCGCCGAGGTGGAGTACTCGCCGCCGACCGAGAGGCCCTGGATCAGCCGCGCGACGAGCAGCAGGATCGGCGCGGCGATCCCGATCGTCTGGTAGCCGGGGGTGACGGCGATCAGCAGGGACCCGCCCGCCATGAGCGTCACCGACAGCACCAGTGCGCGCCGGCGGCCGAACCGGTCGGCGAACCGCCCGAGCATCCAGCCGCCGAGCGGCCGCATGAGGAACCCGACGGCGAACACCGCGGCGGTGCCGAGAAACGCCGCCGTCGTGTCGCTGGTGGGGAAGAAGGACTTGGCGAAGTAGGTGGTGAACGCCGCGTAGGCGTACCAGTCGTACCACTCGACCAGATTGCCGATCGAGCCGCGCAGCACGTTGCCGATCACGCGTTTCTCGCTCACGCCCGCGGCGCCGGTGCCGTTGATCCGGGTAGTCATCGTCGACCTCCTGTGTTGCGACTCACGGTGACCAACCGCGAGACGACCAGCAAGGCCGGAGGAGGGTTCCTTACACCCGCTTAGGACACATCCGTGCATCGCCCGGGCCGGGCTACCGGCCCAGGACGGGAACCATCCGCGACAACAGGTAGGTGCACGCCCAGCGTGCCTCGGTGCCCTTCGGGTCGACGGCACCCTTCGCCAGCTTCGGCGCGAGCTTCCGCGGCTCGGGAATCGTCGTCGGATCGTCGGCGCCCTGGAGGGCGACCGTCCAGTCGAGCTGGGTCAGCCGCGAGATCTCGCTCGCGACGACCAAGCGTCGCACCTTCGGATCGTTCTCCAGCACTTTCACGACCAGGTCGGCGTTCTCTTGGCCCGGCAGCTTCGCGATCACGCTCACCGAGTTGGTCCGCAGCGTCGCGGTGTCGCCCTCGACGGCCCACTTCCGGAACCATCCGGCGGCCCTCTCGGAGACGACGCTGCCCAAGCTGACGTCGGTCCGGTGTGCCGTCGGCGTGTTCCGCAGGGGACCGGGGTCGCCCTGTTCGACCCCGGCGAGCAGCGCCGCCCGGCTTGCCTTGTCGACGATCAGCAGGTTCGAGTTGCCGCACCGCCAGGGAGAAATCGCGTCCGCAGTGATCCACATCGATCCTGATGCGATCCATCCCGTGATCGACGGGCTGTGGCACCGGATGTGGTGCGCGGCATCCCGGTGCCTGACAAGCCTCTGTCGATGATGTGCGGTGCCGTCTACCGGCGCGAGCACGGCATCGCGCCGAGCCCGGTCGCTCGGCAGTGCTGAAGGCTCGCCGACACGGCGCGCTGTGGTCTGCGTCGCACTGTTGCGGAAAGTGTAAGCAACAACGCACCGGCAGGCGCGACGTCACGCTCCGTCGACCTACCGGCCGGTACCGTCCCGCCGCACTCACGTTCCGCTGGCCGGAGCGCGCGCTTGTCGTGTGGTGTTGCCGACACCCGTCTCGGATGACGGCGGTTACCTGCAGGTATGGCGGGCGTGGCTGCGCGCCCGGACCGGCCTGCCGATAGCCTCTTGCCGTCACTCACGCACGGTCGAAAGAGGGAGAACGCTGTGGGACGGTCGGTCTTGGTCACCGGGGGCAACCGGGGCATCGGTCTGGCGATCGCCCGGGATCTCGCCGAACAGGGCCACCAGGTCGCCGTCACGCACCGCGGGTCCGGGGCTCCCGAAGGGCTCTTCGGGGTGCAGGCGGACGTCACCGACACCGAGCAGATCGACGCGGCGTTCAAGCTCGTCGAGGAGCACCAGGGCCCGGTCGAGGTGCTCGTGTCCAACGCCGGCCTGACCGACGACACCCTGCTCATGCGGATGAGCGACGACCAGTTCGAGCGGGTCATCAACGCGAACCTGACCGGCGCCTACCGGGTCGCCAAGCGCGCGTCGCGCGGCATGCTGCGCGGCAAGTGGGGCCGGTTCGTCTTCATCTCCTCGGTGGTCGGCCTCTCCGGTTCCGCGGGCCAGGCGAACTACGCGGCGAGCAAGGCGGGCCTGGTCGGCTTCGCGCGCTCGCTGGCTCGTGAGCTCGGCTCCCGCAACATCACCTCGAACGTCATCGCGCCCGGCTTCGTGCGCACCGACATGACCGACGACCTACCCGAGGACCGCAAGAAGCAGATCCTCGCGCAGGTGCCCTCCGGCCGCTACGCCGAGCCGTCGGAGATCGCCGCCGCCGTGCGGTACCTGGCCTCGGACGACGCCGGCTACGTCAACGGCGCGGTGCTGCCCGTCGACGGCGGCCTCGGCCTCGGCCACTGACCTCTCTTCACACCCGAACAAGACTTGGAGGACCTGTGCCCGGACTGCTCGAAGGCAAGCGCCTGCTGATCACCGGCATCATCACCGACGCCTCGCTCGCCTTCCACGCGGCCAAGATCGCGCAGCAGGAGGGTGCGAAGGTGGTCCTGACCGGCTTCGGCCGCATGTCGCTGGTCAAGACCATCGCGAAGCGGCTGCCCGAGCCGGCCCCGGTGATCGAGCTCGACGTCACCAACCAGGAGCACCTCGCCGGTCTCGCGGACAACGTCCGGGAGCACGTCGACGGCCTCGACGGCGTGCTGCACTCGATCGGCTTCGCCCCGCAGAGCTGCCTCGGCGCGCCGTTCCTCGACGCGCCGGCCGAGGACGTCAAGATCGCCGTGGACGTCTCGGCGTACTCGTTCATGTCGCTGTCGAAGGCGTGCCTGCCGCTGCTGGGCCGCGGTTCGTCGATCGTCGGCATGGACTTCGACGCCCGGGTCGCGTGGCCGGTCTACAACTGGATGGGCGTCGCGAAGGCCGCGCTGGAGTCGGTCAACCGCTACCTGGCCAAGGAGCTGGGCCCGCAGGGCATCCGCGTCAACCTGGTCAGCGCCGGCCCGATGAAGACGATGGCCGCGAAGTCGATCCCGGGCTTCTCGGACCTCGAAGACGGCTGGGGCGACCGCGCGCCGCTCGGCTGGGACAGCTCGGACCCTGACCCGACGGCGAAGAGCGTCTGCGCCCTGCTGTCGGACTGGCTCCCGGCGACCACCGGCTCGATGATCATGGTCGACGGCGGGGTCCACGCCCTCGGCATCTGATCGTGGTCCGTGAAGGCCTCCTTACCGGCTCTTATGGCCGGGAAGGAGGCCTTCACGGCTTTCAGGCCGCGACCGGGACCGGGCGCCGGTCGTCGGCGCGCTGGACGGCGACCGCGACCGTGAGGGCGACGACCGTCGCCGCGCCGAGGGCGATGCCCGTCCACGCGACGCTCGGGAAGCCCAGCCCGGCGCCGATCGCGACGCCGCCCAGCCACGGCCCGGCGGTGTTGCCGACGTTGAACGCCGCCGTCGTGCTGGCGCCCACGAGCGTCGGGGCGTTCCCGGCCACGGCGTAGGTGCGCACGTTCAGCGCCGGGTTGGCGCCGAACCCGGCGGCGCCGAAGACGAGCACGGCCGCGACGGCGACCACCGCGTCGGTCGTCAGAGCCAGCACGAGCAGGGCCGCCAGCGCGAGCGCGACGCAGCTGTAGAGCGTGGCGAACGGGTGCCGGTCGGCCAGCCGCCCGCCGGCCGTGATGCCGATGAGCGCGCCGACGCCGAACAGCGCGAGGACGCCCGGGACCCACGCCTGGGGCAGGCCGTCCGTCTCGGTCAGCAGGGGCGCGAGGTAGCTGAACGCGGCGAAGATCATGGCCTGGCACAAGGCGATCACGCCGAGTGCGAGCCAGACCCGGCCGCGCCGGTAGAGCCGCAGCTCGGACCGGACGCTCATCCCGCCGCCGGTCGTTTCGGGCACCAGCGCGGCCACGCCGGCCGCCGCCAGCAGCGTCACCGCCGCGACCGCCCAGAACGCCGTCCGCCAGCCCGCGTGCTGCCCGATGACCGTGCCCGCGGGCACCCCGGCGACGTTCGCCACGGTCAGCCCGCCGACCAGCACCGCCATCGCGCGGCCGCGCCGCTCGACCGGCACCAGCGCGATCGTCGTGGCGACGCCGACGGCCCAGAAGCCCGCGCAAGCGAGCGCGGCGACGACCCGCGTCGCGAACAGCAGCGCGTACCCGGTGGCGAGGGCGCCCACGACGTGCGCCCCGAGGAAGACCGCCAGCAGCACCAGCAGCGTCCGGCGGCGGGGGAGCCGCAGTGTGGTGATCGCCAGCAGGGGCGCGCCGATCACCATGCCGATGGCGAACGCGGAGATCAGCAGGCCGGCGTCGGGGATGCTCACGCCGAGGTCGGCGGCCATGCCGGGGAGCAGGCCGGTGATCATGAACTCGGACGTGCCCAGCGCGAACACGCTGAGCCCGAGGACGAAGACGGCCAGGGGCACGGGTCCTCCTTGGTTGTGTAATGGTCAGTACAAAACGCGGGCAGGCTTCTGCCGGAAGGGGCCCGGGTTCAGGCGACGAGAGCGGACAGGGCGAGATCGGCGACGGCGTGCATCGCCTCGCGGCTGGTGCCGCGCCGGGACATCACCTTCAGGCCGGTGACGGTGTTGAGGACGAACTGCGCGACGTCGGCCGGATCCCGGCCGGGCCGCAGGCTGCCGTCGAGCACGCCTTCCCGGGCACACTCGCCGAGCATCGCCAGGTTCCGCTCGGTGTCGCTGCGCAGGGCGGCGCCGATGCCGTCGTCCGGCATGCCGAGCTCGGCGAGGGTGTTCACCACCAGGCAGCCGCGGCGGTTCCGCTCGAGTTCGGCGTCGATGGTCGTGGTGAGGAGCGCGGTGAGCCGTTCGGCGGCTGTGCCCGGGCCCTCGAGGAGTGCTTGCCGGGCCGTGAGCTGGCTGTCGGTGTAGTGCGTCAGCGATCGCTCGAACAGCGCCTTCTTGCTGGTGAAGGTGTTGTAGACGCTGCTGCGGCCCAACCCGGTGGCGTCGCACAGGTCCTGCGTCGAAGTCGCCTCGTAGCCGTGTTCCCAGAACACGTGCATCGCGCTGTCGACGGCGGCGGACTCGTCGAACTCCCGTGGCCTGGCCATGAGATCACCGTACCAGGGTTTTGGACTGGTCGATTCATAACGGGCCCGCGTCAGCGTGCGGGGCGCCACAGCGGCAAGATGACCGGGGTGGGATACGACGCGTTGCTGTGGCTTTCGTTCGGTGGTCCGGAAGGGCCTGACGACGTCATGCCGTTCCTCGAGAACGTCACCCGGGGCCGGGGGGTGCCTCGTGAGCGGCTCCTGGAGGTCGCCGAGCACTACCAGCACTTCGGCGGGGTCTCGCCGATCAACAAGCTGAACCGCGACGCCATCGCCGCGGTCGAGAAGCAGCTCGCGGCCGCGGGTGTCGACCTGCCGGTGCACTTCGGCAACCGCAACTGGCACCCGATGGTCGAAGCCACCCTGAGCGAGCTGACGGCGGCCGGCGCGCAGCGGATCCTGGTCTTCCCCACGAGCGCGTACGGCGGCTACTCGGCGTGCCGCCAGTACGACGAGGACATCGAACGCGCTCGCGCCGCGGTCGGTGAAAGTGCCCCCGAAATGGTGAAACTGCGCCAGTTCTTCGACCACCCGCTGTTCGTCTCGGCGATCGCCGACGGCGTCCGCGCCGCCCACGCTTCGCTGGGTAACGTGCCGGGCACCCGCACGGTCTTCACCGCGCACTCGGTGCCCGACAGCGCCGACAAGGCGTCCGGCCCGCCGGCCGAGGGCGGCCGCCGCTACTCGCGCCAGATCGCCGAGGCCGCCCGGCTCGTCGCGGCCGAGGCCGGCGTCGAGACCTACGACGTCGTCTGGCAGTCGCGGTCCGGGCCGCCGCAGGTGCCGTGGCTGGAGCCGGACATCGTCGACCACATCGACGCCCTGCACGCCGAGGGCGTCCCCGCGGTGGTCGTCTCGCCGCTCGGGTTCGTCTCGGACCACCTCGAGGTGATCTGGGACCTGGACAACGAAGCGGCCGAACGGGCGGCGGAGCACGGCATGGCGTTCGCCCGCGCGGCGACGGCGGGCAGCGACCCGCGGTTCGCCGAGCTGGTGGTGGAGCTGATCCGCGAGCACACGCACGACGTGGCGCCGCGCAAGCTGTCGCCGTTCCCGGCGGGCGGCTGCACGGTCAACGGCGCGCCGTGCGCGATCGGCTGCTGCGAGCCCGCGAAGCGTCCCGGCCGTTAGCTTTTGCGCCCCACCAGGTGAAAGACGCGGCTGAGCCGGCGGTAGGGATCCCGCCGGCCGGCCTCCAGTTCGACGGCGGCCACGCGTTCGGTGTCGGCCGGATCCAGGTCGGCGCCGCTGAGGTCGAGCCAGTCGACGAACAGCCACACTCCGTACCACCGCAGGGGTTCCACGCCGCGGCGGCGCAGGGACTCGCCGAGTTCGTCGACGGTGTCGGCGCGCGTCGGCAGGCCCAGCACGCCGATCTCGGCGCGGGTGCCGAACGCCGCCAGCGCGTCCTCCCACCGCCGTTCCATGGCCGGGCGCACCGCGGCGGCGTCGGCGTTGCCCGCCATGATCGAGACGAGCCCGCCGGGAGCGGCGCACCGGCACAACTGGTCGAGCACGGGTTCCGGGTCCGCCAGGTACCCGAGCACGCCGTGGCACAACACAGCGTCGAAACGCTGCCCGCCAACGGCTTCCCCGGCGTCCGCGCCGTCGGCTTCCACGAACGTCACCCCGTTCGGCAGCCGTTGCCGGGCCTTGTCCAGCATCGCCGGCGACGGGTCGAGCAGCGTGACGTCGTAGCCGGCGCGGGCCAGCGGGAGCGACTGGTGTCCCGCGCCGCCGCCGACGTCGAGCACCCGGGCCGGCGGGGCCGGGAGGTGCTCCAGCAGCTGCCGGTGCATGACGTAGGTGCGCACGCGTCCCTTCACGGAGGCGTAAGCACCGTCGGCGAACTGGTCGGCCAGCGCGGCCCAGGTGTCCTCGACCATCGCGCCACGGTACTGGGGATCGCGGCGGGGGAGTTCGCGAACCACGGGAGCGAGGTCCGCGATCCGGGGCTGTTCGGGCACATCACCGACGACACGAACCGCTGAGACGTCAGCCTTCGCGAGCGGTCTGCTCCGCGAAGACCCGCACGGCCTCGTTGACGGCGGCGCACCGGGCGATCCGCACCGCGTCCGACAGTGGCCGCAGCGCCTGTGCCCGCAGGTTCGACGCCGACGCCGACAGCGCCCCACCCGGGTCGTCGGTCTCGGCGATCGCCAGGATCGCCGAGATCTCCTCGGCGCGCTGCAGCACCCGCAGCGACCGTCCGGGCGTGCCCGCCGGCCAGTCGACGTCCGGGCGGGAGCGCAGGTGGGCGGACAGTTCCGCGCGCACTCCCGGGCGGTCGCTGGCGACGTTCAACGTCTGGAGCGCGCCGGCACTCGCGCGGATCGCGTCGGTCAGGCCGTGCTCGGCCTCGCCCACCGCGACGTACTCCGGCGGCGCGGCCAAGGGGACGAGCGAGAACACCGTCCAGCGCATTAGGCCCTCGGCGACCGGCTCCGGCACGATCCCGAAGCCGAGCTCGGGCAGCACCACCGCGTCACCGGCGCGCAACGCCGCCTCGGTGAACGGCCCGCCGCCCCCGAGGCCCCGGACGTCACCCGGGACGGGGAGGACCAGCCGCATGCTTTTCGCTCCCTGCGAACGCAGGGCCATCAGCAACTGGACCGGGGTGGCCGCGCGGTTGAAGGCCAGCGGGAGCTCGAACGCCTCCGCGGCGGCCGCGTCGGCGGCGACGACATCGTGCGCCTCACCCCACGCGAGCAGGGCGTCGAGCACATCGTCGGACGCGGCGGCTCCGTTCAGCCACGCGCTGGACCAGACGGCGAAGGTCGCACTGGGTCGGCACACGACGCCCTATTTTACCGGGCCGCTCCGCAACCCGGCAGTGCGCCCACGCTGGAGTCGCTCCACATCGACGGGCCGCCGATCCGGCAGTAGCGTCGAACGGGTGAACGTAGTTCCAGACGATCTTCCCCGCACCGCCGGGGCCCTGCGCGCGGCCGGGTACGAGCCGCGGCCCATCGCGCAAGAGATCCACGACAACCTGCTGACCGCCCTCCGCACGGGGGTCGACGCCTGGCCGGGCATCGTCGGGTTCTCCCGCACGGTGCTGCCGCAGCTCGAACGCGCGCTGCTGGCCGGCCACGACGTCGTCCTGCTCGGCGAGCGCGGCCAGGGCAAGACCCGCCTGCTCCGCACCCTCTCCGGGCTCCTCGACGAGTGGACGCCCGTCATCGAGGGCTCCGAGCTGGGCGAGCACCCCCTGCAGCCGATCACGCCCGCGTCGCTCCGGCGCGCGGCCGAGCTCGGCGACGACCTGCCCGTGGCCTGGCGCCACCGCTCCGAGCGCTACACCGAGAAGCTGGCCACGCCGGACACCTCGGTGGGCGACCTGATCGGCGACGTCGACCCGGTGAAGGTCGCCGAAGGCCGTAGCCTGGGCGACCCCGAGACCATCCACTTCGGCCTGGTCCCGCGCGCCCACCGCGGCATCGTCGCCATCAACGAGCTGCCCGACCTCGCCGAGCGCATCCAGGTCGCGCTGCTCAACGTGATGGAGGAGCGCGACATCCAGGTCCGCGGCTACACGCTGCGGCTGCCCCTGGACGTCCTGCTCGTCGCCACCGCGAACCCCGAGGACTACACCAACCGCGGCCGGATCATCACCCCGCTGAAGGACCGCTTCGGCGCCGAGATCCGCACGCACTACCCCCTGGACGTCGAGTCCGAGGTCGCCGTCGTCCGGCAGGAAGCCCACCTCGTCGCGGAAGTGGGGGAGCCGCTGCTGGAGGTCATCGCCCGGTTCGTGCGGAACCTCCGCGAGTCGCCGGTCATCGACCAGCGCTCGGGTGTCTCCGCGCGGTTCGCCGTCGCCGCGGCCGAGACCGTGGCGGCCGCGGCCCTGCGCCGCTCGGCGCTGACCGGTGAGGAACCCGCCGTGGCCCGGCCGGTCGACCTCGACGCGGTGCCGTCGGTGCTGCGCGGCAAGATCGAGTTCGAGCCGGGCGAGGAGGGCCGCGAGGTCGAGCACCTCGTGCACCTGCTGCGCCGGGCGATCGCCGAGACCGCCCGCGAGCGCTTCGCCGGCCTCGACCTGCGCCCGCTGGCCGACGCGGTCGCCGACGGCCACCTCGTCGCCACCGGCGAGCGCGTGCCGGGCGAAGACGTCCTCAAGGCGCTGCCGGAGCTGCCGGTGCTGCACGAGGTCGCCGCGCGCGCCGGGGTCTCGCCCGACGAACCCGCCGGCCGGATCGCGGCCGCCGTCGAACTCGCCCTCGAATCGCTGTTCCTGGCCCGGCGGCTCGCCAAGGACTCCGACGACACGACCACCGTCTACGGCCGATGACCGCGGTCCCGCTCCCCGACGGCTACTCCTACGGCCCGTTCCACGACGGGCCGGACCCGCTCGCGCCCCCGGCCGACCTGCACGACGCGCTCGACGAGATCGGCCGCGACGTGATGGCAGGCTCGTCGCCGCGCGCCGCGCTGGAGGAGCTGCTGCGCCGGGGTACCGACCGCACTTCGGGGCTCGACGAGCTGACCCGGCGCCTGTGGCAGCGCCGCTCGCAGATCCAGCGGCGCAACAACCTCGACGGCACCCTGCAGGAGGTCCAGCGCCTCCTGCAGGACGCCCTCGAAGCCGAACGCCGCGAGCTGTTCCCCGACCCGGACGACGACGCCCGCTTCCGCGAGGCCCAGCTGGACGCCCTGCCGCCCGGCACGGCCGCGGCCGTCAACGAGCTGTCCGAGTACGACTGGCGCTCCGAACAGGGCCGGGAGAACTACCAGAAGATCCGCGACCTGCTCGGCCAGGAGCTGATGGAGTCCCGGTTCCAGGGCATGAAACAGGCGCTGCAGAACGCCGGGCCCGAGGACGTCGAGCGGATCAACGAGATGCTCTCGGACCTCAACGACCTGCTGGCCGCGCACGCCGAGGGCGCCGAAGACATCCAGGAGCGCTTCGACGACTTCATGGGCAAGCACGGCGAGTACTTCCCCGAGAACCCGCAGAACGTCGAGGAACTGATCGACGCCCTCGCGGCCCGGTCCGCCGCGGCCCAGCGGATGCTCAACTCGATGTCCGCCGAGCAACGCGCGGAGCTGGCCGAGCTGACCCAGCAAGCGTTCGGCGACCCGCGGCTCGCGCAGCAACTGTCCAACCTGGACGCGCAGCTGCGCGCGGCCCGGCCGGGCGAGGACTGGACGTCGTCGGAACGCTTCCGCGGCAAGAACCCGCTCGGCATGGGTGAAGGCGCCCAGGCGATGGCCGACCTCGCCGAGCTGGACGCGCTGGCCGAGCAGCTGGGCCAGTCCTACCCCGGCGCGAGCCTGGACGACATCGACCTGGAAGCGCTCGAGAGCCAGCTCGGGAAGGACGCCGGCGTCGACGCGCGGCGACTGTCCGAACTGGAGCGTGAGCTGCGCCGCCAGGGCCTGTTCGAACGCGCCGCCGACGGGTCGCTCCGGTTGTCGCCCAAGGCGTTGCGGCGCCTGGGCGAGACGGCGCTGTCGGACATCGTCAACGCGCTGCGCGGCAAGTCCGGCGACCGCGAGACCGAGTCGGCGGGCGCCGCGGGCGAGCCGACCGGCGCGTCGCGGCCGTGGCGGTTCGGGGACATGCAGCCCTGGGACGTGCCGCGGACGATCCGCAACGCCGTGCTGCGCTCGGTGTCGGTGGGGGAGTCCTCGGTCCGGCTGGACGTCGAGGACGTCGAAGTGGTCGAGACCGAGCACCGGTCCCGCGCCGCGGTCGCGCTGCTGGTCGACACGTCGTGGTCGATGGTCTCGGAAGGCCGCTGGCTGCCGATGAAGCGCACGGCACTGGCGCTGCACCAGCTGATCACCACCCGGTTCCGCAACGACGCACTGCAGCTGATCACCTTCGGCCGCTACGCGACGTCGATGGAGCTGCCGGAGCTGGTCGGGCTGGAAGGCGCGTGGGAGCAGGGCACCAACGCCCACCACGCGCTGCTGCTGGCCGGGCGCCACCTGCGACGTCATCCCGACGCCCAGCCGGTGGTCCTGATGGTCACCGACGGCGAGCCGACCGCGCACCTGGAACCGGACGGCGAGGCCGTCTTCGACTACCCGCCGCAGCCGCAGACCCTCCACAAGACACTGTCCGAAGTGGATCGCCTGGCCAAGCTGGGCGCGTCGGTGACGGTGTTCCGGCTGGGCGACGACCCGCGGCTGACGGCGTTCGTGGACGTCATCGCCCGCCGCTCGGGCGGCCGGGTGGTGGCTCCGGACCTGGACGGCCTGGGCGCGGCGGTGGTGGGCGACTACCTGCGTACCCGGCGCCGCTGACGGCTACCGGCGCGCCCGGCGGTGCCGGACCGGCGCCGCCAGCCCGGCGAGATCGCTCCCGGCCTGCCGGCTGTACGGATGCTCCGGTCCGAGCACCCGCTGGTAGTCGGCGGTGACGGCGGTGAGCGTCTCGCGTGCCGGGCCCGGCTTGCCGGCCCTCGCCAACGCCAGGCCGAGGTTGCGCCGGGCGTTGAGCGTGCCCGTGTGGTCCGGGCCGAGCAGCCGGGTCCGGTCGCCGGCCGTGCGCTCGAACAGCTCCAGCGCCTCCCGGGTCTTCCCGGCGTCCAGCAGCGCCCGGGCCAGGAAGAGCCGCACCCGTACCGTCTCGAGGCTGTCCGCGGGCTGCTCGCGCTCGGCGGTGTCGCGCAGCCGCCGCAGCAGCCCGATCGCGTCGCCGTGGCGCCCGGCGGCCTGGTAGGCGGCGGCGCGGTACTGCCCCCACCACGGCGCGTCGGTCCGGGCCGCGTTCTCCTCGTGCAGTGCGATCCCCTCGGTGACCCGCCCGCACCGGACGAAGGTGCGGGCCAGCTCGCCCCGCGCGTTGACCGTCGACGGGTGATCCGGCCCGTGCACCCGGACGTTCTCCCGCAGGTTCTCCTCGAACACCGGCACCGCCGCCGCGAGCTCGCCGGCCGACCGGAGCGCGCTGCCGAGGTTGACCCGGGCGTGGAGCGCGGTCTGGTGGTCGGGCCCGGCCACCCGCAGCACGTCGGCGAGGTTGCCGCGGTGCACGGCGATCGCCCGGTCGAGCTGCCCGTGGCGCTCATGGTCGTAGCCGAGTGAATTGCGGGCGCTGAGCGTGCGCACGTCGTCCTCGCCGTACCACCGGGTCCGGCGCTCGACGAGCCGCTCGGAAAGGGCTACCGCCTCGCCGGTCCGTTCGCCGCGGACGCAGACCAGCCGCAGCGACCGCACCGCGCGGTCGACGTCGGCGTGCCCGGCGACAAGGTAGGCGTCGTGGTCGGCCAGCACCTCCTGCCCCAGCACCCGCGCTTCGGCGAGGGCGCCCGCCGCCGCGAGGTGGCCCACCGACCAGCGCCGCAGCCGCAGGATCCGCTCGAGCCGCGGCGTCAGCTCGACCGACGGCAGCGCGCGGAAGGTCCGCCACACCGCGCCGACGTGCTCGGCCAGGTCGTCGGGTGCGGAGCCGTCGCTCTCGTCCGAGCCCCCGGTTTCCTGCTCGAGCGCGTCGAAGGCCTGGTCGAGGGTGGCCGCCAGGCGTTCCTCGGCGTGCAGCCGGCTCAGGACGGCCCGCTGGGTGAGCCGGTGCATGGTGACGATCTCGCCGCTGACGTCGAAGCCGGCGATGGAGGCGCCGGTCAGGGCCCCGAGCGCGGCGTCGACCGCGACCGGATCGGGGCCGAGCCGGTGCGCCAGCTCGCGCCGGACGCCCCGGGGTGCCAGGAGGGCGACGAACTCGGCGATCGCCCGCGCCCGCCCGTCCCGGGCCGTCACCGCCCGCAGCGACTCCAGCGCCGTGTCCTCGACGCGAGCGGGGTACCCCTCGCCCGGCACCCGCTCCAGCAGCGCGTTGAGCGGCGCGTGCGGCAGCCGCTCCAGGTAGGTCGCGAAGGTGAGGCGCTGCCGCCGGATGACCCCGCCGGCCTGGGCGAGCGCCAGCGGCAGGCCGCCCAGCTCGCGGACGACGCCGGTCGCGGCCTCATCGGGTTCCCGGCCCGACCTCGCGCACAGGAAGCCGACGGCCTCGTCCTCGTCGAACCCGCCGACCGCGACGGTGCCGCCGAGGATCTCGAAGGCCTGCACGGTACTCGTGACGAGGACGCGGGCGCGGGCGGGCAGCCACCGGTTGAGCGCGTCGGGATCGGTCGCGTTGTCGAACACGACGACCGGCCGCTCGACCGTGTCCAGCCACGCCATCCCGGTGCGCGCGGCTGCTTCGGCGTCGACGACGGCGTCGGCCTGCCCGGCCCGGCGGGCCAGCTCGGCGTACGCCCGGACGATGTTCGCGGGATCGTCGGCGGTGACCCAGACCACCGTGGACCGCCCGTCGGCGGCGGCCGCGCGGGCGTACGCGGCGGCGAGGTGGGTCTTGCCGGCCCCGCGCCCGCCGAGCAGGACGCAGAACCCGCCGTCGTCGAAGGCGTCGTCGATCCGGGCCAGCAGCGGACCGCGGCGCACCGCCGAGAGCGGTTCACGGGGGAGGTCGCCGAGGACGAGCCGGGTGACCGCGGGCGAAGGCCGGTCGCGGGCCGGGGTCCGGCGCAGCTGCAGGTACGCGATGAGCGCCGCGACCAAGGCGATCACCGCACCCGCGACACCCAGCGTCACCTCGGCCTTCACCCGAGTCAGGTTAACCGCGCGGGCGGGGCGGGGCGGGCTACGGAAGGGTGACGCTTGACCCTGACGTCGCGTGAGGCACCACCGTGGTCCGGGCAAGGGCCACACCGGCCGCAGAGGAGGGGAAACGATGGGGCATCCCGTGGGCAAGGTCGCCGCACTCGCCGGGGTCACCGTCCGGACGCTGCACCACTACGACGAGATCGGCCTGCTCCGCCCGAGCGGGCGGACGCCGTCGGGGTACCGCAGCTACGGCGACGACGACCTCGACCGGCTGCAGCGCATCCTGTTCTACCGGGAGCTCGGGTTTCCCCTCGAGACGATCGCGACCCTCGTCGACGACCCCGGTATCGACGCCGACGCGCACCTCGAACGGCAGCGGGAGCTGCTGGTGGCGCGGATGGGCGAGCTGGGGCGGATGGTCGCGGCCGTCGATCGTGTGATGGAGGCGAGAGCCATGGGCAACGCGTTGACGCCCGAGGAGAAGTTCGAAGTGTTCGGTGGCTTCCAGGAGCCGGACGGTTACGCGGAGGAAGCGGCGCAGCGCTGGGGGAGCACGCCCGAGTGGCAGGGCGCGCCGGCATTGTCCAAGGAGGACTTGGCCGCGGGTGAGGCGGCGCGGCAGGACTGGGTGGGCCGGCTGAACGCCGTCCTCGACGCCGGTGCCGCGCCGGACAGCACCGACGCCACGGACCTGGCCGAGGAGCACCGGGTGATGCTCGGCCGGGTGATGGGGGAGTGCTCGTACGAGACCCAGCAACGGATCGGTGAGCTGTACGTCACCGAACCGGTGCAGCTGGGCTTCCTGATCCGCGAGGACGAGCAGCGCCCGGGCGCCGGCGCGTTCGTCCGCGACGCCATCAGGGCGAACGCGGTGCGCCGGGGCTAGCACTGCCCCGGGTGGGGGACGTGTCCCACCGGGCGGGAGGGTGGCGGGGGGAACGCTTACAGTCGAGGGTATGCAGACTTGGTCATCGGTCGACGTGCCCCGCATCCCCGGCACCCCCCGCCCGCTGCGGCTCCACGACACGGCCACCGGGCAGATCCGCCCGACCGCACCCGGCGCCACCGCCCGGATGTACGTCTGCGGCATCACGCCCTACGACGCCACGCACCTCGGGCACGCCGCGACGTACCTCGCCTTCGACCTGGTGAACCGGATCTGGCGGGACAACAGGCACGACGTCCACTACGTGCAGAACGTCACGGACATCGACGAGCCGCTGCTGGAGCGGGCCGCGCGCGACCAGGACGACTGGGTCGTGCTGGGCATGCGCGAGACGGCGCTGTTCCGCGAGGACATGACCGCGCTGCGGGTGATCCCGCCGAAGCAGTTCGTCGGCGCGGTGGAGAGCATCCCGGAGATCGTCGAGGTGATCGCGAAGCTGCTGGCCAACGGCAGCGCGTACCGGGCCGACGACGCCGACCACCCGGACGTCTACTTCGACCACACGGCGACCGGGAAGTTCGGTTACGAGTCCAACTACGACGCCGAGACCATGGCGAAGTTCTTCGCCGAGCGCGGCGGCGACCCCGACCGGGTGGGCAAGCGCCACCCGCTGGACGCGCTGCTGTGGCGGGTCGCCCGCGAGGGTGAGCCGTCGTGGGAGTCCGAGCTCGGCGCGGGCCGCCCGGGCTGGCACATCGAGTGCAGCGCGATCGCCGTCAACCGTCTCGGCCTCGGCTTCGACCTCCAGGGCGGCGGCTCCGACCTGATCTTCCCGCACCACGAGTACAGCGCGGCGCACGCCGAAGCCGTGGCCAAGGACGGCCAGTTCGCCCGCCACTACGTGCACGCGGGCATGATCGGCCTCGACGGCGAGAAGATGTCCAAGTCGCGCGGGAACCTGGTGTTCGTCTCGCGGCTGCGCGCCGACAAGGTCGACCCGGGCGCGATCCGGCTCGCCCTGTTCGCCGGCCACTACCGCGGCGACCGCGCGTGGACGGATTCCCTGCTCGCCGACGCCCAGACGCGGCTGGCGCGCTGGCGCGAGGCCGTCTCCCTCGCGACCGGCCCGGCCGCCGAGGACACGATCACGCGGCTGCGCGACCACCTCTCCGACGACCTCGACACGCCGAAGGCCCTCGCCGCGATCGACGCGTGGGCCAACGAGGCGCTGCGCCGCGACGGCACCGACCCCACGGCCCCCGGCCTCATCCGCATCGCGGTCGACGCCCTGCTCGGCATCACCCTCTGAAAAGCCGTGAAGGACTCCTTACCGGCCATAAGAGCCGGTAAGGAGTCCTTCACGGACTTTGTATAACGCTCTATACTGCGGCGGGGTGGCCGGCGGAAAGTTCAAGGTGGTCGCCCGTCCAGTCCCGGCGCAGCCAGCGGTCGTGGGACGCGATGACGACGGCGCCCGGCGCCGTGTCCAGCGCGGCGAACAGCTCTTCCGCCAGGGGCAGCGAAACGTGGTTCGTCGGCTCGTCCAGCAGCAGCACGTCCGGCGGTTCGGCGAGCAGGACCGCCAGCGCCAGCCGGCGGCGCTGACCGACCGAAAGCGCGCCGACCGGCAGTCCCAGGTCACGGGACGCCAGCAGACCCAGCCGGCTCAACGGGGGAGCGTCCTCGCCGAGCGCGTCCCGGTACACCTGGTGCGCGGTCCGCGCCGGGTCCGGGAACACGACGTCCTGCTCCAGCAGGCCGACGCGCACCCCGTGTCCGAAGTGGACCGTGCCGCTCGCCGGCGTCAGCTGTCCCGCGAGGACGGACAACAGCGTCGACTTCCCGGCGCCGTTCCCGCCGGTGACGAGCAGCCGGGCCGAGCCGTCGACGTCGAGCCGCGGCAGGTGCAGCCGGCCCGGGACTTCCAAGTCCCGCACCGAGATCGCCGGGCCGTCGCCCGCCGAGCGGCCGGTGAGCGCGGCCCGGAACCGCAGTGGCGCCGGGGGTTTGCGCACCTGGTCGCGTTCGAGGTGCTCGAGCCGCTGCTCGGCGTCGCGCACCCGCCGTGAGATCGTCTTCTGGACGCGGGCGCCCTTGAAGTTGTGGATGAACTTGTCGTTGTCCCGCGGCGCCCGGCCGTAGGCGACGTTCCGCGCGGTGACGGCGACCGTCTCGCGCAGTTCCTTCAGTTCCTCCTGCTCGTCGGCGAAGCGCTGCTCCCAGCGCGCCCGCTCGGCTTTCTTGTGCCCGAGGTAGCCGGTGTAGCTGCCGCCGTAGCGGACGGCGCCGCCGGCCTGGCTGCCGGCCGCGGCCGGGTCGAGGTCGACGATGTCCGTGCACACCGCGTCGAGGAAGACGCGGTCGTGCGAGGACAGCACCACGACCCCGGTCAGCTCCGCGAGGTGGCGTTCCAGGAACTCCATCGCGGCGTCGTCGAGGTGGTTGGTCGGCTCGTCCAGCAGCAGCGTCTCCGGCCGCCGGATCAGCAGCGCGGCCAGCCCGAGCCGCGAGCGCTGCCCGCCGGACATGGTGCCGAGGCGCCGGTCCGGCTCGATGCCGCCGAGGCCGAGCCCGTCGCAGACGAGCTTCGCGCGGCGGTCGGCGTCCCAGAGGTCGTGGGCCTGCGCCCACTCCAGGACCCGGCCGTACTCGTCGAGCACGGCCGCGTCGTCGGGCCGCGCGGCCATCGCCGTGGTCAGCTCGTCGAGCCGGACCGCGGCGGCGCGGATCTCGGCGAGGGCGTCGTCGACGACGTCGGCGAACGTCGCGTCCGGTGCGAAGGGCAGTTCCTGCAGCAGGAACCCGACGTCCGGACCGCGCAGGACCTCGCCGGAGCGGGGTTCTTCGAGCCCGGCGAGCAGCCGCAGCAGGGTGGACTTGCCGGTGCCGTTCTCACCGACCAGGCCGAGGCGCTGGCCGGCGGACGCGGTCAGCGAGACGCCGTCGAGCACCACGCGGGTGCCGTAGCCGAAGACGACATCCTTGGCCAGCAACGGAAAAACGAGAGTGGACATGCGCGATCACCGAGCCCGGAGGAGAAGATGCGGATATCCCGCCGGGCGTCGTGGCACGCGGGAGCGTCGGCTCGACCGGGTGCCGCCTCGGAAGCGGGATGGGCGCGATCAGTTCTTCATAGTGGAGCCAGGTTAACGCAACGACTGTAGAGTTAGTCAACTCGATATGGCCTGGGTCACATCCGGCAGCTGCGTGGTCGAGCGTTCGGCCGCGGCGGTGCCGTCCGTGAGGAACCCGAGCAGGGCGGTGAGCTGGCGCCGGTCCAGATGGGCGAGGCGCTCGCCGACGAACCGGGCCATCGGCGCGTACAGCTCCGCGAGCTCGGCCATCCGGTCCGGCAGCGGCCGGACGACGAGCCGGCGCCGGTCGGCGGGGTCGGGCGCGCGCTCGGCGAGCCGGTGCAGCGCCATCCGGTCGAGCAGCCGGGTGAACGCGCCGGTGGTCATGCCCAGCAGCCGGGCGAGCTCGGTCGGGGAGTCGCTGACGCCGCCGTGGAGCAGGTGCAGGCAGTGCAGCTCGGTGGGCGTGACGGCCATCCGCTCGGCGACCGCGGCGTGGAAGAGCGCGGTCGACCCCACGAACCGGGGGAGGGCGAGGGCGGCGGCGGTGGCGAGTTCGCGCTGGTCGGGCAACATCCATCCCAGGTTCGGTGACGACACAGTCACTGCTTCGCGCAGTCGCTGCCCGGCGAACGATAGCGGAGCCGGTTGACAAACGCGCAGGCGGGATCAACTATGAAAGAACACTTTCGAAACAATCCTTTCAGATAGGTGACCGATGGCCGAGCTGCCGCCGCGCAAGCGGGTCGAGGACGTCGAACTGCTGCGGGCGCTGTCCCACCCGCTGCGGTCGGCGCTGCTGCACCACCTGACCTCCGTCGGCCCGCGCACCGCGAGCGAGTGCGCGGAGGCCGTCGGGTCGACCGCGTCCAACTGCAGCTGGCACCTGCGTCAGCTCGCGCAGTACGGCCTGGTCGAGCGGGCGGACGCCGAAGACGGCCGGGAGCGCCCGTGGCGGGCCCGGCAGGTCGGGCTCGACCTCGGCGACATCGACGACGACCCGGTCCGCCGGGCGGCCCAGCTCGGGGTGGTCGGCGCGAGCCTCGCCAACGAGCAGGAGCTGACCCAGCGCTACCTCGACTCGCTGGACGACCTCGACCCGGCGTGGCGGTCCGCGGCCGGGCTGAGCAGCTACTCGCTGCGCGTCACGCCGGAGGAGCTGACCCGGCTCTCGCACGCGATCGACGCACTGGTCCGGCCCTACGTCGGCGCGATCCGGACGGACGCGCCGCCCGGCGCGCGCCCGGTGCACGTCGGCGTGCGCGCGTTCCCGCGCATCGAACACTCGGGGAAGGCGGAGGAATGAAGCAGCTGCTGGGGGTACCCGCGTTCGCGCGGTTGTGGGTGGCCGCGTTCTTCGGCGAGACGGCCGAGTGGATGCTGCAGGTCGCGCTGCCGGTCTACGTCTTCCAGCGCACCGGGTCCGCGGCGTCGACGGCGCTCAGCATCGTGCTCGGCCTGCTGCCCGCGGTGCTGCTCAGCCCGGTCGCCGGCGTGATGGCCGACCGCTGGAACCGGCGGGCGGTGCTCTTCGGCGTCTGCTGCGGCCTCGCCGTCGTCGCGCTGCCGCTGCTGGCCGAGCCGGGGATCGCCGTGGTGTACGCGGTGATGGCGGCTCAGGCGGCGCTCGCGTCGGTGTTCGAGCCGGCGCGCAACGCGCTGGTCCCGGAGCTGGTCGGCGTCGAGGAGGTCACCGGCGCGAACGGGCTGATGAGCGTGAACGGCAGCGTCGCCCGGCTGGCCGGCGGCTGGGCCGGGGGCGCGCTGCTGGGCTTCGGGGGACTCGCGGACGTCATCACCGGCTACTTGATCGTGCTGGTCGTCGCCGCGGCGCTGCTGGCGAAGCCGTTCCGCCGGGTGAGCGCGCCCGTGCCGGCCGCAGCACCCGAACCGGTCGTGCGGGCGTGGCTGGACGGGCTGCGGGAGCTCACGCACAACCGCCGGTTGTGGCGGACCGGGCTCGCCGTGGTGCTCACCTCGCTGGCCCAGGGCATGTTCCTGGTGCTGTTCGTGGTGTTCGTGCTGCAGGTGCTCCGCGGCAGCGAGGCCGACGCGGGCCTGCTGCGGGGTGTGCAGGCGGTCGGCGGGCTCGCGGCGGGTTTCGCCATCGCGACCGTGGCGCGCCGGGTGGCGCCGGCGAGGCTGCTGGGCTGGGGCTCGATCGTGCTGGGCCTGGTCTCCGCGGTGATCTGGAACCTGGCGCTGGCGACGACCGCGCTGGGCGTCTACGTGGGGCTGTTCGTGCTGGTGGGCGCACCCGGCGTGGTCGTCGGCGCCGGCGTGCTGTCGGAGATCCAGAGCGCGGTCGCGCCGGAGCGGGCGGGCCGGGTGCTGAGCACGACGTTCGCCGTCATGGCGACGTTCAGCACCATCGGCGCGCTGGCGGCCGGGACGCTGGTCGCGACGACCGGGCCCGCGGCGCTGCTCGACGTCCAGGCCGGGGTCTACGTCCTCGCCGGCGTCCTGATGCTCGTGCGGAAATCCCGCCGAATCACCCGGTTCGGGGACGTCGGGGAAACGGTGGTGGCTACGGTGGAGGGGTGCCGCACCTCTTCGCCACCAGCGACCTCCACGTGACCCACGAGGGCAACGGCCCGATCCTCGACTCCGTCGTGCCCGAGACGCCCGAAGACTGGCTGCTCGTGGCGGGCGACGTCGCCGAGCGGGCCGACGTCACGATCGCGACGCTGAAGACGTTGCGCGAGCGGTTCGCGAAGGTCGTCTGGGTGCCGGGCAACCACGAGCTGTGGACCACGAAGAACGACGACTGCCAGCTGCGCGGCCAGGCGCGCTACGAGCACCTCGTCGAGGGGTGCCGCGAGATCGGCGTGCTCACCCCCGAGGACGAGTACCCGGTGTGGCAGCACGGTTCGCGGCCGCTGACGATCGCGCCGCTGTTCCTGCTCTACGACTACAGCTGGCGGACCCCGGCGGCGGAGGGCAAGTCGCTGGAGGAGGCGCTGCGCCAGGCCCGCGAGGCCGGCGTGGTCTGCACCGACGAGTACTTCCTGCACCCGGACCCGTACCCCAGCCGCCAGGCCTGGTGCGCCGAGCGGCTGAAGATCAGCACCGAGCGGCTCGACGCGATCCCCGAAGACCACGGCACGATCCTGATGTCGCACTGGCCGCTGCACCGCCACCCGACCGCGCCGCTGTACTGGCCGGAGTTCGCGTTGTGGTGCGGTTCGACCAAGACCGAGGACTGGCACCTGCGCTACCGCGCGGAGATCGCGGTGTACGGCCACCTGCACATCCCGCGCACCACCGAAGCCGACGGCGTCCGCTTCGAAGAGGTCTCGCTGGGCTACCCGCGCGAGTGGCGCAAGCGCGCCCGGGGCGCGGTGCCGATGCGCCGCATCCTCTGGCCCGCCTGAGCCGGGCTGCGCGGACCCCGGGCCGCACTTTCATAGGGAAAGTGATCCGGAGTTACGACCTCCGCATCCGTGTTCACTCGAATGAGCGGAGCCGTTCCGGTGCCGTGCGGGCTTCGGTCGGCGACCTCCGGTCGGCCGCGATGGTCGCGCGGATCGCCTCGCCGGCGCGGGGCGCGGGTGCCGATGCGGCCCCGTCAGGACTCGGCGCGGCGGCGCTCCCTGAGTGCGCGGACGCGGCCGCGGCTGGCGCACGCCGGTGACGGGCACCAGCGGCGTCGCCCGCCCGGGTCGGCGAACACGCCCCGGCAATCCTGCTCCGGGCAGGCACGCAGGTCGGCGCGCAGGGGTCCGGTGAGCCAGTCGGCCGCCTGCAGCGCGAGCCTGCTCAAGGCGTCGGCCACCGTCGGCGGGGCACTGCGGTGGAGCCGGCCGAGCGCGGCCAGGTGCATCGGCTCGGCCCGGAAGAACGCCGTCAGCGCCTGTACCTGATCGGCCCGCGGCGCCACACCGTCGACCGCGCCGAGCGCCAGTTCTCGCACCGCTTCGCGCAGCCGGTGCGCCGCGTCGAGATCGGCGTCGGTGACCAGCGCGAGCGGCGTCAGCCCGACTTCGGCGAGCCACTCGGCCAGCCGCTCCCGTGTCGGCATCCGTTCCACCGGGCTCGCCCCGAAGTGACGGCCGCGGGTGGCCATGAGGTCGAGCCAGGGGGCGCCGCTGTCGAAGCGGAAGGCGTGGTCGTCGGACATGCTCGCATTGTAACGGGTCAGCCGTTACACTCGACGGTATGACCGGTGAACCGCGGGTCCGGACGGTGCTGGGTAACATCGACCCGGCCGAACTGGGCGTGACGAACGCGCACGACCACCTCTTCTTCGCGTCGAAACTGCTGCCGGGCCAGGAGCTGGACGACCCGGCCGCCGCGGCCGAGGAGCTGCTGCACTTCAAGGTCGCCGGCGGCGCGGCGCTGGTCCAGTGGACGCCGTACGGCCTCACGCGCCGGACCCGGGAACTCGCCTGGATGTCGCGGGAGATCGGCGTGCACGTGGTCGCGGCCACCGGCCTGCACCGGGCCGAGCACTACGCGCCGACCCTGCTCGGCCGGGTGGTCGACGACCTGGTGCAGGTGTTCGTCGCCGACCTGACCGAGGGCACCCAGCCCGCCGACCTGCCGGACGAGCCGCGCACCGGCCCGCGTGCCGGGCTGGTCAAGGTCGCCGGCGCGTTCCACACGATCGACGCGCACGCCCGGCTGACCATGACCGCCGCCGCGGTCGCCCACCAGGAGACCGGCGCCACCATCGCCGTGCACCTGGAGCTCGGCACCGCGGCCCTCGAGACCGTCCACCTGCTGTGCGAGCAGCTCGACGTCCCCCCGGACCGGGTGATCCTCGGGCACCTCAACCGCAACCCTGACGTCCGGATCCAGCGGGAGATCGCCGAGACCGGCGTGTTCCTGGGCTTCGACGGCCCGTCCCGGGCCAACCACGCCACCGACTGGCGGCTCTTCGACGGCCTGGAAGCGCTCGTCGACGCCGGCCACGGCGGGCAGATCCTGCTGGGCGGCGACACCACGACGGCCGCGGCCCGGCTGGTCACCGGCGGCGGACCGGGCGCGCCCTACCTGCTCTCGACGCTCGCCCCGCGGCTGACCAAGCTGCTCGGCGGCGACGTCGTCACGGCCATGCTGGTGGCGAACCCCGCCCGGGCGTTCGCCACCAGCTGGCTCGAGTGACTCAGCGGAGGCCGAAGCCTTCCTGGCCCCCGTTGCCGCCGCGGCCGCGGCGGCGCAGGTAGCGCTCGAACTCGGCCGCGATCTTGTCGCCGCTGACGTCCTGCTCCGCGACCTCGGTCTGCGCGTCGCCGCGCTCCTCGAGCCCGCGGACGTACTCGCTGATCTCTTCGTCCTCGTCGGCCATCTCGCTGACCGTGCGCTGCCACTCCTCGGACTGCTCCGGCAGCGCGCCCAGCGGGATCTCGACGTCGAGGATGTCCTCCAGCTTGTGCAGCAGCGCCAGCGTCGCCTTCGGGGACGGCGGGTGCGACACGTAGTGCGGCACCGCGGCCCAGATCGAGACGGCCGGGATGCCGGCCTGGACGCAGTAGTCCTGCAGGATCCCGACGATGCCGGTCGGACCCTGGTAGTTGTTCAGGTCGAGCCCGTAGAGCGACGCGGTGTCCTTGTCGTACGCCGTCCCGGTGACCGGGACGGGCCGGGTGTGCGCCGTGTCGGCGAGCAGCGCGCCCAGCGTCACCACGGTCGCGACGTCCAGCTGCTGGATGTGTTCGAGCAGTTCGGCGCAGAAGGCGCGCCAGCGCATGTTCGGCTCGGGACCCTGCACGAGGACCACGTCGCGGTCGAACCCGTCGGGGCGGCACACCGACAACGTCGTCGTCGGCCAGTCGACGCGGCGGGTGACGCCGTCGACCATGCGGACCGTGGGCCTGCTGACCTGGAAGTCGTAGTAGTCGTCCGGTTCCAGCTCGGCCAGTGGTGTGGCGTCCCAGTTGAGCTGCAGGTGCTCCACGGCGCGGCTGGCCGCGTCACCTGCGTCGTTCCAGCCTTCGAAGGCGACCACCATCAAGGGCCGGGAGGGTTCGGGGCGGTCGCCAGGCGGCCGCGGGGTCTCGTCGACGGGCTCACTCACCGGACCAGCCTACGACCACCGGGCCCAGGCTGTTCAGCACGTCCGGCGGCCTGTCGCCGCCGTTTCCCGGCGTCACCCGTCCGGACGGCGCAGCGCCGGCCTTCCCCCGGCGGTGTGGCGGGCGCCTCAGCCGCCCCGTTGGCCGTCGAGGAGTTCTCCCGGCTCGGCTACCGTGGAGTGCGGGGACCGCGCCCGGAGCGGAAACCCGGCACTTCACCACCCGACCCTGGAGAGGGATCCACTGTGGACGGTCTCGACGCCGTGTTGTTCGACATGGACGGAACACTGGTCGATTCCGAGAAGCTGTGGGACGTCGCGCTGTACGAGACGGCGGAAGCCCTCGGTGGCAAGCTCTCCGAAGAGACGCGGATGACGCTCGTCGGGTCCAACATGGACGACACGGCCGCCTGCCTGCTGGAAGTCGCCGGCCGCGAGGTGACGCCCGAGGCGATCATCGAAGCGGGCGTGCTGATCCGGCGCCGCACGGCCGGGCTGTTCGACGACGCGCTGCCGTGGCGCCCCGGGGCCCGCGAAGTGCTGGCCGCGGTGCGCGCGGCGGGCCTGCGCTCGGCCCTGGTCACCTCCACCGAGCGGGACCTGACCGAGCTGGCGCTGAACACCATCGGCCGCGAGTTCTTCGACGTCTCCGTGTGCGGCGACGAGGTCGAGGGGTTCAACAAGCCGCACCCGCGCCCGTACCTCAAGGCCGCCGAGCTGCTCGGCGTCGCGCCCGGGCGCTGCGTCGCGATCGAGGACTCGCCGCCGGGCACCGCGTCGGCGGTCGCCGCCGGCTGCACGGTGCTGGTGATCCCGAACGACGTCGAGGTCGAGCCGGGGGAGCGGCGCGTCTTCCGCGACACGCTCGTGGGGGTCGACGCGCGGGCGCTGACGGCCCTGCTGGGCTGAGCACGCCCATGTCGCTTTTCCGCTAGCCGAGGCGCGCGGACTCGGCGATGCTGGGGGCGTGCACGAAGACTTCGAGCGGTGCGTACGGGCCGTGCAGGCGAAAGACGCCCGGTTCGACGGGTGGTTCTTCACAGCGGTCGTGACGACCCGGATCTACTGCCGGCCCAGCTGCCCGGTGGTACCGCCCAAACCGCGGAACATGACCTTCTACCCGAGCGCCGCGGCCGCCCAGCAGGCCGGCTTCCGGGCGTGCAAGCGCTGCCGCCCGGACGCCAGCCCCGGCTCGCCGCTGTGGAACGAGCGCGCGGACCTCGTCGCCCGGGCGATGCGGCTGATCGCCGACGGCGTCGTCGACACCGAGGGCGTCCGCGGGCTGGCCGCCCGGCTCGGCTACAGCGTCCGGCAGGTCGAGCGCCAGGTCCTGGCGGAGCTCGGCGCCGGGCCGCTGGCCCTGGCCCGGGCCCAGCGCGCGCAGACCGCGCGGACGCTCATCGAGACGACCACGCTGCCGATGACCGAGCTGGCCCTGGCCGCCGGGTTCGGCAGCATCCGGACGTTCAACGACACCGTCCGCGAGGTGTTCGCGCTCTCGCCGACCGAGCTGCGCACCCGGGCGAAGGGCAAGCCCAGCAGCGCGGCCGGGGCGATCGAGCTGCGGCTGCCCTTCCGCAAGCCGCTGTGCCCGGACAACCTGTTCGGGCACCTGGTGGCCACCGGCGTGCCGGGCGTGGAGGAGTGGCGCGACGGCGCCTACCGCCGCACGCTGCGGCTGCCGCGCGGCCACGGCGTCGTCGCGCTGCGCCCCGAAAACGGCCACATCGCCTGCCGGCTGACCCTCGCCGACCTGCGTGACCTTCCGGCCGCCACCAGCCGCTGCCGCCGCCTGCTCGACCTCGACGCGGACCCGGAAGCCGTCGACGACCAGCTCGCCACCGACCCGCTGCTGGCCCCGCTGGTCGCGGCCGCGCCGGGCCGCCGCGTCCCGCGCACGGTCGACGGCGCCGAGTTCGCCGTCCGCGCGGTGCTCGGCCAGCAGGTGTCGACGGCCGCCGCGCGCACTCACGCCGCCCGGCTCGTCGTCGCGCACGGCACCCCGATCGAAGACCCCGAAGGCGGCCTGACGCACCTCTTCCCGTCTCCCGAGGCGCTGGCCGACCTCGACCCGGAAACGCTCGCCATGCCGCGCAGCCGCCGTCGCACGCTGCTCGCCCTGGTCGAGGCGCTGACCGACGGTGGCCTCGATCTCGGCGCGGGCAGCGACTGGGCCGGGACCCGCGCCGCGCTGAACGCGTTGCCCGGCTTCGGGCCGTGGACCGTCGAGAGCATCGCGATGCGCTCGCTCGGCGACCCGGACGCGTTCCTGCCCACCGACCTCGGCATCAAGTACGCGGCGGAGACGCTCGGCCTCGGCGGCCCGGCGGCCGTCGTCGCGCGGTCCGCGGCGTGGCGCCCGTGGCGCGCGTACGCCACCCAGCACCTGTGGGCCACCGGCGACCACGCCATCAACCGCATGCCCGCCGCCTGACCCACCCACGACAGGAGAATCATGCGTTCCCACACGGTGGTGGACAGCCCGTGCGGCCCACTCACCCTCGTCGCCCAAGGCGACGCGCTCTGCGGGCTGTACATGGTCCGGCAGCGCCATCGCCCGGACGAGCTCACGTTCGGCGAACCCGACCCGGGCGCGGAGATCTTCCTGCGGGCCGAAACCGAGCTGAAGCAGTACTTCGCCGGGCAGCGCCACGAGTTCGAGGTGCCGCTCACCTTCGTCGGCACGCCGTTCCAGCAACGGGTCTGGGCCGCGCTGCGGGAGATCCCTTACGGCAGCACCACTTCCTACGGCGAGCTCGCCGACCGGCTGGGGCAGCCCACGGCGTCGCGCGCGGTCGGGCTGGCCAACGGCAAGAACCCGGTCAGCATCATCGTTCCCTGCCACCGGGTCGTCGGCGCGAGTGGTTCGCTGACCGGCTACGGCGGCGGCCTCGAACGGAAGCGCTATCTGCTGGACTTCGAACAGGAGCACGAAGCCCGCTTCTGACCAGCGTCGATCCCATCCCTCGGGAGCCGATGTCCACGGAGGTGTGACATCGGCGGCACCGGGACCGGCCCGGGGCGGCGTCACCCCGGCCGGGGTGGAAGGATCTGCAGACCGTGAAGACCTTCGATGAGCTGTTCGCGGAGCTTGCCGAGCGCGCGCGTACCCGTCCCGACGGGTCCGGCACCGTCGCCGCCCTGGACGCCGGAGTGCACGCCCAGGGCAAGAAGGTGCTGGAGGAAGCCGGCGAGGTGTGGATCGCCGCCGAGCACGAGTCCGACGACCGGCTCGCCGAGGAGATCTCCCAGCTGCTGTACCGGCTGCAGGTGCTGATGCTCGGCCGCGGTCTGTCGACCGAGGACGTCTACCGCTACCTGTGACGGTTGCGCGACGAACACTGCCCGCCGATTGAGGAGAAAAGCGAAATGCTGCGTGTTGCCGTGCCGAACAAGGGAGCCCTCGCCGCCACGGCGACGGAGATGCTCGGCGAGGCGGGCTACCGGAAGCGGCATGAGCAGCGCGACCTGACGATCCTCGACACGGTCAACGAGGTCGAGTTCTTCTTCCTGCGCCCCAAGGACATCGCGATCTACGTCGGCTCCGGCGATCTCGACCTCGGTATCACCGGCCGCGACCTCGCGCTCGACTCGGGCGCGCCGGTCGAGGAAATCCAGGCCCTCGGTTTCGGCGGCTCGACGTTCCGCTACGCGGCCCCGGCGGGCCAGGACTGGAAGCCGGCCGACCTGCAGGGCAAGCGGCTCGCCACGTCGTACCCGCGGCTGGTGCGCGAGGACCTCGCCCGCCACGGCGTCACCGCCGAGGTGATCCGCCTCGACGGCGCGGTCGAGATCTCGATCCAGCTCGGGGTCGCGGACGCGATCGCCGACGTCGTCGAGTCCGGCCGCTCGCTGCGCCAGAACAACCTGGTGGCCTTCGGCGACCCGATCTGCGTGTCGGAAGCCGTGCTGCTGCAGCGCAAGGGCACCGAGCAGAGCAAGGCGAAGAGCCAGCTCGCGGCGCGGCTGCGCGGGGTCGTGTTCGCCCAGCAGTACCTGATGCTGGACTACGACTGCCCGCGGACGCTCGTCGAGCGCGCCATCGCCATCACGCCGGGCCTGGAGTCGCCGACGGTGGCCCCGCTCGCCGACGACGACTGGGTGGCGGTGCGCGCGATGGTCTCGCGCAAGGACGTCAACCGCGTCATGGACGAACTGGCCGAGGTGGGCGCGAAGGCGATCCTGGCCTCGGACATCCGTTCCTGCCGCCTCTGAGCCCTGCCGTCGTGAGTGTTCAGGGCGGGGGGGGAAGAGCGTCGTGGAGGGAAAGGGGGGGGGGGGGGGGGGGGGGGGGGGGGGGGGGGGGGGGGGGGGGGGGGGGGGGGGGGGGGGGGGGG
>NZ_JAEBDZ010000044.1:0-59483 GCF_046548675.1 Amycolatopsis sp. cmx-8-4
GTCGTGAGTGGTAATGAGGGTTAGAACCCTCATTACCACTCACGACGGGGTCAGCGGGTTCCGTCGGTGCGTCGGGGCAGCTGCCAGGGGTTGGCCTCCTGCAGGGGTTCGGGCAGTAGCGCGTCCGGGAAGCCCTGCCACGCGATCGGGCGCAGGAAGCGCTCGATCGCGGCGGTGCCGACGGACGTCGTGGTCGGGGCGGTTGTGGCCGGGTACGGGCCGCCGTGCTGCTGGGCCCAGCTCACCGTGACGCCGGTGGGCCAGTCGTTCCACAGCAGCCGCCCGGCGATGCGGGCCAAGGCCGGCAGCACCGGCCGGATCCAGTCCGCGTCGGACTCCTCGCCGTGGATCGTGGCGGTGAGCCCCGGTTCGATGACGTCGAGCAGGCGCAGCAGCTCGGCCTGGTCGGCGTAGGTGACGATCAGCGACGCCGGCCCGAAGCACTCCTGGTGCACGGCCTCGCCACCCTCGAGGAACTGCTTGCCGGTGGTGGCGAGCAGCGTCGGGGTGAACGCGGGCGCCTCGGACGGCGACGCCGAGACGACGTCGACCCCCGGGACCTCGCGAAGCTTCGCGAGCGTCGAGGCGTAACCGCCGGCGATGCGGTCGTTGAGCATCGGCTGGGGCGCGGCGCCTTCCAACGCCGAGCGCAGCGTCTCGGTCAGGCCGTGCTCCTCCGGCAGGAACAGCAGGCCCGGCTTGGTGCAGAACTGGCCGGCGCCGAGGGTGAACGACCCGGCGTAGCCCTTCGCGACGGCCTCACCGCGGGCGGCGATCGCACCCTCGGTGACGACGACCGGGTTCACGCTGCCCAGCTCGCCGTAGAACGGGATCGGCCGCGGCCGCGCGTTGGCGATGTCGAACAGCGCGCGCCCGCCCGGGATCGAGCCGGTGAACGACGCCGCCGCGATCCGCGGGTCCTTCAGCGCGGTGACGCCCTCATCCTGGCCGAAGATGACGTTGAACAGGCCTGCCGGGGCGCCCGCCTCGAGCAGCGCCTCGCGCACGATCAGGCCGGTCCGCGCGGACAGCTCCGGGTGGCCCGGGTGCGCCTTGAGGATCACCGGGCAGCCCGCGGCCAGCGCGGACGCGGTGTCGCCGCCGGCGACGCTGAACGCGAACGGGAAGTTGCTGGCCGCGAACACCAGCACCGGGCCGATCGCGGTCTTGACGCGCCGGATGTCCGGGCGCGGGCCCATCGGCCAGTCGGAGTCGGCGTGGTCGACGGTGGCGCCGAGGTACGCGCCGTCGGTGAGGGACTCGGCGAACAGCCGCAGCTGGAACGTCGTGCGCTTCAGCTCGCCGGCCAGCCGCGGGGTGGCGGGCAGGTGCGTCTCGGTGTGGGCCAGCGGGACCAGTTCGCCGGCCGCGGCGTCGAGGGCGTCGGCGGCCGCGGTCAGCCAGCGGCCGCGCTCGGCCGGGGTGGCCTCGGCGGCCGGACGGGCGGCTTCGGCGGCGGCCGCCAGGATCTTCTCGAGCGTGGCGGCGTCGGTGGCCTGGCTCATTTCGGGTGCAGCTCCTCAGTTCTCGTGGGCGGCGGCGGTGGCGGTGTCCAGGTCGCGCCAGCGGCCCGGACCGGCCAGGCCGAGGTGGTACAGGTGCAGCTCGGCCGCGCCCGCCTTGGCGAGCTCGCCGACGTAGGCGGCGATGTCGGGCACGGGGGCGGCCGCCACGGCGGTGATGTAGCTGCCGATCGCCACCCGCTCCGGCAGGGCCTCCCTGGCCGCGGCGACGGCGTCGGCCCCCGTCGCGGGCGCCCAGCCGAAGAGTACGACGGAATCGGCGTCGTCGATCGCGCCCGGCGTGAGGCCGGGCAGCGCGCCGGTGACCCAGGGGTCGAGCGCGCCGTGCAGCACGATCCGCGTGCCCGCCGGGAGCGTGGCCAGCACGGCGGCCCGCAGCGCGTCGGTGGCCGCCTGCCGGGTCCGCAGCAGCGCCTGGGTCAGCGACGGCGGCAGCGCGTCGGCCACAGCGCCGAGGTCCCCGGTGGCGACGAGCCGCCGCACCTCCTCGACGAGCTGGGCCCGGACGACGTCCGCATCGATGTCCCACGAAGAAGCGCACGCGTCGCAGCAGCAGATCGACAGCAGCCGGGCCACCGCGGGCGCCCAGACACCGTCGGTCTTCTCGTGCTGGTGCTGGTGCACCGCGCCGAGCGGGCCGCACGCCTCGAGGACCACCGACGACAGCTCGAGCCCGGCAACGGCTTCCGCGGTCATCGCCGCGGCGTACTCCCGCACCGCGGGCTGCGACGGGCACAGCGCCCACGGGTAGACCTCGCCGAAGCAGTTGCGCACGGCGACGTCCGGGTGCTCGTACCCGAGCTGCGAGTTGTGCGTCAGCACGATCCACGCCGCGGCCGGGATCCCGGCCTCGTTGAGCAGCCGGACGGCGTCGCCGCCGGAGTCCGGGGTCGTGATCCAGTCCGGAGTGGACGGACGCAGCGAACCCCACGCGTCCGGGCGCACGGGCCGGTGGAACGCCGCGTGCCGCGCCACGACGGCCGTGCGCGACGCCGACCAGGGCGTCGCCGCGCGGGTGCTGTGGTACGACAGCGCCACGGCCACCTCGTCGACGCCGAGGCCGCGCGCACGGTCGACGAACCCGTCCTCCAGGACGTCCCACGGGTAGGCGTATCCGGTCACCTTCACCGGGTCACCACCTCGCCGTGTTCGGCTCGAAACCCTCGACGTACTTGCGCATGTAGGTCACATCGTCCCGTTTGGTCTGTCCACATCGGACGTAGTTCTCGTGCAGCTTCGCCAGCGCGTCCTCGTCGAGCGTGACGCCCAGCCCCGGTGTCGTCGGCACCGGGACGGCGCCCTCGCGGAACTCCAGCACGCCCGGCTCGATGACGTCCTCGACCTTCCACGGCCAGTGCGTGTCGCAGGCGTAGGTCAGGTGCGGGGTCGCCGCGGCGACGTGCACCATCGCGGCCAGGCTGATCCCGAGGTGGCTGTTGGAGTGCATCGACAGGCCGACACCGAAGCTCTCGCAGGTCACCGACAACGACTGGGTGGCGCGCAGGCCGCCCCAGAAGTGGTGGTCCGACAGCAGGACGCCGATGGCGCGCGCCCGGAAGCCGGGCTCGACGTCGCCGAAGTTCACGACGCACATGTTGGTGGCCAGCGGCATCGACGCCTGCTCGGCGACGCGGGCCATGCCCTCGATGCCCGGCGTCGGGTCTTCGAGGTACTCCAGGACGCCGTCCAGCTCGGCGGCGACGCGGATGCCGGTCTCCGGCGTCCACGCGGCGTTCGGGTCGATCCGCAGCGGGTGCCCGGGGAACGCCTCGGCCAGCGCGCGGATCCCGTCGACCTCCTGGGCCGGCTCGTAGACGCCGCCCTTGAGCTTGATCGAGCGGAAGCCGTACTCGTCGATCATCCGCTTCGCCGAGCCGACCAGGGTTTCCGGCGTGGTGATCTCGCCCCAGGTGTCCTCGCGGCCGTCGACGTGCTTGCCGTACTTGTAGAACAGGTACGCGGAGAACTCGACGGCGTCGCGCGCCTTGCCGCCGAGCAGGTCGCTCACCGGGCGGCCGAGCAGTTGCCCCTGCGCGTCCAGGCAGGCGACCTCGAACAGCGAGTACACGCTCGCGACGGTCTTGCGGATGGAGAACCCGCCGATCAGCCCGTGCGCGTCGGTCAGCACGGTGCCCGACAGCGCCTGCGCGACGAGCCGCTGCAGGCCGGGCAGGTCGAAGACGTCGTGGCCGCGCAGCCGCGGCAGCACCTTGCGCACCTCGCCGAGGAACGCTTCGTCCCCATAGGACTCCCCGAGCCCGACGATCCCGTCCTCGCACCTGACCTGGACGATGCCGCGCAGCGCGAACGGCTCGTGCACGCCCATGACGTTGAGCAGCGGCGGGTCGGCGAACGCGACCGGGGTCAGCACCACATCGAGGATCTTCATCAGCTCAGCGCCTTCAACGTCGTGAAGCCGTCCTCCACGACCTTCTGCAACCGGTCGATCTGCTCGGGCGTCGGCTCGACCAGCGGCGGCCGGACCGAGCCGACCTTGTCGCCGCGCAGCCGGGCGGCGGCCTTGACCAGCGACACGGCGAAGCCGGGCGACTCGTCGCGCAGCGCCACCAGCGGCAGGTAGAACCCGGCCAGCAGGGTGTCCATCGTCGCGTGGTCGCCCTCGGCGAGCGCGCGGTGGAAGCGGTGGGCGATCTCCGGGGCGAAGCAGTGCACGGCCGAGGAGTAGCGGGCGACGCCGATCGCGGCGTACGCCTTGGCGGACACCTCCGCGGTCGGCAACCCGTTGAAGAACAGGAAGTCCCGCGCGCGGCCGGTGTCGAGCGAGCGGATCGTGGTGACGATCCGGGTCATCACCTCGACGTCGCCGTAGCCGTCCTTGAGGCCCACGACCGAGGGAATGTCGAGCAGCGACGCCGCGGCCGGCGCGGTGAACACGCCGGTGCCGCGGTGGTAGACGATCACCGGCACGGACGTGTCGCCGACGGCGTAGCGGACGAAGTCGACCAAGCCCGCCTGCGGCCCGGAAACCAGGTACGGCGGGAGCAGCAGGACGCCGTCCGCGCCGCCGGCCTCGGCCGCCGCGACGCCGGCCCGCGCCGCCGCGGCACCACCACCGGCCCCCACCCAGACCGGCACGCGGCCGGCGGCCACCTCACGGGACCTGGCGAGCACCGCGGCGTGCTCGGCGGGCGAGAGCGAGCTGAACTCACCGGTGCCGCACGCGACGAACAGCGCACCGGCGCCGGCCGCGATGTGGCTCTCCACGTTCTCCGCGAGCGCGTCGAGGTTGACCTCGAGGTCCTCGGTGAATGGGGTGAGGGGGAACGCCAGCAGGCCGTCCAGCGCGATCTCGGTCTGTGCCATCAGTTTCTGCTCTCTCGTCCTTTTGTCGGTTTCGGCCGGGTGCTGGCCGGGTCAGGTGGGCACGGTCGTGCCCGGCGCTGCTTTGTGGCACCGCACCGGGTTCCCATGCCTCCGTTGTACTCGAGCGTCTTCGCTGGCACATGAACGAGCAAGTCGGTGGTACGCGCGACGCCCGCGTGCGCGACGAAGCCGGGTGACGGTCGTCAGGGCGGGCATCGCAAGCATGTTCACATCCATGAATGGAGTCTGTTATAGTGACTATGTTCATCCATAAGAACGTTGTTCGGGACGCTAATATGGCCGGAGTCACAAGTCAACGGCCGGACGGAGGCGCGAAAATGCCGCAAAAGGTGGCCAACCCGGCGGCGACCGACGGTGCGCCCGCCGAGTCGTCAGGGGTGAAATCCGCGCGCCGGGCGGTCGATCTGATCGAAACCTTCGCGGCGAACGACGTCTGGCTCTCGCTCTCCGATCTGCACGCGCGCACGGGGTTCCCGCGCTCGTCGCTGCACGGCCTGCTGCGCACGCTCCTGGAAGCCGGCTGGCTGGAGGCGGACGCGAACACCGCCCGCTACCGGCTCGGCGTCCGCGCGCTGATCTGCGGCACGGCCTACCTCGACCGCGACGCCGTCGTCCCGTTCGCCACCGAGGCCCTGGAACGGATCCGGGAGAAGACCGGCTTCACCGCGCACTTCGCGCGCCGCAACGCCACCGAGGTCGTCTACCTGGAGACGCGGGAGTCGCAGCGCTCCACCCACCTCGTCTCACGCGTCGGGCGCACGCTGCCCACGCACGCGACCGCGCTGGGCAAGGCCCTGCTGGCCGAGCTGACGCACGAAGAGATCGAGGCGCTGCTGCCGTCGACCCTGATCCCGCTGACCCCGAACACCATCACCTCGCTCGAAGCGCTGCACGCCGAGTGCGCCGCGACCCGCGAACGCGGGTACGCCGCCGAGATCGAGGAGGGCACGCTGGGCGTCCGGTGCGTCGCCGCGGTGATCCCCTACCGGATCCCGGGCACGGACGCGATCAGCTGCTCGATGCCCATCTCCCAGGTGACCGACGCCGACGCCCAGCGCGTCGGCGAGTTGCTGGCGGAGACCACCGCCGAGCTCGGGCAGCAGCTGCGCCGGGCCGGAATCCGCTGACCGCCGCCCTTACGGAAGGAAGTCCATTGACGGACCAGCGTGTGCTCATCACCGGGTCGGCGGGTGTCGTCGGCACCCTGATGCGCCCCCGCCTGCGGCGCCCCGGCCGGGTGCTGCGCCTGCTCGACGTGGCCCCGCAGACGGCGTCGGACGCCTCCGAGGAGGTCGTGACGGCATCAGTCACCGACGCGGCGGCGATGGCGTCGGCGTGCGAAGGCGTCGACGCGCTGATCCACCTCGGTGGCCACAGCCGCGAGAACTCGTGGGCCGCCACCCTCGACGTCAACATCGACGGCACCCACACGGTGCTGGAGGCCGCTCGCGAAGCCGGGGTCAAGCGGGTGCTCCTGGCGTCGAGCAACCACGCCGTCGGCTTCCGGCGCAACGACGACGACCTGCCCGCGGACTCCTCGCCGCGCCCGGACACCTACTACGGCGTCAGCAAGGCCGTGATCGAGGCGCTCGGCAGCCTGTACCACTCGCGGTTCGGGATGGACGTCATCGTGATCCGCATCGGCTCGTGCTTCGAGACGCCGTTGCCGCTGGGCCCGCGCGGCCTCACGACGTGGCTCTCCCCCGACGACGGCGCGCGGCTGTTCGAGGCCTGCCTCGCCGCGCCGTCGCCGGGCTACCGGCTGATCTGGGGCGTCTCGGACAACACGCGCCGGATCTACTCGCTGGCCGAAGCCGAGGCGCTGGGCTACAAGTCCCTGGACGACGCCGAGGTCTACGCGGAGCAGCTGGCTTCCCGCCCCGCCCCCACGGGCGCGGCGGCCGAGTTCGTCGGCGGCCCCTTCTGCACCGCCCCCCTGGGCGAGTTCAACCCGCTCTGAGCCCCCACCTCCCGCGGTGGTCCGTGAATGGCACATCGAGGGACTCTGAGTCCCTCGATGTGCCATTCACGGCTTTGGCGGCCGGCCGAGCGCAAGCCGCGCTCGGCGCCCGCGACGGCTGACCGGGCGGTGCCGGGCCCGCCCCTGCGCGAGCCCGGCACCACGCCCCATCCGCCCTCAGGCCCCCCGGCCTGCTGAGGACGCGCACGCACTCCCCGCGTGCACCTGGGAAACTTCCGGCCACCGGCGAGCATTACGCCGGGCCGCGTGCCCTCCCCCGCGCGGAGGACGACGAAAGTCTTGGACGCCGTTCAGGAGCTAGCCCCTGAGGTACCGGGTGAGCATGCCGACCAGCTCGTTCTCCAGCCGGCCGGTGTCCACCGGCTCCCGGGACGCGACGAGCTGGTGCACGACCAGCTCCAACGTCGTCACGACCAGCTTCGCGGCCGTCTCGGTGTCGGCGACCCCGACTTCCGGGTGCCGGTCGAACAGGTCCCGGGCGAAGGCGATCCGCGCCTGCTCGTACCGGCCCACCTTCTCCAGCAGCTCCTGCGAACGGGGCGCCTGCTCCAGCAGCAGACGCAGCAGCTGCGGGTCGTCGAGGTGGTGCTCGATCACGAGGTGCACCAGGGCGCGGACGATCTCGTCGAGCGAGCCGGTCAGCTCGTGGCGCTGCTGCCAGCCGGTCGACTCCTCCCCGGAATCCAGGTGCCGGATCAGTAGCTCGGCCAGGATCGCGTCCTTGTTCGGGAAGTACTGGTAGAGCGAGCCGATGGAGATCCGGGCCCGCTCGGCGATGCGGTTGGTGGTGCCCGCGGCGTAGCCGTGCTCGGCGAAAACGTGAGCAGCCGCGGTGAGGATCCGCTCCCGGGTGAGCTCGGCGCGGACCTGGCGGGGCTGTTTACGTGGCTGGATGCGGCGCGGGTCCGACGGCACGGCTCCTCCTGTCGCGCTCCGCAAAAGCGAGTAGCGCCAGATCCGAATGATTGCTCATAATTGTGGCATGACCAGCACAAACACGCTGCGCCGAGTCTCCATGGCCGAGGTGCGGGCGCGGCTTGGCGAACCCGAGGCGATGATCGAGGCCAAGATCCTCGGCCACGTCGACCGGCACGTCCGCCGCTTCATCGCCCACTCCCCCTTCCTCACCCTCGCCACCGCCGACGCCGCGGGCCGCGCCGACTGCTCGCCCCGCGGCGACTACCCCGGCTTCGTGAAGGTCCTCGACGAGCGCACGCTCGCCATGCCCGACCGCGCCGGCAACAAGATCGCCGACTCCTTCCGCAACATCGCCGAGAACGACGGCGTCGGCCTGCTGTTCTTCGTCCCCGGCGTGCGGGAAACCGTGCGGGTCAACGGCCGCGCGTACGTCACCGACGACGCCGACGTGCTCGCCCGGATGCGGACCGAGGCGAAGGAGCCGGACCTGGCGATCGTCGTCGAGGTCGAGCAGGTGTACTTCCACTGCGGCCGCGCGTTGATCCGGTCCCGCCTCTGGGACCCCGCGAGCCAGGCCCTGGCCGGAGAGCTGCCGTCGGCCGGCGAGATCGTGTCCGACCAGCTCGGCGTGGACGTCGACCCGGCGCAGTTCGAGGCCATGCTCGAAGCCGGCTACCGGAAGCTGTACTGACCCATGCAGAAGACCATCCTCGACCGCGTCGAGCGGGTCGCCGACGACGTCGTTTCCCTTGTCCTGCACGGAGACGAAGGACCCCTCGAACCGTGGGAGCCGGGCGCGCACGTCGACCTCGCGCTGCCGAACTGGCTGACCCGGCAGTACTCGCTGTGCGGCGACCCGGGCGATCTCACGAGCTACCGGATCGCGGTCCGCCACGACCCGCTCAGCCGCGGCGGCTCGGAGTACGTCCACCGGTACCTGCGCCCCGGCCGGACGCTCGAAGTCTCGGTGCCGCGCAACCACTTCCCGCTCGCGCCGGCGCCGGAGTACCTGTTCCTGGCCGGCGGGATCGGCATCACGCCGATCGTGCCGATGCTGCGGGCCGCCGTCGCGGCCGGCGCCGCGGCGACGCTGGTCTACGCGGGCCGGTCGCTCGCGACCATGCCCTTCGCTTCGGAACTCCTTGCTGAGTACGGCGACCGCGTGCGGCTGTTCCCCACGGCCGAACGCGGCCGGCCGGACTTCGCGGAACTGGACCCCCACGCGGAGGTCTACTGCTGCGGCCCGGCGTCGATGCTCGCCGCGGCCGAGGCCGTGTTCCCGCGGGTGCACGCCGAACGCTTCCAGCCCACCCGCCGCGTCTTCGGGCCCGACACGGCGTTCGAGGTCGTCTGCACCCGCTCCGGGCAGACGATCCAGGTCCCGCCGGACGAGTCCCTGCTCGACGCGCTGACCCACGCCGGGCGCCCGGTGCCGTCCGGCTGCCGCGAAGGCGTCTGCGGCAGCTGCGAGCTGACGGTCGTCGACGGCGAGCCCGAGCACCGCGACGACATCGGCGCGCCGCCCGGCCGGATGTACGCGTGCGTCTCCCGCGCGCGCTCGCCCCGGCTCGTGCTGGACGTCTGATGATCCCGAAGGTCCGCCGCGCGAAGACGCGGAAGATGATCACCCTCGAAGTCCTGGCGAACACGGCGCCGAGCCCGGCGTTCCGCACCCTCACCCTGGGCGGTCCGGAGCTGGCGGAGTTCGAGCCGGCGGGCGACGACCAGGCCGTCCGGCTGTTCTTCCCGCGCGCCGGGCAGGACCGGCTGCGGATGCCGACCCGGGACCACGAGGGCTGGATGGCGGAGGTGCTGCTGATGCCGAAGAGCCGCCGCCCGTGGGTCCGCAACTACACGATCCGGCGGTCCCGCCCCGGCGAGATCGACATCGAGTTCGCCCTGCACGACGGCGACGCCCCGGCCGCCGAGTGGGCCCGTCGCGCCCGCCCGGGCGACCCGGCCGGGGTCTTCGACCTCGGCGTCAGCTACCTGCCGCCGGCCGGGGTGGCCTGGCAGCTGCTCGCCGGGGACGAGAGCGCGCTGCCCGCGGTCCTGGCGATCCTCGAGGGCGCGCCCGCCGACCCGGTGGCGGAGGTGTTCCTGGAGGTACCCGCGTACTCGGACATCCGGGAGGTCGAGGCCCCGCCCGGGGCCCGGGTGCACTGGCTGCCCCGGCTCCGGCCCGGCCGCCCGGGCACGCTCGCGCTGCAGGCGGTCCGGAACGCCGACCTGCCGGCCGGACGCGCCTACGCCTGGGTCGCCGGGGAAGCCGCGCTCGCCACCGGGGTGCGCCGCCACCTGGTGCGCGACCGCGGCTGGCCGAAGTCCGGCATCGCGTTCCTCGGCTACTGGCGCCACGGCCGCGCCAGCCCCGGCTAACCCAGACGGTCGGCTAGCGTACCCACGGAGTCGGCCCACGTACCCGGACGGTCGGCTCACGTACCTGCAGAGTCGGCTCACGTACCTGGACGGTCGGTTCGTGAGCCGACTGCCTGGGTACGCGAGCCGACTGTCTGGGTACGTGAGCCGACCCTCCGCGCGGGTACGATCGGGGTCGGCCTCGACGTCGAGGAGGCAGGCGTGGGCGAACTCGGGCTGACCGACACCAACGGCATCCTCGCGCTGCCCTGGGTCCGCCCGGAACGCACCAGCGCCGGCCTCGGCTGGGACCGCGTCTACCTCTCCAAGCAGCGGGAACGCCCGTACCGCGCCGCGTTCGGGCCCGCGCGCAGCCACCAGCTGATCCTGCACCTCGGCGGGCCCGTGACGGTCCGGCGCGGCGTCGGGACGCCCCACGAGCAGAGCCGGCGGATGCCCGCCGGCGGGCTGTTCCTGCAGCCGTCGCACGTCGACCTGTCCGTCGAGCTGGGCGGGGAGCTCGACACCGTGCACGTCTACGTCGCCGACGACGCCGTCCAGGAAGCGGCCGGCGGGGACGCCCCCGTGCGGCTCGCCGAGGAGTTCGGCAGCGATCCGCTGCTCGAACAGCTCGTGCTGAGCCTCGACGGCGTCGTCCGCGACTGGGAGCCGAGCGCCCGCACCTACGCCGACCAGCTCGGCGCGCTCGTCGCCGCGCAGCTCGTCCGCCACCACCACGCCGGACGCGTCCAGGTCCTCGAGCCGGCCCGCGGCCTGTCCGACCGGCAGTTCGCGCGGGTGCGCGACCGGATGGCGGACCAGCTGGCCGAGCCGGCGCCGCTGGCCGACCTGGCCGCGCTCGCCGGGCTGAGCGTCAGCCAGTTCTCGCGGCAGTTCAAGGCCCGCACCGGCCTGCCGCCGCACCGGTTCCTGCTGCGGCTGCGCGTCGAGCAGGCCGGGCTGCTGCTGCGCACCGGCACCGAACCGATCGCCGAGATCGCCGTCCGCTGCGGCTTCTCGCACCAGGAGCACCTGACGCGTGTGCTGCGCGCGCAGCTCGGCACCACGCCGGCCGCCCTGCGCCGGGCGGGCTGAGACGCGCGTTTCGTGCCTCGACGCAGCACGAACGTGCAGGACCGGGCCCCGGCCAGGCCGGATACTCCCTCGCATGACCTCGTTCAGCTACGCCGCGAACCCCGTGCGGGTGGTCTTCGGCTCCCTCGACGACGTCGGCGCGGAAGCCGGCCGCCTGGGACTCGGGCGCGTCCTGCTCGTCGCCGGCCCGCGCTACGGCGACCGCGCCGCGGCCGCGCTCGGCCCCCGGCTGGCCGCGCGCTTCGAGGAAGCGGCGATGCACACCCCGGTCGACGTCACCGAGCGCGCGCTGAAGGTCGTCGCCGACCACGGCGTCGACGGCGTCGTGGCGGTCGGCGGCGGCTCGGCCACCGGGCTGGCCAAGGCGATCGCCCTGCGCACCGACCTGCCGCAGCTGATCGTGCCCACGACGTACGCGGGCTCGGAGCTGACGAGCGTCCTCGGCGAGACCACCGACGGCCACAAGATCACGCAGCGGTCCCCGAAGGTGCGCCCCGAGGTCGTGCTCTACGACGTCGGCCTGACGCTCTCGCTGCCGGTGGCCACTTCCGCCGCCAGCGGGATCAACGCGCTCGCCCACGCCGTCGAGGCGCGCTACGCCCCGGACGCCAACCCGATGACGGACCTGCTCGCTGCGGAGGCCATCCGGCTGCTGAAGGACGCCCTGCCGCGGATCGTGGCCGATCCGTCCGATGTGGACGCGCGGACCGCCGCCCTGCGCGGCGCGTGGCTGGCGGGCTCGTGCCTGGACAGCGTTTCGATGGGCCTGCACCACAAGCTGTGCCACCACCTCGGCGGCAAGTTCGGGCTGCCGCACGCCGAAACCCACGCCGTCCTGCTCCCGCACGTCATGGCGCACCTGGGCCTCGACGACGCGAACGACGTCTTCGAGCTGACCGCGTCCCTGCCGATCCCGCACTCGCTGGCCGAGCTTGGGCTCACCGAAGCCGACATCGCCGACGAGCCCGAGGCGGAGCTGCTGCGCCAAGCCTTGAAGGGCACCCCCACGACAGCTCCTCCGGTGCTCGCGGCGCTGACGAAGCAGGTCGTCGAGAGCTTCGCGGGCGCGCCGGACCGCGTCCGCGAGCTGCTCACCGACCTCGTCAAGACGCTGCACGGCTACGCGATCCGCACCGACCTCACGCAGGAGGAGTGGGAATACGCGATCGGGTTCCTGACCCGCACCGGGCAGATCTCGAGCGACACGCGCCAGGAGTTCATCCTGTTGTCGGACACGCTCGGCGTGTCCAGCGTGGTCGACGTCCTGACCAACTCGCGCACGCCGGACACCACGCCGTCGGCCGTGCTGGGCCCGTTCTACGTCGAGGGCCCGCCGGAGACGCCGCAGGGCACCGACCTCGCCGCCGGACTGCCCGGAACTCCACTGTGGACGGACGTCCAGATCACCGACACCCACGGCGCCCCGGTTCCCGAGGCGGTCGTCGACGTCTGGCAGTCCAATGAGGACGGTTTCTATGACGTTCAGCTGCCCGATCTCGACGGACCCGCGCTGCGCGCCCGCTTCCGCACCGACGCCGACGGCCGGCTGCGGTTCTGGACCATCGTGCCAAGCGCGTACCCGATCCCCGCCGACGGGCCGGTCGGGCAGATGCTCGACGTCGTCGGCCGCCACCCGTACCGGGCGCCGCACGTGCACTTCATGATCGCCAAGCCCGGGTTCCGGACGCTGATCACGCAGCTGTTCGTCCGCGGCGGCGAGTACCTCGGCTCCGACACCGTGTTCGGCGTCAAGGACGGCCTGATCGTCGACTTCACCGAGCAGTCCGGGCCCGCCCCGGACGGCCGCGAGCCCGGGCTCTGGCGCCGGCTCGACTTCACTTTCCGCATCCAGCCCGGGAGCACGAGATGAGCTACGACACCGACGTCATCGTGGTCGGCAGCGGCCCCGCCGGCGGCTCGGCGGCGCTGCTGCTCGCCACCTACGGCGTCCCCACGGTGCTCGCCACCAAGTACGGCTGGATGGCCAACACGCCCCGCGCGCACATCACCAACCAGCGGACCATGGAGGTCTTCCGCGACCTCGGCGTCGAGGACAAGGCCCTCGCCGTCGGGACGCCGCCGGACCTGATGGGCGACACCGTGCTCTGCACGTCGCTGACCGGGCCGGAGATCGGCCGGATCGCCAGCTGGGGCACCGGCGCCGGGTCGGCCGCCGAGTACGGCGCCGCGAGCCCGTGCCACATGATCGACCTGCCGCAGACCTACCTCGAGCCGATCCTGGCGAGCGAAGCCGCCGCGCGCGGCGCGAAACTGCGGCTGGACACCGAGTTCCTCGACTTCAGGCAGGACGAAGACGGCGTCACCGTGTGGTTTCTCGACCGCGTGCGGGGCGACGAGTTCACTTTGCGCACCAAGTACCTGATCGGTGCGGACGGCGCGCGCAGCCGCATCGCCGAGCAGGCCGGGCTGCCGATCGCCGGGCAGACCGGCAAGGCGGGCAGCATGAACATCACGTTCACCGCGGACCTCGCGCCGTACGTGGCCCACCGGCCGAGCGTGCTGTACTGGGTGATGCGGCCGGGCGCGCACCTCGGCGGGATCGGGATGGGCCTGGTCCGGATGGTGCGGCCGTGGAACGAGTGGCTGCTGACCTGGGGTTACGACATCGAGCAGGCGCCGCCCGAGGTCGACGTCGAAGAGGCGACGCGGCTGGTGCGCGACCTCGTCGGCGACCCGGACCTCGACGTCGAGATCACTTCGACGTCACTGTGGACGGTCAACCACAACTACGCGACGGAATACCGCAACGGCCGGGTGTTCTGCGCCGGGGACGCCGTGCACCGGCACCCGCCGTCCAACGGGCTCGGGTCGAACACGTCCATCCAGGACGCGTACAACCTGGCGTGGAAGCTCGCGATGGTCGTGCGCGGCGAAGCGGGCGAAGGCCTGCTGGACAGCTACACCGCCGAGCGCGCGCCGGTCGGCAAGCAGATCGTCGACCGGGCGAACCTCAGCCGCGACCAGTTCGGGCCGATCTTCGCCGCGCTCGGCATCGCCGGCGACACCGACTCCGACGGCATCACCGCGGGGCTCGAAACCTGCCTCGCGCCGACGCCCGAGGGCGCGTCGAAACGGCGTGAGCTGGAGAAGGCGATCGAGCTGAAGCACTACGAGTTCAACGCGCACGGCGTCGAGATGGACCAGCGCTACGTCTCCGGCGCGGTGCTGCCCGACGGCGTCGCTCCGGTGGCATCCGAGCGTGATCCCGAGCTGTTCCACCGGCCCAGCACCGAGCCGGGCGCGAAACTGCCGCACGCGTGGCTGGTCGGCCCGCACGGCCGCCGGGTGTCCACTTTGGACGTCGTCGGCGGCGGCCGCTGGACGGTGCTGACCGGCCTGACCGGCACGGCGTGGGGCGACGCCGCGGCCAAGGTGGGCGCCGAGCTGGGCCTCGGCCTGCGGACGGTGCGCGTCGGCGACCCCGAGGTCCGCGACGCCTACGGCGACTGGTCCCGCCTCAGCGGCATCGCCGAGGACGGCTGCCTGCTGGTCCGCCCGGACGGCTACATCGCCTGGCGCAGCCACACGTCGTCCCCCACGTCCGTCCCCACCCTCCTGGCCGCCCTCCGAGACCTGCTGGACCGCCCGTGATCAGAAGGTCAACTCACGTGATTGCCGGGTCAACTCACGTGATTGCCGGGTCGACACGCGCAGCATCCGGCTTCACACGCCGTGTCGACCCTTCAATCACGCGTGTCGGCTGCCCAATCACGCGTGTCGGCTCCTCGATCACGCGTGTCGGCGCTTCCTTCACGGGGTGGTGATGGCGGTGAAGGTGACCGGGGTCTTCGGGGGGCCGCTGCCGTCGCCGATGCCGGGCTTGGACGTGTCGACGCCGGCGGCGGCCACCTTGTCGAGGACCGCCAGGCCGGCGTCGTCGATGCTGCCGAACACCGTGTACTCCGGCGGGATCTGCGTGTCGCCGAAGACCAGGAAGATCTGGGAGCCGCCCGAGTCGGGTTCGGACGTCTTGGCCATCGCGAGGATGCCGCGGCCGTAGGTCAGCTCGGGGAACGTCTCGTCCTTGATCGTGTAGCCCGGGCCGCCGGTGCCGTCGCCGGCCGGGTCGCCGCACTGGAGCATCTGCAGTCCGTCCGTCACCGAGAGCCGGTGGCACGACGTGCCGTCGTAGAACCCCTGCTTCGCCAGGCTCAGGAAGTTCACCACGGTGCACGGCGCCAGCGCGCGGTCGAGCGTCAGCCCGATGTCGCCCGCGCTGGTCGCGAGCCGCACTCCGACGGTGCCCGACGACGGCGCCGGACCGTCCGGCGGCGGCGTGGCCGGCTTCGGCGCGGGCGAGCCGGGCGCGGGGGTGAACGCGCAGGTGATCGGATCGGCGAGCGGCCGCGGCCGTTTCGGCAGCGGAGCACGGCCGCCGGGCAGCGGCGCCGAGGCACTCGGCGAAGCGAGCGTGGCCGGCGGCTGCGACGACGACGGCGACGTCGGGAACCACACGCCGTCGGCGTTGCCCTCCGGCTTCCGCAGGAACCCGGGATACCCCCAGGCCAGGAACGCGAGCACCATCACGACGACCACGACGACCGAGCCGGTGATCAGCACGACGGCCGCCGGCGACGTCTTCTTCGGCGGTAACGGCGGTTGCCACTGCGGATACCCGTAGGGCGGCCCCGGTTCGCTCATCAGCGCTCCCCTCGTCGAAGGCCCATTCTGCCGGGAAGACCACCCGTCCGGGTGAGAACGGCCAAGGGAACTCCCTCGGCCGGAAGCGTTCGACCGCATCGACGGCTAGGGCAGCGGCGGCAACGCCGGGGTGTCGAGCCAGCGCGTGAAGAACGTCCTCAGCGAGCGGCCCGCGTACTCCTCCGCCGTCGCGACGAACGCGGCGGTCGTGACGAGCCCGTGCCGGTGTTCGGTCGTCCACGCCTTCAGCACCGCGAAGAACGCCGGGTCGCCGATCTCCGCCCGCAGCGCGTGCAGCGTCAACGCGCCGCGCTTGTAGACGCGCTCGTCGAACATCCGCGCCACGCCGGGGTCGGCGACCCGGACGTCGGCCGGCTTGGCCTTCATCCGGGTGTGCCACGTGCGGGCCAGCGACTGCGCGGACTCGCCGCCCGACTCCTCCGACCACAACCACTCGGCGTACGTCGCGAAGCCCTCGTTCAGCCAGATGTGGCGCCAATCGGCCACGGTCAGGCTGTTGCCGAACCACTGGTGTGCCAGCTCGTGCACCACGAGCCGCTCGTACGTGCGGCGGCCGTCGACGTGGTTGGCGCCGAAGATCGACATGCCCTGCGCCTCGATCGGGTCGTCGAGGTCGTCGTCGGTCACGACGATCTGGTACTCGCCGAACGGGTACGGGCCGAACAGCCGCTGCAGGACCTCCATCATCCGGCCCTGCCGGCCGAAGTCGTGCTCGAACGGCCGGCGCAGCCGCGGCGGCACGGCGGCGCGCTGCGGCACGGTCTCGTGGACCGCCTCCACCTGCCCGCTCGCGCGTCCGATGTCGACGCTCAGCCGGCGCGCGGCCGCCCCCACGCGCGCGAACCAGCCGCCGCCGCTCAGGTCGACGTCGTCGTAGCGGCCGATCTGCACGCTCATCAGGTAGGTCGCGGTCGGCTCGCGGCGTTCGAAGACCCACTTCGTCGTGCTGGCCGAGGTGTAGCGGTCGACCAGCTCGCCGGTGACCGCGACCAGGTACGGCGACGACGTCGTCACGCTCACCCGGTAGGTCGCCTTGTCGGACGGGTGGTCGTTGCACGGGAACCACGACGGCGCCCCGACAGGTTGGCTCGCCACGAGCGCACCGTCGGTCAGCTCGTCCCAGCCGACGTCACCCCAGCGGCTCCCCACCGGGCGCGGGTTGCCGACGTAGAACACCTCGACGGTGAACTCGCTGCCCGCGGCGATCGCCTTCTGCGGCTTGACGTGCAGCTTCCGCACGCGCTTGAGGTACTTCGCCGGCTTGCCGTCGACCAGCACGCGGGTGATCCGGAACTCGCCGAAGTCGAGGCTGACGCGGGAAAGCGCCTGCGTCGCCTCCGCGGCGATCACCGCCGAGGCCGACAGCCGGTTCGGCGCGACCTTGTAGTCGAGGGTCAGGTCGTAGTGCCGGACCCGGTAACCGCCGTTGCCGTGCGCGGGGAGGTAGGAGTCGCCGGAGGTGTCCGCGCCGGGTGCGGGAGCGGAAGCCTTCGAGATCACCCGTGCCGGACCTTTCCTCGTGCGTACTTCGAACCAGGCTCGCACGGAGGGGTGATTCCGTGCGAGCCGGGTGGTGACTTCGTGACCTACTTGCCCGTCCAGGCGGAGATCGGGTTGCCGAGCCAGCGGGAGTCGGGCGGCACCTCGTCGCCGCGGGTCACCAGGGACCCGGGGCCGACCGTGGTGCGCGGGCCGATGCTCGCGCCCGGCAGCACGATGCCGTGCGGGCCGAGCGTCGCGCCCTCGTCGAGGGTCACCCGCGACATGCTCATGATCCGGTCGTGGAACAGGTGCGTCTGCACGACGCAGCCGCGGTTGATGGTCGCGCCGTCGCCGAGCTCGACGAGGTCGGCCTCGGGCAGCCAGTACGTCTCCAGCCACACGCCGCGGCCGATCTTGACGCCCATCGTGCGCAGCCAGGCCGCCAGCAGCGGGGTGCCGCCGAGAGACCCGATCAGCCACGGCACGGCCAGCGTCTCGACGAAGGTGTCGGCGAGCTCGTTGCGCCAGACGAAGGAGCTCCACAGCGGGTGATCGACTTCGCGGAACTTCCCGACCAGCAGCCACTTCATGACGGTCGCGGTCAGCGCCGCGACGATCCCGGCGGCCAGCAGGGCGGGCCCGGCGAGCAGCACGGCCACACCGAATCCGAAGGTCGTGGCCGCCCACAGCAGGCCGAACGCGACGGTGACGCTCAGCGCGACGCCGCACATGACCGGGATGATCCGGCACAGCTCGACCAGCGCCCGGGCCGCCTTGAGGTGCAGCGCCGGGGTGTAGGTGCGGCTCGTGTCGGCGTCGCCGATCGCGCGGCGCACCGGCAGCGGCGGCATGCCGAGGTACGACGAGCCCTTCTTCGCCCGCAACGGCGTCGAGGACAGCACACCCACGAGTCCGCGCTTCGGCACCGACCGGCCGGGCGCGGTCATCCCCGAGTTGCCGAGGAAGGCCTGCTTGCCGATCCGGGCCGGGGCGACGTGCAGCCAGCCGTGGCCGAGCTCGTAGGTGGCGACCATGGTGTCGTCGGCCAGGAACGCGCCGCTGTCGACCTGGGTCATCTTAGGCAGCGCGAGCACCGTCGACGCCTCGACGTTGCGGCCGACCTTGGCGCCGAGCAGCCGCAGCCACACCGGCGTGAACAGGCTGGCGTACAACGGGAACAGGCCTTCGCGGGCCATGCTCATCAGCCGCTCGGTGGCCCAGACCTGCCACGCGACGCGGCCGTGGACCGGGTGGTAGCCCTCGACCATGCCGATGCTCAGCGCCCGGACGCCGGCGAGCACGAACAGCATGTAGGTCAGGAAGTACGCGGTGGTCGCGACCGGCACGAAGATCAACGCCTGGGTGAACGCGGCCTGCAGCGTCGGCGCGCCGGCGATCGCGTAGCCCAGCACCGCCACACCCGGGAGCGCGGCGAGGCCCGGCAGGAAGCCGAGGAGCACCGAGGTCACGCCGTACACCGCGGCCCAGAAGTGCGACCGCGGCGGGCGGCTCGACGGCCACTTCAGCGCGTCCTTCGCGTCCTTGCCGTCCTTGCCGACGGGGGTAGCGGGCGAGCCGGCCCAGTGCTGGCCGGCCTTCACCGCGCCGCGGACGGTCGACCCGGCCGCGATCTCCGCGCCCTTGCCGATGCGGACGCCGGGGAACAGCGTGCTGCGCGCGCCGATCCGGGCCTCCGCGCCGATGCGGACCTTGCCGATGTGCACGCGATCGCCGTCGACCCAGTGGCCGGACAGGTCGACCTCGGGCTCGACGGCGGCGCCGCGGCCCAGTTTGAGGAACCCGGTGACCGGCGGCGGCGAGTGCAGGTCGACGTCCTTGGCGATGCGCGCGCCGAGAGCCTTGGCGTAGGTCGTCATCCAGGACGCGCCGGCGACGCTGTCCGCGCCGCTGAACTCTGCGAGCTTCTCGGCCGTCCACAGGCGCAGGTGGACGCTGCCGCCACGCGGGTAGGTGCCGGGCCGCACGCCGGAGAGCAGCACGCGCGCGCCGCCCGCGGCGATCGCGATGCGGCCGGCCGGGCTGAACAGCACGGCCCAGGCCAGCACGAGCCACGCCCAGTTCAGCGTCGGCGCCCAGGCGAACCCGAGCAGCGACAGGACGTTCGACAGCGCGGCGGCGAGGGTCGCCCAGCGCAGGCCGGCCAGCCCCATCAGCGGAACCATCAGCAGCGTCTGGATCACCCCGGCGCGGCGCTTGGTCGGCGCGATGTCCCGGCGTTCGGTGGCCTGGCCGCTCAGCGCGTCCAGCATCGCGGCCAGCGCGCCCAGCTTCGGGTAGGAGTAGATGTCGGCGACCGACACCTGCGGGTGCCGGGTGCGGATCCGCGCGACGACCTGGGCGGCGGTCAGGCTGCCACCGCCGTGGGTGAAGAAGTCGGCCTTGGGGTCGTCGACCGACACGCCGAGGATCTCGGCCCAGCCTTCGGCGAGCCACGCCTGCGTCGGGGACAGCCCGGCGGCGTCCACTGTGGACAGCGGCCACGGGAGGGCGTTGCGGTCGACCTTGCCGGAGGTGCGGGTGGGCAGGTCTTCGACGACGGCGAGCAGCGGCACCAGCGCGGCGGGCAGGTGTTCGCGCAGCCGGGTCGCGGCCTCGTCCTGGTTGAAGGACACCCCCGCGGCGGGCACGACGTACCCGACGAGGACCTGGTTGCCCGCCTTGGTGCGGCGGATCGCGGCGGCCGCGCCCTGCACACCCGGCAGGGCCTGCAGCGCGGCGTCGACCTCGCCCAGCTCGATGCGGCGGCCGCCGAGCTTGACCTGCTCGTCGAGCCGGCCGAGGAACAGCAGGCCGTCGGCTTCGGCGCGGACCATGTCACCCGAGCGGTAGGCGCGCTGCCAGCCCAGCGACGGCAGCGCCGCGAACTTCTCGGCGTCCTTCTCGGCGTCGAGGTAGCGGGCCAGGCCGACACCCCCGATGACGAGCTCGCCGGTCTCGCCCATGGCGACCGGCCGGCCGTCCTCGTCGACCACGGCGAGCTGCCAGCCCGACAGCGGCAGGCCGATGCGGACCGGGCCCTCGCCGGTCAGCTGCGCGGCGCAGGCGACGACGGTGGCTTCGGTGGGGCCGTAGGTGTTCCAGACTTCGCGGCCTTCGACGGCGACGCGCTCGGCCAGCTCCGGCGGGCACGCTTCGCCGCCGAAGATGAGCAGGCGGACGTCTTCGAGCGCGTCGGCGGGCCACAGCGCGGCCAGCGTCGGCACGGTGGAGACGACGGTGATGCTCTGCGCGACCAGCCACGGGCCGAGGTCGACGCCGGTGCGGACCAGCGCGCGCGGCGCCGGCACCAGGCAGGCGCCGTGCCGCCAGGCCAGCCACATCTCTTCGCAGGAGGCGTCGAAGGCGACGCTCAGCCCGGCCAGCACGCGGTCGCCCGGGCCGATCGGCTCCTCGGTGAGGAACAGCTCGGCCTCGGCGTCGACGAACGCGGCGGCGGCGGCGTGCGAGACCGCGACGCCCTTGGGCTTGCCGGTGGAGCCGGAGGTGAAGATGATCCAGGCGTCGTCGGCCGGGCCGGGGACACCCTCGCGGCCACCAGGTGTGCTGTGGACGTTGATCTTGCCGTCGGTGGCGACCGCGGCCACCGCGGCTTCTTCGAAGACCAGTTCGGCACGTTCGTCCGGGTCGTCCGCGTCGACCGGCACGTAGGCGGCGCCGACGGACAGGGTCGCGAGGATCGCGACGTACAGCTCGGCGGTGCCGGAGGAGATCCGGACGCCGACGCGGTCCCCGACGCCGACGCCGTACCCGCGCAGGCGGCGGCCGTAGGCGTCGATCTCTTCGAGGAGCCGGCGGTAGGTCAGGGTGGTGGTGCCGTCGTCGATCGCGGCGGCGTTGGGGTGGCGCTCGGCCGTGGCGGCGAGGATGTCGAGCAGCGTGCGCTCGCTCGCGCCGAGCCCGGACCAGAAGAGAGCACGGTCGGCGACCGGGGCGGTCGACGGCGCGTGCGTCACCTCGGCGACGCAGGGCAGCGGCGCGGTGATTTCCGAGGCGGATTCGGCCGGTTCGACTGTGTTCGGTTCAACTGTGACGGTCATCGCCCGGTCACCTGCAGCACAAAACCATGGGCGCGCAAGCCCACCACTCACCTTCCGCAAACCTTCATCGGGCTTGCTCTCCGGAATGAGGCGCCCGCAACGACCTTCCACCATACCCGCAGATCACCGGAAGATATCTCCTGGGTCACGGCGGAGTGTCGGACCTCACGCCCCGGACGAACCAGCGTGATCAGGGCGCCGACACGCGTGATTGAGGGGTCGACACGGCGTTCGGCCGAAGATTCGCCGTGTCGACCCTCCAGTCACGCGTGTCGGCTCCGCAATCACGCGTGCCGGCTGTTCAGCCACACGTGGTCGCCGGAACGGGTCAGGAAATCACCGGGATTTGGCGGGCCTGGCCGCTTTTCCGCCGGCCTTCGGCCGGGCCTTCTTTTCGCGGATGCGCACATTCACCCGGACGGGGCTGCCTTCGAAGCCGAACTGCTCGCGGAACCGCCGCTCGATGAACCGGCGGTAGCCCGCCTCGAGGAAGCCGGTGGTGAACAGCACCAGCGTCGGCGGCCGGATGCCGGCCTGCGTCGCGAACAGCACCTTCGGCTGCTTGCCGGACCGGACCGGCGGCGGGGTGGCCGCGATCAGGTCGGACAGCCACGCGTTGAGCTGGCCGGTCGGCACCCGCTGGTCCCACGACTTCAGCGCGGTCCGCAGCGCCGGCGCGATCTTGCGCACCGACCGCCCGGTCAGCGCCGAGACGTTGACCTTCTCGGCCCACGGGACGCGGACCAGGCCGCGCTCCAGCTCGCGGATCATGGCGTGGCGGCGGTCCTCGTCGACCAGGTCCCACTTGTTGAACACCAGCACGCACGCGCGGCCGGCCTCGACGACCATGGTCAGCACCCGCAGGTCCTGCTCCGAGATCGGCTCGGCCGCGTCCAGCAGCACGACCGCGACCTCGGCCGCGTCGATCGCGGTCTTGGTGCGCAGCGAGGCGTAGTACTCGGCGCCCGCGGCGAAGTTGACGCGCTTGCGCAGGCCCGCGGTGTCGATGAACCGCCAGGTCTCGCCGTCCAGCTCGACCAGCGAGTCGACCGGGTCGACCGTGGTGCCGGCCACCGAGTCGACGACCGAGCGCTCCTCGCCCGAGATCTTGTTCAGCAGGCTCGACTTGCCGACGTTCGGCTTGCCGACCAGCGCGACGCGCCGCGGGCCCGACGTCGCCGCGACGCCTTCGCGCGGCGCCTCGGGCAGCGTCTTGAGGATGGCGTCGAGCAGGTCGCCGGAGCTGCGGCCGTGCAGCGCGCTGACCGGGTGCGGCTCGCCGAGGCCGAGCGACCACAGCGACGCGGTGTCCGCGAGCAGCCGGTCGTCGTCGACCTTGTTCGCCACCAGCAGCACCGGCTTCTTCGAGCGGCGCAGCACCTTGGAGGCGGCTTCGTCGGTGGCCGTGGCCCCGACCGAGGCGTCGATCACCAGCAGGATCGCGTCGGCCGTCTGCATGGCCAGCTCGGCCTGCGCGGCGACGGAGGCCTGCAGCCCGGTCGCGTCCGGTTCCCAGCCGCCCGTGTCGACCAGGGTGAACTTGCGCCCGCCCCAGTAAGCGTCGTAGGCGACGCGGTCGCGGGTGACGCCCGGCACGTCCTGCACCACGGCTTCGCGGCGGCCGATGATGCGGTTGACCAGCGTGGACTTGCCCACGTTCGGCCGCCCGACCACGGCGAGCACCGGTTGCGCGAGCGCGGCCTCCTCGGCCGCTTCCGCCGCCTCGATCTGCGCGTCGAGCCTGGCGAACTCGGTCTCGTCGGACCAGGTGCCGTCGATCTCGCCGACGCCGTCGATCGCCGTCGACGTACTCTCTCCCGCGGAGGCGGAATCAAACTCAGCCATCACTACCCAATTTCCCTTATGGCGTAACGAAACCGTTTTCGGTACGCCAATCGTCCAAAGTCTTCACGAGCGCCGCGAGCTCGCCGCGCAGCTCCTCGGTGCCCTGGTCGAGCCCGGTCTTCCCGGGTCCGACCTTCGGCGTGAACGGCTCCCCCACGAGGATGTCCACGCGCGGGCGCCAGCGCCGCTTGCCGTCCGCCGGCTTGAGCGTCCCGCGCGTCGCCACCGGCAGCACGACCGCGTCCGACGCCCGGACCAGCCACGCAGCGCCGCGTTCGGCCGCGCCGACGTCCCCGGCACCGCGGGTGCCCTCCGGGAAGATCCCGACGACCCCGCCGTCCTTGAGCACGCCGACCGCGGTCAGCAGCGGCTTCCGGTCGATCGCGCCGCGCTGGACCGGGATCTGCCCGATGGCCACCAGGAACTTCCCGGCGAGCCCGTTGAGCAGCTTGAACAGCTCGGCCTTGACCAGGAACGCCGAACGCCGCGGCAGCATTCCGAAGATCAGCTGCGGTTCGATCATCGAACTGTGGTTGGCGATCACCAGCACCGGCCCGCGGGCGGGCATGCGCTCGCGGCCGTGCACGCGGATGCGGAAGGCCGATCGCAGATGGTACCGGCCGAAGATCCGGCCGGCCTCGTGGAGCCAGCCGACGGAGCCTTCCGGCAGTCCGGCCGCCGATCTTTTCGGGGGGTCCAGAGGGGCTTGCCCCCCGGCCGGGGTCTGGGGCTCGGCCCCAGAGGACCCAGCTTTCATCGCGCGACCTCGGCGTTGCACCCCACCAGCAGGCCGCGGTGGCTGGCGAGCTCGCTGAGCGCGACGATCACCTGGTCGATGGACAGCTCGGACGTGTCGACCGGGACGGCGTCCTCGGCCGCGCGCAGCGGCGACGTCACGCGGGTCGAGTCGAGGTGGTCACGGCGCTCGACGCTCGCCAGGGCGTCGGCGACCGACGACTTGCGCCCGGCCGCGGAGTCCTGGGTGCTGCGCCGCGACGCGCGGACGTCGGCCGAGGCGGTCAGGTAGACCTTGAGCGGCGAGTCCGGCGCGACGACGGTGCCGATGTCGCGGCCCTCGACGACGATCCCGCCGACGGTGTCCAGCACCTCGCCGATGATCCGCCGCTGCCGCGCGACGAGCAGCTCGCGCACGTGCGGCACGGCCGAGACGGGCGAGACCGCCTTGGTGACCTCGGGGCCGCGGATGTCGGCGGCGACGTCGCCGCCGGCCAGCCGGATCTCGGGCCGGTCGGGGCTGGTGCCGATGGCGAAGTCGGCGCGGCCGGCCAGGTCGGCGACGGCGTCGGCGTCGGCCGGGTCCACCCCGGCGCGCAGCACGGCGAGGGTGACCATCCGGTACATCGCGCCGGTGTCGAGGTAGCCCGCGCCGAGGCGCTGGGCGAGCTTGCGCGCGACGGTGGTCTTCCCGGTCCCCGACGGGCCGTCCAGCGCGACCACACCACGTAGGGCTCCCGTCACCGGCACTCTCCTCGCGTTCTCGTCTCGTTCGGGCCGTACCCCATTCTGCCGGGCGCGGTGCGAACGGGATCAGTCGGGACGCCTTCGCCCCCGACCGCAACGCCGTGAAGGGCACCTTCACGGCATCGGCGCCGAGGCGGACCCGCCGCGAAGCGGGCGCCTCCACCGTGTCGACCCTCCAGACACACGAGCCGACCCTCCAAGCACGCGAGCCGACCCTCCGGGTACGCGAGCCGACCGGGCGCCACCGCCGGCGCAATGCCGTGAGGGGCACCCTCATGGCTTATAAGTCCCTGAGGGTGCCCCTCACGGCATTACGGCGTCAGGTTCCGGGCGCGCCGAAGCGGGCGACCACCACGGCCAGCCGCTCCGCGTGGTTCTCCGGGGAGAGCCGGTGGCCGCGGTCCAGCGTGACGAGCCCGTGGAGCGCGCCCCAGAACACCTCGGTCAGCGTGCCCGGCTGCTGACCGCCGGCCACCGGCTCGACCACCGCGAACAGGCCCGCGAAGGCCTCCTGGAGCACGGGTGGCGTGTCGTCCCGCGCGAAGGGCAGGTCCGACGCCAGCGTGAACATCGCGTCGTAGAGCGCGGGCTTGGCGTCGGCGAAGGCGACGTACGCGCCCGCGACCCCGGCGACACCGCCTTCGCGAGCAGAAGCCAGCACCGCGGCCAGCTCGGCGAAGCCCTCCAGCGCGGCCGCCGCCATGATCGCGTCCTTGCCGCCCGGGAAGTGGCTGTAGAGCACCGGCTGGCTGTACTCGATCAGCGCCGCGAGCCGCCGGGTGGTGACGGCGTCCCAGCCCTCCGCCTCGGCCAGCTCCCGGGCCGCGGAGACGATCCGCTGCCCGCGCTCGGACCGGTCGCGCACTCGACGTTGTCGCTGGGTCATGACGCCGATACTAGCACTGCTAGACAATCTAGCGTCGCTAAGTTAGCGTTGCTAGTATTGCTAGCGCCGCTAGTTCACGGAAGGGAAACACCATGCTCATCACCGGTTACGTCCTCGTCGCGATCGTCTCGCTCGGCATCATCTACGTCGGCCTCAACTACCTCTTCGCGCCGGCCAAGATCGCCGCGGGCTTCGGTTTCACCGAGGTCCCCGAAAACGCCGAAAGCTTCCTCAACGTCAAGGGCGGCCGTGACATCGGCGCCGGGCTGATCCCACTGACCCTGATGATCTACGGCGACCCGCACGCACTGGGCTGGGTCATCCTCGTCGCGGCCGTCTGGCCCGTCTTCGACATGCTGATCGTGCTGCGCCACGGCGGGAAGAAGGCCATCGCGTACAGCGTCCACGGCCTGACCGCCCTCGTGATGGTCATCGCGGCGGGCCTGCTCCTTCTCGGCTGAAAGTCGCGAATCGGACACGTGGGTTACGGTGGTTGGGTGAACGTCGAAGTAACCCCCCTGCCCGGCATCGGGGTCCGCAAGGACTTCGCCACCCGTACCGGCCGCCGCATCGGCGTCGTCACCCAGCGGGACGGGCACCTCGAGCTGATCGTCTCCAAGACCGACGATCCCGACACCTGCGTCGCCTCGATCCCGCTGAGCGCCGACGAAGCGGGCGCGCTGGCCAACCTGCTCGGCGCGCCCCAGCTCGTCGCGCAGCTGACCGAGGAGCACCGGGACCTGCCCGGGATCAGCACCCGGCAGCTGCCCATCAAGCCGTCCGGCCCGTTCGACGGCCGCACGCTGGGCGACACGGCGATGCGCACCCGCACCGGGGTTTCGGTGGTCGCGGTGGCCCGCGCCGGCCAGGTGCACCCGTCGCCGACGCCGGACTTCACCCTCACCGGGGGCGACCTGCTGGTGACGGTCGGCACGAGCGAGGGTCTCGAGGCCGCCGTCAAGATCCTGAAGTACGGCTGAGCGCACGATGGACCACACCGCGCTGTCCCTGATCGAACTGGGGGCGGTCTTCTTCGTGCTGGGCGTGCTCGGGCGCCTGGCCGGGAAGATCGGCCTCTCCCCCATCCCGCTCTACCTGCTCGGCGGCCTCTGCTTCGGCTCCGGCGGGCTGATCCCGCTGACCGACATCGGCGGCTTCACACACCTGGCCAGCGAAATCGGCGTCGTGCTGCTGCTCCTGCTGCTCGGCCTGGAGTACTCCGCGGCCGAGCTGTTCACCGGGCTGCGCCGCTCGTGGACGGCCGGGCTGGTCGACATCGTCCTCAACGCCGCCCCGGGCGCGGCCGTGGCGCTGCTGCTGGGCTGGGGCCCGGTCGGCGCGATGGTGATGGCGGGCGTCACGTACATCTCGTCGTCCGGGATCGTCGCCAAGGTCCTCGGTGACCTCGGCCGGCTCGGCAACCGCGAGACGCCGGTGGTGCTGTCGATCCTTGTGTTCGAAGACCTGGTGATGGCGCTCTACCTGCCGATCCTCACCGCGGTGCTGGGCGGCGTCTCGTTGCTGGGCGGCATGGAGGCCGTCGGGATCTCGCTGCTGGTGATCACCGTGGTCCTGGTGATCGCGCTCAAGTTCGGCCGGTACGTCTCGGCGGCGGTCGACAGCCCGGACCGCGAGGTGTTCCTGCTCAAGGTGCTCGGCGCGGCGCTGCTGGTGGCGGGCGTCGCCTCGGCGATGCAGGTGTCGGCCGCGGTCGGCGCGTTCCTGCTCGGCATCGCGATCTCCGGCTCGACGGCCGAGAACGCGACACACATGCTCGAGCCGCTGCGGGACCTGTTCGCCGCGGTGTTCTTCGTGGTGTTCGGCCTCAACACGAACCCGGCGTCGATCCCGCCGGTGCTCGGCTGGGCCGTGGTGCTCGCGGTGGTCACGACGCTGACGAAGGTCGCCACCGGCTGGTGGGCCGCGCGCCGCCAGGGCATCGGGAAGATGGGCCGCGCCAGAGCCGGGGCGTCGCTGGTGGCCCGGGGCGAGTTCTCGATCGTCATCGCGGGCCTGGCGGTGACGGCGGGCGCGGTGGACGGCGAACTGGCGGCGCTGGCGACGGCGTACGTCCTGCTGATGGCCATCCTCGGCCCGACGGCCGCCCGCGTCGTCGAGCCGATAGCCCGCGCGCTGCAACGGAAGTCGGCCACGCGCACCGCTCCCGCCGAAGCGAGCTAGCGTCGGCGCAATGCCGTGAAGGCCTCCTTCCCGGCTCTTATGGCCGGCAAGGAGGCCTTCACGGCTTTCAGCCCAGCTCCACGCGGCCCGCCGACGGCACGAACGCGCCGCTGACGGGGGTCGGGTGGGTCGAGGCTGCCGGGAGGACTCCGGCCAGCGGGACCGACACCGACGTCTTCGCCAGGTCCAGCGTGAGCCGTCCAGGCTGGGCCGGGCCGCGGATGAAGCTGCCGTCCGTGCCGCCGATGATCAGGGCCAGCGCGTGGCCCTTCGGCACGACGTGGTCCGTCGACGCCAGGCGGAACGTCATCGTGTACGCCGTCCCCGGGGTCAGGACCCGTTCCTGCGTCAGGGAAGCGTAGTTCGCGAGGTCGGCCCAGCCGCGGCTGAGGATCGTGTAGTTCACCTTCTTCACGTCCGCGGAGGTCACGCGGTAACAGGCGTCGTCACCCGCCGTCGACGAGCCCCAGCAGTTCTCCGTCGTCGCCGTCTTGATGCCCTCGCCGCTGCCCGCGAAGTTGCGGATGGTCGCCGCGCCGAGGTCCACGAGCACCGCCGAAACCCGCGCCGACGACGTGCTCGGCGTCGCCGTGACCGTCAGCGAAGACGTCCCGGACACCTGCAGGGCCGACGTCAGCGTCCCGGTCGAGTACGTCAGCGCCGCGCTGCCCGGGTTGGTGACCCAGGTGTCCTCGCCCACGTTCGGGTTGTCGGTGAACGACGCCGTGCCCGACGCCGCCGCGGTGCCGAGCTTGCCGCCCGCCTGCGGGCGCAACGCCGTCGCCACGGCGTTCGCGGCGGGGTAGGCGGACTGGTCGGCCCACTGGTCCGGCTGCCGCTCGACACTGGCCATCGGGCCGTTCTGGACGCCGTTGTCGATCCCGAGCAGGTAGTGGTCGAACCAGCGGTGCAGCAGGTCGACCCAGTCGGAACGGCGGTAGTCGAACGGGTCGACGTGCCCGGTCTGCGCGAGCCAGATCTTGCGCTCGACGTGGTTGGCGGCCAGCGCGTCCCACCACTGCCCGAAGTTGATCGTCTTGACGTTGAGGTCGTTGACGCCGTGCGAAAGCAGCACGCTGGCGTGGACGTTGCGCGCCTGGGTGACGTAGTCCCGCGCGGCCCAGAGCGGCCCGTAGTCGCCGTTCGCGGTCGCGCCCGTGCTCAGGGCCTGGTTCTGCGCCGAGCAGTTCTGCCCGCTGTTGGCCGACTCGACGGTCTGCGCCAGCCCGGCCGGGTTCGAGCCGAACGACGCGCCGTCGGAGCGGTAGTAGTCGTACCAGGAGCTGATCGCCGAGATCGGCACGATGGTCTTCAGCCCGGCGACCCCGGTCGCGGCGACGCCGTTGGCGATCGTGCCGTCGTAGGACTTGCCGATCATGCCGACGTTCCCGGTGCTCCAGCCCGCCGTCACGGCGCTGCCGCCGGTCTTCGCGCTGTACCCGGTAACGCGGCCGTTCAGCCAGTCGACCACCTTGCGCGCCGAGTCGACGTCGGACGGGCCGCCGACGTCCGCGCAGCCGGCCGACCGGTTCGTCCCGGCCAGGTCGACGAGCACCGCCGCGTACCCGCGCGGCACGAAGTAGTTGTCGTAGAACAGCGGGAACTTCACCGGCTTCCCGGCGCTGTCGTAGCTCTTCAGCTCGCTCTCGTTGCCGCGCCCGCAGCACGAGTAGTACGGGCTGGCGTCCATGATCACCGGCACCTTGGTGCCCTGCGCCGCCGGCTCGGCCGGCCGCACGATGTCGGCGGCGACCCGGTCGGGCTTGCCGTCGCCGTCGCCGTCGCGGCCGATGTCGACCCAGACGGTCTCCCGGATCGCCTTCGTGTAGTCGTAGGTGGGTTCGCTCGCCCGGGGCGCCGCGGCCACGGCCGGGGCGAGCGCGCCGAACAGGACCACCGCGAGGATTCCGCACACCAGACCGGATCGCATGCGCGTCACGCTACGAGCCGGAGATCGTTCCCGCCACGGCGGAAAGTCGGGGGGTAGCTTGGCGGTCATGACCGAGTCCCTGCCCGCGGTCGGCCGCACCGCCGTCGGCGTCGCCGCGTTACGCGCCCTGGAAAGCCGCCGTCCGGACCGGCTGTTCGACGACCCGTACGCCACCGCGTTCTACGAAGCGGGCCGCTCGGTGCTGCCCGAGCCCGGCGACGGGACGCGGGACGGCCTCGGCCCGCTCTTCGCCGCCCAGGTGGCGATCCGCACGCGGTTCTACGACGACTACCTGCTGGCCGCCGGGTGCGCCCAGGTGGTGCTGCTCGCGGCCGGGCTGGACGCACGCGCGTTCCGGCTGGCGTGGCCGCCGGGGGTCCGGCTCTTCGAGCTGGACCTGCCGGAGGTGCTGGCCTTCAAGGACCAGGTGCTGACCGGGCAGGGCGCGGAACCGTCGTGCGAACGGGTCGTCGTCCCGGCGGACCTGCGCGAAGACTGGGCGAGCGCGCTGAGGGACGCCGGGTTCGACCCCGGCGTCCCGACCGCGTGGCTGGCCGAGGGCCTGCTCGTCTACCTGTCCTCCGAAGACGCCGGCAAGCTGCTCACCACGGTGAGCGAGCTGTCGGCGCCGGGCAGCCGGGTGTCGTTCGAGCACCGGCCCACCGACACCGCGGACGGGCTGCTGGCCCGGGCGCGGGCGACCCCGACCGGCGAGCGCGTCACGCGCCTGTGGCTCGGCGGGCTGGGCGGCCGCGCGCCGGAGTGGCTGCGCGACCACGGCTGGCAGCCGACCACCCACACCCGCGCCGAGCTGGCCGAGGACTACGGCCGCCCGGCCCAGGAAGACCAGACCGCCGGCGGGTTCGTCACCGCCGTGCGGTGACCACCGGACCCCCGAAAGGCCGGGTCAGAGTTCGACGTTGCGGTAGAGCGCGCCGACCTCGCCCTTAGTCAGCCGCCGGATCGAGCCGACGCGCTGGTTGCCCAGCTGGACGTCGCCGATCGCGGTGCGGACCAGCTTGAGCACCGGGTGCCCGGCGTCCTTGAGCAGCCGCCGCACGATGTGCTTGCGGCCCTCGTGGATCACCAGCTCGACCAGGGACTTGCCGGAGTGCATGTCCTTGACGCGGAACTGGTCGACCTTCACCAGGCCGTCCGGCAGCTCCCAGCCGTTGCGCAGCTCCTTGCCGAGCCCGCGCGGCACCAGGCCGTCGACCTCGGCCAGGTAGGTCTTGAGCACCTGGTAGGACGGGTGCATCAGCCGGTGGCCGAGGTCACCGTCGTTGGTCAGCAGCAGCAGGCCCTCGGTGTTCTCGTCGAGCCGGCCGACGTGCACGACGCCGGGCGTCTCCTCGTACCGGCCCATCAGGTACTCGCCGACGCACGGGCGGCCGCGGTCGTCCGACATCGTCGAGTGGACGCCCTTGGGCTTGTTCAGCGCCAGGTAGATCAGGTCGTCGCGGAGGTTCACGCGGGTGCCGTCGACGTGGATGACGGCTACGTCCGGGTCGACGCGGCGGCCCTGCTCGGTGACGACCTCGCCGTTCACCTCGACCCGGCCGGCGGCGATCAGGTCCTCCGCCGCGCGCCGGGAGGCGACCCCGGCTTGCGACAGCACCTTCTGCAGCCGGATGCCGTCGGGGTGTTCACTGGAAGTCATCGATGGTGTCCACTTCGGGTAGCAACGGAGCGATGGCCGGCAGGTCGTTCAGTGACGACAGCCCCAGTCGCTCCAGGAACAGCTCGGTCGTCACGTACAGCGTCCCGGTCGTCTCGGGGTCGGTCCCCATCTCGCCGATGAGGCCGCGCGCGAGCAACGTCCGGATGACACCGTCCACGTTCACGCCGCGCACCGCGGCGACCCTGGAACGGGTCACCGGTTGCCGGTACGCGATCACGGCGAGGCTCTCCAGCGCGGCCCGGGTCAGCTTCGACCGCTGGCCGTCCAGCAGGAGCTTCTCCACGAACGGGGCATAGACGTCTCTAGTGTAGAACCGCCACCCTTCGCCGACGCGCCGCAGGTCGATCCCGCTGGTCCGGTCGGTGAACTTCTGGGCCATGGTGCGCAGCGCGACGATGATCCGGGCCTTGGGTTGCTGCAGGGTGTCGGCGAGGGATTCCTCGCTCGCGGGCGAGTCGACGACCAGCAACAGCGCCTCGAGCGCGGCTTCGAGAGCCTCGTCGGAGGTGATGTCGGGCAGCGAGTCGGCATCCCCGGCGGCGACGAGATCCGACGCGGGATCGTCGACGGCCGCGGGTTCTGCGGGCTCGACGGGTTCGGCAGTGGCTTCCGCGGGCGCGACGGCATCGGCCGCGGCCTGGTCCGGCGCGGGCTCGTCGGCAGCGGTCTCATCAGCGGCGGCCGGCTCCACGAGCAGCTCCACCGGGTCGCCGTCCTCGGTCACCGGCTCGCCGGACAGGGCCTCGTCCAGGGCCGGCTCGGCCGCGGCCTCGGCGGGCTCTTCGCTCACTGGCGGCTCCGGCGCCGCGACCTCGGCCGCGACATCGTCTTCGCGGACCCGGTCGTTGTCTTCGGGGCTCACCCGTACTCCTCCTCGTCTCCGGCGGCGTCGGCAGCGAGATCCTGCTCGGCCGCCACGGAGGCTTCTTCCTGCGATCCGCCGGTCCAGCGCACGTGCAGCTCGGCCAGCGCCTCCGACTGCTCGAACTGCACCGTCGCCTCGCGGTAAAGCTCCAGCAGGGCCAGGAACCGCGCCACGATCTCGACCGTGTGCTCGCAGTCGTCGACCAGCTCACTGAACGTCGCCTGGCCGCGTTCGGCCAGCATCACCCGCAGCAGCGCCGCGTGCTCGCGCACCGACACGCGGCCCATGTGGATGTGGGCGATCGACACCGTCGGCGGCGGTTTCGGCTTGAAGACCGTGACGGCGATGTCGGCGAACTTCGCCGGCGTCACGCCCAGCATCACCTCGGGCAGCAGCCCGACGAACCGCTCCTCCAGCGCCACCGACCGCGGGTACCGCCGCAGCGCGCCCTGCTCCAGCTCGCCGAACAGCGCCGCCACCTGCTTGTACGCGCGGTACTGCAGGATCCGGGCGAACAGCAGGTCGCGGGCCTCGAGCAGGGCGAGGTCGTCCTCGTTCTCCACCTCGGCCGACGGCAGCAGCCGCGCGGCCTTGAGGTCGAGCAGGGTCGCCGCGATGACCAGGAACTCGGTCGTCTCGTCGAGGTTCCAGTCCGTGCCCAGCGCCCGGGTGTAGGCGATGAAGTCGTCGGTGACCCGGTGCAGCGCCACCTCGGTGACGTCGAGCTGGTGCTGCGAGATCAGCTGCAGCAGCAGGTCGAACGGCCCCTCGAAGTTGGCCAGCCGCACCTTGAACTTCGACGTGCTCAGTTCCTCGTTGGCCAGGCCTTCGGGGACCATGCCGCCGTGCACCGTCTGGTGCTCGTGCGGCTGTTCACCGGGTTGCTCGTCCGGGGCCGGGTCGTCGGGGGTCGGTTCCTCAGGGGCCTCTCCGACCGGCTCCGGCGGCGTTTCGGCCGATGCCGGGGTGTCCATCAGCCCTCGGTTTCGCCGCCGTCTGAGCCGACCACCCGCAACCGCTGCACCAGCACCGAGTCCTCGCCGTTCGCGTCGAAGTCGGCCAGCAGCACCGCGACGGCCTCGCGGACCAGCCGGCCGCGGTCGACGACCAGCTCGTGCTTGGCCCGCAGCGTCAGCCGGGCCTGCTCCATCGCGACCAGCTCGTCGCCGGAGACGTAGACGGTGATCTTCGCGTCGTGCTTGGTCCGGCCGGAGCCGTGCGGGGCGTCGCCACTGCGGGCGAGCTGCTCCGTGCGGCCGTGGCCCGCCTTGCCGTTGCCGTTCTCGACGGGTTCGGCGGGCTCGGGCGACGTCTGGGGCGGCAGGTCGAGAGCGGGGCTGGAGGTGATGCGGAAGAGTTCCGACGCTCCGGGCAGGGAAGCGCGCCTGCTCACCGACCGATCACCTCGCGAGCCAGCTGGCGGTACGCCGCCGCGCCGGCCGACTTGGGGGCCCAGGTCGTGATCGGCTCACCCGCGACCGTCGTCTCGGGGAACCGCACCGTGCGGTTGATGACCGTGTCGAACACGATCTCGCCGAATGCCTCCACCACGCGAGCCATGACCTCCTTCGAGTGCAGGGTTCTCGGGTCGTACATGGTGGCGAGAATCCCGACTATGTCCAGTTTGGGGTTGAGGCGTTCCTGCACCTTCTCGATCGTGTCGATCAGGAGCGCTACACCTCGCAGACTGAAGAACTCGCACTCCAACGGGATGATCACGCCGTCCGCGGCGGTCAGCGCGTTCACCGTGAGCAGGCCGAGCGAGGGCTGGCAGTCGACAAGAACATAGTCGTAGTCGTTCATGACCGGACGAAGGACCCGTAACAACGTGTGTTCGCGCCCTACCTCAGCGACGAGCTGGACCTCCGCCGCGGACAGGTCGATGTTGCTCGGCAGCAGGTCAACGCCGTCGACGCGGGTTTTCAGCAGCACGTCGGTGGCGCTGACGGCCCGCTCCATGATGGCGTTGTAGACCGTGTGGTCCAGTTCGTGCGGCTGGATGCCGAGACCGACGGCGAGCGCGCCCTGCGGGTCGAAGTCGACGAGCAGCACCTTGCGGCCGTACTCGGCGAGCGCGGCGCCCAGGTTGATGGTCGACGTCGTCTTGCCGACGCCGCCCTTCTGGTTGCACATCGCCATGATCTTCGCCGGGCCGTGGCGCTCCAGCGGCGGCGGCTCGGGGATCTCGCGGATCGGGCGGCCGGTCGGCCCGATGCCCTCGAGCTTCACCTTCCGGCCGTTGCGCTCTCTCGGTTCGTCGCCGTCGTGGTGGGCGGGGGTGGCGATCGTGGCGTGCTGGAGGTTCGCCGCGGCCGACCCGGCGGACGCGGCCGGTACGGCCGGCTGGTTCGGTGTCGACATGGCGAGAAGGCTCCTTGTCTGTGGCGTCCGGGGCAGCCTATGCGCGGACTCGGAGCCCCGGCAAAGCAACGCGCCGGACCCGAGGGGGCAATGTCAGTCGGCCGTCGGTCCAGGTTAGGAGGGCTGTGGCGCCGCCGTTGGGCCGGCTAGCCCAACGCCCGGGGGTGCGCCGTCGCGTAGACCTCGCGCAGCGTGTTGACCGTGACCAGCGTGTACACCTGCGTCGTGGTCACCGACGCGTGGCCGAGCAGTTCCTGCACGACGCGGACGTCCGCACCGCCTTCGAGCAGATGCGTGGCGAAGGAGTGGCGCAGCGTGTGCGGCGAGACGGCGGCGGCGATCCCGGCGCGCTCGGCGGTGTCCTTGAGGACCTGCCACGCGCTCTGCCGCGAAAGCCTGCTGCCGCGGACGTTGAGGAACATCGCCGCGGTGCCGCGGCCGTGCGCGGCGAGCACGGGCCGCGCACGGACGGTGTAGGCGTGCAGCGCGGCGATCGCGGGCCGGCCGACCGGCACCAGCCGCTGCTTGCCGCCCTTGCCGTCGAGCAGGACCGTGCGCTCGTCGTCGTCGACGTCGTCCAGGTCGAGGCCGACGGCCTCGGAGATCCGGGCGCCGGTCGAGTAGAGCAGCTCCAGCAGCGCCCGGTCGCGCAGCGCGCGTTCGCCGTCCGGCGCCGGGGTCTCCAGCAGCCGCAGCACGTCGTCGACCGGCAGGGCCTTGGGCAGCCGTTTCGCCGGCGTCGGCGGCCGGACCTCGCGGGCCGGGTTGTGCTCGGTGACGCCCTCGGCGTGCGCGAACTTGTGCAGGCCCCGCACGGCGACCAGCGCCCGGGCGGCCGACGACGCCGCCAGCGGCTGGTGCTCGGCGTCGCCCTCGCGCAGCGCGGCGCCGAACGAGGTGACGTGCGCGGCCGTGATGTCGGCGATCTCCGCGACGCCGGAACCGTCGAGGTGCGCGGCGTACCGGCGCAGGTCGCGGGCGTAGCTGTCGAGGGTGTTGCGCGCGGTCCCGCGTTCGACGACCAGGTGGTCGAGGTACGCGGCGATCACGTCGGCCGTGCGGTGCGGGCTGGAGGCCACGCCGGTCACCCTAGGCCGTGCGGGCACCGTGACCCGGGAGAAACCCCGTTCTCAGCTTCACGCGGTTACCTTGGATTTCATGGAGTCCGACGAGCTCCGCATCGGCACGGCCGAGCGGGAAGAGGCGGCGAGACTGCTCGCCGACCACTTCGGCATGGGCCGCATCACCCCCGACGAGTACGAGGCGCGGGTGACCGACGCCTACGCCGCCGTGACCCTGGGCGCGTTGCGGCCGTTGTTCCGCGACCTGCCGCAGCCGCACCCGGGGTTCCTCGCGCCGCCGCAGCTGCCGATGTACGCGCAGCCGACGATGCAGCTGCCGATGTACGGGCCGGCCCCGATGCCGTCCGCCATGCCGGTCCCGATGCCCTACGCGCCGCCGATGCCGATACCCACGTCCTACCGGTCCAAGACCGTGGCCGGGGTGCTCCAGATCGTGCTGCCGTTCGGCGTCGGCCGGTTCTACACCGGGCAGATCGGGCTGGGCCTGCTCCAGCTCCTCGTGGTGCTGCTGACCGGGATCGGCGTGCTCTGGCCGATCGTCGACGGCGTCATGCTGCTGGCCAACGGCGGCCTGGACGCCGAAGGCCGCCCGCTGCGCCCCTGACCGAAGCGCCCCAATGTGGCGTTGGGTGCGTCAGACGCACCCAATGTGGCGTTCGGTGCGTCTGACGCACCGAACGCCACATTGGGCGCATGAGGTCAGGCTTCGCGGCGCTTGGCGAACGCCGTCGGGCGGTCGCGCCACGGCGCGTCGGCCGGGCGCGGTTGCGCGCCGCCGGTGACCACCGCCTGCGCGGCCAGCACTCCCGACACCGTGGCGCCGTTCACCAGCTCGCCCGCCAGGGCCATCCGGACCGCCTCGGCCAGCGGGAACTTCCGGACGACCAGGTCGGCCTCCTCGTCCCCGAGCACGTCACGCTCCACATCGGACAGTCCGCGGGCCAGGAAGATCCGCACCACCTCGTCGGTGAAGCCGGGCGACGCCGCGACGTCGACCAGGGTCGCCCAGTCGGCGGCGGCCAGCCCGACCTCTTCGACGAGCTCCCGCTCGGCCGTGCCGACCGGGTCCTCGCCGAGGTGGTCGATCAGGCCGGCGGGCAGCTCCCACAGCCGGTGCCCCATCGGGTGCCGGTACTGGTGGACCATCGTGACCTGCTGGTCCTCGTCCAACGCGACGATCGCGACCGCGCCCAGGTGCTCGATGACCTCGCGGGCCGCGGTGGTGCCGCCCGGCATCACCACCTGGTCGATCCGCAGGCCGACGACGCGTCCGATGTGGACGTCGCGGCTGGCGGCGACGGTGAACTCGTGCTCTCCCGGCGCGGTCACCGGGCGGCCACGGGGGCTTCGGGCAGCTCGACCGGCAGCCGCTCTGCGACCTTGCGGTCCACCACGGCCTTGACGAACGCGCTGAACAGCGGGTGCGGCCGGGTCGGGCGGCTCTTCAGCTCGGGGTGCGCCTGGGTGCCGACGAAGAACGGGTGCTTGTCGGCGGGCAGCTCGACGAACTCGACCAGGCGGTCGTCCGGCGACGTGCCGGAGAACACCAGGCCGGCGTCGGTGAGCTGCTTGCGGTAGGCGTTGTTCACCTCGTAGCGGTGCCGGTGCCGCTCGGACACCTCGGTGGTGCCGTACGCCTTCGCGACCTGCGAGCCCGGCTTGAGCTTCGCCGGGTACGCGCCGAGCCGCATGGTGCCGCCCATGTCGCGCTCGCCCGCGACGACGTCGCGCTGGTCGGCCATCGTCGAGATCACCGGGTGCTCGGTGTTCTCGTCGAACTCCGACGACCCGGCGTCGGTGATGCCGGCCAGGTGCCGGGCGCCCTCGATGACCATGCACTGCAGGCCGAGGCACAGGCCGAGCAGCGGCACGCCGCGGGTGCGGGCGTACTCGATCGCGCCGACCTTGCCCTCGATGCCGCGGATGCCGAACCCGCCCGGGATCAGCACACCGTCCACATCGGACAGCACGGACGCCGCGCCGGACGCGGTCTGCGCGTCGTCGGAGGCGACCCAGACGATCTCGACCTTGGCCCGGTGCGCGAACCCGCCCGCGCGCAGCGCCTCGGTGACCGAGAGGTAGGCGTCCGGCAGGTCGATGTACTTGCCGACGACCGCGATCTTCACCGTCTCGCTCGGGTTGTGCACCCGGTCGAGCAGGTCGCCCCACACCGTCCAGTCGACGTCGCGGAACGGCAGGCCGAGGCGGCGCACCACGTAGGCGTCGAGCGCCTCGCGGTGCAGCACCTTCGGGATGTCGTAGATCGACCGCGCGTCCGGGCAGGCGATGACCGCCTCCTGGTCGACGTCGCACATCAGGCCGATCTTGCGCTTGAGGTCCTCGGGGATCTCCCGGTCGGCCCGGCAGACCAGCGCGTCGGGCTGGATGCCGATGTTGCGCAGCGCGGCGACCGAGTGCTGGGTCGGCTTCGTCTTGAGCTCGCCCGACGGCGCCAGGTACGGCACCAGCGAGACGTGCAGGAAGAAGCACTGGTCGCGGCCGACGTCGTGGCGGACCTGGCGGCACGCCTCCAGGAACGGCAGCGACTCGATGTCGCCGACCGTGCCGCCGACCTCGGTGATGACGACGTCCGGGGCGTTCCCGGCCTCGTCGGGCTCGGCGGCCGCGGTGATCCGGGACTTGATCTCGTCGGTGATGTGCGGAATGACCTGCACCGTGTCGCCGAGGTACTCGCCGCGGCGTTCCTTGGCGATCACCTCGGAGTAGACCTGGCCGGTCGTGACGTTGGCCTTGCCGTCGAGGGAGCGGTCGAGGAAGCGCTCGTAGTGCCCGATGTCGAGGTCGGTCTCGGCGCCGTCGTCGGTGACGAACACCTCACCGTGCTGGAACGGGTTCATCGTCCCGGGGTCGACGTTGAGGTACGGATCGAGCTTCTGCATCGTGACGCGAAGCCCGCGCGCGGTAAGGAGTTGCCCCAGGCTCGAGGCCGTGAGTCCCTTACCCAGAGAGGAGGCGACGCCTCCGGTGACAAATACGTACTTGGTAGCCCGCGACTGAAGTCCCACGGGCCGCCAGCATATCCGACGCCTGAGGATCCGCTCGCTGTGACATGCCCGAACGGCGTTTTGTGCCGCTGACCACGCGTCAGGCGACGGCCTTCGCCAACCGCAGCCGGGGGCGGCCGGTGAGCGCGCGGCTGCCGGGCAGCCGGCGCAGCACCTCGACGATGACGATCGTCAGCGCGATCGTGGCGACGTAGATCACCGCGCTGAGCCACGGCGCGCCGAAGCGCTCCGCCACGTGTGGGATGACCGGGCCGAGCAGGGCCAGCGCGAGCGGGTGGACCAGGAAGATGCTGAACGACCGGTTCGCCGCCCAGGAGACCACGCGGGCCCCGCGGCCGCCTTCCCGGCGGCGCGCGGCCCACCACGTGGTGAACGCGTAGATCGCCGCGATGACCGTGAGGTACCACGGGATCAGGTACGGCTGGAACGGGTCGCTGGCCACCTGCGGGAACGTTCCACTGTGGACGGTCCGGAGGTAGTACCACTCGGTGCCGGCCAGCACCGCCACCAGCGCGCCGCCGAGCAGCAGCCGGTGCCGGCCGACCCAGGCGTGCACGGTCTCGAAGTGCATCGCGATCACGGCACCGAAGAGTGTGTAGAACTGGTACGGCAGGAGCGTGGCGTACAGGTGCGTGATCGTCTGGTAGCTCACGCCCAGCGGCTGGTAGGTCATGAACGCGACCACGCCGACCTGCACCAGCCCGCTGCCCAGCAGCAGCCACCCGTGCTTGCCCGCGGTGGCCCGCAGGAGCTTCATCAGGAACGGGAACAGCAGGTAGACCTGCATCGTCACGAGCAGGAAGTACAGGTGGTACCAGGCGCCGCCGGTGACGAGGTCGGTCAGCAGCAGCCGCATCGACGCCTCGAGCGAGCCGGGCTGCTGCCCGCCGGTGACCAGCGAATACGCCCAGAAGAACATGGTCCACGCGAGGTAGGGCGTCGCGACCAGCGGCAGCCGGCGGCGCCAGAAATCACCAGCCCGCAGCTCGCGGCCGCGGTTCTGGAACACCAGCACGAACCCGGTCAGCGCGAAGAACGCCTCACGCGTGAAGTGCAGCGGGGTCTCGACGGCGTTCGCCCCGACGTCCTGCGCGAAGTTCGTCGCGCCGACCACGTGGATCAGGATCACGCAGGCGAAGGTGATCAACCGGAACAGGTCGATCTGGTGGAGGTAGGGCGCTTTGCCGCCCGGTCTCGTGCCGCGGGCGGGGGCCTCGAGCGTGGCCTGGGCGGTCGTCATCGTGCCACCTTCACGGCACCGGTTTCGGCGTTGATCACGGTTTCAGGTTTGCCGCCCATTCTGTGAATTTCCCATGAAGCCACTGGGAACCGCCTGTTGGACCAGCTCCCCCGCGCTGTCGGATATGCCACGTCGGCTCAGGGAGCGGGGAGCCGACGATCATGTTAACGGGTGAGCTTTCCGGCACTTTGAGTGACCTCCGGAGTCACCCGGCCGGCCGCTCACCCGGCTCGTCGTCCCCGAAAAGGGACCTCAGCGTCACCGTCCGGTTGACGCGCACGTGCTCGACGGCCTCGGCGTGCGCGCGGTCCGCGTCGCCCGAGGCGATGGCGTCGTGGAGGCGCCGGTGCTCGTCGAGCAGGTCGGCCCAGTGCTCGTTCTGGCTCGTGAGCCAGCGCAGCCGGCCTTCCAGGGGCTGCAGCATCGTGGTCAGCAGCGCGTTGCCCGCGATGGCGACGATCTCGTCGTGGAAGCGCGAGTTGAGGACGGTGATCCGGGCCGCGTCGCCGCGGGCCGTCGCGCGGGCGGCGTCGGTCAGGACGCGCTCGAGCCGCTTCAGCTCGGCCGCGCCCGCCCGGGACGCGGCGAGCCCGGCGGCGAGGCCCTCCAGGGCCTCCCGGACGTCGAACAGCTCCTCGACGTCGACCCGGGCCAGCTGCCGGACGACGACCCGGCGCGGCGACTGGACGACGAGGAACCCCTCGGCCTCCAGGCTGCGGATGGCTTCCCGGACCGGCACCCGGGACACGCCCAGGTCCTCGGCCAGCTCGCGCTCGACCAGCCGGTCGCCCGGGCGCAGCCGCCCGGTGAGGATCCGCTCCCGCAGCTCCTCGCGCACCCGCTGCCGGGTGGCCGCGAGGGGCTGCCGTTCACTCGCCGACGTCACCGGGCTCCCCTCAACATCTCCGTAACCGGACGTAACACGAGTTTATCGACGGGAGGGTTGACTGCCGAAGACCCCGGGGTGATATTTGGGATACCAATTTTTGGTATCCCAAATCTCCGTCCCCGCACTGTGACACTCGGGGCTCCGCCCCGGCCGGGGGCTCCGCCACCCGGACCCCCCGAGAAGAATCCGTAGACCGGAGGCACAAGCATGACGGCCGCCCCGCTCACCGAATCCGGACAAGAGACGCCCGCCCCGCCGGATCCCCGGCTCTGGAACGAAGACCTCGCCCCCGCCGAAGAGCGCCGGTGGAAGGTCTACGACATCTTCGCGCTGTGGATGTCCGACGTGCACAACCTGGGCAACTACACCTTCGCGGCCGGGCTGTTCGTGCTCGGCCTGTCGGCCTGGCAGGTGTTCACCGCCCTGCTGTTCGGGTTCGTGATCATCTACGTCGGGATGAACCTGATGGGCCGGATCGGGCAGCGCACCGGTGTGCCGTTCCCGGTCGTCGCGCGGCTGAGCTTCGGCACGTTCGGGGCCAACCTGCCCGCGCTGATCCGCGCGATCATCGCGATCTTCTGGTACGGCATCCAGACCTACCTCGCCAGCGTGGCCATCACGCTGCTCGTGCTCGCCATCGACCCGGGCCTGAAACCGTTGACCGAACACGGTTTCCTCGGCTTGCACGCGCTCGGCTGGATCTGCTTCGTCGCGCTCTGGGCGGCCCAGGCGCTGATCCTGACCCGCGGCATGGAGTCGATCCGCAAGTTCCAGGACTGGTGCGGCCCGGCGATCTGGGTCGTGATGATCGCGCTGGCCGTGTGGATCCTCGCCGCCGCCCACTGGAACATCTCGTTCACCAGCAGCCCGAAGCAGCTGTCCACCGGCGAGCAGATCCGGCAGTGGTTCGGCGCGGCCGGGCTGATCCTGGCCACCTACGGCACGCTGATGCTCAACTTCTGCGACTTCTCCCGCAACGCACCGGACCAGAAGACCGTGCGGCGCGGCAACTTCTGGGGCCTGCCGATCAACTCGACGGCGTTCGCGCTGCTGTCGGTCGTCGTCACCGCGGGCAGCATGCAGGTGTTCGGCGAGGCCATCACCGACCCGGCCGAGCTGCTGTCCAAGGTGCACAACACGCCGGTGCTCGTCATCGGCGCGCTGACCTTCGCGATCGCCACCATGGGCGTCAACATCGTCGCGAACTTCGTCTCCCCCGCCTACGACCTGGCCAACATCTGGCCGAAGCGGATCACGTTCACCATCGGCGGGATGATCAGCGCGGTCGCCGCGCTGTGCGTGCTGCCGTGGAAGCTGTACTCCTCACCCGCGGTGGTCAACTACTTCCTCGGCGGGCTCGGCGCGTTCCTCGGGCCGCTGTTCGGGATCATGATCGTCGACTACTACCTGATCCGCCGCGGCAAGGTCGACGTCGCGCAGCTGTTCGTCGACGGCGGCATCTACCCGCGGGTGAACCCGCGCGCCCTGGTGGCGTTCTTCCCGACCGCCGCGCTCGCCGCGGTGATCGCGCTGGTGCCGTACTTCGCCCCGGCCGCGCCGTACTCGTGGTTCATCGGCACGGCGTCGTCCGCGCTGCTGTACTTCGCGGTCTCGCGGAACCAGCGATGAGGATCGTCGTCACCAACTGCAACACCACCGAGGCGATGACGAAGGAGATCGGTGCCGGTGCCCGCGCCGCGGCGAGCCCGGGCACCGAGATCCTCGCCCGGACACCGAAGTGGGGCCCGGAGTCGGCCGAGGGCTGGCTGGACAGTTTCCTGTCGGCGGCCGCCGTGCTCGATCTGTTGCGGGGCCTGGAAGAACCGTTCGACGCGGTCGTGCTCGCCGGGTTCGGCGAGCACGGCCGCGAGGGGGCCCGCGAGCTGCTGGACGTCCCGGTCGTCGACATCACCGAAGCCGCCGCGCACCTGGCCTGCCTGCTGGGCCGCCGGTACGGCGTCGTGACCACTTTGGACCGGACGTGCGGGCTGATCGAGGACAGCCTGCACTCCGCCGGCGTCGCCCAGAACTGCGTGACGGTCACCGGTGCCGGCCTCGGCGTGCTGGAGCTGACGGACGAACGCCGGACGGAGTCGGCGCTGCTGACCGCCGGGCGCCGGGCGCGCGACGCCGGAGCGGAGGTCCTGGTGCTCGGCTGCGCCGGGATGACCGGGCTGGACCGGCGGATCGCGACGATGCTGGACATCCCGGTCATCGACGGCGTCGCCGCCGCCGTCCGGCTCGCCGAGTCGCTCGTCGCGCTGGGCCTCAAGACGAGCCGGGCCGGGTCCTACGCCCGGCCGCTGGACAAGAAGCGCACTTGGCCGGCTGTTTGACAGCCGCCGCACCGGGGAGCCAGAATCGCCGTCGCCACTGCCGTACCGCCGCCCGGTGACGAGTGGGGATCCTGGCGTCCCCGAAGGGCGGTCCAAGGTGCGAAGGCAGCTACACGTTCTCGGGGCGGCGGTGCTGGCCGCGTGCCTGGCCCTGGTCCCGCTCAGCGGGACGGCGACGGCCGGGCAGGCGCCGCACACCGTCGTCACCGACGGCAAGAAGCTCGCGGACATCCAGTCGGCGCTGAAGCACGGCCACGCCACGCGGGCGCAGCGCGACGCGCTGAAGGTGGTGCTGGGCAAGGCGAACACGGCGCTGAGCGCCGGCCCGTGGTCGGTCGTGGACAAGCCGGTCACCCCGCCGAGCGGCGACAAGCACGACTACCTGAGCCAGGCGCCCTACTGGTGGGCGAGTGCGAAGACCCCGGAGAACCCGCAGGGCTGCCCGTACGTCAACAAGGACGGCCAGCGCAACCCGGAGGCCGACGCGATCACCGACCACACCTACCGGATGGTGGCGTGGGACGCGATGTACTACCTCTCGCTCGCCTGGTACTACACGGGTGACGCGAAGTACGCGAAGCGGGCGGCGCTGGACATCCGGACGTGGTTCCTCGACCCGGCCACCAGGATGAACCCGAACATGACGTACTCGCAGATCATCCCGTGCAAGAACACGATCAGCGGGACCGGGATCATCGACTCGACGCAGTCGTTCAGCCAGGTCCTCGACGTGTTCGCGCTGCTCGACACCGGCGCGCCGGGCTGGACGAACAAGGACCGCGGCGGCGTCAAGGCGTGGCTGTCGCAGTACCTGACCTGGATGCAGACGAGCCCGCAGGCGAAGCTGGAACTGGCCGCCACGAACAACCACGGCACGTTCCTCGACATGCAGAACGCGACGATCGCCGCGTACCTGGGCCAGCGGGACACGGCGAAGAAGATCGTGCTGGACGCGGAGAAGAACCGGTTCCCGGTCCAGTTCGCCGCCGACGGCAGCCAGCCACTCGAGCTGTCGCGGACGATGTCGTGGCACTACGTCAACTTCAACCTCACGGCGTGGGGCCGGATGGCCGAACTCGGCAAGAACCTCGGCGTCGACGTCTGGAAGTACACCGCGCCCAACGGGGCGACCCTGCGCAAGGTCGTCGACCAGCTGATCCCCGGCGCGCTGCAGGGCGCCGGGGGCTGGCCGCACCAGCAGATCGGCGTGTTCGACCAGTCGATCGCGGCGGACATCTTCCACGCCGCGGCCGAGGAGGCGCACGACGGCCAGGCGGCCGCGGCGCTGAAGAAGATGCCGCTGCCCACCGGCGGTGACACGTGGTCCGTGCGCGTGTCGTGCTTCCCGCTCGACCCGCCGCTCAAGTAACCCCTACCAACGCTGGGAAATCCGGACACCAGACCCCATAGCGCACGGCTCCCGAGATTGGTCTAGTCCAAAGTATTGACACTCGGTGTGCGCACGCGCACATTCATGAACGGGCCGGCACCTGTTCGTGAAGACCATCGCGTACCGCCCCCTCTCGCGCCGACGCGGCCCGGGAGGGGGCCGTCCGCCTGCGCGAGGAGACAGCATGCAGAGGGTTTCCCGAAGATTGGCGATGTTCGCCGCCGCCGCGGCCGCCCTGGTCGTGGGCGCGCTCACGGTCGCCGGCCCGGCCGCGCCACCCGCGGCCGCCGCCACGTCCGGCGGGGTCCGGATCGCCTACTTCGACCAGTGGAGCATCTACCAGAACGCCTACTACCTGAAGAACGTCGACGCGATCGCCGGCAACCTCGACTACCTGCTCTACGACTTCGAGAACATCGATCCCACGAACCACACCTGCTTCGAGGCGTCGAAGGCGACCACGCCCGACCCGGGCGGCGAGACCGACCCGAACGCCGGTGACGGCGGCGAGGACCAGTTCGCCGACTACCAGAAGTCCTTCGGCTCCGACATCAGCGTCGACGGCACCGCCGACACCTTCAACCAGCCGATCGTCGGCAACTTCCACCAGCTGCAGGAACTGAAGGCGCGGCACCCGAACCTCAAGGTGCTGCTGTCGATCGGCGGCTGGACGTACTCGAAGTACTTCTCCGACGCCGCCGCGACCGACGCGTCGCGCAAGAAGTTCGTCAGCTCGTGCCTGGACATGTTCATCAAGGGCAACATCCCGGCCTCCGGCGGTTACGGCGGCCCGGGCACCGCGGCGGGCATCTTCGACGGCGTGGACATCGACTGGGAGTACCCGGGGTCCCCGACCGGGCACGTCGGCAACCACTACAGCGCCGCCGACACCGCGAACTACACCGCGCTGCTGGCGGAGTTCCGCACCGAGCTGGACGCGCTGGGCGGCAAGCACTACGCGCTGTCGGCCGCGTTGCCGGGCGGGCAGGACAAGATCGCGAAGATCCAGACCGACAAGATCGGCCAGTACCTGGACTTCGGCAACGCGATGACCTACGACATGCACGGCGCGTGGGACGCCACCGGGCCGACGAACTTCCAGGACCCGTTGTACTCCTCGCCGAGCGACCCGTCGGGCACCATCCCGCCGGGCACGGAGAAGTACACGACCGACTCGGTGATCAAGGACTACCTGCACGGCAACAGCGCGTACGGCATCGCGGGCGGGTTCCCCGCGAGCAAGCTGACGCTGGGCATCCCGTTCTACTACCGCGGCTGGACCGGCGTGCCGGCCGGCTCGAACCACGGCCTCTACCAGTCGGCTTCGGGGCCGTCGGCGGGACACACGCTGAGCGGCAACGTGCCGGGCGTGGCGATGTACAAGGAACTCTCCGGCATCGTCGACAACCCGGCCGACACCTTCTGGGACCCGGTCACGCAGTCGGCCTGGTTCTACGACGGGACGAACTTCTTCGGCGGCTCGTCCGCGCAGTCGATCAAGGCCCGCACCGACTACATCCACTGCACCGGCCTCGGCGGCGCGATGATGTTCTCGCTCTACGACCTGGACCCGGGTTCGACGCTCTTCCACGCCGTCGTCAACGGCCTGGCCGCGTCGACGCCGAACTGCTCGACGCCGCCGCCGACCACCACCCCGACGACCCCGACCACACCCACCACCCCGACGACCCCCACCACCCCGACCACGCCCACGACACCCACCACTCCGCCGACGACCACGCCCACCACGCCGCCGTCGGTCCCCGCGTGGGCGCCGAACACGGCGTACGCCACGGGCGCGAAGGTGACCTACAACGGCGTCACGTACACGTGCCGCCAGGCCCACACCTCGTTGGTGGGCTGGGAACCGCCGAACGTCCCGGCGCTCTGGCTGGCCAGCTGAGCAGTCTGCCGCGGCTTGTCGTGAGTGTTTAGGGCGGTTAGAACCGCCCTAAACACTCACGACGTCAGTTGCCGGTGGGGCTGGTGACGCCCGGCGCGGGCGCCTGGGCGTTGCCCGCGATGCCGTAACGGCCGGCCGCGCCGTCGAGCTGTTCCTTCAGCGCCAGCACGGTGCTCACCCGCCCGGCGGAGGTGTCCACGTTGTCCACAGTGGACAGGATCGACGTCGCCGAAGTGTCCGCGCGGACGACGCCGAGCGCGCCGGTGCCTTCGGCTGAACCGGCGTCTCCCGCGAGCACGGTGCCCGCGCCGGTGCGGTCGAGCTGGGTGGTGAACCGCGCGATCGTGGCCGCCCGGTCGCCCGCGCCGTCGCCGGTCGCCTGCGCGCCGGTGAGCACCACGGCCAGCTGCGCCGGCTTGACGTCCTGGCCCGCCTTGACGAACCCGCCGTCGGTGAGCCCGCCCAGCGCCGCGGCCAGCTCTTCACCCGAGGACTGCGGCTTGGCGGACGCCTTGTCCAGCAACAACACCGAGCCGAGCAGCGCGCCGGCGAGCGTGCCGGAGTCACCTGCGGTCGGGAACTTCGACCCGGCCGGCTGCAGCCGCGTGACGACGTCGCGGAGCTGGTCGGCCTTCTCGGGATCGGCGAACGCGGCCGTCAGCTGCACCTCGCCGGTCACGGTCGCGCCGGACTGGCCGATCAGCTGCTTGAGCGCGTCCCGGTCGGCCGGGCGCGCCTCCTCGGTGGTCACGAGGACCACCGTGCGCTTGTCCAGCACCCCGGCGACGACCTTCGGCCCCATGGCGCCGGCGAACGCGTCCGCGTCGGCGAGCCGGGCGGTGAGCGCGTTGCGCTGGGCTTCGAGGTCGGAGACCTGGCTGCCCAGGTCCTTCTTCTCCCCCGCCAGCCCCGAAAGCAGCGAGCCGTTCAGTGCCGTCGACCCGAGCACGACGCCGACGGCGAGGGCCAGGAAGCAGGCGGCGATGGAAACTACGTGGTAGCGAAGCGAAATCACGTGAACAATCCCTTGACCCAGGCAGCGAGCGAATTCCAGGTGTGCCGGAGCCAGTCCAGGTAGACCGAGCCCACGTCGGACACCAGCAGGGCCGCGGCGACGACCACGACCGCGGCGAGCACGAGCAGGACGACCGCGCCGATCGAGACCCGGCTGCGGTGCAGCGTCGCCACCGCTTTCCCGTCGACGAGCTTCGTGCCGAGCTTCAGGCGGGTGAGGAACGTCGACGGGTTCGAACCGGACCGGCCGTGGTCGAGGAACTCGCGCAGGGTGGCCTGGAAACCGACCGTGACCACGAGGGTCGCGCCGTGCGCGTCGGCCAGCAGCAGCGCGAGGTCCTCGGCGTTGCCGGACGCGGGGAACGTCACCGCGCCGATGCCGAGGTCCTGGATCCGCTCGACGCCGGGGGCGTGCCCGTCCGGCTGCGCGGGCACCACGACCTCGCCGCCGCTGCGCAGCGTCGCGGTGCCGATCCCGGTCGGGTCGCCGACCATGACGTCCGGCAGGTGGCCCTGCGCCCGCAGGGTGTCGGCGCCGGCGTCGACGCCGATCAGCACCGGCCGGTGCTCGGCGATGTACTTCTTGAGCTTCTTGAGGTCCTCGGCGTGCCCGTTGCCGCCCGCGACGACCAGCACGTGCCGGTCCCGCAGCTGCACTTTCAGCTCCGGCACGCCGACGCCGTCGAGGATCAGGGTGCGCTCGCGGCGGAGGAACTCGATGGTGTTGGCCGAGAACGCCTCCAGCTGCGTCGACATCCCGGCCTTGGCCTCGATCATCTGGTCCGCGACGCTGTCGGCGGTCTGCTCGATGCCGGAGGCGACCTGGCGCTCGCCGACGTACACGACGCCGTCGAGCAGCCGCAGCTTCGTGCCGTCCTTGATCGAGCGCAGCAGCTCGCCGCCCACCGAGTCGACCAACGGGACGCCGGCGGCGATGAGGATCTCGGGGCCCAGGTTGGGGAACCGGCCGGAGATCGAGGGCGACGCGTTGACCACGCCGGCGACCTCGGCGTCGACGAGCGCGTCGGCCGTCGCGCGGTCGAGGTCCAGCTGGTCGAGCACGACGATGTCGCCCGGACTGATCCGGCGCAGCAGCTCCCGGGTGCGGCGGTCGACCCTGGCGACCCCGGTGATGCCCGGCAGGGGTTCGGAGTTCCGCGTGAGCAGCCCGGTGAGCTTCATGTGGCCGATGGTGACAAATTTGCTCGTGGGACTGCGCACGCCACGCCGTAGCAGAGGTGACTCGTTGTGGTGAGCCACGCCGCGCCCAAGTTCTCGATCAGGCGTCGGACTCCTCCGAAAGAGACCCGAAATCGAGGTTCACCCAGGGACTGCCCGGGTCCTGAAGGAGCTGGTGGTGGACCCGCACGGCGGCGGGGTACCACTCGCCGAACTCGTCGTCCCGGCTGTGCAGCACCCGCCCCATGAGGTAGCCCGCCGACAGGTCGGCCCATGACTGGTGGTAGCGACGCGCGAGCGAGCCGGCCTCCAGGACCATCAGCTCGGCGGTGAGCGCGTCGCAGTATCCGGCGGCCAGCCCCCAGCGCGCGATGTTGACCGCGCGCCCGACGTCCCAGGACAGCGCCGTCGTGACGAAACCCCCGTCGTCGAGCAGGCCGTCGGCGCGGAAGCGCTGCTCGTAGCGCGACACCCGGCGCACGGTGTCGCGCAGCTCGTCGGCCTGGTCTTCGGCGTCGTTCTCCGCGCACCACCGGCCCACCAGCTGCGCCCAGGTCAGCGGGTCGAACTCGCCGTCGCGCAGCCCGGACTCGGCGGCGAACCGCAGGCGCAGCATCAGCACCAGGTTGCCGGGCGTGAGCGCGTAGCCGTCGCCGACGAGGTCGCCCATCGTGGCGCGCCAGGCCGGCGGGTCGGCCACGCCCCACCAGTCGCGCAGGCCGCGGACCTCGGCCACGTAGTCGTGGTAGCGCGCGTCGAGCAGGTTCCACGGCGCCGCGTTCAGCACGGCCAGGTGCGCCCCGCAGGCGAGCGCGTGCGCGATCGGTCCTTCGAGGTGCCCGTAGGGCGCGGTGATCAGCCGCTCGACCTGCTCTTCCAGCGGCGTGACGTCGTCGAGGTGCGCGTCCAGCCACGGCTGCAGCGTCGCGCCCGGCAGCCGCCACTCGCCCCGGGTGCCGCGGTTGAACACGACCCGCTCGTGGCGCCCGACGCCGTCGACCGCCCAGTCGAGCGCCCCGCTCATCACGACGACGTCCGGCCCGAGGTCGGGCAGCGCGCCGCGGGTGAAGACCTGCAGGAACTCGTCACCACCGGTCTCGTGGTAGACGTTCGGGAAGGTCTCGGCGCGGTCCTCGAGGATGCTTTCGGCGTCGGCCCGCCGGATGGGGACGAACAGTTCCTCCCCGGCGAGCAGGCCGAGGTAGGTGTCGAGGTCGCCCTCCCGGCGGGCGGCGGCCAGCTGCGCTTCGACGTCGGCGGGTGGCGGCAGGATCAAGGGGCGGCTCCCTCCACTCGGCCGGTCAGCACGACGAGCTTGCCCGCCGTCCGGTTGTGCTCCAGGTCGTCGTGCGCCTGCCGGATCGCCTCCATCGGGTAGACCCGGGCCGGGCCGAGGCTGACGCCGCCGACGGCGATCCGGTCGAGGTACCGCTGGAGAACCGATGCGGGCAGATCGTCCGCCTCACCACCATAAGCGGTCAAGCGCACACCGGCGGGAAGGTATCCGATCGGATAGAAATTCTTGATTGTCCACTGGTTCGAGAGCATGCCCGTGAAGCACACCGTGCCGTGCACGCGGACGGCCGTGAGGGTGTCCGGCAGGGTCGGCGTCCCGACGAGTTCGAGAGCGGCGTCGACGCCGTCGGGGGCGATCGCCCGGACCTGCGCGGCGACGTCGCCGTCGTCCAGGAGCGGGTGCTCGACGCCGTGTGCGGCCAGGGTGTCCAGGCGGTCCCGCTGCCGGGTCGTGGCGAAGACGGTGGCGCCGAGGTCGCGGGCGACCGTTGCGGTGGCGAAGCCGAGCGCGGACGTCCCGCCGCGGATCAGCAGTGTCTGGCCTTCCCGCAGGTCGAGGCCGGTGGTGAGGGAGCCGAACGCGGTCTGCAGCGTCTCCGGGACCTGGCCGAGCACCTCCCACGGCAGGTCCGAGCGGAACGGCACGACCTGCTCGCGCGGGACGAGCGTGTACTCGGCATAACCGCCGTCGAAGGTGCGGCCCATCCCGCCCATCATCGTGGCGACCTGCTGCCCGACCTCGAAACCGCCGTCCGGCGCGGCGTCGACGACGCCGACGGCCTCGATGCCGGGCACCCGCGGGAACGTGACGCCGTCGGCCAGGCCGAGGCGGGTGTGCAGCTCGGAACGGTTGAGCCCGAACGCCTTGACGGCGATCCGGACCCAGCCCGGTTTCGCCTCGGGCAGCGGGATGTCCTTCAGTTCGAGGTTCTCGACCGGGCCGGGTTCCCGGAGTACCACTGCGCGCATCGGGCGTCCTTTCTTCGCAAGCGAACAGTCCGCACAACAACTGTTCGCACGAGTACTATTCCCGGGGTGAGCCTGTCCCGAGAACACGACGCCGCGTGGCGCGGCTTCCTGCGCTCGTCGGCCCTGCTGCTGCGGGTGCTGGACGCGGACCTGCGCGCCGCGCACGGGATGTCGCACCGCACGTACGACGCGCTGGTCCAGCTCTCGGAGGCGCCGGAGCAGCGGTTCCACATGAAGGACCTGGCCGACGCCCTGGTGCACAGCGCGAGCGGGCTGACCCGCTTGGTCGACGGCCTCGAGCGCGACGGTTACGCGCGGCGCGAGGTCGACGCGGGCAACCGCCGGGCCACCCTGGTGATCCTGACGCCGGCGGGCCTGGCGGCGCTGGAAGAGGCGTGGCCCACGCACGTCCGGGGCGTCGAACGCCACTTCGCCAAGCACGTGAGCCGTGAGCAGGCCCGCGTGCTCGCGGACGTGTTCCGCGGCATCAACGCGGACCTGGACGGCTGACGCGCGCTACTTCTTCTTGGCCCGCTTGCGTTTCGGCTCGAACTCGGTCTTGTCCTTCTCGGCCGTCGCCAGGAGTTCCTCGGCGTGCGCGCGGCCCGTCTCGTTGTCCATGCCGGCGAGCATCCGGGCCAGCTCGCTGACGCGGTCGCCCTGGCTCAGGTTCTTGATCCCGCTGCGCGTCACCCCGCCGGTGTGACCCTTGTCCACCACCAGGTGCTGGTCGGCGAACGCGGCCACCTGCGGCAGGTGCGTGACCACGAGGACCTGGTGGGTCCGCGCGAGCCGCGCCAGCCGGCGGCCGATCTCGATGGCCGCGCGGCCGCCGACGCCGGCGTCGACCTCGTCGAACACCAGCGTCTGCACCGTGTCGGCGTGCGCGAGGACGACCTCGATCGCCAGCATCACCCGGGACAGCTCACCGCCCGAGGCGGCCTTGTGCACCGGCAGCGGCGGCGCGCCGTCGTGCGCCCGCAGCAGCAGCTCGACGTCGTCGATGCCGTCCGCGCCCGCGTGCACCGCGTGGCCGTCGATGGCCAGCGCGTGCGTGTCGCCGTGCTCGGCCGGGCGCTGCTCGACCGTCACCTCGATCGCGGCCTGGCCCATCGCCAGGCCGGACAGCTCCCGGGTGATCTCCGCCGCCAGCTCGGCGGCGGACTTCTCCCGGGCCGCCGAAACCTCGACGGCGTGGGTGGCCAGCTGCACCGCGAGCTGGTCGCGCCGCATCGCCAGCTCGGCCAGCGCCTCTTCCGAGGTGTCCATGGTCTCCAGGCGGCGCCGGGCGTCCTCGGCCCAGGCGAGCACGCCGTCGACGTCCGCCGCGTACTTGCGGGTCAGCCGCTTGAGGTCACCCTGGCGGGCCAGCACCTTCTCCAGCAGCGCCGGGTCGGCGTCGAGCGTCTCGACGTACCCGCCGAGCTCGGCCCCGACGTCGGCCAGCAGCACCGACGCCTCTTCCAGCCGCGGCGCCAGCTCGCGCAGCACGCCGTCTTCCGACGTCGACAACCGCCGCAGTGCCTCGGAGACCAGGCCCATGGCGCCCGGGGCGTCCGGATCGCCTTCGGCCGAGCCGGAGACGGCGATGTGTGCCTCGGTCGCGGTCGCCCGCAGCTCGTCGACCGCCGCGAGCCGCTTGATCTGCGCGGTGAGGTCGACGTCCTCGCCCGGGGTCGGCTCGACCGCGTCGATCTCGGTGAGCCCGTGCTTGAGCAGGTCCGCCTGCTGGGCCATCTCGCGGGAGCGGGTGGACCGCTCGGTCAGCTCGGCGATCACCGCCAGCCACTCGGAGCGGATCTCCTGGTAGGCGCGCAGCGGTTTGGTGACGGCGTCGCCGGCGAACCGGTCGATCACCGCGCGCTGCTCGGCCGGGCGCAGCAGCCGCAGCTGGTCGTTCTGCCCGTGCACCGCGATCAGCTGTTCGGACAGCTCCGCGAGCACGCCGACCGGCACCGACCGGCCGCCCAGGTGGGCCCGGGACCGGCCGTCGACGGCGATGGCCCGCAACGCGATGACGCTGCCGTCCTCGTCCACGTCGGCACCGGAGTCGGTGACGATCCGTTCGGCGCCTTCGACGCCCGAATAGGTGAACCGTCCTTCCACGAACGCCTTGAGCATTCCCGTTCGTACCTTCGAGACCTCGGCCCGGCCCCCGGAGAGCAGGTGGAGCCCGGTGACGACCATGGTCTTCCCGGCACCCGTCTCACCGGTGACGACGGTGAAGCCCGCGTGCAGTTCCAGCAGGGCGTCCTCGATGACTCCGAGGCCCTGGATGCGCATCTCGGCCAGCACGCCGCCTACCGTAGCGGCCCCCACCGACACTCCGCGCACCCGGCGGCCCGGCGAGTCGCCGATATGTTCGAATAAAGCGCCGAACGGGCCGTTCGCGCCGTTACTCGTTCGGGCGGGCGTGCCGCTCGCGCCAGCTCTTCACCGGCAAGGCAAACTTCTGCACCAGGCGATCGGTGAACGGGCCGTCCCACAGCCGGACCAGCCGCACCGGCGTGCTGCCGCACGTGACCCGCACCCTGGCACCCGGCGGCAGGTCGTGGCTGCGGGTGCCGTCGCAGGTCAGGACCGCGGACGAGCCGTCCGGGTCGATCCCGACGGTGATCACCGAGTCGCGCGAGACGACCAGCGGCCGCGAGAACATCGCGTGCGCGTTGCTCGGCACCACCAGCAGCGCCTGCACGTCCGGCCAGATGATCGGCCCGCCGGCCGAAAACGCGTACGCCGTCGAACCGGTCGGTGTGGCGCACAGCACACCGTCGCAGCCGAACGCCGAAACCGGCCGCCCGTCGACCTCGATCAGCGCGTCGAGCACCCGCTCGCGCGTGCTCTTCTCGACGCTGGCCTCGTTCAACGCCCAGGTCCGGCTCAGCTCGGTCCCGCCGTGGGTGACCGTGACGTCGATCGTCATCCGCTCTTCGACCTGGTAGTCGCCGTCGACGACGCGCTGCACGGTGTCGGCCAGCGCGTCCGAGTCGGCCTCGGCGAGGAACCCGACACGGCCCAGGTTCACGCCCAGCACCGGCACCCCGGCCGGGCGGGCGATCTCGGCCGCGCGCAGCAGCGTGCCGTCACCGCCGAGCACGAACACCAGCTCGACCCCCGCGGCGGGGTTGTCGTCCGGGTCGACGACGGTGCAGGACGCGCCGACGCCGTGCTCGTCCGGGTTGATCAGCGCGCAGACGTCGTCCTCGATCACCCGGATCCGGATCCCGGCCTTGGCGAAGCGCGCGGAAACCTCGCGCGCGGCCTCGCCGGTGGCCTCCCGGTCGGGGTGCACCATGAGGAGAACTTCACGTTCGGTGGTCATGCGGGCCCTTCCTCGACGGCGGTTCGGACGAGCCGCTCGGCCTCAGACCTGTCTACCGCGTCCACAGTGGACTCGGCCACGTGTTCTTTCCTGAGCCACACGAAATACTCGACGTTCCCGGACGGCCCGGGCAGCGGGCTGGCGGTCACCCCGCGCAGCGAGAGGCCCAGTTTCGCGGCCTCGTCGAGCACGTTCAGCACCGATTCGGCGCGCAGCCCGGGGTCGCGCACGACACCACCGCTACCCAGCCGGTCCTTGCCCACTTCGAACTGGGGCTTCACCATCGGCACCAGATCGGCACCCTCGCGCACGCAGTCGACGAGCGCGGGCAGCACGAGCTTGAGCGAGATGAACGAGAGATCGCCGACCACGAGATCGACTTGGCCGCCGAGGGCGTCCGGCGTGAGGTTGCGGACGTTGGTGCGGTCGAGCACCACGACCCGCTCGTCGGTGCGGATCCGCCAGTCGAGCAGGCCGCGGCCGACGTCGGCGGCGATCACGGTCGCGGCGCCGGCGCGCAGCAGCACGTCGGTGAACCCGCCGGTGGACGCACCGGCGTCGAGGCAGCGCTTGCCTTCGACGTCCAGGCCGAGCGGGCCGAACGCCTCGAGCGCGCCGAGCAGTTTGTGCGCGCCACGCGAAGCCCAGCCGGGGTCGTCTTCGTCCTTCACGACGATGGGCGCGTCGGTCTCCACACCGGTGGCGGGCTTCGACGCGACCATCCCGCGCACGGTGACCTTGCCGCCGGTGATCAGGGCCGAGGCCTGCTCGCGTGAGCGGGCGAGGCCGCGCCGAACCAGTTCCGCGTCGAGGCGGGCCCGCTTGGGCACCTGGTCAGACCTTGTCGATGCTGGACAGGGCCACGGTCAGCTCGGTGTGCACAGCGTCGAAGCGCTCGACGTGCTCGGTGAGCGGAAGCGCGTCCAGGTCGTCCAGACCGGCGACGGCCTCGGCGATGCCGGCCCGCGGGTCGGTCTGCTCGGAGAACGCACCGGGCGGCGGTCCCGGGACGGGGTACGGGTGATCCTGCACGTCAAGAACGGTATCAGTCAGGCCAGTCCGAGCCGCGCCAGCGCGGCCTTCGCGGCGTCGCCGTCGGCCTGGACCTTCGTCGTGCCGGACTCCCACGCCATGTGGCAGAGCGCCCGGAGCAGGTCCAGGTCCTCACCTTCGCCGTCGACGGTGAGGACGTCGTCCCCGGCATCGACCGACCAGCCCGGCCGGGGCCCGATCTTCAGTTCTTCGAGAGTGGACGTGAGCGCGGTGAGGTCCGCCGCGAGGTAGGTGCCGCGCTCGGCCGGGATGGCCTCGACCAGCTGCTTCGGCGTCGCGACGCCGGAGAGCACGACGAGCGAATCGATGCCCGCGGCGACCGCACCGGCGATGTCGGTGTCGAGCCGGTCACCGACGACGAGTGGATGCTCCGCACCGGCCGACTTCGCCGCGGTCTCGAACAGCAGCGGCTCCGGCTTCCCGGCGACCACCGGTTCGACGTCGGTGGCCGTGCGCAGCGCGGCGACCATCGAGCCGTTGCCCGGCAGCAGGCCCCGCTCGCTGGGCAGCGTCGCGTCGACGTTGCAGGCCACCCACAGCGCACCCGCCCGGATGGCCAGGCACGCCTCGGCGAGCGCGGCCCAGGTGTTGTCGGGCGAGTGACCCTGCACGACGGCCTGGACGCTCTCGGCGTTCTCCCGGACGGGCTTCAGCCCGGCCTGGGCGACCTCGACGGCGAGCGACTCGGTGCCCACGACGAGCACCTCGGCACCCGGCGCGAGCCGTTCGCGAAGCAACACGGCGCCGGCTTGGGCGCTGGTGTGCACCTCGCCGACATCGGCGGGCATGCCGAGGCCGACGAGGTGCTCGACGACCTCGGCCGGAGCCTTGGACGCGTTGTTCGTGACAAACCGCACCGGCGTCCCGTGGTCGCGAGCGGCCTTGACCGTCTCCGGTGCACCCGGGATCACCTGGGTGCCGTGGTAGACGGTGCCGTCGAGATCGAACAGGACGGCGTCGTAGGCCGCCAGCAGGCTGTCAGTCATCCGACTCGACGGTGGCGCCGGGCTCGTCGCCTTCGGCCGGAACCGGCTTGTCAGCTTTAGCCTTCGCAGGCTTGTCAGCTTCGGCCTTGGCCGGGTCGGTTGTCTCGGTGCTCTTGGCCGAACCGGTCACCTCGGCTGCCTCGTCCGCCTTGGCCGCGTCGGTTGCCTCGGTGCTCTTGGCCACCTCGGTCGCCTTCACGGGCTCGTCCGCCTGGGTGGCCTTGGCCGGCTCGGCCGCGTCGGCCGATTCGGTTGCCTCCGCGGTCTTAGCCGCCTCAGTCGCCTTCGCCGGCTCGGCCGCCTGGGTGTCCTTGGCCGCGTCGGTCGTCTCGGCCGCGTCGGTCGCCTTGGCCGGCTTGTTCGCCTGCGTCGCCTTGGTGGGCTCGTCGGTCCCGGCCGCTTCAGCGGTCTTCGCCGAATCGGTCAACTTGGGCGCCTCGGTGGTCTTGGCCGCCTTGGCCGATTCCGCCGCCTTGGGCGGCTCGAGCCCTTCGTTCGAGAGGTCCGCGGCGCGCTCGGCCGCGTCGGTCTCGTCTTCCGCGTCGGCTTCGGCCGCGTTGAGGAACCAGCGGATGGCCTCGTCCTTGCGCTCCGCCGCCACCAGGTTGTCGGCGTAGGCGTAGAAGAGCCGCGCGCTCCACGGGTCGCGCTTCTCGGCCTTGAGGTCCGCACCCTGCAGGGAAACGACCGCGGCGTTGATCTGCCCGAGGTCCCGGCGCGCCCCGGCCGCGACGATCGCCAGCTCGACCTGCGTGGACTTCGCCAGCTTCGTCGTGTCGGCCTCCTTCGCGAGGTCCAGAGCCCGCTCGGGCCGGCCCAGCGCGCGTTCGGCGTCGGCGATGATCGCGATGTGGTCGTCGCTGCGGGTCATCCGCCGGACGGCACGCAGTTCCGACAGCGCCTCCGCCCAGTTGCCTGAGTTGTAGGCGACCAGGCCGAGCGCCTCCCGCACGATCGGCACGCGCGAGGCCTTGGCCTTGGCGTACTTGGCGTGCTCGAGCGCGGCCTCGGGATCGCTGTCCATCAGGCCGCCGGCCGCGACGAGGTGCTTCCCGACGGTCTCGGCCAGCGCCTTCGGCAGCGTCCGCAGCTCGCGGCGGGCTTCCTCGTCGAGGTCGGAGAACTCGACGCCTTCGGGCAGCTCCGGCGCTTCCAGGAACTCCTTCGCCAAGGCCTCGTCGTCGAGCGGGGAGTGGACGCCGGGCCGCGGGTTGCGGTGGACGCTGTCCTTGCGCTCGAACTCCCGCCGCACGGGACGGTCCTTGCGGTCACCGTGGTCGCGCGCGGGCCGCTTGTCGTCGCGGGTGTTGCCGAACGGCTTGCCGGTGTCGCGGGAACCCCCACCGGCGCGGTCGTCCCGGCCGCCGGAGTCGCGCGGGCCACGGTTGTCGTCGCGGCCCTGGTAACCACCGGTGCGGCGATTTTCGTCGCGCCCCTGGTAGCCGCCGGGCTTGCGGTCGTCGTCCCGGCGCTGGTAGCTGCCGGACTCCCGGGAGGTCCCGGGCTTGCGGTCGTCATCGCGACGCTGGTAGCTGCCACGATCCCCACGCGAGTCGGCACCGCCGGTGCGCTCACCGCGGGAGTCGTCACGACGCTCGTAACTGCCCTTGCCGCTGTCGTCCGAGCGAGGGGCACCACGGTCGTCATCGCGACGCGGGTAGCTGCCCTTGCGGTCGTCCGACCGGAACCCGCCGGTACGCGCCGAGCCGCGGTCATCGGAACGGGGACCGCTGGAGCGAGCACCCTTGTCGTAGCCACCACGGCCACGATCGTCAGTGCGGGCCCCACGGTCGTCGTCACGACGCGGGTAGCTGCTCTTGCTCCGGTCGAAGCTGCCGGAACGGTCACCACGGGAGTCGTCGCGACGCTCGTAGCTGCCCTTACCGCGGTCATCCGATCGCGGAGCACCGGTACGGGGCCCACGGTCGTCATCCCGACGGGGGTAACTGCTCTTGCCGCGATCGTCCGAACGGAATCCACCGGTACGCGAGCCACGGTCATCGTCACGACGAGCCGAGCTGCTGCGGTCATCCGACCGGAAACCACCCGTGCGGGAACCACGGTCATCGTCACGACGGCTCGAATTGCCACGGTCGTCCGAGCGGAATCCACCCGTGCGCGGCCCACGATCGTCATCACGACGGTTCGAATTGCCACGGTCATCTGAACGGAAACCACCGGAACGGGAACCACGGTCGTCATCACGGCGAGCCGAACTGCCGCGGTCATCCGAGCGGAAACCACCGGTACGGGGGCCACGGTCATCGTCACGACGGCTCGAGCTGCCGCGGTCGTCCGACTTGAAGCCGCCGGTGCGGGGACCGCGGTCGGAGCCACTGCTGCGGTCTTCCCAGCGCGGCTTGCGGTCACCGAAGGACGACTTGCCCTGCGGGCGGCCGCCACTCGGCCGGCCACCGCGGTCGTCGGAGCCGCCGCCCGACCGGTTGCCCGAGCCTTCGTAGCGCCCGCCGGAGCGGTTGCCGCCGCGGTCCTCGTAACGGCCGCCACCGCCACCCGAGCGAGCGGGCCCGCCGGAGAACCGGGTGCCGCCACCACTGGGCCGGCTTCCCCGGTCACGCGAGTCGCCGGAGTCGCGGTAACCACCGCGGTCGCTGGAGCTGGACGCGCGGCCGCTGTCACGGCTCTGACCTGCGTATCCGCCGCGCTGATCGCGGTCACGGGGACCGTCGGCACCGCGGGACGGCTTGCCGCCACCCCGGACGCCCTGGTCGTCACGGCGAGGCCGGCCCTGGTAACCACCGTCGCGGCCGCCTCGGTCCTGCCGGGCACCGCGCTGGGGGTTCCCCCGGGGTGCGTCCGACCGGCTCCGGGAGCCTTCGTCCCGGCGAGCCGACCGGCCGGACCCATCATCGCTTGAGTCTCGTCGACCGAACTCGGACACCTGGCCTCCTGCCGTGGAAAATCTTGGTCTGGACATACACGTACGGCCCGCTAGGGCAGCCAACTGGCTATCCTAACGGGCCGTACGGAAGGTAAGTTCGGCGGTGTCCTACTCTCCCACAACCCTTCGGTTGCAGTACCATCGGCGCTGTCAAGCTTAGCTTCCGGGTTCGGAATGGGACCGGGCGTTTCCCTGACGCTAAAACCACCGAAACACTATCAA
>NZ_JAEBDZ010000045.1:0-57678 GCF_046548675.1 Amycolatopsis sp. cmx-8-4
GTGTCGCGCAGCGTCTGCTGGCGATGGCAGCCGGCATCTGGCACAACTGGCAGACCGGTCTGACCAGCAAAAGGTCACTGATCGCCTACGATCACTAACACCAACTTCACGGAATCAATCATCTAGGCGCTGCCGGAGTGAGTCTGCTCGATGGGCCGCTTGGGCGCGAAGACCGCGAGCTTGACTTGCTCCGGTAGTGCCTAGGCGGCGACGGCGCGCAGTGAGCCGTAGGTCGCGCCGAACGCGCGGTTCTCCAGGGCGACGTCGACCGCGTCGAGGAGGGCCTGGCGGAGGCCGGGGCGGGTGAGGTCGATGGCGTCGACGCCGAGCCGGACCAGGCCGCCCCGGCGTGCGGCGCGCGCGGCCGCCAGCACCAGCGCGAAGCAGCGGACCGTCTCGGTGCGCTGCGACTGGCTGGTGAACTCCTGGACGCGGGCGCGGCGCACCTCGCCGGTGACGAGGTCGCGCACCGCGCCGAGGTCCGCGCACAGGCGGAAGCCGTGCTCGCCCAAGGCCTGGAGCGTGCCCTGGGACGCGATCCAGCGCGGCGGCGCGAAGCCGTCCACGCCCAGCCCGGCGGCGTCCAGCGCGGCCTTCGCGGCGATCAGCCGCAGCCGCGCCTCGTGCGCGGGCAGCGTCGCGAACTCCGCCTTCTTGCCCAGGTACACCGTGCGGTGCGTGGGCGTGACGACGTGGTCGTAGCCGTGCAGCAGCACGGAATCACCACGGCGGGCGCGGGTGCGCACCCACTCCGTCACCGGGCCTTCGCCGGTGCGCGCGGCGTACAGCACCGACAGCGGCACTTTGCGGCGGTCGAGCTCGGCCGCGAGATCGGCGCACCGGTGCAGCGTGCGCGGGGTGATGCCCGACAGCGAAACCAGCAACTGAGCGTCCACGCCACCATTGGGACGCACGCGTCTGACGTCGGCGTGAACTGCGCAGAACGGGCGGGCGGCCGTTGCCGGAAGGGTCAGCCGCCTTCACTCAGGCGCTGCACCGCCACGGCGATGCGCTCGCGCAGGTCGGGGTCGGTGACCACGCCGTCGGCGACCGCGGCGCGCGGGACCGGGATCCGCGCGCAGGCTTCCTCGACGATCTTGGCGCCCGCGTACGTCAGCACCTTGCGCAGGGAGTCGTGTGCGTCGCCGCCGCCAGTCGGCGCCGCAACGGACGAGGCGTTGATCCAGGCGACCGGCTTACCGTAGATCTCGCCGCCGCCGACCGTCCAGTCGAGCAGGTTCTTGAACGACCCGGGCAGGCCGCCGGCGTACTCCGGGGTGCAGATCAGCACCGACGTCGCGGCCGCGATGGCCGCGCGCAGCGAAGCGACCGCGGGGTGCAGTGGGTCGCGGTCGTCATCGGGGTTGAAGTGCGGGAGATCGCCGAGTCCGGTGAACGTCGTGCTCTCCGTGAGGGTCGCGACGGTCCCCAGTACCGCCGCATTGCCCGAGCCTGCTCGCAGGCTGCCGCAGATCAGCAGGATCACGGGGCCAGTCTGCCAGGCACAGCCCGGTGATGCGGTGATATGCCTCGATGTAGCGGTCCCGCGTGGCGGTCACCACTTCGGGCGGCAACGGCGGCAGCGGGGACGCACAGTCCCAACCGGACATCGGGTCGACGAGCCAGTCGCGCACGTGCTGCTTGTCGAACGACGGCCGGCCGGGCCGGTGGCCGTCGGCGGGCCAGTAGCGCGCCGAATCCGGCGTCAGCACCTCGTCGGCCAGCACCAGGCCGCCGTGCGCGCCGATGCCGAACTCGAACTTCGTGTCGGCCAGCAGCAGGCCCTGCTCCGCGGCACGTGCGGCACCACGGCGGTACAGCTCGAGCGACGCCTCCCGGACCTCCTCCGCGAGCGCGCGGCCGAGGACCGAGACGAACGTGTCGAAGTCGATGTTCTCGTCGGGTTCGCCGGGGCGGGCCTTGGTGGACGGCGTGAAGATCGGCTCGGGCAGCCGGGCCGCCTCGGCGAGCCCGGGCGGCGGCACGACGCCGCACACCGCGCCGTCACGGCGGTAGTCGGCGTAGCCGCGGCCGGTCAGGTAGCCGCGGACGACGGCCTCCACCGGCAGCATCTCGAGCCGCTCGACCAGCATCGCCCGGCCACGCACGGCATCGGGGATCCCCGGACCGTCACTGGCCACGAGGTGGTTCGGCAGGACGTCGGCGAGCTCGCCGAACCAGAACACGCTCATCGCCGTGAGCACCCGTCCCTTGTCCGGAACGGGGGTGACAAATACACGCTCAAAGGCCGAAATGCGGTCGGAAGCAACAATCAGGAGCCGGTCGTCGCCCGCGTCGTACAGGTCGCGGACCTTGCCGGTGGCGAGCTTGGGGTGTCTGGGGAGGGGTGTCACGCACTGAACCCTAACGGGCACGCTCCGCCACCGAGGATGATGCTGCACATGCCGCTGACATGGGCCTCGATGACCACCGACTACGGGCTGCGCGACGGCTTCGTGGCGGCCTGCCACGGCGTGATCGCGCGGCTGGCGCCCGCCGTGCGGGTCATCGACGTGACGCACGAGGTGCCGCCCCAGAACGTCCGCCACGGAGCCATGGCGCTGGCGCAGACGGCGCCCTACCTGCCGGAGGCCGTGCACGTCGCGGTGGTCGACCCGGGCGTCGGCACGGCGCGGCGCGGCGTGGTCGTCGTCGCCGAGGGCGGGCTGCTGGTCGGGCCGGACAACGGCCTGCTGCTGCCCGCCGCGCGGGCTCTCGGCGGGGTCCGGGCCGCGTACGAGCTGACCGAGCCGTCGCTGCGGCTGCCGGTGACGTCGGCGACGTTCCACGGGCGTGACGTCTTCGCGCCCGCGGCCGCACACCTTGCGTTGGGCGTCTTGCCGTCTGCATTCGGCAACGCCGTCGAGACGCTGGTGGAGCTGCCCGAGCCGTTCGTGGCGGCGTTCCCCGGCAAGCTGGTGTCGGAAGTGCTGACGGTCGACCACTTCGGCAACGTCCAGCTGGCCGCGACGCCGGCGGATCTCGAGCTGAGCGGGCTGACCGGCGCGGTTTCGGTGCACAGCGAGCGGGTCGCGGTGATCACGGCGGTCGGGCGGACGTTCGCGGACGTGCCGGCCGGGGCGAGCGTGCTCTACGCGGACTCGGCGGGCCGGCTCGCCGTCGCCGTCAACGGCGGCTCGGCGGCGGCCGTGCTCGGGCTGGGCCCGGCCCAGGAGTGCACGATCACCTCGTCGCCGACGGCCACCTGACCCGGCCGGAGCACGGCGGCCTTCATGCCGAACACCACACCACCGTCGGGGTGCCGGCGGTAGCCGGCGAGGGTGCGGATCGGCTCGGGCCCGGCCTTCGCGCCGGTCGCCTGGTCGACCATCGGCACGGTGCAGCGCACGCATTGCTGGGCGTAGCCGAACTTCGCGGTGCCGGCCGACATCACCCGGACGTCGTCCTCGCGGTGCGGCTCAGGCCAGCCGGAGAGGATCACGTTGGCCCGGAAGCGGTCCATCGGGACGGGCTCGCCGCCGCGTGCCACGATGCGCTCGTTCAGGTTGTCCAAAGAGGACTCGGAGGCGATGAGCAGCGCGTGCCCGTCGGCGAACGCGGCCGTGCCCGGGTGTTCACCGCTGGTGACGCGCTCGTGGTCCGGCGCGACGCCGACCAGTACCGAGGGCAGGCCGAGCACGGCTGAGAACCACTCGGCGGCCGCGGCGCCCTGGTGGATGCCGTCGCCGTGCCAGGAGAAGGTCGACGCCGGGTGCCGCGGGCCGTCCCGCCGGACGTCGACTACGAGGTCTTCGACGCCCGGAGCGGACAGCGTGAGTCGTTCGCCGGAGACGCGCGGCCGGACCGCGGCCAGCACCGGGTAACGCCGCTGGCTGCGGAAGTCGCCGTCCGGCGCGACCACCTGGAAGGCCCGGTCGTGCGTCGGCCCGGCCGGGCCGACGTCGGTGACCGGCACCGAAGTGCCGGCACAGCCCTTCACCGGGTAGTACGTCAGCCGCGCGATCCTCGCCATGCCCGCAGGCTACCGGCGACCGCGCGGCCGACGCGCCCCCTTAAAGCACCTGCGAGAGGAACCGTTGCAGGCGCGGGCTTTGCGGGTCGTCGAACAGCTGCGCCGGTGGGCCCTGCTCCACGATCTTGCCCGCGTCCATGAACGCGACCTCGTCGGCCACGCTGCGGGCGAAGCCCATCTCGTGGGTGACCACGATCAGCGTCAGCCCGCGTTCGGCCAGGCCCGCCATCAGCGTCAGCACGCCCTTGACCAGCTCCGGGTCGAGCGCGCTGGTGGCCTCGTCGAACAGCATGACCTCGGGGTCCATCGCCAGCGCCCGGGCGATCGCGACGCGCTGCTGCTGCCCGCCCGACAACGCGCTGGGCCGGTACGGCGCCTTGTCGGCCAGGCCGACGTCCGCCAGCCGGGCGCGGGCGATCGCCGCCGCTTCCTCCTTGCTCAGTCTCTTCACACTGCGCAGCGGCAGCACGATGTTGTCCAGCACGCTCCGGTGACCGAAGAGGTTGAAGTGCTGGAACACCATGCCGACGCGCTGGCGCAGGGCGTCCGGGTCGGACCGGATCACGGACTCGCCGTCGAGCAGCAGGTCGCCGGAGTCGGGCTCCTGCAAGCGGTTCACGCACCGCAGGAGCGTCGACTTGCCGGAGCCGGACGGCCCGATCACGCAGGTCGTCCTGCCGCTCGGCACCTTCAGGTCGACCCCGCGCAGGACTTCCAGCGTGCCGAAGCTGACGTGGATGTCCCGCAGTTCCACACTGGACGAACGCACCGCTGTCTTCGTCACCACGCGCTCACCCTTCCGCCGGGACCGATCTCCACCGGGTCGCCTTCGTCCGGCTCGTCGGCGCGGACCTTGCGCCCGGTCCGGAGCTTCTTGTCGATGTAGTTCACCAGGTGCGTCAGCGGCACCGTGATCACCAGGTAGACGAACCCGGCCGCGACCAGCGGCGACAGGTTCCCGGTGTTGGCCGCCAGGTCCTGCCCGATCCGGAACAGCTCGCGCTGCTCGGACAGCAGGCCGAGGAAGTACACCAGGCTGGAGTCCTTGACCAGCGAGATGAACTGGTTCACCAAGGCGGGCAGCACCCGGCGGACGCCCTGCGGGATGACGATCAGCAGCATCGCCCTGCTGTAGCTCATCCCGAGCGCGCGGCTGGCCTCCAGCTGTCCTTTTTCGACACTCTGGATGCCGGCCCGGAAGATCTCGCCGATGTAGGCGGCGGCGATCAGGCTCAGCGCCAGGATGCCCAGCGGGTACGGGTTGGTGCCGACGACGTCCCGGGCGAGCGTGCCGAGCCCCTGGCCGATCACGAGGATGGTCAGGATCGCCGGCAGGCCGCGGAAGATGTCGGTGTACACCCGGGCCGGCCAGCGCAGCCACGCCTTGGTGGACAGGCCCATCACCGCGACGACCATGCCGAGCACGGTGCCGATCACCGCGGAGGTGAACGCCAGGATCAGCGTGTTGAGCAGACCGGTCTTCAGCAGGTCGGGAAAGACCTGCCAGATGTACTCCCAGTCGAGGAAGGTGTCGAAGAACTGTCCCACCCGTCACCCACCTCCACCCTCAACGGAAGCGCTTCGCGCTACTGGATTTTCCATGCTGTGTTACTGCCCCGCCTTGAATTCCGCGGGAACGGGCGCGGTGGCCTCGAACTGGTCGTGCACCTTCACCCAGGTGCCGTCCGCGATGACCTTCTTGAGGCCGTCGTTGACCTTGGTGATCAGGTCGGTGTTGCCCTTCTTGAAGGCGAACCCGTGCGGGATGGTCGTGGTGATCGCCTTGGTCACCTTGAGTTTCGCGTCCGGGTTGTTCTTCGCGTAGTCCTCGGCGGTGGCCTGGTCGAACACCGCGCCGTCGACCGCGCCGGTCTTGAGCGCGGCCAGCGCGGCGGCGTCGTTCGGGAACCGGACGGCCTGCGCGGTCGGCGCGTTCGTGCCCAGCCAGGTGTCCGAGACCGTGCCCTGGACGACGCCGATCCGCTTGCTCGCCAAGGAGTTCTCGTCCGTGATGCCGGCGGTCTCCTTGGCCTCGATGCCGAGGGACTGGTAGTTGTACGGCGCCGAGAAGTCGACGGTCTTCTTGCGGGCGTCGGTCTGCGAGATCGCCGAGCTGCCGATGTCGAAGGTGCCGTTCGCGACCTGGCCGAGCAGCGCGGAGAAGTCCGTCGCGACGAATTCGAGCTTCAGGCCCTCTTTCTGCGCGATGGCCTTGAGCAGCTCGTTGTCGAAGCCGGTGAAGGTGCCGTTCTCCTGGTAGGCGTTCGGCTTCGAGTCGCTCAGCGTGCCGACGCGCAGGGTCTTGTCACCGCCGCCGCTGTCCGAGCCGCCGCCACACGCCGTGAGCGCGGCCAGCAGCGTCGCCGCGATCGCCGTGACCAGTGTCTTCTTCATGGGTCTCCTAACCCTGGAACCCGGCCGGCACCGGAGCGGTCGGCAGGAACTGCTGGTGCAGCTTAAGCCAGGTGCCGTCGGAGATCACCTGCTTGAGCCCGTCGTCGATCTTGCCGAGCAGTTCGGTGTTGCCCTTCTTCACCGCGAAGCCGTGCGGCACGTCCGTGACGAAGCTCTTCACGACGACGAGCTTGGCGCCGGGGTTGTCGGTGACGTTCTTCTCGGCGATGCTCTGGTCCAGGATGTACGCGTCGACGGCGCCGGTCTTCAACGCGGTCAGCGCGGCGGCGTAGTCCGGGAAGCGCACGGCCTGCGCGGTCGGCACCGTGGTGCCCAGCCAGTGGTCGCCGACGGTCGCCTGGATGACGGCGACCCGCTTGCCCGCCAACGCCTTCTCGTCGGTGACCGGCGTGCCCTGCTTGGCCTGGATGCTCATGGTCTCGAAGTCGTAGGCCGCCGAGAAGTCGACGGTCTTCTTCCGCTCGTCCGTCTGCGCGATCGCCGAGCTGGCGATGTCGTAGCGGCCGGACGCGACCTGGCCGAGCAGCGCGGAGAAGTCCGTCGCGGCGAACTCCAGCTTCAGGTTCTGCTTGGCCGCGATGGCCTTGAGCAGCTCGTTGTCGAAGCCGGTGTAGTTGCCGTCCTTGAGAAAGATGTTCGGCGGCGCGTCGCTGAGGGTGCCGACGTGCAGCGTCGGGGAAGCGCTGTCCGAGCCACTGCCGCACGCGGTGAGCGTGAGGGCCGCGGCCAGTACGGTGACGATCAGCTTCTTCATGTCACGCACCCAGGTTCTTCACGGGCAGGCCGGGGCCGCCCTGCTGGAGTTCCTTCGACAGCGGCGTCGTCTTGTAGAACTGGCCGTAGATGCGCGCGACCGTGCCGTCCGCGATGGCCTTCCCGAGCCCGTCGTTCAGCTTCTTCAGCAGGTCCGGATTGGTCTTGGCGACGGCGAACGCCGACGGCGTGTCCTTGTCCTCGACGGTGTAGCCGAGCTCCAGCGGCACCGCGGGGTTCTGGTCCAGGTACTTCTGGCCGATGTCCTGCGGCACGACCCAGCCGTCCAGCGTGCCGTTCTTCAGCTGCGCGAAACCCGCGTTATAGTCGGGGAAGCGGACGACCTGGGCCCCGTTGGTCTTGCCCGCGAACTCGTCCTGCACCGAACCCTGGACGACGCCGAGCCGCTTGCCCGCGAACGCCGCCGGGTCCTTGAGGTTCGCGCCCTTCTTGGTCACGATCGTCGTGAAGCCGGTGTTGTAGCCGTTGGAGAAGGAGACCGTCTTCTTGCGCGCCTCGGTGCTCGAAATCGTCGAGCTGCCGATGTCGAACTTGCCGGTCGCGACGCCGGCCAGCAGGCCGGAGAACTCGGTGCCGACGAACTCGACCTCGAAGCCCTCACGCTTCGCGATGTCGCGCAGCAGCTCGTTGTCGTAGCCGGTGAACCGGCCGTTCTCCAGGTAGATCGACGGCGGGGCGTCGCTCAGCGTGCCGACGCGCAGGGTCTTGCTCGCGGCCGAGGAGTCGGCACCACCGCAGGCGGCCAGGGTCAGCGTCAGCGCGCCCGCGGTGACGACGGCGGCGATCTTCGACAGCGTGGATCTCATCGCTTCTTCCAGAGGTTGGCGCGCCGGTGGCGCGAGGAAAGCACGTCAGGTCATCTGGTAGACGCTCTGACGCTCCGGGTTCAGCGATCGAGATTAGGGATTTCGCCCGTTCGTGTGGATTCGTTCCAGTCCGTGGACTCGTGCGTCAGCTCACAGGATCGGCTGGGGCGCGTAGCCCGCCGCTTCCGGGAACTGCTCGAGCACCTGCGCGACGCGCTCGGCGACCTGCGTCACCTGGCGCCCGGCCGTCCCGGTGAACGAGATCCGGTCGGCGAGCAGCTTGTCCAGCTCACCGCGGTCGAGCGGGATGCGCTCGTCGGCCGCGAACCGGTCGAGCAGGTCGTTCTCGGCGCGCCCTTCGCGCATCTCCAGCGCGACGGCGACGGAGTGCTCCTTGATGGCTTCGTGGGCCGTCTCACGTCCGACGCCCGCGCGGACCGACGCCATGAGCACCTTCGTCGTGGTGAGGAACGGCAGGTAGCGATCCAGCTCACGTTCGATGACGGCCGGGAAGGCGCCGAACTCGGCCAGCACCGTGAGGAACGTCTCCAGCAGGCCGTCGAGCGCGAAGAAGGCGTCCGGCAGCGCAACGCGGCGGACGACGGAGTCGGAGACGTCCCCCTCGTTCCACTGGTCGCCGGCCAGCTCGCCGATCATCGACAGATAGCCGCGCAGCACGACGGCGAGGCCGTTGACGCGCTCGCAGGAGCGGGTGTTCATCTTGTGCGGCATGGCGGACGAGCCGACCTGGCCGGGTTTGAAGCCCTCGGTGACCAGCTCGTGGCCGGCCATCAGCCGGATCGTCTTGGCCAGGCTGGACGGCGCCGCGGCGACCTGGACCACAGTGGACAGCACGTCGAAGTCGAGCGAGCGCGGGTAGACCTGGCCGACGCTGACGAACCGGCGGTTGAAGCCGAGGTGCCGCATCACACGGTCTTCGAGTTCGTCCAAAGTGGACTCGTCGCCGAGCAGGTCGAGCATGTCCTGCGCGGTGCCGACCGGGCCCTTGATGCCGCGCAGCGGGTAGCGGCCGATGAGGTTGCCGAGCCGCTCGAAGGCGACCAGCAGCTCGTCGGCGGCGGTGGCGAACCGCTTGCCGAGGGTGGTGGCCTGCGCGGCGACGTTGTGCGAGCGCCCGGCCATGACGGTGTCGGTGTGCTCGACGGCGAGCACGGCCAGCCGGGCGAGCACGGCGGCGACGCGGGCACGGACCAGCTCCAGCGAACGGAGCAGCTGCAGCTGCTCGACGTTCTCGGTGAGGTCGCGCGAGGTCATCCCCTTGTGGATGTGCTCCTGCCCGGCCAGGTCGCTGAACTCCTCGATGCGCGCCTTGACGTCGTGGCGGGTGACGCGCTCCCGGGCCGCGATCGACCCGAGGTCGACCTGGTCGATGACGCGCTCGTACGCCTCGACGACGCCGTCGGGCACGTCGACCCCGAGGTCCTTCTGCGCGCGCAGGACGGCGAGCCAGAGTTGCCGCTCCAGCACGACCTTGTACTCCGGCGACCAGAGCGAAACCAGCTCCGGCGACGCGTAGCGGGCGGCGAGCACGTTGGGAATGCGGGGCTTGTCCGTCACGGCTTTCACGATACCTGTGCAGGTCAGCGCGACTTGGCCCCCGGTCACCGCTTGCGCCCCAATGTGGCGTTTGGGCACCTCGTCAGGCGAGGGTCGCGCGGATCGTGAGGGCGGTCGGGGCCCCCGGCTCCAGCGTCGTCAGCGGGCCGAGGACCTCCAGCTCGACGATCCGCGCGGGCGGGTCCAGGTCACCCAGCTCCGCGAGCGGCTTCGGCAGCGGGTGCTCCAGCCAGATCTCCAGCGGCGAGCCCTCGTCCGGGTATTCGCCGGCCGGGTCGACGTCGAAGGACAGCGTCAACGCGCCGTAGGACACCCAGCCCGCCGTGCCCGGCACACCCAGCTTGCCGACGACGTCCTGCGGCGGCACGACCAGCCGGTCACCGTCCACTGTGTACTCCGGCGTGCCCGTCCCGGCCACCAGCGCGACGACGTCCGGCCGCCGGAGCCCGGCGACGACCGAGCCGCCGCCGGGGCACTGTGTCACGTTCCACAGCGCCCAGCGCACCACCCGCGAGGAGACGTTCTCCGCGCGCAGGTCCAGCCGGTAGCCGTCGTCGAGGATCGTGATCGCGCGGGTGAACCGCAGGCCGGTGCGCGGGTCCGGCGCGCTGGTCATGGTGACCGTGTCGCCGTCGGCGGCCACGGCGTACGGGCCGGAGTCCAGCACCGGATCCGGCGGGCCGGCCCACTGGTCCGGACCGTCCCAGCCCTGGGGCGCGGGCCACGTCTTGTCGCCGCAGTAGTTGACCCAGTCGCCCATCCGGCCGGCGTTCGGCGCGTAGTCGCCGCGCAGGTCGGCTCCGAGCAGCGCCGGGTTGCGCCACAGCAGCTCGACGCCGCGGTGGCGCACCGACAGCAGCCGGCCGCCCAGCTGGGGCACCAGGCCGAGCCGCAGGTCGCCGCGGTCGAGCCAGGTCACCATTCGGCGAGGCCACCGTCGTCGTGGCGCCACACCGGCGAACGCCAGGCGTGCCCGATCTCGTCGGCCCGGCGGACGGCGGCTTCGTCGACCTCGATGCCGAGGCCCGGGCCGAGCGGGCGGGCCGCGTAGCCGTCCTGGAAGGTGAAGATCGACGGGTCGACGAGGTAGGAGTGCTCGGTGCCCTCGTGGTAGTGCATGCCGAGACTCTGTTCCTGGATCAGGAAGTTCGGCGTCGCGAACGAGACCTGCAGCGACGCGGCGAGCGAGATCGGCCCGAGCGGGCAGTGCGGTGCGAGCGACGCGCCGTACATCTCGGCCAGCGCGCCGATCCGCCGCAGCTCGGAGATGCCACCGGCGTGCGACGGGTCCGGCTGCACGACCGCGACCCCGGCGTCGAGCACCGGCTTGAACTCCCAGCGCGAATACAGCCGCTCGCCGACCGCGATCGGCACGGTCGACGCCTCGACGACCGAGCGCAGCGCGTCCCCCTGCGTCTCCGGCAGGATCGGCTCCTCGACGAACATCGGCTGGACGTCTTCCAGCAGCTTGACCAGCCGCCGGGCCATCGCGGGCGAGACGCGGCCGTGGAAGTCGATGGCGAGGTCGCGGTCCGGGCCGAGGGCCTCGCGCGCTTCCCACGCGCGGGCGACCGCCGCGTCGGCTTCGCGCGGCGACGCGATCGCCGTCAGCGGTCCGGCGACGTTCATCTTCACCGCCGTGAACCCCGCCTCGACCTGGGCGGTCACCGCTTCGCGGATGCCGGACGGCCGGTCGCCGCCGACCCAGCTGTAGACCCGGACGCGGTCGCGGACCGGCCCGCCGAGCAGCTCGTGGACCGGCGCGTCGCGGACCTTCCCGGCGATGTCCCACAGCGCGTGGTCGAACCCGGCCAAGGCACTCGAAAGCACCGGCCCGCCGCGGTAGAAGCCGCCGCGGCGCAGCACCTGCCAGTGGTCCTCGATGCGCAGCGGGTCCTGGCCGATCAGCAGCTCGGACAGCTCGTGCACGGCCGCGCGCACGGTCTCCGCGCGGCCCTCGACCACGGGCTCGCCCCAGCCACTGATGCCCTCGTCCGTGCTGACCTTGAGGAACAGCCAGCGCGGCGCGACCAGAAACGTTTCAACCCCGCTGATCTTCACCCGTGTCCCCCATCTGCGTCCCCCTCATGCGGAATCCTTGGCGGCGGACCAGCCGCCGTCGACGGTCAGCTCGGCGCCGGTGACGAACGACGCGGCGTCCGAGAGCAGGAAGGCGATCACGTCCGCCACCTCGGCCGGCTCGCCGAGCCGCCCGGCCGGCGTCGCGCGGGCACTGCGCTCGCGGTCCTCGGGCGAGATGCGGCTCCAGGCCTCGGTGAGCACCGGCCCCGGCAGCACGGAGTTGACGCGCACGGCCGGGGCGTACTCCACGGCCAGCTGCCGGGCCAGCGCGACCAGCGCGCCCTTGCTCGCGGCGTACGCGGGGTGGCCCGGCAGGCCGAAGTGCGCGTGCACCGACGAGACGAGCACGATCGCCCCGCCCCGCGCCCGCAGCGACGGCAAGCAGGCCTTCACGGCGAGGTACGCGCCGGTCAGGTTGACGTCGAGCTGCCGCCGCCACTCGGCGCGGTCGATCTCGTGCAGCGGCCCGGTGCTGGGGACGTAGGCGTTGCTGACCAGGGCGTCCACCTCGCCGATGGCCGCCCAGGTCGCCTCGTCGGTGACGTCGCCCCGGATCGGCGTGACGCCGCCGGGGAGTTCGGCGATGTCCACGCCGAGTACGCGGTAGCCGTCGTCGAGCAGTTTCCGAGCGGTCGCCGCCCCGATCCCGGACGCCGCTCCGGTCACCACCGCGGTACGCGCAGACATCGCCTCTCCCGTTCCTAGAACTTGGCTACGTGGACATGGTCGTCCGGCCCGCGGGCGGCGAGCCACAGCGACGCGCCGTCGGAGGCCGCGCCGAGGGTTCCCACGATGCTCCCGCTCGGGTACTCCGGCCGGTTGAACCAGCCCGCCCAGGTGCCGGACCACTCGTTGGCCCACAGCCGTCGGTCCAGATCCCTCGTACGGCGTGCCGAACGCGATGTCCGCGCTGGTGCGCCAGGAGTCGGCGACGAGCGGGCCGTAGCCGTAGCCGACCAAAGTGGACAGTCCACTCGGGAACTTCGCCGGGTCCGCGAGGAGGTTTCCGCTCTGGTCCCGCGGGTCCGCGACGGACCCGACCGACGCCTCACTGGGCGCGCCCAGGCCGTAGCAGGTGTTCCAGCCCATGTACGGGGGTCTTGGCGACCCCGCTCTCGTAGTAGTCGGGAGCGCCTTGGTCGACGGCCGGTGTGGCCTGGGCCGCGATCACCGCCAGGGATCTCTTCAGGAGCATGTCGCCGGACACCCTTCTCCAGTGAAACAGCGTCGAGCCAGCCGTCGAGCAGCATGCCGGGGCGCGCGATCCTCCGTCAAGAATAAATCCTAAATTAAGATTTCACGCGCTATGCTCGTCCTCGATGAACGCCGAAGTCCCCGGCCGCGGCGTTGCGCGCGGGCGCGGCACTGGTCGTCGGCACGCGGACCGACCTCGAAAGTCGGCCCGACCAGGGCGAACTCACCAAAGCACTGATCGGCACGGAGGTGGACCGATGACCTACCGCTGGGAGATCACGGCGCATGCGCTGCGCCAGGGCGTCGTCGGAATCGTACGGACGCACGACGCGGAATCGGCTGTCGAAGCGGCGCGCGCGGTCATCGAAGCCGGGCTGCGCTCGGTGGAGCTGCCGCTGACCAACCCCGGCGCGCTGGACGCGATCTCGGGACTCTCCGCGGCCTACCCGGACGCGACGATCGGCGCCGGCACGGTGCTCGACGAGGCGTCGGCGGTCCTGGCCATCCGCGCCGGCGCACGGTTCCTGGTGTCGCCGTCGGTGAACGCCGCGGTGATCCGGACCGCGCACCGGTACGGCGTCGCGGCGTTCCCCGGCGCGGGCTCGGTGACGGAGATCGTGCGGGCACTGGAGGAAGGCGCGGATGCGGTGAAGGTGTTCCCGGCGTCCGCGCTGGCGCCGTCGTGGATCTCGGACGTGCGGGCGGCGCTGCCACAGGCGCCGCTGGTACCCACCGGCGGCATCGGCCCGGACGACGTGCCACGCTGGCTGGCGGCGGGCGCGGTGGCCTGCGGGGTCGGCTCGGCGCTGACCCGCGGCACCACCGAGGAGATCGCCGTCCGGGTCGAGACGTTGCTGAGGAGCACGCATGGCTGAGCTGGTCTTCGTCGGCTGCTACACCGGCGAGGCGGGAAACGGCACCGGGATCACGACGTTCTCGCGGTCGTCGTCCGGCGACTTGACCGAGGTCGCTTCGCTGCCGCTCGAGTCGCCGTCGTGGCTGGTCCGGCACCCGTCGCTACCGGTGCTGTACGCGGCGAACGAGACGGCCACCGGCTTTGTGACGGCACTGTCGTTGTCTCCTTCCGGGTCGCTCTCGGTTTTGGGCGCTATCGAGACGGGTGGCGCGCACCCGTGCCACCTGGCGGTGACCCCGGACGGCCGGTTCCTGTTGTGCGCCAACTACACCGGCGGCAGCCTGGCGGTGTTCTCGCTGTCGCCTTCGGGCGCCTTGGTCTCCCGGACGGCCTTGGTCCAGCACACCGGCAGCGGCCCCGACCCGGATCGACAGGAGGCGGCACACGTCCACATGGCGGTCCCGTCGGCGGATTCGACGGTGGTGAGCGCGGTCGACCTGGGCACGGACGAGATCCGCAGCTACACGCTGTCTTCTGACGGTCTTCTGGAGCCGCTCGCGGTCTCTGCCCTGCCGCCGGGCACGGGCCCACGTCAGCTGGTCCGCCGGCCGGGCACCGACCTGGCGTACGTGGTCGGCGAGCTGGCCGGAACGCTGGTGACGGTCCGCGAGACGTCGCCGGGCGCGTTCGACGTCGTGGCCGTGACGCCGTCGACACTGTCGCCGGTGACGCCGAACCTGGTGGCCCACCTGGAGCTGGCCGGCTCGCGGATGTACGTCTCGAACCGCGGCCCGGACTGCGTCACGGAGTTCGCCCTCGACGACGCGGCCGCGGTGTCGGACCAGCCGTCCGGCGCGAACCCGCGGCACTTCGCCCTGGTGGACGGGCTTTGTTACGTCGCGGCGCAGAGCGACGACGCGGTCACGGCGTTCACGCTGACCGCGTCGGGTGACGCGGAGCTGCGCCGCTACCCGGCGGGGTCGCCGACGTTCGTGCTACCGGTCTCGCTGCCCTGAAAGCCGTGAAGATGACGACGTCGGCGTCGTGGTCTGGGGTCCGGGCGAACGGGGGGCCCGCGTACCTGAGATGTGTGCCCGAGTAGTGCGCGCCGGAAGCGTCCACATAGGACGACTCCGGGCACGCCGAGAGGCGTAGCCGTGACGACCGGCCCGGGACCAGCGGTGCCCCGGTCAAGGCGCCCGTGTTCCACGCCAGGACCACGACCGTGTCGCCGTCCTCCGAGGTCCGTGCGGCCGCCGCCGCCCGCGCAGGCCTCGGCGGGCGTAACTGCTGCCAAAGCAGTGCAACCGGGCGCCATCGCTGTCAAGATTTATTCATAATTTATTACGACTTCGCTGTCGGCGTAAGATGCGCTCAGCCAGACCGCCGCCAGCTGAGAGGGCTCCTCCATTGACCGAACACCGGCCACGCGGGCTGCACGGCCAGACCGTGGAGGCGCTGGCCAGCCGGATCCTCTCGAACGAGTGGGGCGAGGGCGCCGTCCTCGACCTGCCGGCGCTGCGCGAAGAGCTCGACATCAGCCTCACCGCGCTGCGGGAGGCCCTGAAGGTGCTGGCCGCGAAGGGCATGATCGACGCGCGCCAGAAGCGCGGCACGTTCGTCCAGCCGCGCGAAAAGTGGAACATGCTCGACGCCGACGTCATGCGCTGGCAGACCGCGGCCGCCGACGACCCGGGCCTGCTCGACGAGCTGACGGAGGTCCGCGCGGTCGTCGAACCGGCGGCGGCCCGGATCGCGGCGGAACGAGCGTCCGACGAGGACATCGAGTCGCTGCGGGAGGCGCTGTCGGACATGGCCGCGGCGGAGGGCCCGGAGGCCAGCGTCCAGGCCGACCTGGCGTTCCACCGGCGGCTGATGACGGCCACCCACAACAACTTCCTGATGCGGATGGAGCGGATCATCGCGATCGGCCTGGCCGAGCGCGACAAGGTGGTGCACGGCGCTTCGGCGGCGGAGGACCCGGTGCCGTCGCACCGCAAGGTGCTGGACGCGATCATCGCCCAGGACCCGGCCGCGGCCGAGCAGGCGATGCTGGCGCTGGTCACCAAGTCCCGCGACGACCTGGCGAAGGCTCAGCGCACGCGGTCGTGAGTGCGTAACAGTGTTAGAACACTGTTACGCACTCACGAGCCGTCGAGCGCCGCCTGCAGCATGCGGGCCGCGGCGGCGCGGGGCGCCGGGTCGACGGCGATCAGCGCGTTGACGACCGCGCCGTCGACCAGCGCCACCAGCTTCTCCAGCTCGGCCTCGCGCACCGGTGTGCCCGAGCGGGCGAAGATCTCCGTCAGCAGCTCGTTGAGCTGGACCGACAGCGTCCGCATCAACGGCCGCAGGTACGGCCGGCGGCCGGTGGCGACCAGGCGCTCGTAGCGCAGCAGCACGGCTTCGGCGTCCGCTTCCTCGTCGCCGCTCTCCGGGCCCAGCAGCATGTCGAGCACCAGCTCGACCATCGCCTGGACGCCGCGGTTGCGCGTCGCGAGCTCCTCCAGCCGGCGGCGGCCGGTCTCGAGCTCGGCGTTGCCGTGGTGCTCGACGGCCGCGGCGACCAGGTCTTCCAGCGAGTCGAAGTAGTACGTCGTGGACGCGAGCGGCAGCCCGGCCCGCTCGGCCACCGCACGGTGCCGCACGGCGTCGAACCCGCCCTCGACGAGCAGCTTCGCGGCGGCCTCGACGAGCGCGCCGCGCCGTCGTTCCCCCTTGGGCGTTGCCGCAGCGGTCATGGCCGTTCATTCTGCCAAGCGGCCCGGCGGCGCCTCAGAAGCGGGGCGCGAGTTCGCTCGCGAACCGGTCCACATCACCCGCGTACGGGGCCGCGTTCGCCGCACCCGGGACGCTGACCAGCACCAACGTGCCACCGGACGCCGTGGCCACCTGCGCTGTCACCGTGCCGGCCGGCTGGGACTTGAAGGCCACCGGAATGCCCTTCGGGTACACCGCCGCGGCGACCTCGCCGCCCGGAACCGGGAACCCCGCGGACCGCGACGCCGTCGTACAGGCGCTGCCCGGGGACGCCTGGGCGGCGGCGACGTGGCCGGGAAGCTCGCCAGCGAGGGCGATGGCGAGCTCCCCGTCCACCTCTTCGCACCCGGAGGCGCCTTCGGCCAGCTGGCCGGTCTTCCCGTCTCCGCTGCCCCCCTGCTGGGGCGGCGTGGACGAGAAGTTCGGTGACTCCCCACCGGCTTGAGGACGGGCCACGCTGGGATTCGGTTGTCCCGAACCCGGGCCCGACTGCGCCGACACGGCGTCGTCGCTCGCCGCGGTCAGCGACCCGGGGGTACCCCCGGAGAGCAGCCCGTAAGCGCCGAACCCGACGACGACCAGGGCCGCGGCGCTCACCCCGGCGGTGATCCGGTTCCGGCGCCGCACGGTCTGGCGGCGGGACTCGCGGACGACGTCACCCTGGTCGAACGAGGGCGACGGCGCGTCCCCGGGCGCGGCGGAGAACAACGACCGCAGCTCCTGCTCATCCATTGGTCTCCACCTCCCGTTCCAGTACCTGCTTCAGGTTCGCCAGCCCGCGGGCGGTCTGGCTCTTCACGTTGCCTTCGCTGCAGCCCAGCGCCTGCGCCGCGCCGGTCACGTCCAGTCCTTCGAAGAACCGCATGACCAGCACCGCCCGCTGCTTGGGCGGCACTTCCTTCAACGCCGCGAGCAGGTCCTCCCTGGTCGCGACGAGGTCGTCGAGCCCGGGTCCGTCGTCGACGCGTTCCGGCAGCACTTCGGTCTGCCACTCGCGCCGCCACGGACGCCGCGATTCGTCGATCGACGCCCGCACGAGCGTCTTGCGCACGTACGCGTCGGTCGCCGCGCGATCCCTGATCTTCTTCCACCTCCGGTGCAGCGCGACGAACGCCGTCTGCGCGAGGTCGTCCGCCCGGTGCCAGTCGCCGCAGAGCATGTACGCGGTCCGGCGCACGGCGTCCCGCCGGGCGGCGAAGTACTCCGCGAACTCCTGTTCGTCGCGCTGGTCCACGCGCTGTCGTGCTCCGCTCTGCTGTCGTCGGTGGGTAGGACGGAATCAGGGGCGTCCACGGTTGCACGGACCACCCGGGTTCGACCACTCAAGGGCTCATTGATCCCCGTCCGGCCGGTGTGATGTGATCACTCCGTGACCTTCACGCTGCCTCCGCTGGACTTCCGTTCCGACACCGTCACCCGGCCGGACGACACGATGCGGGCGGCGATGGCTTCCGCCGAGGTCGGGGACAACGTCCTCGAACGCGACCCGACCGTCGCCGAGCTCGAAGAGAAGGCCGCGCACGTCCTGGGCATGCCGGCCGCCCTGTGGGTGCCGAGCGGGACGATGGCCAACCTCGTCGCGCTGAGCCTGCACCTGCAGCGCGGCGACCGGTTCCTGGCCACGCGCGGGGCGCACGTGCTCGCCAACGAGCTGGGCTCGGCCGCGTGGCTGGCCGGCGGCATGCCGGAGGCGCTGGAGCACGACGGCGGCCCGGGCCGCCCTTCGCCGAGCACCCTCGAGGCGGCGATCGGACAACCCGGGCCGTATTTCACATTACGGACATCGCTCCTCTGCCTCGAGAACACGCACAACGCGGCCGGCGGCGCGGTGACCCCGCCCGACGAGCACGCCCAGCTGCTGGCCGTCGCGAAGGAGGCCGGGCTGACCGTGCACCTCGACGGCGCCCGGCTCTGGCAGGCCGCGGTGGCCCTGGAGGTGCCGCCGGCGGCGTTGACGGTCGGCGTCGACACCGTGTCGGCCTGCTTCAGCAAGGGCCTCGGCGCGCCGGTCGGCTCGGTCGTCGCGGGCAGCGTGGACTTCGTCGAGCGGGCCCGCCGGATGCGGCAGATGCTCGGCGGCGGCGTCCGGCAGGGCGGCGTCCTGGCCGCGGCCTGCCTGATCGCCCTGGACCGCGTCCCCGACCTGGCCGCCTCGCACGAGAACGCGCGGCGGCTGGCCGAAGGCCTGAACGAACACGGCTGGCCGACCACCACGCCGGACACGAACATCGTGCTGGCCGAGGTGCCCGACGTGCCGACGGCGCTGGCCTGGCTCGACTCGCTGGGCATCCGCACCGGGCCGATGTCGGGCAAGGTCCGGTTCGTCACGCACCGGGACCTGAGCGCGGCCGACATCGACGAAGCCTTGCGCCGGATGGAGAAGCAGTGAACTGGATCGTCTTCGACTACGGCGACGTGCTCAGCAAGCCGAGCGCGGCCCGCCCGGAGCTGGCCGCCAAGCTGGGCGCGCCGCTGCCCGAGTTCGAACGGGCCTACTGGGACCTGCGGATCCCCTACGACGCCGGCAGCACGCCGCTGGAGTACTGGCAGACGGTCGGCGACGCGCTGGGCCGGCCCGTCGACGAGGCACTGTCGGACGAGCTGACCCGGATCGACGTCGAGGGCTGGGCGCACCTGGAGCCGTCGTCGAAGGACCTGCTCGAGGCGCTGGCCGAGGCGGGCGCGTCACTGGCCCTGCTCTCGAACGCGCCGTCGGTGTTCGGCGAGTGGGTCCGCGCGCAGGACTGGGCGCGGCTCTTCAAGGTGACCCTGTTCTCGGGCGACGTCCGGTGCGTGAAACCGGACGCGAAGATCTTCGAGCTGCTGCTGGAGCAGCTCGGGGCCGAGCCGGGCGACTGCCTGTTCTTCGACGACCGTCAGTCCAATGTGGACGGCGCGCGGGCGGTCGGGCTCAAGGCCCAGCTGTGGAACGGTGCCGAGGCGGCGCGGGCGTGGCTCGAGTGAGCCGCCCGGCGCCGCTCCGGTGTCCGCTCAGTAGCGGTTGATGCGCTTGGGGTCCTTCTTGCCGCTGATGGCGCCGTAGGCGGCCGTGCCGAGGAAGATCACGCCGCCGATGATGGCGATCCACAGGACGGCCTTGAACACGAAGCCGATCACGGCGCCTAGCACCATGAACGCCACCCAGGCGACGATCAGGCCGCCGACGATCTTCCAGAACATGGCTTCCTCCGATGTGTTCCCGTGGCCCCTCCGGCCTGGTGACTCAAGCGTGCCACCTCGGCCGGGGAAACTCCCCTCGCAAGAGCAACGTTCAGGGATGAATCAGGGTTCCCCCTGGCCCAGCCAGGCCCCCAGGCGGCGGACGCCCTCGTCGATGTCGCCGGCGCTGCCGGCGAAGGAGAAGCGCACGTACTTGCCGCCGTCGACCGGGTCGAAGTCGACGCCGGGCGTGATGGCGAGCCCGGTGTCGGCCAGCAGCCGCTGACACCAGCTGAGGCTGTCGTCGGTGTGGGCGCTGACGTCGGCGTAGGCGTAGAAGGCGCCGTCGGCGGGGGCCAGCTTGTCGAGGCCGATGCCCTTCAGGCCGGCGAAGAGCCGGTCGCGGTTGGCGCGGTAGTGCTCGACGTGCGCGTCGGCCTCGGCGTACGCCTCCGGCGTGAACGCCGCGATGGCCGCGTACTGCGAGACCGCGGGCGGGCAGATGGTGAAGTTGCCGGTCAGGACGTCGACCGCGCGGTGCAGGCGCTGCGGCACGAGCATCCAGCCGAGCCGCCAGCCGGTCATCGCGAAGTACTTCGAGAAGCTGCCGAGCACCATCGGCTCACGGCCGAACTGCCATGCGCAGTCAAGCTCGGCGCCGTAGGAGACGCCGTGGTAGATCTCGTCGCTGATCAGCTGAACGCCGTGCGACGCGCACCAGCCGGTGATCGCGGCGAGCTCCCCGGGCGGCAGCACGGTGCCGGTCGGATTGCTGGGGCTCGCGACGATCAGGCCGTCGATCGGGCCCAGCTCGTCGAGCAGGGCCACGGTGGGCTGGAAGTTCGTCTCGGCGGTCGTCGCGAACTCGACGACCTCGCAGCCGAGCACGGACAGCAGGTTCCGGTAGGCCGGGTAGCCGGGTCGCGCCATCGCGACCCGCGCGCCGGGGTCGAACGCGCTGAGGAAGGCCAGCAGGAACCCGCCGGACGACCCGGTCGTCATGACGACGTCCTGCGCGCTGACGTCGAGGCCGTACTTCCGCCGGTAGTGCCCCGCGACGGCGTCCCGCAGCTCCGGGACGCCGAGCTGCTCGGTGTAGCCGAGAGTGCTGCTCCGGAGCGCCTTCTCCGCGGCTTCGAGGACGGGCTTCGGCGCGGGCACGGACGGCTGCCCGGCGGCGAGCGACACGAGATCGCCGTGACTGCGCTGCCGCGCCCCCGCCGCGGAGATGACGTCCATGACGTGGAAGGGCGGCACCGCGGCCCGCAGCGCGGGCCCGGCGAAGGCTCCGAGGTCGACCATGCCGCCAGGCTAGCTCCCGGTCACCGAAAGCCGTGAAGGCCTCCTTCCCGGCTCTTAGCGCCGGTAAGGAGGCCTTCACGGCTTTCGGCTCAGTAGCCCTGGTAGGCGCCGCCGTGCGCCATCGCCTTGATGCCGGGCACGTTGCCGAGGCCGCCGTAGCGGTCGACCGAGTACTTCACGCCGGCGATGATGTTGTCGACCGGGTTGTAGATGTTGTCGTGCCCGGGCAGCTTGTGCGCGTTGAACGTCGAGTCGATGCACTGCATGAGCCCCTTGGACGGGTGACCCGCGGCCGCGTTCGAGTTTCCGGTCAGGAAGATGTTGTCCCCTTCCTGAGCCGTCCACGTGCCCAGTTCCGTCGTCACGCACCACACGTCACCCCGGCCGGCGGCTTCCTTGCGCAGGAAGGCTCCCGTGACGATCGGGTTGTTCAGGTGGACGGAGAACTCTCGGCGCCACGTTTCCGGCTGGTTCGCCCGTTCGACCGGGAGAACGCGAGGCCGCGATCCGGACAGGTAACCGGCCAGCGCGATGGCGTCGAGAACGGCACCGGCCGCCTGGTAAACGACGACCTGAGGTCGTGAATAGCCGGGCCGCGAGTATCGGCTTCCCTCGGCGTCGATGACCGCTTCCAGCCAGGCCGCACGCTGCCCGCTGGACATCGCCAGCACCTGGGCGACCGCGTCGGACTTGGGATTTCCGGCTCGCCTCAGCAGATCCTGGGCGTAGTCGTGGTCCAGGCGGAACTGGTGCCGGGGGCCGCACCCGCCGCGGTCGTCGACGTACATCGCGTGCGGAATGCCGTCGAGAAGCCGGCGGATCTTCGCCACCATTTCGGGCTTCGACTGGGCGATGGACATGGTCGGGCGGTGCTGCCGGGTTTCGATGTGACCATCACCGGCGATCCATCCGAGAATCGCGGCTTCCGGCACGCTGATTTCCAGCGCCGACTCGGTCGCGGCCGGCGCCGTCAGCAGGATCCGGTCGCGCGAGCCGACGTCCTGGGTGGCGACGAAGCCGGGCTCGTTTTCGTACCGGTTCTCCTGCTTCGGCGAAACGAAGCCGTGCTTCTTGCGCCGATGCACCGCCACGCCGTTTTCCGGCTGGTGTGCCGCACGCGGCGTCCAGCCACATTCCGGACAAATCACCGGCAGGCCGGAGCGCCGGACACTGACCCGCGGCAGGTTGAGCCAGCGATGATTCGGTGTCGTGGTCGCACTCCACCGGGAGTTGCTCATCCGGACCAGCTGGGCGTCCTCGTGGTGGACGATCCGGGTGATCCGCGTCCACTTGCCGCGCCCGGTGGCCGGGTCGAAGCCGATTGTCTCGTCGCCGACCTCGACCGCGTCGTGCTTCAGGACGCCACGCTTGGTCAAGATCAGCGTGTCCAGTGGCACGCAGTCCCAGTTGTTGATCGCGTTCGGGTTCCCGCCGGACTCGTGCTGGATGATCGCCCAGATGTTGGGGATGTCGGCGTCGGTCACGGGGACGCCGGCGGCCTGGAGCGCCTTGATGGCCTCTTGGATCCACTGCTGGACGTTGCCCGGGGGCGGTGAAGCGGGCGGGCCGCCGCTGGGGCCGAGGCCACCGCCTCCGCCGCCACCACCACCGCCGCCGCCCCCACCGCCGCCGCCGTGGGACGCGCCGTTGCTGTGGATGCCGCCGGTGCTCTTGGGCGCCGCGGGGGTGCTGGCCGGCAGCGGCACCTGGTCGTAGCCGCCCTCGATCTGCTGGGACATCAGCTTCTGCGAAGCCTTGATCTGGGTGTCGGCCTCGGTTTGCAGGCCCGCGACGTCACCGTCGAAGCCGGCGGTGATGGTGTGGATGTCCGTCTTCGCCGTGGCCAGGATCTCCGCGGCGGTGGGGCTGGGCGGCGGCTTGTTGTGGTCCTTCTCCGCCGCCGCAGCCTGGTTGTTGGCCGCCTTGATGGCGGTCTCGGCCTGGGTGTTGCGGGTGTTGACGGCGGTCTCGGCGGAGTTCTGCTTGTCCTGGACCTTGCGCTTGATCTCGGCGAGGTTGGCCTGCAGGGTGTCGAGGTCCTTGGCGACGTCTTCGAGGTGGGTCTGCACCTTGGTGCCGGCGTCGCGGACCTGCCGGACGTACTGGAAGAACTGGTCCGCCGCCGGGCCCGCCCACACACCGCCGTTGAGTGCGTCGGTCGAATTCTTCAACGACGCGGTGTGGTCGCCGGCGTTCTTGCCGGCCTCTCGGAACTGCGTCGCCGCTGCGGTGATTTTGTTCAGATCGACCTTTTCGACCTGGTTCACCTTTTGCAGGAAGGCGTCCCAATTGTCGGGCGTCCCGGCGCCGACCCCGTTCAATGCCACTCTCGTGCCCCCTGCTCAGTTCACTTGTCGACGTGCAGCTTGAGGTCGCTCGCCCCGACCTGGTCGGTTTCGGCGATCAGGCCGGCGGCCTTGCGCATGGCGAACCCCAGCGCCTCCATGTGCTTGCCCGCGGCGTCGAACTGGCTGTGCACGCCGTCCTTGAACTTGCCGACCGAGCTGTGCGCCTCGCCGTTGGCGTCCATCCCGCCGAAGGGGCTTTCCTTCTCGTGGTCCATGCCGGTGAGCTTGCCCTTGGACTTCTCGAACTCGTCCTTCAGCTTCTCCACCTGGCCGGCCGCGATGGCCATCGAGTCGGCGTCGTAGACAGGCACGGTTCGTCATCCCCTTCGGAAAACTTGTGTCCGCCCGATCAGACGTCGTCACGACCAGGACGGTTCCCCCCATACTTTATGACGTCCCGCGCAGTGTGCGTACCGATCTCCGCCAACTTCCCCCAGCGGGGGTCAGGCCTCCGCCATCAGTTCGCGGATCCGGGTCGCCAGCAGGGCGTTGTCCGCCGGGGTGACCGTCGCCCACTCGCGGCCGTCGCGGTCCTTCGCCACCTGGAACAGGTAGCGGCCCGCGTCCGTGTCGAAGAACGCCAGGACCCGGGGCGCCCGGTGGGCCATGCCGTCGCGGCCGGTGCGTTCGGCGCCGAACTGGCCGCGGGCTTCCTGGCCCAGCAGCATTCCGGACAGCTCCTGGGCCTGGAACAGCACGACGCCTTGGTCTTCCAAGGCCGTGACCAGCGCCTTCGGATCGCCGCTCGCCGCCGCGTCCGCCGCGCGCAGCGTGTCGTACGGGATGCTGACGGTCTGGCCGATGCCCGGGCCCAGGTCGCCCGCCACCGAGACCGCCGCCTCCGGGAGGCCGTCCTCCGTCGCCGGGATCAGCCAGACCTCGTCGTTGTCGACCACGGCCAGGACCGCCTGGCTGCGGACGTTGACCGCGCGGCCGCGGATCTCGCGCTCGGCCCACACCCACACGTCGATGCCGAACTGCGGGCGGGCCAGCAGGTGCAGCATGTCGGCCACCTCGCCGGACACCCGGCGGTTGCGGGCCAGGCGCCGCTCGGCCAGCGACGCCCACGCCGCCGCCACGACGTCCGCGCGGTCCGTGCGGGTGGTGCCCCCGCTCGGCACGTCCAGCGCGACGTGCCGGCGGGGCAGTCCGAGCGACTCCCAGAGGACGTCGAACTCGGACGCGGACAGCACGAGGCTGCCGTGGTCACGCGTCACGGTCAGTGCCCGTCCCCGCCGTGGTCACCGATCACGTCGGGCGAAACCATGCGCTGGTCGGCGAACAGGTCCTTGTCGTCGACGCCGAAGCGGCGGACGTGCTCGGCGTCCTCCTCCTGCGGCGCGGCCTGCGACAGGAACCGCGGGTCCTCGCCCTTCTGCTTCGCGCCGATCTGCTCCGACTTCCGCAGCGCGGCGGCCTCCTCCTCGGGCAGCTCGCCGACCGGCAGCGGCCGCACCGGGCCCTTCGGCTGGTTCTGGCCGCGCTTCTCGCGGTCCTTGTCGCCCGCGAGCGCGCCACCGGCCGCACCCGCGCCGACCGCCGCCGCACCCGCACCCAGCTCGCCCGGGGTCGCGCCCGGCTTCGCCGCGAACCCGCGTTCGGCCGTGAACTGGCCGGGCGCGATCGGGGCCTGCGGGGCGGCGCCGACCGTGCGGCCCTTCGCCAGCAGGCCGTCCGCGCCGCGGTTCGCGCCGCTGGCCGAGCCTTCGAGCCCCGTCACGCCACTGCCGGAAGCGCCGCCACCGCCGAGTGACTTGATCGGCGACGTCTGCGTCGAGCCGGTCGCGGGCCCGCCCGGCAGCTGGCCGGGGCCAGAGCCGGGACCGGACGAACCGGGCGCGCCCGGCGGGACGAAGGTGTTCGGGTCGCCGCCACCGGGCTGGCCGGGGTTGAACCCGCCGGGCCGGCCGGGCTCGCCGGACGTGCCGCGGCCCGGAGCGTTGACCCAGCCGGGGCCGGGTGACGTCGGTGGCTTCGCGGCCGACGGTGCCGTCGCGGAGCTGGGCGTCGTGCCCTGGCTCGCCGGGACGGTCACGCCGGTGTGCCGCGGCGGCGGCGCCACCGGCCGCGACGGCTGCTGCTGCACCGGGGTGCCGTAGACCGGGGTCGGCGGGTCGGCGTGGACCGTGTGCGACACCGGCTGCACCACCGGCGGGTCGACGTGGACCGAGCGGACCTTGTCCGACGCCGGCCGCACGCTGCCGTCCGGGGTGACCGCGACGGCCGCGCCGGCGACGTCCAGCACGCCGGGCGTGACGCCGGGAGCGGCCAGCTTCAGCGACTCCGGGTCCGACAGCGACTGCGTCGAGAGCAGGTTGGTGCCGCTGTCCTGCGCGTACTCGTTCAGCGCCTGCGTCGCCTGCGCCTTGGCGTTGTTCGCGGCCTCGACCTGCCGGGCGTGGTCGGTCTCGAAGCCGATCAGGCTCAGCAGCAGGCCGTCGCCCAGGGTGTAACCGCCCGCGCCCTTCCGGACGGTCTCGGCGTCCGGGAGCTTGTACTTGGTGCGGTTGAACGCCTCACCCTGCTCGAACACCATCTCCGCGGCGTGCGCGACCTTCGTGGTGGCGTCCTGGGAAAACCCGGCCTGCTCGGTGAGCACCTGGCTCGCCGCGCCGCCGGCCTGGCTCTGCCACTCGACGCCGAGCTTGAGCAGCTGGGCGCGCAGCGTCTGGTCGGTGTGGGCGAGCGCGGTCGCGACGGCCTTCAGCGCGTCGACGGCGGTCCCGATGCTGCCGGTGCCGTCGCCGGTGATCATCCGCGTGATCTGGTCGGCGATCGCGGTGTTGGTCCAGCCGTCGAACCGGTGATTCCGGATCCCGGCCGCGAGCTCGGAGAATTCCACGCGCCCTCCCTAGTTGCGTGACTTCAAGGACTGCAGCGCCAGGTCGGCGGCGTGCGCCGACATGTCGCACAGCTGCGGCTGCGTGAGCTGGCCGCGGGTGACGGCGAAGGTCTGGACGGCCAGCGTCTGGCCCCTCGCCACGCCGACGAGCGTTTCGCAGTCGGCCGGTTCGCCGGCCGCGCGGTAGTTCGTCAGCGCCGGATAACCGCCGATGTTCTTCGGTTCGGTGGTCATGCTGTTCTTCTTGCGGGCGCCGGTGATCCACTGGTCGAGGTCGGACGACACCGCCCGCACGTGGTAGGAGTGCACCGGCTCGGCGCCGTCCGCGTCGAACACGCAGGTCGGCCCGTCCTGCTCCGGCGCCTCCCGGGGCGCACTGGTGATCTTCAGCGCGTCGAGCTGCACCTGCGGGAAGACGTCGCACAGGTCGACACCCTGCAGCGTCAGCTCGGCCGGCCGTTGCGGCAGCTGAGCCGCCTTGGCGCTCTGCGACGCCGCGGTCGCGGCCGTCTCGACCGGGTAGGGGGTGCCTTCGGTGCCCGCCGAGCAGCCGGCGAGCGCCGCTGTCGCGAGCACACCACCGGTGATCCGCAAGGTCCGGTTACGCACCGTGCTTGCCGCGGTCACCGAACACCGCCGCCTTCTCGTCTTCGCTGACTTGGTAATCCTTCGCCGCGTCTCGCAGCTGCGAAACCAGGCGCTTGAGACCCGCGACGTACTCGCGGACCTGGCCCGCGTAGGAGCGGTCGCCGTCGGCGATCACGGAGTTCCAGGCCGCCATCGACTGGGTGCTGATCACGTCGGCGGACGGCGCGTCGATCCGCAGCTCGCCGAGCCGCGTGAGCAGCTGGTCTTCGAGCGCGTTGGCCTGCTCTTCGACGATCCGGGCGACGTCGAGGACCTTGTCCGGGTGGACCAGGACGTCCGCGGCGGCCGGCGCCACCGGGACGGCCGTGCTGAGGTCGTACGAGGGTCCTGACATGCTCTCCCCTGACGTGATACCGACAGTGACCGGTCGATTCCCGTTGAGGCTACCAACCACGACGTAGCCGGAGCCTGAGATTCGACGAAGTTCGTCGCCCGCCGGTTCCCCTTGTCCGTCAGATCAGGCGTTCTGCTGCGCCACCGGGGCGCCGACCTCGCCGTTCGCCGCCTTGAGCGCGATGTCCGTGCGGTGGTGCGAGCCCGCGAGGTGCACTTTTTCCACCGTTTCGTACGCGTGCTTGCGCGCCGACTTGAGCGTCTTGCCGGTGGCGACGACCGACAGCACGCGGCCGCCGGTGGACACGACCGCGCCGTCGTCACGCCGCCGGGTGCCGGCGTGCAGGACGCCGTCGATCTCGCCGCCGGTGATGACGTCGCCGGTGCGCGGCTTGCCCGGGTAGCCGTCGGCCGCGATCACGACGGTGACCGCGGCGCCGCCGGCCCACTCCAGTGGCGGGTGCTCGGCGAGCTTGCCGGTGGCGGTGGCCTGCATCAGCCCGGCGATCGGCGTGCGCAGCAGGGCCAGCACGACCTGGGTCTCCGGGTCGCCGAAGCGACAGTTGAACTCGATGACCTGCGGGCCATCGGACGTCAGCGCGAGCCCGGCGTAGAGCAGGCCGGAGAACGAGGCGCCGCGCGCGACCAGCTCGTCGGCGACCGGCTGGACGACCCGCTCGACCAGGTCGTCGACCAGGTTCTCGGGCGCCCAGGGCAGCGGGGCGTAGGCGCCCATGCCGCCGGTGTTCGGGCCGGCGTCGTCGTCGCCGACGCGCTTGAAGTCCTGCGCGGGCAGCAGCGGCACGACGGTGTGGCCGTCGACGAAGCAGAAGAGCGAGGCCTCCGGACCGTCCAAAAAGGACTCCAGGAGGACCGGGTGGCCGCCGTCGAGCAGCATGATGGCGTGCTTGCGCGCGACGTCGTAGTCGGTCGTGACGACGACGCCCTTGCCCGCGGCGAGGCCGTCGTCCTTGACCACCCAGGTCGGGCCGAAGCGGGCGAGCGCGGCGTCGAGGCGGGCCGGGTTGTCGACCACCTCGCTGCGCGCGGTCGGCACGTTCGCCGCGGCCATGACGTCCTTGGCGAACGCCTTCGAACCTTCGATGCGGGCCGCCGAGGCCGACGGGCCGAAGCAGGCGATACCGGCCTTGCGGACGGCGTCGGCGACGCCGGCGACGAGCGGGACCTCGGGCCCGATCACCACCAGATCGGCCTGCCAGCTCTTCGCGAGGGCCGCGACCGCCTCCGGGTCCGCCGCTTCGACGCCGAGCTGCTCGGCCATCGCGGCCGTCCCGGCATTGCCGGGCGCGCAGGCCAGGGCGGTGACCGTGGGGTCGCCGGACGCCGCGAGGACGAGAGCGTGCTCACGGGCGCCGGAGCCGATTACCAGTACGCGCACGCCGCACAGCGTATCCGGACGGCTTCGCGGCGGACATTTCGCCGTCCCCGGGACGGGTGTCCACGTGCCGTTTACCGCCGCTTTCGCCCGGATACGCACTTCGGATGCTTGCGACAGTGAGGGTTGCGCGAGTAGTCAGGGCACACCCTGTGAAAGAAGGTCACCAGATGAAGCGCAAACGTGTCGGCGTCCTGGCACTCGCCGGACTGGCGTTGCTGAGCGTCACCGGGTTCGCGATCGGGTCGGCGAACGCGGCCGAGACCGGGTCCGCCGATGCGGCCGCGCACGGGCGGGGTCACGATGACCCCGTGATCATCGGACACCGCGGCGCGCCCGGGTACCGGCCGGAGCACACGCTCGCCTCGTACGAGCTCGCCTACCGCCTGGGCGTGGACTGGGTCGACGTCGACCTCGTGCCCACGAAGGACGGCCAGCTGGTCGCCCGGCACGAGCCGGAGATCGGCGGCACCACCGACGTCGCGCAGCACCCGGAGTTCGCGTCCCGCAAGAAGACCCTGGTGATCGACGGCGTCTCGACGACCGGCTGGTTCACCCAGGACTTCACGCTGGCCGAGCTGAAGACGCTGCGCGCGGTCGAGCGGATCCCGGCGAACCGGCCGCACAACACGCTGTACAACAGGCGCTACCAGATCGCCTCCTTCCAGGAGGTGCTCGACCTGACCAAGCGGCTCGGCAGGGAACTGCACCGGACACTGGGCACCTACCCCGAGGTCAAGCACTCGACGTTCTTCCAGTCGATCGGGAACCCGGTCGAGCCGAAGCTGGTGACGGCGCTCAAGCGCAACGGCCTCGACCGGCCGGACGCGCCGGCGATCATCCAGTCGTTCGAGGTGTCGAACCTGATCGCGCTGCACAAGCAGGTCCGGACGCCGCTGCTGCAGCTGACGTCGGCGACCGGCGCCCCGGCCGACTTCGTCGCGAAGGGCGACAAGCGGACGTACGCGGACCTCGTGACGGCGTCCGGGCTGAAGGACGTCGCGAAGTACGCGAAGTACCTCGGGCCGGACAAGAGCCAGATCATCCCGCTGGACGCCGCCGGGAACCTGACGAAGCCGACCGCGATCGTCGCGGACGCGCACAAGGCGGGCCTGAAGGTGCAGCCGTACACGTTCCGGAACGAGAACCCGTTCCTGCCGGCCAACCTGCGCTCCTCGGCCGAGCCGGACGCCTACGGTGACGTCTTCACCGAGGAGGCGGCCTTCCTCAAGGCGGGCGTCGACGGCTTCTTCGCCGACCAGGGCGACACCGCCCTCGAGTCGCTGCACGCGTTCCTGGGTCACTAAACGCTTTGCCGTGAGGGGCACCTTCAGGGACGCTTCGTCCATGAAGGTGCCCCTCACGGCGTTCTCCGGCGTGGTGCTGGTCAGCCGCGGTGACGAGACGCTGCTCGCCGAGGCGGCCGGGTACGCGCACCGCGGCTACGGCGTCGAGAACACCGTCGACACCCGGTTCGCGATCGCCAGCGGCACCAAGGGGTTCACCGCACTGGTCGTCGTCGGGCTGATCGCCGAAGGACGGCTTTCGCTGGAGACGACGGCCCGCTCGGTGCTGGGCGGCGACCTGCCGTTGATCGACGACGCCGTGACGATCGAGCACTTGCTGACCCACACCTCCGGCATCGGCGACTACTGCGACGAAGAGGCGGACCCGCCGCCGACGCCGTCCCTCGCCACGTCCGCCGACTACCTCGCCGCCCTCGACGGCTTTCCGCAGAGGTCCGCGCCCGGCACGGAGTTCCGCTACAACAACGGCGCGTTCGCCGTCCTCGGCCTGCTCGCCGAACGGGTCGCGGGCCGGCCGTTCCACGACCTCGTGCACGAGCGCGTCTGCGAGCCCGCCGGAATGGCGGACACGGCGTTCCTCCGGTCGGACGCGCTGCCCGGCCGGACCGCCACCGGCTACCTGGAAGACGGCCGCACCAACGTGTTCAGCCTGCCGGTGCGCGGGCACGGCGACGGCGGGAGCTACAGCACCGCGCCGGACTTCCGGAGGTTCTGGCCCGCGTTCCTCGACGGCCGGATCGTGCCCCGCGAGTGGGTGGCCCGGATGTTGCGCCCGCACGCCCCGGGCTACGGGCTCGGCTTCTGGCTGCCGTGGCCCGGCGCCGTGCGGCTCGAAGGCGGCGACCACGGCGTCTCGTTCCGGAGCACGCATTCCGGCGGCGTCACCGCGACGCTCGTCTCGAACGACCACCGCGGCGGCGGACCGCTGCTCAAGCAGCTGGACGAGTTCTTGACGAAGCCTTGACACCCCTCGGGCACCAGGGCTAACTTCGGCGAATTCAATGGTCTGGCCGCATACCTTTCAAGGGGTGCCCGATGGATGTCTCCGACCAGCAGACCACTCCCGACCATGACCCCGCCCAAGACGACGACTCCGCACGCTTGCACCAGCTCGGCTACGCGCAGGAGCTCAAGCGGACGATGTCGGGGTTCTCGAACTTCGCCGTCTCGTTCACCATCATCTCCATCCTGTCCGGCTGCCTGACGCTCTACGGGTTCGGCATGAAGACCGGCGGGCCGGCCGCGATGATCTGGGGCTGGCCACTCGTCGGGATCTTCGTCGTCCTGGTCGGCCTGGGCATGGCCGAGGTCTGCTCCAGCTACCCGACCGCGGGCGGGCTGTACTACTGGGCGGCGCGGCTGGCGCGGAAGAACGGCCCCGCGTGGTCGTGGTTCACCGGCTGGTTCAACCTCGTCGGGCAGATCGCCGTCACCGCGGGCATCGACTTCGGCGCGGCGCTGTTCCTCAACGCGTTCCTCGACCTGCAGTGGGGCTTCTCGGCGACGCCGGGGCACACGATCCTGCTGCTCGCGATCATCCTCGTGGTGCACGGCCTGCTGAACACCTTCGGCGTCCGGATCGTGGCGATCCTCAACAACGTCAGCGTGTGGTGGCACCTCATCGGCGTGCTGGTGATCGTCGGCGTGCTGATCTTCGTGCCGGCCAAGCACCAGGACGCGTCGTTCGTCTTCGGCAGCTTCGTGAACCAGACGGGCTGGGGCTCGGCGTTCTACGTCTTCGCGCTCGGATTGCTGGTCGCGCAGTACACGCTGACCGGCTACGACGCGTCGGCGCACATGACCGAGGAGACGAAGAGCGCGGCGACGGCCGGGCCGCGCGGCATCGTGATGTCGATCGTCGTCTCGCTCGTCGCGGGCTGGATCCTGCTGATCGGCCTCACGTTCGCGATCCAGGACTACGCCGGCGAGGTCGGCTCGACCACCGGCGTCCCGCCCGCGCAGATCTTCATCGACGCGACCGGCGCGGTCACCGGCAAGTTCCTGCTGCTGATCTGCATCGGCGCGCAGCTGTTCTGCGGCATGGCGTCGGTGACGGCGAACTCGCGGATGATCTACGCGTTCGCCCGCGACGGCGCGATCCCCGGGTCGAAGTTCTGGCACAAGATCAACAAGCGCACGCAGACGCCGACCAACGCCGTCTGGCTCGGCGCGGGCGGCGCGCTGGTGCTGGCGCTGCCGTACCTGTGGAGCGCGACGGCCTACGCGGCGGTGACCTCGATCGCCGTGGTGGGGCTGTACGTGGCGTACGTGATCCCGGTGTTCCTGCGCGTCCGCCAGGGTGACGACTTCGAGCGCGGCCCGTGGCACCTCGGCCGCTGGGGCAAGCCTGTCGGCATCGTCGCGACAGTGTGGGTGGTGTTGATCTTCATCCTGTTCATGCTGCCGCAGGTTTCCCCGGTGACGGTGGACTCGTTCAACTACACACCGGTCGCGTTCCTCGTGGTGCTCGGCGGCGCGGGACTGTGGTGGGTGCTCTCGGCGCGGAAGTGGTTCAAGGGCCCCAAGGTCCAGGGCTCCGAAGCCGAACTCGCCGCCGTGGAACAAGAACTCAAGGAACTCGGCTGAAAGTCCGTGAATGGCACATTGAGGGACTTAGAGTCCCTCAATGTGCCATTCACGGCTTTAGGTGGTGGCTGGGCGTGACTCCGGCGCCGGGACGGAGTCCTCGACCCGGACCTCGTGGCCCGGGCGGACGACCGTGACCGCCACCGCGCCCAGGGCGCCGACCGCGGCGAAGGCGTAGAAGCCCCACGGGTACGCGATTCCGGCCGTCAGCAGCGCGCCGCCCAGCAGCGGGCCGGAGATCGCGCCGATCCGGCCGATGCCGGCGGACCAGCCGAGGCCGGTCGCGCGGATCGCGTCCGGGTAGATCCGGCCGATGTAGGCGTACACCAGCACCTGGGCGCTGAAGACGAAGCAGCCGGTCAGGAACACCGCCGCGTACAGCCCGACGGCCGGCAGCCGCACGCTCAGCAGCGCCAGGAACACCGCACCCGCGATGAACCAGACGCGCGCGGACGGCCGGATGCCGACGCGGTCGGCGACCCGGCCCGCGACGAGCAGGCCCACGATGCCGCCGACGTTCAGCGTCAGCAGCAGGCTGAGCGCGGCGCCGAGCGGGTAGCCGGCCTGGCGCATGATCTCCGGCAGCCAGGTGTTCAAGCCGTAGACCAGCAGCAGGCCCATGAACGACGTCACCCAGAACGCGATGGTGGCGCGCAGCAGCCCGCCGCGGAACAGCCCGGCGACCGCGTGCCCGGCCGAGCGCTCGGTCTCGCGGACCCGCTGGAACGACTCGGACTCCGGCAGGAACTTCAGCATCAGCGGGATCAGCACCACCGCGGGCAGGGCGCCGGCGACGAACATCGCGCGCCAGCCCAGCGGCGAGATCAGCACGATCGCCAGCAGCGCCGTCAGCACCGCGCCGACGTGGTAGCCGGTCATCACCGTGGTCGTCGCGCTGCCGGCCTTGCCGCGGCGCGCGTACTCCGTGACCAGCGTGATGGCCGTCGGCAGGCAGCCGCCGAGGCCGAGCCCGGCGACGAAGCGCAGCAGGCCGAAGACGAACGTCGACGGTGCGAAGGCGCACAACAGCGTGCACAGCGAGAACAGCGCCACCGAGATGATCAGGGACTTCCGGCGGCCGATGACGTCGGTGATCGTGCCGATCGCCAGGCCACCCAGCATCATGCCGGCCAGGCCGACCGTCGAGACGATCGACGCCGTGGCGGGCGTCAGGCCCCAGACGTGGTCACGCAGGAGCACAGGCAGCACGGAGCCGAGCACGACGAGGTCGAACCCGTCGAGCAGAACGGCGGTCCAGGCCAAGGGCACGACCCAGGAGCGAGTGCCAGGGGACATGGGGAACCTCCGGATGTGCGTCGGTGCACGTCATCCGCACAGGTGTGCGTAGTGCGCACAAGTATGCACAGGGGGTACGACGTAATCCAGGTCACTTCCATTCACCGGAAGGCAAGCGCAGGCTCTCTACCTGCGGGAAGATCACGCGCGTGGAGATCCTGGTCCTGATGAGCGTGCTCACCGGCTCGCTCGCGCTGACGGCGTTCGCGCGGCGCTACAACCTGTCCGCACCACTGCTGGTCGTCGTGGTCGCGCTCGGGGTCGCGCTGATTCCCGGCGTGCCGCGGCTCGAGCTGGAGCCGGAGCTGGTCCTCACCGTCGTGCTGCCGCCGCTGCTCTACTCGACGTCGCTCGAAAGCTCGGTGACGCACTTCAAGCGCAACCTGCGCCCGATCGTCGCGCTGGGCGTGGTGCTCGTGGCCGTCACCGCGGTGGTCGTCGCGCTGGTCGTGCACCTGCTGCTGCCGGACGTGCCGTTCGCCTCCGCGCTCGTCCTCGGCGCGGTCGTCGCGCCGCCGGACGCCGTGACGGCGGTGGCGATCGGCCGCAAGCTCGGCCTGCCGCGGCGCGTGATGAGCGTGCTGACCGGCGAAAGCCTGGTCAACGACGCCGCCGCGCTGACGCTCTACAAGGTCGCGCTGGCCGCCGTCGCCGGCACCGCGGGCTCGGCCGGGCACGGCTTCGCGGTGTTCGGCGTCGCGACCGTGCTGGGCATCGCGGTCGGCCTGGCGATCGGCGCGCTCGTCGTGGGGATCCGGCGGCTGCTCGACGACCCGCTGCTGGAGTCGGCGTTCGGGATCATCGTGCCGTTCGGCGCGTACGTCACCGCCGAGCACCTGCACCCGTTCGGCGAGGAGTTCAGCGGGTCCGGCGTGCTCGCCGTCGTCGCCGCGGGCCTCTACCTCGGCCACCGCTCGCTCTACGCGTCACCCGCGACGCGGATGCAGGACAGATCCGTCTGGGCGTCGATCGACGTCCTGCTGGAGGCGCTGGTGTTCGCGCTGATGGGCCTGCAGCTGCCGTTCGTGCTCGACGACGCGGCGCACGCGGCCCGCGACAACGGCACCCTCGCGCTGGTGGCGCTGGCCGTGCTCGCGGTGACGATGCTGGTGCGGATCCCGGCGGTGGCCCTCTTCGCGTACCTGCCGAAGACGTTGCGGCTGTTCGGCCAGGTGCGCCGGGCGCCCGGCTGGCAGACCATCGCGGTGATCTCGTGGACCGGCATGCGCGGCGTCGTCACGCTCGCCGCCGCGGCCGGTGTCCCGGCCGACACCCCCGGCCGCGAGGAGATCCAGCTGTTCGCGTTCGCGGTGGCGATCGGCACGGTGCTCATCCAGGGCCTCACGCTGCCGCCGTTGATCCGGGTGCTGAAGGTGCAGGACCCGTCGGAGACCTCGCGAGACGAGGCCGAGGAACTCGCGGCCCGCGAGGTCGCGCAGAAGGCGGCGCACGCGCGGTTGCGCGAGATCAGCCGCGACCGGCTCGCCGAGCTGGACCTGCCGCCGGAGAAGGTCCAGCGCCTGAAGGAGCGGCTCGAACGGCTCGTCGACACGCGCTACCGCTTCGCCAAGGCGGCGATCACGCTGTCCGGCGAGGACCGCTCCGGCAGCCCGCAGGCGCAGTTCGCGAAGGCCCGGCGCGAGCTGCTGATCACCCAGCGCAAGGCGATGATCGAGGAGAACCGCGCGGGCCGGCTCGACGACGAGATCCTCGGGAAGATGCTGCGCGAGCTGGACCTGGAGGAGCTGTCGGTCTCGACGACGCTCACGAACCGATTGAGCTGATCACCTCCCACGTCCGTCGCCGCTCTTCGGACGAGCGGATGCCGGTCTGCGACACGAGGACGTCGGTCGCGCCGGCGTCGTAGTACCGCCGGAGCCCGGCGAGGACGGTCTTCTCGTCACCGATGATCGCCAGGTCCGCCGGATGATCGACACCTTCCGCGGCCAGGATCCGTTGATACGAAGGGATCTGCGCGTAAAAGGCCATCTGTTCGACGGCGAGGGCGCGCACGGCGTCGGGCTCGTTCGTGACGATCGCGGGCACGGCGGCGAGGATCCGCTTGCCCGCGGGCAGGTGCGGCACGATCTGTTCGGCGAGCGCCCGCGGCCCGGCGAGGAACGGCAGGGTGCCGTCGGCCAGCTCACCGGTGACGCGCAGCGCCTGCGGCCCCATCGCGGCGACGATGATCGGCACGTCACCGCCCACAGTGGACAGTCCCGGCGCGTGGGCCTGGACGGTCTCACCGTCGAAGTCGACGGCCTCGCCGGTGAAGACCTGCTTGAGCACGGTCAGGTACTCGCGCAGGTGCTTGATGGGCGGCGGGTACTCGACGCCGTAGACGGGCCCGAGAAAGCCCTTCGAGCCGAGCCCGACGCCGAGGGTGAAACGGCCGTGGGTGGCGGCGTGGGCGGTCTGCGCCGCGTTCGCGACCACCAGCGGATGCCGCGGGTAGATGGGCACCACGGAGGTGCCGACCTCGAGCCCGGGATTCTCCCGCCCCGCGAGGGCGGCGACGGTGATGGCGTCCTGGCTGAGCGGAAGCTGCGAGAACCACACGGACTTGAGCCCGGCACCGGCGGCTTGCCTGGCCTGCGCCAGGAGCTCGTCGACGAGGTTGGGCGCGGCGGCGGTGTCGCCTGAGGGAAGCGTGACTCCGATGGTCATGCGTTCCAAGTTAGCGAGCGATGCCACCGGTTTCCGGCTTCCCAGCGCGTGGGAAGCGGAGTTATCCACATCGGGTTCGGTTGTCCACAGATTTCGCCCGACCCCGTTTTCGGACCGGGGGTACCGATACGCTGGAGGCGGGACCGGCCCCCCAGGTAGTCCCGGGCGTGTTGGCCGTTCCGGTCACTGTGTTGGCCAGTCCGGTCACTGTATTGGCCGTTCCGGTGTGTTCATCTCGGGTTTCGGCGGGTCGGTTTCGCTCAGGCGGTGGCCTGCGACGTGGTGAGCCTGAAATAGGGCTCGGCACATCCACCTCACCGGGGTCGGCCGTCCGGGCCGGGAACCGCCGTACGCCCCATTCAGGACGTCATGGGTCATGTATGGGGCGTACGGCGGTTGCAAGCGGGACTTGGCCTGTAACAGTTGTGAGAGTCGGGGGCGAAACCGCGACCCTGCCAGGGAAGGGCGGGGTGGGCTTCGGCGGCGGATGGCCGCGTTCCTCGCGCAACGGCCGACACCCGATCCGCAACGGCCGACAACCGATCTGCCTTCATGTTGACCGCTCCGGGCGCGAAATTGGCCTTTTAGGGCAACGAAAAGCGGCTTCTCCGCAAGCCGGCCCAGCAGGGACCAGACATTCCCACCGCTCCCTGGCTGGGCCCTGGCGAGACTCCCGCCCGGAACGGCCAACACACCGACGGGAGTGGCCAACACAGTGACCGGAACGGCCAACACAGTGACCGGAGTGGCCAACACGCCCGGGCGGGCGGCGGGATGGCCGTGCCGGCCCGGAAGTCTCCTCGCGCGGGCCGAACCCGCAGCTCGAAGCCGCCCCACCGTGGTGAATCCAGCGGGCGGACCACCGCGCCATGATCCCCGCATCAGCCGGTCAGGCAAGCGCTTCCGCATTCCGGGAACCGGCGCTCCCAGCGCGTGGGAACTCGCGCGAACCGTGAGGAAATCGCCCACCCTGGGCGAGATCCCGATCACCATCCTCAGGAGATCCCATGTCGCTGACCGACGTCATCGACGGCACTCGCAAGGCCGTCGACGCCGACCCGCACAACGCCGCCGTGTCCTTCAGCGTGGAGCACACCCTGAAGCCCGGCACCAAGACCGAAGTCGCCGTCAAGGTACGGGGGCACGAGTTCACCGTCGACGAGCCGCCGGCGCTCGGCGGTGCCAACCAGGCCGCGAACCCCGTCGAGTTCGCGCTTGCCGCGCTCGGGTCGTGCCAGGTGATCACGTACCAGTTCTGGGCGGCCAAGCGCGGGATCCCGCTCGACTCGGTCAAGGTCACCGTCGACGGCGACCTCGACCTGCACGGCTTCTTCGGCTTCTCGCTCAACACCCGCCCCGGCTTCGGGGACGTCCGGGTGTCCGTCGAGCTCGAAGGGCCGGCGAGCCGGGAGCGCTACGAAGACCTCAAGCGCGAGGTCGACGAGCACTGCCCGGTGCTCGACCTGTTCCGCAACGAGACGCCGGTCAGCACGAAGCTGACCTGAGCGAACCTCAGACGAACTGGTGCCGCACGATCGTCTGCTCGCGGCCCGGGCCGACGCCGATCGCCGAGATCCGGGCGCCCGACAGCTCTTCGAGGCGCTCGACGTACGCGCGCGCGTTCGCCGGGAGCTCCTCGAACGTGCGGCACGCCGAGATGTCCTCGAACCAGCCCGGGTGCTCTTCGTAGATGGGGATCGCGTGGTGCACGTCGGTCTGCGTCATCGGCATGTCCTGCGTGCGGAAGCCGTCGACCTCGTAACCCACGCACACCGGCACCTTCTCCAGCCCGGACAGCACGTCCAGCTTGGTGAGGAAGTAGTCGGTGATGCCGTTGACGCGGACCGCGTAGCGCGCGATCACCGCGTCGAACCAGCCGGTGCGCCGCGAGCGGCCCGTCGTGACGCCGAACTCGCCGCCCTGCTTGCGCAGGTACTCGCCGGACTCGTCGTTCAGCTCGGTCGGGAACGGGCCGGAGCCGACGCGCGTGGTGTAGGCCTTGAGGATGCCGAGCACCGTGCCGATCCGGCCCGGGCCGATGCCCGAACCGGCGCTCGCGCCGCCGGACGTCGGGTTCGACGACGTCACGAACGGGTAGGTGCCGTGGTCGACGTCGAGCAGCGTGCCCTGTGAGCCTTCGAGCAGCACGGTCTCGCCGCGCTCGAGGGCCTGGTTGAGCTGCAGCCGGGTGTCGGCGATGCGGTGCGCGAACTTCTCGCCCGCGGCGAGCACCTCGTCGGCGACCTGGTTCGCCTCCAGCGCCTTGCGGTTGTAGACCTTCACCAGCACCTGGTTCTTGAACTCCAGCGCGGCTTCGACCTTCTGCCGGAAGATCTTCTCGTCGAGCAGGTCCTGCACGCGGACGCCGACGCGGGCGATCTTGTCCTGGTAGCACGGCCCGATGCCGCGGCCGGTGGTGCCGATCTTGCGGCTGCCCAGGTAGCGCTCGGTGACTTTGTCGATGGCCACGTGGTACGGCATGATCAAGTGCGCGTCGGCGGAGATCAGCAGCTTGGACGTGTCGACGTCCCGCGCTTCGAGTCCGGACAGCTCGTCCAGCAGCACACCCGGATCGACGACCACGCCGTTGCCGATGACGTTGGTCACGCCGGGGGTGAGGATGCCGGACGGGATGAGGTGCAGGGCGAAGTTCTCGCCGTTCGGCAGGACGACCGTGTGACCGGCGTTGTTGCCACCCTGGTAGCGGACGACCCACTGGACGCGGTCACCCATCAGGTCGGTGGCCTTGCCCTTGCCTTCGTCTCCCCATTGGGCACCGATGAGCACGATGGCCGGCATGTGACACTCCAAGGTGTTCGACGACGTGAGGTTTGATGTCCGGGGCGGACACCGGTGGCGCTGGTAAATGCCGGTGCATGACTGTAACGGAGGACCCGCGGGTGCGCGGAATAGTGGTGGCCTGTGGCGACGACGCGGCCGGCTTCGAAGAAGTCGATGACGTCGAATCGGTCCGCGTGCCGAGCCGTCCCGGCAAAGCGGAAATCGACCCCTTGCTGGGCGAACACGATCACCTGGTGGTGTCGGGCACGGACGCCGATCTCGCCGCGGTCGTGCTGCGACTGTTGCGGAAGGACGCGATCTCCGGCGTGTCGGTCGGGTTCGTGCCGTCCTCGCCGGACTCGTCGGTCGCCGCGCTCTGGGGGCTGCCGAAGACGCCGCTGCAGGCGCTCGCGCTGGCGTTGCGCGGCGAGGTCGACCCGGTGCCGCTGATCCGCGACGACGTCGGCGGCGTGCTCGTCGGGCGCGGGCTGCTGCGGCTCGTTCGCGGGGTGGCCTACTGCGACGAGCAGGTCGCGCTGCGCGGGCCGGCCGCGTCGATCGAGGTGACGCCGGATCCGGGCGGGCCGGGCCTGGCCGTGCGCGTGGTGAAGGGGACCGTCTTCAAGCGGCCGACGACGCTGTACTCGCGCGCCTTCCAGATCGGCTGCATCCCCACGCGGCCGGTGCGCGACGACGTGGTCTTCGACCGCGCGGTGAACAAGTGGACCTGGTACCGGCACACGGAGGATCTGCGACTCGTTCGTGGAGCAGTCTGACCTGCGTTTTTCACTCTCAAGTGAGCCAGTGGACACTCAGCGTTGGCGAACGGGCAGCAACATGTCACCTATACGTGTTGCACACGCCACTCAGGTGTATCAGGGTTAGCTGTCCCCACACCTGACATGGAGGCAGCAATATGCCAACCAGGCGTGCTGTTCGTCATTCCTTGGCTGTCCTCGCCGCCACCGCGGTGCTCTCCGGAACATTGGCCGGCGTCGCCGACGCTACTCCGCCGGGCGTCCCGTCCGCCGCGACGGCGAAGTCCGAGCTGGCTTCGCTGACCGTGAAGGCCGACGGGTCCCAGACCGGCTACAGCCGCGACAAGTTCCCGCACTGGATCGACCAGGGCAACAGCTGCGACACGCGCGAAGTCGTGTTGAAGCGCGACGGCACGAACGTCGTCACCGGGTCGAACTGCGCCGCCACCTCCGGCAGCTGGTTCAGCCCGTACGACGGCGAGACCTGGACGGCGGCGTCCGATGTGGACATCGACCACGTGGTGCCGCTGGCCGCCGCGTGGCGCACCGGGGCGTCGTCGTGGACGACGGCCCAGCGCCAGGCGTACGCGAACGACCTGACCGACCCGCAGCTCATCGCCGTGACGGACAACGTCAACCAGTCGAAGGGCGACAAGTCGCCCGACCAGTGGAAGCCGCCGCTCACGAGCTACTGGTGCACCTACGCGAAGATGTGGGTCGCGGTGAAGACGAAGTTCAAGCTCACCGTCAACACCGCGGAGAAGACGGCCCTGACGGACATGCTCGTCCGCTGCTGACCTCCAGTTCGCCGTGAGGGGCACCTTCAGGGACTCTGAGTCCCTGAAGGTGCCCCTCACGGCGTGTCAAGGGGGAATCGTTGCGGTGTCAGGGGTTGGGACCCCGGCTCGCTCTGTGGGACGGCCTCAAGTGCGGAACTAGCGTCGCGCTTGAAGTCGCAACCGCTCCCCTGGAGGCCGTCGGTGTCCCAGCTTTCCCGTGCCCGCAACGCCGCGGCCCTGCTCGCCCTGCCCCTGCTGCTGACCGCCTGCTCCACAGCGGGCGGCGAACAGAGCGCCGCCGACGCCGGTCCGCCCAAGGCCGGCGGCACGCTCCGGCTCGGCATCTCGTCCGCGCCCGACTGCATCGACCCGCAGCAGACCGCCACGAACGCGTCCATCAACGTCGCGCGCCAGCTGGTCGACTCGCTGACCGACCAGGACCCGAAGAGCGGCGAGATCAAGCCGTGGCTGGCCGAGAAGTGGGAGAGCAACGCCGATTCGACGGCGTTCACCTTCCACCTGCGCGCCGGCGCGACGTTCTCCGACGGCACCCCGGTCGACGCCGCGGCGATCAAGACCAGCTTCGACGGCATCAAGGCCCTCGGCACGAAGGCCCAGCTCGGCTACGGCTACCTCGCGGCCTACAAGAGCACGACCGTCGTCGATTCGCAGACCGCGCGCCTCGAGTTCTCCGCGCCCAGCGCCCAGTTCCTGCAGGCCAGCTCGACGGTGTCGCTCGGCGTGCTGGCCCCCGCGGCGTTCAAGAAGACGCCGGAGCAGCGCTGCCAGGGCAACGGCCTGGTCGGCTCCGGGCCGTTCACCTTCGAAAGCCTGAAGCAGAACCAGGAGATCGTGCTGGCCAAGCGCAAGGGCTACACCTGGGGCTCGTCGCTGTTCAAGCACCAGGGTGAGGCGTACCTCGACAAGATCGACTACAAGATCGTGCCGGAGCCCGGCGTCCGCACCGGCAGCCTCGCCTCCGGGCAGCTCGACGCGATCACCGACGTCCAGCCGGTCGACGAGCCGCAGTTCACGAGCAACGGCTTCACCGAGAACATCCGGCCGAACCCGGGGGTCGTGTTCAACCTGCACGCGAACACCACCCGCGGTGTGCTCACCGACGAAAAGGTGCGCCAGGCCGTGCTCAAGGGCGTCGACCGCACCGAGGTCGTGAACACCGTGCTGACGCCGAGCTACAAGCCGGCCACCAGCATCCTGGGTTCGGCGACGCCGTTGCACAGCGACCTGTCCGCGCAGCTCGCGTACGACCAGAAGGGCGCCGCGGCGCTGCTGGACGGCGACGGCTGGGTGCCCGGCGCCGACGGCATCCGCACGAAGAACGGGCAGCGACTGAGCGCGGCCGTCGTGTTCTCGCCGGTGTTCAACCAGAACCGCAGCGTGCTGGAGCTGATCCAGCAGCAGCTGCGCAAGATCGGTTTCGACCTCAAGATCGAGCAGCACACCAACGCCGAGACCACTCAGATCCAGTTGAGCGGCAACTACGACTTCCTCTGGTACAACGTGACCCGCGCCGACCCGGACATCCTGCGCGGCCAGTTCTCCACGAAGGCCGGCAACCGCAGCCGGCTCACGCCGGGCAACCCGCTCGACGTCGCCCTCGACGCCCAGTCGTCCACTGTGGACAACGCCAAGCGCAAGCCGTCGGCCGACGAGGCGCAGAAGCTGATCGTCGACCACGCCTACGCGGTGCCGGTGTTCGAGCTGACCCAGGTCGTCGCGGAGAGCGCCAAGGCGCACGCCGTCGACTTCGAAGCGTCGTCACGGCTGCAGCTGTTCGACGCGTGGCTGTCGTGAGGAACTACCTGCTCCGCCGGGTCGCGCAAGCGGTCTTCGTGCTGTGGGCGGCGTTCACGCTGTCGTTCCTGATCCTCTACTTGCTGCCGGGGGACGCCGTTTCGGCGAAGCTCGCCGGCGGGGAGGCCGGATCGTCGACGACGCCGGAGCAGCTCGCCGCGGCCCGCGCGGAGTACGGTCTCGACTCGCCGTTCCCGGTCCAGTACCTGAAACGGCTGGTCTCGGCGCTGCACGGCGACTTCGGCCGCAGTGTCGCGACCGGCGACGACGCGACGCACATGGTCGTCACGGCGTTGCCTCCGACGCTCGCGGTGACGAGCCTGGCGCTGGTGTTCGCGGTCGTGTTCGGCGGCGGCTCGGCGTTCCTGGGCACGTTCACCCGGTTCCGCTGGCTGCGGCAGGCGCTGCTGTCCCTGCCGTCGCTGGCGATCTCGCTGCCGCCGTTCTGGGTGGGCCTGGTGCTGATCCAGTTCTTCTCGTTCCGGCTGCGGCTGCTGCCCGCGCTCGGCACGCAGGGCTTCGAGACGATCATCCTGCCCGCGATCACCCTCGCGCTGCCGACCGGCGCGATCATCGGCCAGGTGCTGGCGAAGAGCCTGGCCACGCAGCAGGAGCAGCCGTACGCGGAGATCGCCGCGGCCAAGGGCGCGAGCCGCTGGCGCGTCCACTTCGGACACCTGCTGCGCAACGCCGCCGTGCCGACGCTGACCGTCGCCGGCGTGGTGGCGGGCAACCTGGTCGCCGGTTCGGTGATCACCGAGACGGTGTTCTCGCGCGACGGCGTCGGCCGGGTGACCGCGGCCGCCGTCACCGCGCAGGACGTCCCGGTGGTGCAGGCGGTGATCGTGCTGGCCGCGCTGGTGTTCGTGGTGCTCAACCTGAGCGTCGACCTGCTTTATCCCCTGCTCGATCCGCGGATCGCGCGTACCCCCGAGGCGGTGGCCCGTGGTTGACCTCGCCACCAAGCGGCACTTTCACGTGAAAGTGGCGTTCCCGCCCGGTCTGGTGATCGCTGTCGTCGTGCTGGCGTTCGTGCTACTCGCGGCCTTCGTGCCAGGACTGTTGACCAGCTACGACCCGATCACCGGCGTCCCGGCCGAACGGCTGCAAGGGCCGTCGCTGCACCACTTCTTCGGCACCGACGAAACCGGGCGCGACGTCTACGCGCGGGTGATCCACGGCGCGTCGCTCTCGCTGCGCGCGACCGCGATCGCCGTGCTGACGGCGTTGATCGCGGGCTCGGCGCTGGGCCTGCTCGCCGGGTTCCGCGGCGGCTGGGCCGACACCGTGATCATGCGGATCGTGGACGTCTTCCTGGCCATCCCGCCGATCCTGCTGTCGCTGGCCCTGGTCACGGCGCTGGGCTTCGGCACGACGAACGTCGCGATCGCCGTCGGCATCGCAAACCTCGCGTCCTTCGCGCGAGTCATGCGCGCGGAGGTGCTTCGCGTGCGAAGCGGCGTGTTCGTCGAAGCCGCGCGAGCCAGCGGAGTGCGCTGGTCCGGCGTGCTGCTGCGGCACGTGCTGCCGAATGCGGCGGGCCCGGTGCTCGCGCTCGCGACGCTCACCCTCGGCACGGCCGTGCTCGAGGTGTCGGCGCTGAGCTTCCTCGGCTTCGGCGCGACCCCGCCGACGCCGGAGTGGGGCTCGCTCGTCGCCGTCGGCCGGAGTTTCCTGGCCACGGCCTGGTGGATGACGACGTTCCCGGGATTGACGGTCGCGGCGGTGGTCCTGTCCGCGAACCGGCTTTCCCGCGCACTGGACGGAGGCGAGCGATGACCCTGCTGCGCATCGAAAACCTGGCCGTGTCGTACCGGACGCGGGCCGGGCTGGTCCCGGCCGTCCAGGACGTCAGCCTCGACGTCGGCGAAGGCGAGGTCGTCGCGGTCGTCGGCGAGTCCGGCTCGGGCAAGTCGACGACCGCGCACGCGGCGATCGGCCTGCTGCCCCGCGGCGGCCGGATCGACGGCGGCGCGATCACGTTCGGCAACCGCGACCTGACGTCGTTGTCCCCCAAGCAGTGGCGGAGTGTGCGCGGCCGGGAGATCGCGCTGGTGCCGCAGGACCCGGCCGTCTCGCTCAACCCGGTGCACCGGATCGGCGAGCAGGTCGCGGAGGTGCTGCGGATCCACGGCCTCGCCGACCGCCGCGCCGCTTCGCTGCAGGCCGTCGAGCTGCTGGAACGCGCGGGCGTACCTTCGCCGGAGCTGCGGGCGAAGCAGTACCCGCACCAGTTGTCGGGCGGGCTGCGGCAACGCGTGCTGATCGCGGCCGCGCTGGCCGGGCGGCCGAAGCTGATCATCGCGGACGAGCCGACCAGCGCGCTCGACGTCACCGTGCAGCGGCGGATCCTCGACCACCTGACGTCGCTGGCCGCCCAGGCGGGGACGGCGATCCTGCTGATCACGCACGACCTGGGCGTCGCGGCCGATCGCGCGTCACGGATCGTCGTGCTCTCCCGCGGCGAAGTCGCCGAAGAGGGCAAGACCGCCGAAATCGTCAGCGCGCCTTCGCAGCCGTACACGCGGCAACTGCTCGCGGCGGCACCGAGCATGACGAGCACGCTGCGTCCGGCGGCTCCGGCCGCCGAGCCGTTGGTGACGGTGCGGGACCTGGCGAAGACGTTCGACGGCGGCATCCGAGCGGTCGACGGCATCTCGTTCGACATCCCGCGCGGCCAGACCCTCGCGCTGGTCGGCGAGTCCGGCTCGGGCAAGTCGACGACGGCCCGGATGCTGCTGCGGCTCGAAACGCCGTCCGCCGGTTCGATCGAGTTCGACGGCCAGGACATCACGTCGCTCGGCGGCAACGAGCTGCGCCGGCTGCGGCGCCGGATGCAGATCGTCTACCAGAACCCGTACGCGTCGCTGAACCCGAAGTTCTCGATCGAGGACGTCGTCGCGGAGCCGCTGCGGGCGTTCGGTCTGCCGCGCACCCGGGTTCCGGAACTGCTGGAGCAGGTCGCGCTGCCGGCGTCGGTGGCCCGCCGGAAGCCGGCCGAGCTGTCGGGTGGCCAGCGGCAGCGGGTGGCGATCGCGCGGGCGTTGGCGCTGCGGCCGGACCTGGTGGTGTGCGACGAGCCGGTGTCGGCGCTGGACGTCTCGGTGCAGGCCCAGATCCTGCGGCTGCTGGCGGAACTGCAGTCGGAGCTGGGGCTGTCGTACCTGTTCATCTCGCACGACCTGGCGGTGGTCCGGCAGCTCGCGGACCAGGTGGGCGTGCTGCGGGCGGGAACCCTGGTGGAGCTGGGCCCGGCCGCGCAAGTGCTGCACGAGCCGAAGGCGGAGTACACGAAGGAACTGCTGGCGGCGATCCCGGGGCGGTCGGTCCAGGAGGTCGGTTGAGACAAAACCGGACAGGATCGACGGTGAGTTCTTTCCTCACCACCCACCGCGACGTATGGTCTGGACCATGCGGAGGATCGGCGTGGCCTTCGTGGCCTTGGTGATGCTGCTTTCGGGTGCGGTGCCGGCTTCGGCCGCCGCCGGGCGCAGGGTGATCGTCTACTACCAGACCATCTACAACGGCTCCACCTACGTCTCACCGCTCACACTCACCCAGAACAACACCGGCGTCACCGACGTCGTCGTCGGGGCGATCCACCTCGACACGAACAGTGTCGTGCACCTCAACGACGATCCGCCGAACGCGTCGAAGTTCACGCGGATGTGGCAGGACCTCGCGACCCTGCGCAGCCAGGGGGTGCACGTGCTCGCCTTCGTCGGCGGGGCCGCGGCGGGCAGCTTCCAGCGGCTCGAAACGCAGTTCGACACCTACTACCCCTTGCTGCGCAACCTGATCCGGACGTACTCGCTGTCCGGCATCGACCTGGACGTCGAAGAGCACATGTCCAACGGCGCGCTCAACAAGCTGATCGACGCGCTGCGGGCGGACTTCGGCAGCTCGTTCCTCGTCACGCTCGCCCCGGTGGCGAGCGAGCTGACCGGCGGCGGCGGGCTGTCCGGGCTGAACTACGACACCCTCTACCGCGACCGCGGCGCGCAGATCTCCTGGTTCAACACGCAGTTCTACTGCGGCTGGGGCTCGCTGAGCAGCACCTCCGGCTACGACAACATCATCAAGCGCGGCATCGTGCCCGCGAGCAAGGTCGTCGCCGGGACCGTGACGAACCCGGCCAACTGCAGTGGTTACGTCGCCATGTCGACCCTCCAGTCGACGGTGCGCGGTCTCGTCTCTAAGTACCCGGACTTCGGCGGGATCGACGGCTGGGAGTACTTCGACTCCCTGCCCGGCGGCACGTCCGCGCCGTGGCAGTGGGTGCAGCAGATCGCCCCGGTCGTGAAGGGCTGACCAGTACGCTCGGGTGGTGCGAATCCTCTTCTCGTGCCGCCCGGCGTACGGCCACCTCTTCCCCCTGCTGCCCTTGGCCGACGCGGCGAAAGCCGCCGGCCACGACGTCGTGTTCGGCACCGGTGAGGCCTTCCTCGCCACCGTGCGCGACCTCGGTTTCGAGGCCCACCGCGCCGGCATCGCGATCAGCGACGCCGAAACCGAGGCCAAACGGCGCCACGGCGAAGACGCCGGGTTCGCCGAGGTCGGCATCACGATGTTCGGCGAGCTGCTGCCGGTGGCGCTGCTCGACGACCTGACGCCGCTGCTCCCGCGGCTGCGCCCGGACCTCGTCGTCTACGAGCAGAGTGACGTCGGCGCCGGCGTGGCGGCCCGCCGCGCGGGGATCCCCGCCGTCTCCGTCGTGATCGGCCGGTCCATGCCGCCGGAGCTGCTGGCCCTCGCCACCGAACGGCTGGCCCCGCTCTGGGGCACGCTCCCCGCGGACGCCATGTTCGGCGACGCCTGCGTGGACGTCTGGCCCGACAGCCTCCGCGACCCGGGCACCGCAGGCGTGCCGAAGGTGTTCCGGATGCGCCCGACGCCGGTCGACCCCGACGTCCCGCTGCCGCCGCTGCCGGCCGACGGGTTCGTCTACCTGACGCTGGGCACGGTGGTGTTCGGCGCGACGACAGTGTTGCGCGGGGCGCTGCACGCGCTGGCCCGGCTGCCGGCCGACGTGCTGGTGGCGCTCGGCCCCGGCGATCCCGCGCTGCTGGGCGAGCTGCCGGCCCGGGTGCGGGCCGCCGGGTTCGTGCCGCAGGCCGAGGTGCTGAGGCACGCGGGCCTGGTGGTGCACCACGGCGGCACGGGCACGGTGCTCGCCGCGCTCGCCGCCGGCCTGCCCCAGCTGGTGCTGCCGCAGGGCGCCGACCAGTTCGTCAACGCCGAGACGCTCACCGCCCTGGGCGCGGCGCAGTCCCTGGTGGGCGAGGCCGTGCGGATGGACGCGATCGAAGCCGCGGCCCGCGAGCTGCTGGCCGACCCGAAGCCGCGCGCCATCGCCCAAGGCGTCGCCCGGGAGATCGCGGCCATGCCCGCGCCGGAGCAGGTGCTCGACGAGCTCGTCAGCTGGGCGGGTTGACCAGCGCCAGGATCTCGCGCGCCACGGCGTCGTTCTGCCGGAACGACGACGCGTTCGTCCGCGGCCGGGTGAAGGCCGCCGCCGAGCGGGCGCTGGTGTGCGGGCCCACGGCGAAGCGGTGCGTGTGCGGGTGGCCCGCGCCGTCGAGGAGGCGGGAGTCCGAGACGCGCGTGTGGATCCGGCCCGACGGCAGGTGCACGCCGGTCTCCGGGTCCGCCACCGTCTCCTCCGCCAGCTGGCCCGTGTCACGCAGCTGCCGCAGCAGGACGTCGGCCGCGCGCGTCACGCTCGGGCCCGGCAGGCGTGCCTCGATCAGCGTGCGCGACACGACCTCGCCCGGGTAGCTCGCGCCGGACGCCACGAAGACGCCACGCGCGGCGTCCGCCGTCACGCGCATGTCCGCGCCCGCGAACGAAACCACCCCGGCTTCGTGCAGCGCGAGCAGCTCTTCCAGCCGGCGCGGCGGCGGACCGCTGGCGTAGTAGGAGAAGAACCCGTGGAACCAGCCGTCCATATCGGACACTTGGGAAGCCGCGTTCAACCGTCGCTTTTGGACCAGCGCCGGCATCTGGCCGTACACCGAGAGCAACGCCATGAACGCGCCCAGGTCGGCGCTGAACGTCTGGTCGGCGCGGCGCGAGAGGTCGGCCTCGAGGTATTCGCGCAGTTCCTTGCCGAACTCCTCGGCCGTCCCGAACGCGCGGCCCGCCATCGGCCGGTCCAGCCGGTCGAGGTCGAGGCGGTCCTCCTCGGCGGGCACGGCCCGCGCGACGAGGTCCCGCATCCCCGGCGAATCCCAGGCCAGGTCGGCGAAGGCGTCGGCGAACACGGCGAAGTCCAGCCGCACCCGGTCCGGGTGCCCGGTGAACAGCTCGCTGTAGTAGCCCCAGGCCAGCTCCTTCGCCACCCGCGGCCAGACGTCGGCGCGGAAGTCGAGCGCGCCCGGCGCCCCGGCCAGCTCGTCGATGGCGTAGGCGTCGAAGAACCGGGGCAGCCGCAACGGTTTCCCGCGCAGCCGGTAGCCGATCTTCGCGTGGTAGGGCACGCCGCGCCGCGAGCCGACGTGCAGCACCGGCTCGGTGCCGCTCGGGTGGTAGCGCAGGCCGCCGCCGTCGAGCTCCTCGAAGCGGCCGCCGCGGCCTTCGGTGAGCAGCAGCATCAGGTCGACGAACGCCAGGCCGAACCCGCGCACCAGCACGGTTTCCCCCGGTTCGACGGCGGAGTAGTCGACGTCGGCGGTGTAGCCGGCCGGGTAGTAGGCCAGCCCGTGGCGCCCGGCGAACGACGCCAGCTCGCGCTCCCGCTCGTCCGGTTCCGCGTCGAGGTGCCCGACCGTGAACACGACAGCGTCCGCGCGCAGTTCCGCGCCGTCGGAGAGCCGGACGAGCGAGCCGTCGACGTCCACCGCCCGCGCCGCGTGCTCGACGACGTCGATGCCGCCGGGCAGGTCGCCGAGGATCTTCCGGTACACCCAGGTCAGGTACGCGCTCTGCAGCCGCCGCGTCGGGAAGTGGAAGGCGTCCAGCGCGGTCAGCTCGGCGACGACGTCCGCGGGCACCTCGGCCTCGAGCGAGCCGTCCCGCACCTGCCGCGCCCACTCCAGCAGCGCCGGCCCGGGCAGCACCGGGCCCGCCATCTTCACCGACTCGTCGGTGAACATCGTGACGTCCTCGGGCATGGAGTTCATCCGCAGCAACGGCGACTGGTCGTAGCGCCACACGCGGCCCGGCCCGGGCGGGAACGGGTCGATCAGGTGGACTTCGAGCCGCCGGCCGCCGAGCAGCTCGGCGGCGTTCGCGCCGAGCCGTTCGAGGACGCCGACCCCGCGGGGTCCGGCGCCCACGACGGCGAGTGTGAACGGCGCGAGATCGGCCACGTGTTCGAAGCTACGCCGGGCTTCGAGCCCCGGAAGTCCTTCCCACTCTGCGGAATTTCGCGTGCGTTCCACCCTGCGGACGTCGTTGCCGCACCGGTGCGCCCAGGCGTAGCCGTTGAGGGAGCGACGCGAGAGAAGGTGGACGTCATGCCGGTGGAGTTCCTGGGCATCGGAGGCACGCACGACGGGTCGGAGACGCACGCCCGCTCGGGCGGGGTGTTCGACAAGGAGTACACGCTGCGCCTGGCCCGCGCGCACGAAGACTTCGGCTGGGACCGGGTGCTGTTCGCCTACGGCTCGGGTTCGCCGGATCCCGCGCAGGCGGCCGCGTACGTCGCCACGAAGCTGGACAAGCTGCAGATCCTGCTCGCGCACCGGGCGAACGTCTCGTACCCGACGTTCGCCGCGAAGACGTTCGCGACGCTCGACCGGATCTCCGACGGCCGGCTGACCGTCCACTTCATCACCGGCGGCAACGACCACGAGCAGCAGCGCGAGGGCGACTTCCTGACGAAGGACCAGCGCTACGGGCGCACCCGCGAGGCCATCCAGATCATCAAGAAGGCCTGGACGTCGGACGAGCCGTTCGACTTCGAGGGCGAGTACTACCGCTTCGCCGACTACGTCAGCGACATCAAGCCGGTGCAGCAGCCGCGGCCGGGCGTCTCCTTCGGCGGGTCCTCGCCGGCCGCGTACGCCGCCGGTGGCGCCGAAGCCGACATCTTCTGCCTGTGGGGCGAGCCGCTGGCCCAGACCGCCGAGCAGATCGAGTCGGTCAAGGCGGCGGCACTGGCGGCCGGCCGCACGGACGTGCCGCGCATCCAGGTCGCGTTCCGCCCGATCATCGCCCCGACGGAGGAGCTGGCCTGGGAGAAGGCCCACCGCACGGTCGGCGCGATCAAGAACCGCACGAAGGGCGGGCAGCCGCTGACCCGCCGGCACAAGCTGACCGAGCCGGAGAACACGGGCTCCCAGCGGCTCCTGGCGGTCGCGGCGCAGGGCGAGCGGTTCGACCGTGCTCTGTGGACGCCGACGGCGGCCGCGACGGGTGGCGCGGGCAACTCGAACGCGCTGGTCGGCACGCCGGAGACGGTCGCGCAGGCGTTGCTGGACTACTACGACCTCGGCGTCGAGATCCTGTCGGCCCGGGGCTACGACATGCTCGGCGACACGATCGACTTCGGCCGCTACGTCATCCCGATCGTCCGCGAAGAGGTCGCCAAGCGCGACGCGGCCCGGGCCGCCGGGACCACCCGGACCCCCGCGGAGGACGCCCTCGCCGTCGACGGCTGAGTCTCTTTCCCTCAAGTAGCCACCTCGCCCCGCGCGAGGTGGCTACTTTTGCCTCTGGTCCTGGGCCAACGGGTACGGAATGATCCATTGGTGACTCCTGAGCGATCGGTCAGACACTGCGGGCTATCGTTTGACCCGTTCGGGAAAGCTCCGTGACACCTTCGATACCGGCGAAAGAACCTAGGAATTCACCAACAGTCACGGGACACTGTCTGAGGTAACTCACGTACCGTGACTGCCTTATGACCGACTGGTCGTCTTGTCACCGGCGGTCATGCGAAGGACGCGGTGTGCACAAGAGGTCGGGAGAAGACGTATGGCAGCACCGCCGGACCGGGTCACGTTCCGCGAGGTGTTCGGAATCGCCGAGTTCCGTGCGCTCTGGTTCGGGGAACTGCTGTCGATCGCGGGCGACCAGCTGGCGAGAGTCGCGCTGTCCATCCTGGTGTTCACCGGCACCAACTCGGCGACCCTGACCGGCCTGACCTACGCGCTCACCTACGCCCCGTCCCTGCTGGGCGGGATCTTCCTGACCGGCTTCGCCGACCGCTTCCCCCGCCGCTCCGTGATGGTGCTCGTCGACCTGCTGCGGGCCGGGCTGATCCTGCTCGTCGCCCTGCCCGACATGCCGTTCTGGCTGATGTCCGTGCTGGTCGGCGCCGTCTCCCTGGTCAACCCGCCGTTCAAGGCGTCCCAGCTGGCGCTGCTGCCGCAGGTGCTCGAAGGCGACCGGTTCGTCGTCGGGATGGGTATCCGCAGCATGACCGTGCAGAGCGCCCAGCTGCTCGGGTTCGCCGGCGGCGGCGCGCTGCTGATCGCGCTCGACCCGCACGTCGCGCTGATCATCGACGCCGGCACGTTCATGCTCTCCGCGCTGTTCATTCGCTTCGGCGTCCGCGCCCGGCCGGCCGCGGCGACCGGCGAACAGCGCAAGTCCTTCTTCGCGACGCTCGGCGGCGGTAGCCGGACGGCGTTCGCGAACTCGTCGCTGCGCACCCTGGTGCTGTTCACCTGGCTGATGGGGCTCCTGCCGGTTTACGAGGGCATCGCGGCGCCGTACGTGGCCGCGTCGGGCGGTGGTCCCTCGGCGATCGGCCTGCTGCTCGCGGCCGACCCGATCGGCAGCGTCATCGCGACCTTCATCTACACGCGCTGGGTGCCCGCGCGGCTGCGACCGAAGCTGATCGGCCCGCTCTCGGCGCTGTGCGCCGTCCCGCTCGTGCTGTGCTTCCTGAACCCCGGGCCGGTCTCGTCGATCGTGCTGTTCATCGTCTCCGGCGGCTTCGGCACCGTCTGCCTGCTGCAGGCGACCGCGTCACTGACGCTGGCCGTGCCCGACGAGCAGCGGGCGCAGGTGATGGGCCTGTCCAACACCGGGCTGACCACGATGATGGGCGTCAGCCCGCTGATCGGCGGGGTGCTCGCGGATCAGCTGACCCCGCACGGCACCGTCGGGATCTTCGGCATCGCCGGGGTGGTGCTCACCCTGCCACTGGCGGCGCTGTGGGCCCGGGCCCTGACGAGCGAGCCGAAACGAGGGAACGACAAAGAAGCCGCACGCGCCGAACATGCATGACATGCCCCGCGCGTGGGCTCGACCTGCGCGACCTTGCGGTGCGCTGTGCGGTCACTGTTCTTTGCCGCGCATCGCTGGCCACCTCTCGTTCCGGTGTCAAAGAAAAAGTACACACCGATTGCCCTTGTGGACAGCGGGCAAACGGTCTGAAACTGTCTGTGAGTACTTTGTCACCGTAGATCTGCGCAAGGGGCTGGGGGAAAAATGGTCACATCGGGGGAACAGCGCGGCCAAGACTTGATTTCTCGCGTGCGGGACTGGGCACTGTGGACTCGCCCGCGCGACTGGATCATCGCCACACTGACCGCCATCACGGTCATGCTCACGTGGACGGCCGTTTCGCTGTTGACCGTGCCGGTCACACTCGCCCAACTGGGCACGTTTGCGCTGCTCACAGCGCTGGCCGTGGCCCAAACGGAGGTCAGCCGGCGGCTGGAGCGACAGCGTCGCATCCTCAGCCGGGGGCCGTACATCTCGATGACTTCGGTGTGGCTGCTGCCCGCCGGCCTGCTGCTGCCGGCCCAACTGGTGGCCGCGCTCGGGGTTGTGCTCTACGTGTACCTCGCGTTCCGTAGTTGGTCTGGCACCCGTCCGGGTGAATTTCACCGCGTGGCCGCGAACGCGACGACGATGATCTTGTCGGCCTTCGCCGGGGGTGTCGTGGGTCACATGACCCTCGGCAGCGGTGTCGCGACCGTGACGCTGGCCGGACTCGCCTTCTTCACGGTCAACACCGCGCTCACCGGTCTCGGCCTCTACCTCGCCGACCCCGAGAGCGCGACCCCCGTGTCGTGCCTCGGCACCATGGACGACAACCTGCTGGAACTGTCCACATTGTGCGTCGGCGCGCTGCTGGTGATGGTGCTGACCGACGAGCCGCTGCTGTCGGTGCTGGTGATCCTGCCGCTGTACGTGCTGCAGCGGTCGGTGCTGATCAAGCGGCTCGAGGAGCTCGCGACCACCGACCAGAAGACGCAGCTGCTCAACGCGACCACCTGGCAGGACGGCGCCACGCGCGAGATCTCCCGCGCTGAGCGGGAGAACGGCAGCTTCGGCGCCATGATGATCGACCTCGACCACTTCAAGCGGATCAACGACACCTACGGGCACCTCGCGGGGGACGACGTGCTCAAGGCGGTCGCGGCCGTGGTCAAGCAGGAGACCAGGGCGCACGACCTGGTCGGCCGGTTCGGCGGCGAGGAGTTCGTCGCGCTGCTGCCGTCGACGTCCAAAGCGGACGCGATCGTGACGGCGGAACGCATCCGGCAACGGGTCAGCGAGCTGATCATCAGCACCACCACCAACGAGGGTGAGGCGGTGGACATCCGACGGCAGACGGCGTCCATCGGCGTCGCCGCGTACCCACTCGACGGAACGTCCATCGAGGCGGTGATGGCGTCCGCCGACGCGGCCGTGTACGCGGCGAAGGACGGTGGGCGCAACCGCGTCGTCGGGTCGCCGGACCTGGCGATGGCGGCGGCTTAGCTCACCGCAGCCGGTCGATGACGTCGCTCGCCTTGGTCTGCAGGCGGGCGACGCCACCCACGGTGAACTCGGTCAGCAGGTCGATCAGGGCGTCCTGCGGCGGCGGCTCGCCGTCCCAGGTCGCCTGGACCAGTGACTCGGTCATCGCGAAGAAGAGCGTGACGAGCGCGCGGTCGGCGCGGCCGGAGTCGATGCCGTGCGCGGCCCACCGCTTGGCGCTGGCGTCGGCGTAGACGACGGCCAGCCGCTCCCGCAGCCGCGTGAGCGCGGGGTCGCCCGCGCGTTCCGCCGCCCGGAGCACGCCGTAGGCCTCCGGGCTGTCGGCGACGAACGTGACCATGGTGGCGTAGTTGGCCCGCGCCCAGCCGCGCAGCCTGGCCTGCGGATCGGCCACCGACGCGCCGGCGATGGCCGTGAAGGCCCGCTCCTCGATCTCGGCCACGACCTCGGCGAAGAGCGCCGTCCGGTCGCCGAACCGTTCGTAGACGGCCTGGCGCGAGACGCCGGCCTCGCGCGCGATCTGCTCGATCGTCGCGCCCTGCATCCCGTGCTGCGCGACGACCTTCGCCGTCGCCTGCAGCACGCGGGCGCGCTGCTCCGCGACCGGGAGCTTCCGCGGCCGCCCGCGCGGAGCGGGGCTCGACATGGTGACCCACCTCACCTGATGCGTTTCCGGGTCTGCCGTGGCCGGTCGTGAGTGGTAATTCGGGTTAGAACCCTCATTACCACTCACGACGGGTGGGTCACTTCAGGCCGGTGGCTTCCGCGGCGGCCGGGTCGGAGTCGGCGAGGAACGTCCGGCAGCGGTCGTACTCCTCGGTCTCGCCGATCTTGCCGGCGGCCTTGCCCAGCACGGCGAGGGCGCGCAGGAAGCCCTGGTTCGGGCGGTGCGTCCACGGCACCGGGCCGAAGCCCTTCCAGCCCGCGCGGCGCAGCTGGTCGAGACCGCGGTGGTAGCCGGTGCGCGCGTAGGCGTAGGCGGCGACGGTCTCACCCGACTCGAAGGCCTTCTCGGCCAGCGACGCCCACGCCTCGCTGTAGTAGGGGTGTTCGGCCGCGACGGTCGCCGGGTCGTTCCCGGCGTCGAGCGCGGCCTGGGCGGCGGTGTGCTCGGGCAGCAGCGTCGGCTCGGGGCCGAGCAGGTTGTGCGTCATGCGCCCATTCTGCTCACGCCCGCGGGTCAGGGGCTGGTGGGTCAGAAGAACAGGCCCGCGAGAACCCCGCCGCCGGCCAGCACCAGCGCGCCGATCAGGACCGCGGCCACAACTCGTTTCGGCATCATGGCGGCACACCTTGCCAACGGACGCAGCTCGAAAGCAAATCGTCCACCCGTAGGGGTGAACCCCGATTTTGGCGTCGTTTGCCACTGTCTTGGCCCGCTCGTGACCACGACCGGCCATGATGTCCGCATGGCCAAGGCAGTGGACGTCCCGGTTGCGGACGTGACCCCGCGCAGCCCCATCGGCAAGACGCGGCTGTTCTTCACGCGGCACTGGCACCGCGGCGCACCCGGGCAGCCGACACCGGACTGGGTGCTCCGGTTCTGCTACGGGATGTGGCTGGCGGCGTTCGCGTTCAAGCTGGTCGGCTCGTCGTGGGACATGTCGTGGCACTTCATGTGGCTGCGCGACGACCTGGCGCCGCCGCACCTGATCAACACGGTCGGCACGGTGATCATCGTCGTGCTGGTGGCGATCCACAGCTACACCGGGCTGGGCGCCGACAAGCCGTCGCTGCGGCTGATGCAGATCGGCCTGCTGATGTTCCTGGTCGCGGCGCCGCTGGACGTCATCAACCACCGCGTCAACGGCCTCGACCTGACCGCGTGGAGCCCGTCGCACATGATGCTCTACCTGGGCACGGGCATCATGCAGGCGGGCGTGCTGCTCGGCTGGCTCCGGCTGGCGCCGCCGGGCCGCTTCCGCAGCGGCGTGCTGCTCGCGCTGTGGGCGTTCTTCCTGGAGAACACGTTCTTCCCGAACGGCCAGCAGGAGTACGGCATCCTCGGCCTGCGCGCCTGGGAACGCGGCGCGCCGGAGGCCGAGCCGTCACTGCTCTCGTTCGCGGCGAACCAGATCGGCCACCCGGTCGACCGGACGGCGATCCTGCACTTCACGATGCCGATCCCGGAGTGGGTGTACCCGCTGTGGGGCATCGGCGTGATGGCGCTGATCCTGGCCCTGGCCCGCCGGACGCTGGGCCGCCGCTGGTCGGCGACGTTCGTGGCGCTGGCGTACATCGCCTACCGCGCGGTGATGTGGCCGCTGCTGCTGGGCCTGGGCTTCCCGGTCTCGACGATCCCGTTCTACCTGCTTTTCGTGGGTCTCGCCGTGGACCTGGCGTTCACCATCGGCCGCGGTCACGGCCTGCTGACGGCGGGCGCGGGAGCGCTGCTGGTGACGGCGTTCGGCTACGGGGCGCTGTGGGTGCAGTCGCAGTTCAGGCCATGGGTGCTGGGCGACGCGCACACGGAGTCGGCCCCGCCGGTGGAGTACTGGACGGCGGGGGTGGCGCTGGTGGCGGTGTTCGTGTTGTGGGCAGCGGCCGGGCCGGTGACCCGGCGGTGGAACGCGAGGCGGGCCACGGCGTAGCACGCGGTGCTACACTTGACTTGTGAAGATCATCAGCCAACGGGAGCTCCGCAACGGCTCCGCCGCGATCATGGACGCCGTGGAAGCCGGCGAGACATTCCACGTCACGCGCAATGGCACGGAGATCGCGGAGTTGCGACCACTGCCCCAGCGGCGCCGACTCACCACTGACGAACTGATCGCCAAGCACCGTCGTCTACCGCGAGTCGATGCAGCGGAGATGCGCAAGGACATCGACGAGTTCTTCGGCGACGATCGACTGAGCGACGACGACAACCCCTGGGATCGGCCACGTGGCTGAGAACCACGAGGTGGGCGTGCTCGACACCTGTGTCTACATCGATCTGGCCCTGCTGGAGCGATCGCAGTTGCCGGCAGTCGCCGAACTGACCGCAGTCTCAATGGCCGAGTTGCACCAAGGTCTGGCAGCGGCCAGGGATCCCGCGGTCCGCGCCGCTCGCACCGAAAAGCTCGGCGCCGCGATCGCCGACTTCGCCCCACTACCCTTCAACGGTGACGCGGCCACTCGGTACGGAACATTCGTCGCAATGGTGATCGCCGTCGGGCGCGATCCAAGACCGCGCAAGATGGACTTGATGATCGCCGCGACTGCCTCCGTGCACGACTTGCCGCTGTACACACGCAACGCGAAAGACTTCAAAGGCCTCGAAAGCCTGCTCGAAGTCGTCGAGGTCTGAGCACGACGAAGGGCCGCCACGGAAACCGTGGCGGCCCTTCACATGGGCTTTACTTGAGCTTGGTGCCGGCGGAGCCGAGGGCCTGGCAGGCCTCGACGATCCGGGCGGCCATGCCACCTTCGGCGGCCTTGAGGTAGGAGCGCGGGTCGTAGAACTTCTTGTTGCCGACCTCGCCGTCGATCTTCAGGACGCCGTCGTAGTTCTTGAAGAAGTGGTCCACGATCGGGCGGGTGAACGCGTACTGCGTGTCGGTGTCGACGTTCATCTTCA
>NZ_JAEBDZ010000046.1:0-55655 GCF_046548675.1 Amycolatopsis sp. cmx-8-4
GGTGAAGAACGGCAAGGAGCTGCCCGCGGAGACGATCGCGAAGACCACGATCGTCAACAAGGACAACTACAAGCAGGCCGGCGTCAACTGCACCTGACCGACCCCCTCGTGAGTGCGTAACAGTGTTAGAACACTGTTACGCACTCACGACCGCCGGTCTAGTACGGCCAGCCCGGCACGTTCAGCCGGATGCTGTACAGCCCGAAGTTCCCGTTGTCGCCGCCCGTGGACGGCGTCCCCGACGTGACGTAGAGGGTCTTGCCGTCCGGGCCGCCGAAGGCCATGTTCGTCGTGTTCTGGCCGGCCGAGATCGTGCCGAGGGCCTGGCCGGCCGGGGAGAACACGTGGACCTTCCCGTCGCCGAAGGTGGCCTGGTAGACGTTGCCGGCGCAGTCGATCGTGCCGCCGTCCGTGCCCGCCACCGACGCGAAGTCGCTGCGAGCACCGGTACTGCCGTCCGCGTTGACGGGATACCTGTAAATCTTGCCCGTCGCGTTGCCGCCGACGTACAGCGTCTTCCCGTCCGGGGCCAGCTCGATGCCGTTCGGCTCGCGGATGGTGTCGTCGATCAAGCTGACCACACCGTCGCGCACCCGGAAGACGCTCGTCCTGCCCGACATCTGGTCCGCCCGGTTCGCGCGCTGGAAGTCCGGGTCGGTGAAGTAGACGGTGCCGTCCGCGCCTGCCGTCACGTCGTTCGGCGAGTTGAACAGGTGCCCCTGGTAGGTCGCCGCGAGCGTCGTCCGCCGGCCCGTCGCCAGGTCGTAGGACGAGACGCTGCGCTGGTCGTGCGTCGCGGCGACGACGGACTTCCCGTCGCGGCTGATGGCCAGCCCGTTGCTGCCCGCGCCGGCGATCGCCGTGGCGAACGCGCCGGTCGACGGTGTGAACCGCAGGATGTCCGACGGCTGGACGTTTTCGGCGCCCGCCCCGTCGTGCATGTTCGTCAGCAGCAGGGTCTGGGTCGCCGCGTCCCAGGTGGGTCCCTCCAGGAAGTTGAAGCCGTCCTTGATCTTGGTGGCGATCAGGGTCGACGACGGCAACGGCGTGCCGAAAGGGCCTTGCGGGCAGGGACCGTTCGCGGGCGGGACCGTCGTCGTACCGGGCAGCACCCACTGCTGGTTCGCCCCGGTCGAACACGTCCAGATCTGCAGCTTGGTGCCGTCCGCGCTGGACACGCCCGCGGCGTCCAGGCACTTCCCGGACCCGGCGTTGACCAGCCGGCCCGCGTCGGCGGTCCAGCGCTGGGCGCCGGTGCCGTTGCAGTCGTAGACCTGCACGGCGGCACCGTTGGCGGCGGACGCGCCGGCCACGTCGAGGCACTTGCCGAGCGCGGCGATCGACCCGTCGTCACCGGCGGTCCACTGCTGGGCCGGGCCGCCGGTGCAGGTCCACAGCTGGACCCGGGTGCCGTTGGCGGCCGAGCCGCCGGTGACGTCGAGGCACTTGCCGCCGATCCCGGTGACCGCGCCCGTTCCCGCCGCCGCCGCCGCGCCGGTGACGCCCAGCCCGGCCGCGGCCAGCGCCGTCACGGCCACGGCGAGCACTCGCCCGGCCGTCACGCCGGCGGCCGTCCGGGGCCGGGACTTGCGTCGTTCTGGGACACCTGACCTCGGGAACATGCCGCTCCTACGATCGTGTGCGGAGGAATCCGCTGCGACAGTGGCGGCTGTCAGGACAAATCGGGTGACCGGGTGGTCTCGCACCGTGACGGTAATTCGGTATTACTTGCGGAGTCAAGAACGGGATGCCGCTCACCGAGACCACCCCCGCCACCGTCGTGACGTGCCGCGCGCGGGGTGCCGGGCCGTTTCGTAGACTCCGCGGGTGGGCAGTGGTCGCGTCGTAGCCGACCGGTACCGGCTGGAGGAGGAGCTCGGACAGGGCGGCATGGGCGTCGTCTGGCGGGCCTTCGACCTCGAACTGGGCCGGCAAGTGTCGCTCAAACGATCCCTCGACGCCGACGCCGGGCAGATCCGGCGGGAGGCGCGCATCGGGGCCGGTCTGCTGCACCCGAACGTCGTCACGGTGTTCGACACGGTCACCGACGACGTCGACGCGCGCTGGCTGGTCACCGAGTACCTGGCCGCGCGCAGCCTCGAGGAGCTCGTCGACGACGGCGGCCCGCTGCCCGAGGACCGGGTCCGGCGGATCGGCGCGCAGCTGGCCGCGGCGCTCGCGGCCATGCACGCCCGCGACATCGTCCACCGCGACGTCAAACCGGGCAACGTCCTGGTGACCGACGACGACGTCGCCAAGCTCACCGACCTGGGGATCGCCCGCTGGACCGAGGTCACCCGCACCGGCGGCGCCCAGCTCACCGGCACCCTCGGGTACGTCGCGCCGGAGGTCGCCGGCGGCGGCGAGGCCGGTCCCGAATCAGACGTCTTCTCCCTGGGCGCCACCCTCTACGCCGCGGTCGAGGGCCGGTCGCCGTGGGGGTCCGGCGAGGACGGCCCGTTCGTGCAGATGCGCCGCGCCGCCGGTGGGCGGCCCGCCCCGGCCGAGCGCGCGGGCCGGCTCGGCCCGGTCCTCGACGCGCTGATGGCCCGCCACCCCGCCGACCGGCCCACCGCGGCCGAGGCCGTCGCCCTGCTCGAAGCGGACACCCCCGCGCCCCGGCGGCCACGACGCCGGTTCCGCCGCCGGCTCCTCGCGGTCGGTGCGCTGGCCGCGGTGCTCGCGCTGGTGGCCGGGTTCCTGCTCAGCCGGCCGCCGTCGGCCACCCCGGCGGGCGGGCCGAACACGCTCGGCGCCGATCCGGCCGCGACGGACCCGTGCGCGGCGATCTCGGTCGACTCGCTCACGCGGTTCGGTCAGCCGTTCGTGGACCCCGAGCTGAAGAACTTCGGCACCTGCGTGGTCACGACCACCCTGGCCGACGGCACCGGCCAGGTGCAGACGACCCTCGACCTGACCGGCCCGCTGCGCTACCCGACCAGGCCCCCGGTGCCCGGCCGGATGGGCGACATCGAACGCCCCGAGGCCCGCGACGGCGCCTGCGAGCGCAGCATCTCGCTGGCCGACACCAACCGGATCGACGTCACCTCGCGCCCGGTGACGCGCGCGCAGGACGCGCCCCTGTGCACCATCTCCGATTCGGTGCTCTCCGACGTGCTGCCCATGCTCGCCAACGGGACCCTGCCGCGGCGCGACCGGCCGTTCCCGGACTGGTCGCTCGCCCACGTCGACGCCTGCGGCCTGCTCGACACCGCGGTGACGGCGAGCGTCTCGGTCCGGGCCTCGCAGGCCGACCGGGAGTTCGGCGGGTGGGGCTGCACCTGGGAGGACGATCCCCGCACGATCACCGTGCGCTACACCCGGGAATGGCCGATCGAGGCGGACACCGACGTGCCCGGCGAGCGGATCCGCGCCGGCACCCGCAGCGCCGTCGTGGCGCCGGTGCCGGGCGACCGGCCCGCCTGCGCGGTGCAGGTCGTGCACCGCTTCTACACCCCGGCGCTGCCGGTGCTGCGCGGCACCGAGCCGAACCGGGAGGAGATCGCCGTCGTCACCCTCGAAGACGCCGGGGCGGCGAGCGGGAACGCGCTGTGCGGCGACGCCAGGACGCTGGCGGCCGCGCTCGCCGGACGGCTGCCGTGACCGCGGCTTCTCATGCGCCCCAATGTGGCGTTGGGTGCGTTGGACGCACCGAACGCCACATTGGGTGCGTTGGACGCACCCAACGCCACATTGGGGCGCTCGGGGGCCGGCGGCGGGGAAGCCGGACGGCTGCCGTGAACCGGGGACCGGTCCCAGGCGGGCTCGGCTAAAAACAGGGCCAGGCCGGCGCCGCCGGCGGGCCGGAGGGGGACGAGGTGGCGGTGCGGGGTGTGGCCGGCGTGGTGCTGACGGTGGCGGCCATGGTCGTTCCGACGGCCGTGGGGGCCGCCGGAGCGGGTCCGCGGACCCTCCACGTCGGACCGGGCGGCGAGTACGCCACCGTCCAGGCCGCGGCCGACGTCGCCCGCCCGGGTGACACCGTCGCGATCGCGGCCGGGACCTACCCGGGTGGCCTCGCCATCCGGCACGACGGCGGCCCGGGCCGGCCGATCCGGTTCACCGGGATGGGCGGCACCGCCGTGCTGACCGGCACCGGCGGCGACGCCGGCCTGCTCGCGGTCGGCAACCACTCCTGGCTGGAGTTCCGCGGCCTGACCGTCGCCGGTTCGACCGGCTTCGGGGTCTACGCCGAGGGCGCGCACGACCTCGTGTTCGACCGGTTCGGCGTCGACGGCGCACAGGACGGCGGGCTCGTGCTCGTCGCCACCCGCCGTGCCACGATCCGGAACTGCGACATCCGCGGCACCAACGCCCGCGGCACCTCCGCCGACCACGAGGCGCTCAGCATCGCCTCGGGCTCCTCCGACGTCGAGGTGTCCGGCTGCCGCGTGCACGACAACGGCGAGGAAGGCATCGACGTCAAGTACGACGACACCGCCCGCGTGAAGATCCACCACAACGTCGTCACCGGCAACCGCGGGCCGAACATCTACGTCGACTCTTCGTCCACTGTGGACGTCTACGCCAACGTCGTGAGCGGGACCCGCGACGCCGGCAAGGCCGGGATCGGCCTGGCCGTCGAAGACTACTCGGAAACGCGGCTGCTCTCGGCCGTGCGGGTCTTCGACAACCTCTCCACCGGCAACGCGCAGGCCGGGCTCGACCTGTGGGTCGAGTCGACCGGCACGATGCGCGACCTCACGGTCGTCAACAACACCTTCGCCGGCAACGCGAAGGGCTCGGTGCACGTCGGCGGCGACCGGTTCGCCGGGACGAACATCCTGCGCAACAACGTCTTCGGCGACGGCCCGGTGACCGCCGGGCCGTTCACCGCCGACCACAACCTCACCGGCGACCCCGGGTTCGCGGCCCCCGGTGACTACCACCTCGCGGCGGGCTCGGCCGCCGTCGACACCGGCAGTGCCGCGCTCGCCCCCGCCTTCGACCTCGACGGTGTCCCCCGGCCCGCCGGCGCGGGCTTCGACATCGGCGCCTACGAGCGGAGGTAGCCCGTGCCCGCCGAACGCCTCGACCCGCACCGCCAGCGCAGCCTGCGCCACGACGTGACCGCGTCTGTGCCGGGCACGCTGAGCGCGCTCACCGTCACCGGCGGCATCGCGGTGCCCCCGGCCGACGGCAGCCGGGTGAGCTTCGGCCGCAACCGCCTGGAGGTCGACGTCTGCGTCGGCGAGGACGACCTGCGGATCAGCCGGGTCCACGGGCTGCTGACCCACGACCGGGACCGCTGGTGGCTGAGCAACACCGGCCGCTCGCCGATCCGGCTGTCCGACAGCGTCCTGCTGCACCGCGACAGCGAGCCGCTGCCGCTGGCCGCGGGCTACACCGCGCTGTTCCTGCGCGGGACGCGCGACCGCGAGCACGTGCTGGAGCTGCTGGTCTCCGACGGGGAGGACACGGCCACCGCGCCCCGGCCGACCCACCCGACGGCCCCGCCGAAACGCTGGCGGCTCACCGCGGAGGAGCACCTGGTGCTGGCCGTGCTCGGGCAGCGCTACCTCGGTTACGACCCGCAGCCGCTGCCCCTGTCGCGCCAGCAGGCGGCCGCCGAGCTCGGTGAGCGGCGGCCGCGCGAGAGCTGGACGGCCAAGCGCGTCGAGCATATCGTTTCCCGTGTCCGGCAACGGCTTTCCGACGCCGGCGTGCACGGTCTGCGACGCGAGGAGGTGGGTGAACCGGTGGGCCTGACCCTGACGGTGAACCTCCTCCGGGAGCTGGTGCTCTCGACGACGCTGGTGCCGATGGACCTGGAATGGCTCGAGCTCCCCGACCCGCCCGCGACGTGACCCCACCGCGAGGTTCGCGCTTCGACGCGGTGCGCGACCGGCTCGCCGGGGGTGCGGCGAAGCGGCTGTCGGAAGGTTTTCCCGCCGGCGGCCGACCGGGCGATCCGGGACTACGGCCCCGCCCTGCGGCCGGCGCTGCGGGTGGACCCCGCGCGGGCCGAGGCGCTCTTCCGGTCCTACGACGCGCTGATCCCGCCGGAGCGCTGACCGCGGCCGACGAGCCCTGGCTGACCGAAACCGCCACCGGCGGCGATCGGCCCGCGCTGACGGTGGTGTTCGAGGTCGCGACGCGGCTGCGGCCGGCCGAACCGGTCGACGCCGATCCGCCGCGCCTGGGCTACCCCGCGCCGGTGCGGCTCGGCGACCGCGTCCGGACCCCCGATCCGGCCGACGGCACCGCACGGGTGAGCGGCCTGGTCGACCGGTTCGCGTGATCGTCCGGCGCACCCGCCGGCTCCGCTGAGCGCCGCCCGTTCGATCCACAAAGGACATTGCCGGAGCCCGGCGCCGGGGGGCCGATCAGGGGATCCCCGCCGGAAACCGGTTCCGGGGCTACACTCGGCACTACGCCTCGGACCCCGGCGCCGTCGTGCTCGGGTGGTCGTTCACCAGAACTGAGGCGCTCATGTTCACTCGTATCACCAGGATCGTGTCGATCGTCGCCGGAACCGCGTTCGGCGCGGTCGGGCTGGTCGTGCTGCCGGCCGGCGCGCTCGTCGGGTGGGGCATGCTCGGCCTCGCCGTCGGCGTCAGCGCGTGGCTGGCGGTGACGGGCTTTCCCGCGGTGCGCGAGCGGCTCGCGGCGACCGGATCCGCGGCTTCCGCCGTGACGATCGGTGTCGTGACCGGGCTCGGCGCGCTCGGGGCCGGCCTGGCGGTCAGCGGCCTGGTGGCCGTCGCGGGCGGGACGGCGGCCGCCTCGTTGCTGGTCGTGGTGGCGACGGCGTGGGCGGTGTGGCGGTTCCGGCCCCGCCCGGCGCCGAGCACCCCTCCGGTCGTCGTGGAGGAAGCCCCAGGTGCCTCCGGAGGCACCGAAGTCACCGAAGTCGCCGACCTGTCCACGGCCGAGCTGTGCCTGGCGTGGCGGCGCAGTTACGGCGAACTCCTGCGCGCCCCCGACGAGCCGGCCCGCCGGCGTGTGGTCCGGTCGCGGCAGGCCTACCTGGACGAGCTCGAACGCCGGGACCGCGAGGGGTTCGCCCGCTGGCTCGGCAGTGGAGCCCGCGCGGGCGGCGACCCGCAGCGGTACCTGGCCGCGGGCGGGTGACCATTGGTCCCGGCCGAGAGGTCTTCGTGCTCTGACGCGCCGGCCCGCGAGGCGACATGCTGGCCGGAGTCGCCGTCCGGGCGACGGACGTCAGGAGGCGGTGATGGCCGACCAGGCCGCGGTGATCGTCGGGGTGGACGCCTCGGAAGGGTCGCTGCGCGCGGTCCGGTGGGCCGCGCACGAGGCGGCCCGGCGCGGCGCTGACCTGCGGTTGTTCCACGCGTGCGTGGTCGACCCGGGCGACGAGGCCGAACTGCTGCCCGAGCACGTGACCCGGCGGACGCGGCACGCGGCGAAGATCGCCCGCACCGCGGCGCCGGGCGTCGAGGTCGACGTCCACGTGGAGCTGGGGCTCGCGGTCGACCTGCTGCTCGCGGCGTCCGGGACCGCGGCCCTGATCGTGCTCGGCTCGCACGGCCTCGGCGGCCTGCGCGGCGCCCTGACCGGATCGGTCACCCTCCGGGTCGCCGCCGGCGCGCACTGCCCGGTGGTCGTCTTCCGCGGCCAGGCCGGGCCGCAGGGCCCGGTCGTGGTCGGCGTGGGCTCGTCGCCGGCGAGCGAGGAAGCCCTGCGGTTCGCGGTCGACGCGGCCGTCGCGCGCGGGGTGCCGCTGGTGGTGGCCCACGCCGGCCGGCCATCGGTCCCGGGCACCGCGCCCGAGGACCGGCGCGACCTCGACGAGCTCGTCGCGGGCCTGGCTCAAAAGCACCCGGACCTGGACGTCACGACGCGCGTCGTCGAGGACCGTGAACCGGCGCGCGTGCTGATGGCCGTCGCGCCCGACGCCCAGCTGATCGTCGTCGGCAGCCGCGGCCGCGGCCCGGTCGCCGGGGCCGTGCTGGGGTCGACGGGCAACGACCTGCTCGCGCGCTCGGCCTGCCCGGTCGCCGTCGTCCACTAGCAGGCCGCAGGGTCCTTCGCCGGTCCGGGCGAGGTCGTTGGCCTCTGCTCCCGGGGCCGCGGCCGGGTGAGGCTGGAACCATGAGAATCCTCGTCGCGGTGGCCACCCGGCACGGTGCCACCCGGGAAATCGCCGAACACCTCGCCGGCTCGGTCGGCTCCGCGATGACCGACGCCGGAGCGGCGGCCGATGTCGAGGTCCGGGACGTCGGTCTCGTCCCGTCGCTCGAGGGCTTCGACGCCGTGCTCCTCGGCAGCCCGGTGGCGAACGGGCAGTGGCTCGCCCCGGCGCGGGCGTTCGCGGAGTCCTTTTCGGACGGTCTGCGGTGGCTGCCCGTCTGGCTGTTCACCCGCGGCCCGGTGGCGGCGGGCCACGAGCCCGCCCGCGAGCTCGTGCGGCAGCTGGCGGCCCGGGACCACCGGGTGTTCGACGGCACGGACGACCGGCCGCTGATCCGGGCCTGGGGCCACGAGATCGGCACGATCCTGGCTGTCGCGGCGGTCGCCGAAAGCACCTTGTGACCGCGCCACGCGGCGCGGTCGTCGCCGGGGTCGACGGCTCGGCGGCCGCGGTGCACGCCGCGGTCTGGGCCGGCGCCGAAGCACGCCGGCGACGGCGTCCCCTGCGGCTGGTGCACGTCCACGCGCTGCCGCAGGTGCACGCCCCGATCGCGGCCGGGACCCACGACCAGGTGCGCACCGGGCTGGCCGAACGCGCCGAAAGCCGGCTGACCGAGGCGCGAACCGCGGTGCTCGCGGAGTCCCCCGGCCTCGACATCGCGACCGCCGCGCGGGAGTGGAGCCCGGTCACCGCGCTCGTCCAGGAGTCGCGGAACGCGGACCTGGTCGTGCTCGGGTCCCGCGGGCTCGGCGGCTTCACCGGGATGCTCGCCGGCTCGACGGCCGTGTCCGTGGTCGCCCACGCGCACTGCCCGATCGTCGTGGTGCGCGGCCTGGGCGCGGCGGCGGGACCGGTCGTCGTCGGCGCCGACGGCTCGTCCGACAGCGACGCGGCGCTCGCGTTCGCGTGCGAAGAGGCGCGGCTGCGCGGCAGCACGCTCACCGCGGTGCACACCTGGAGCGACATCGTCGCCGACGGCGTCCTGCGGCCCCATCCGTTGCAGGACAACGGATCCGAGATCGACCAGGCCGAGCGCGCCAAGCTCACCGACCAGGTGGGCGGCTGGCGGGAGAAGTTCCCGGACCTGACGATCGACCTCGACGTGACGCGCGGCCGCCCGGTCCGGACGCTGCTGGAGCGCGGGGAGCACGCGCAGCTGCTCGTGGTCGGCTGCCGGGGCCTCGGCGGCTTCACCGGCATGCTGCTCGGCTCGACCAGCCAGGCGCTGATCGTGCACGCGCCGTGCCCGGTCGCGGTCGTCCGGCCCCACGAAGCGGTTCCGCCCGACGCCGGCCGCCCGAGTAGCTGAGGAGACCCGATGAAGGACAGGAACCGGACGGTCGTGGTGGGCGTCGACGGCTCGGGCGCGTCGATGGCGGCGGTGTCGTGGGCCGCGAAGATGGCGTCCGCCCGGCACCTCGAGCTCGAGATCGTGCACGGGCTGCGGTCCACCGAGCTCCGTCACGACGGCGGCATGGCGGGCACCGACGTCCTGTTCGACGCGGTGCGCCAGGACGGTGACCGGGTCGTCGCCGGCTCCCGGAAGGTGGCCGCGTCGATCGACGAGGACCTGGTGGTCACGGCGAAGACGCCGGTCGAGTCCCCGGCGGCGCTGCTCGTCGGGCTGTCGCGGCAGGCCCGGATGGTCGTCGTCGGCGCGTCCGGCTCGGGCGGCTTCACCGGGATGCTCCTCGGCACGACCGCGGCCACCCTCGTCGACCACGCGCACTCGCCGGTGGCGGTGATCCGGGGCCGCCACGGCACGGCACACGTCCCCGAGTCGGGCCCGGTCGTGGTCGGGGTCGACGGGAGCGAGACGAGCGAACTCGCGATCGCCGCGGCGTTCGAGGAGGCGTCGTTCCGCCGCGCACCCCTCGTCGCGGTGCACGCCTGGAGCGACATCACCTACGAAGATTTCTACGGCGCGGTGCGGATCATGCCGCAGTGGGAGTCGGCGCGGGAGGACGAGGAGCGGCTGCTCGCCCAGCGGCTGGCGGGCTGGCAGGAGAAGTACCCGGACGTCGGGATCCGCCGGATCCTGTGCCGCGACCGCCCCCGCCACGCCCTGCTCGAAACCGCCCAGACGGCCCAGCTGGTCGTGGTGGGCAACCGCGGCCGCGGCGGCTTCGCCGGGATGCTGCTCGGTTCGACGAGCCAGGCACTGGTGCAGCACGCCGCCTGCACGGTGCTCGTGGTCCGGCTGGAGTCCCGGCGCTGAGGACTCGCCGGCTCCCGACAGCCGTGTTGGCCACTCCGGTCACCGTGTTGGCCGTTCCAGTCGCTGTGTTGGCCACTCCGGTGATCACGGTAACCGTTCGTGAACGACGAGCCAATCGACAACGGCCAATACGGTGCCCGGAACGGCCAACACACCGACCGGAGTGGCCAACACGGGCACTGGACACGCCGTAGGGTCGTGCTCAGGTGAGGGCGCTGATCCCGAAGAACACCGCCGCCGACACCGCGGCCGCCGCCGGGAAGGTCAGGACCCAGCCCAGCACGATGTCGCGCGCGATGCCCCAGCGCACCGCCGAGAGCCGCCGGGTCGCGCCGACGCCCATGATCGCCGCGGTGATCACGTGCGTCGTCGAGATCGGGGCCTTCACCGCGAACGCCGTCACGTACAGCACCGACGACGCCACCGACTCCGCGACGAACCCGTGCGGCGGGTCGAGCGGGAACACGCGGCGCCCGAGCGTCCGCATGATCCGCAGGCCGCCGGAGTACGTCCCGAGCGACAGGGCCGCGGCGCAGGCCAGGGTCACCCACGACGAGGTCGCGCAGCAGCGCCGTGGCGGTCACGAGGTTCTTCGCCGCGTCGGTCAGCAGGTCGAAGAACTTCGTGCCCCGTGGGGTGAAGCGCATGGATGGGGTCCCTTCTTCAGCGCACCGCGGTCATGCCCGGTCACCCGGGCTCCCGCAGGCTCGGGGCGCGACTTCCGGTGGAATGCAGACACGCCGGTGTCCGCGGACGGTCTAACCGGGGAGGTCTCCGGTGTTGGCGAACTCCAGCCGCTTGGCCACCGAGACGGTCTGGTCGGCGAAGCGTTCGTAGAACCGCGTCGCCAGGGCCGCGGCGACGGCCTCGCCGTGGCCGTGGCCCCAGCCGGCACCCGTCATCCCGGACAGCAGCTCGGCGTGCAGCGCGTCGACGGCTTCGTCCGCTTCGCGCAGATCGCGGTAGCTGCCGCCGGCGCCCGTGCGGATCTGGGTCGCGACGCCCTCGGCCATGCCCGCGGTCAGCTCGCCCATCCGCAGGAACGTCGGGTTCAGCTCCGCGGGCACGGCGTGGTCGGGATGGGCGTAGCGCGCGCTGTCGGCGATGTGCGCGGCCAGGTCGCCCATCCGCTCGATCCGCTCCGCGCAGTAGACCACCGCCAGGACCTGGCGCAGGTCGCCGGCGACCGGGGCCTGCAGGGCGAGCAGCGAGTAGGCGTCCTCCTCGCACCGCGCACGGTGGGCGTCGAGGCCCGCGTCGGCGGCGATGACCTCCTCGGCGACTCTGAGGTCGGCGTTCAGCAAGGCCTCGGTGGCCTGCCGGATCGCCGTCGCCGCCAGGTCGCACATGGTCGCCAGCAGCTCGCTCAGACGTTTGAGGTCGTCGTGAAATCCTTCTCGCACGACTCGGCAGCCTACGGGAGGCCGGTGCCGAGCCAGCGGTGGTAGGCGGCCAGGTCGACATTGCCGCCGCAGACGACGACGACGACGTGCCGGCAGGCGAACCGGTCCCGGTCCTCGAGCACCGCCGCGACCCCCAGCGCCGCCGACGGTTCGACGACCAGCCCCGCGTGCTCCAGCAGCAGCCGCATCCCGGCGACGATCGACTCCTCCCGCACCAGGACGGCGTCGTCGGCGACGAGCAGCAGGTCGCCGAGGACCTCCGGGATGGGCCGCCGTCCCGCGACGCCGTCGGCGATGGTGCTGGTCGAGTCCGTGGTGACGACGCGCCGTTCCCGCCAGGACCGCGTCATCGCCGGCGCGCCCGCCGGCTGCACGCAAACCACCTCGACGCCGGGTGCGCGCGTCTTCAGGACGTGGCCGATCCCGGTGGCCATCGCACCGCCGCCGAGCGCGATCAGGACGGAGTCGAACGGCGTCTCCAGCAGCTCCAGGCCGATGGTCGCCGCGCCTTCGCACGTCTCGAGGTCCAGGCTGTCCTCGACCAGCCGGATCCCGTCGTGCTCGGCAATGGCCACGGCCCGCTCGCGCGCCTCGTCGAAGTCGCCGTCGACCAGCTCCAGCCGGGCGCCCAGCGCGCGGATGCGCTCGAGCTTGACCGCGGGCGCGGACCGCGACGCCACGACGGTGACGTCCACGCCACGGCCGCGCGCGGACCAGGCGAGGGCCTGGCCGAGGTTGCCCGCGCTGGCGCACACCGCGGCCCGCCCGCTCAGACCGTTCACGACGACCTCGGTACCGCGGCCCTTGAAGCTGCGCACCGGGTTCGCCGTCTCGAGCTTGACGCTCACCCGGCACCCGAGCGCCCGCCCGAGCGGCTCGCAGGGGTACAGCGGGGTGTCGAGGAAGACCGGGTCGATCACCCGGCGGGCCGCCTCGATGCGGGTGAGGTCGAGACGCGTCCGCGGCACGGTCGTCATCAGCGGTCCTGCGGAGCCCGGCCGGTGCTGGCCCGGGGCATCAGGATCGGGGCCGGCGCCTGGACGTGCCCCGCCGCGCCGACGGCCAGGATCTCGTTGAGCGTCTCGATGGCCAGCACGCCGTGCTGAGTGATGTGCCGGTCCAGCGCCGTCACCGCCGGGCGGACCAGCTGGCACAGCGCCGAATCGTCCCAGGACACGATGGACAGCTGCTCGGGCACCGAGACGCCCATCTCCTGGGCCGCGGCCATCGCCGACAACGCCATCACGTCGTTGTCGAAGATCACCGCCGTCGCGCGGTCGCGCTCCGACAGCAGGCGCCGCGCCGCGCGGGCGCCGCTGTCGCCCGAGTAGTCGCCGTGGACGGTCTTCGACCACTCCAGCCGGTGCGTCTCGGCCGCCTTGGTGAACGCTTCGTCCCGGCGCAGCGTGTGCGCGAACCGGTCCGGCCCGGCGACCCGGGCGATCCGCCGGTGCCCGAGCGCCGCGAGGTAGCCGACGGCCTCCTCCATCGGCGCGGCGTCGTCGGCCCACACGCACGGCACCTCGGCCGACTGCGGGTAGCCGAGCGCGACGGCGGGCAGCCCGATCTCGGCCAGGACGCCGGTGCGGATGTCGTTCTCGTGCAGGTCGACCACGATGACGCCGTCGACGCGCCGCTCGGCCCACCAGCGGCGGTAGGTCTGGATCTCGGCGTCCCGGTCGTCGGTGACGGCGAGCATCAGCGCCGTCGAGGGGTCCGAGCGCAACGCCATCTCGATGCCGGAGACCAGCTGCATGAAGAACGGCTCGATGCCCAGCACCTGGGCGGGCCGGTCGACGATCAGGCCGATCGCGCCCGACCGGGACCGGGTCAGCGCGCGGGCGGCGGTGCTGGGCCGCCAGCCCATCCGGTCGGCGATCTCCAGCACGCGCTCGCGCGTGGCCGCCGACACCCCCGGCTTCCCGTTGAGCGCGTAGGACACCGCTCCCGTCGACACCCCGGCCGCGTCCGCGATGTCCGAGATGGTCAGCCGCTTCATCGTGCTCCTCGCCCCACTCGCTGACTCAATCGCTTCACCTCGCACGAGGCTACCCCGACATCGTTTCGGTCCATTGACATGACGTGACCGAGGTTACAAGATGTGAAGCGCTTAACCCACGCCCGCCCCCGATCGCCGCCTGACGACACCGAGCCCTCCCAGTGCGACGTCAGCGTGGCCGTCCATCGAGTTAACCGCTTAAGCACTCCTGGAGTCCCATGAAGGCCGGAAGGCACCGCCGCCTGCTCGCCCCCGCCGCCGTCGTCCTCACCCTCGGCCTCGCCCTGAGTTCGTGCTCCAGCACCGCGACCAGCGCCGACGGCGTGATCATCACCGCCAACACCGGCGCGTCGGGCGCGTTCGTCCGCAACTTCAACCCGTTCCTGCCCAACCAGGCCCAAGCGGGCTACGGCGGCACCGTCTACGAGTCGCTGCTGTTCTTCGACATGGCCGAACGGCGTCCGCCGGTGCCGCAGCTGGCCACCGCGGCGACCTTCTCCCCCGACGGCCGGACGCTCACCGTCACCACCCGCGACGGCGTGAAGTGGCAGGACGGCCAGGCGTTCACCGCCCAGGACGTCGCCTTCACCTTCGACGCCATGATCAAGCACCCCGAGCTCAACACCAACGGGCTGACGCTGGCCGCCGCGACCGCGCCGGACGACCACACCGCGAAGATCACCTTCGCCCAGCCGGCGTTCAACCAGCTGTGGGGCGCGGCGGGCCGCACCCTGATCGTGCCGAAGCACATCTGGGAGAAGATCGCGGACCCCGCCACCGAGCTGAACCCCAACCCGGTCGGCACCGGGCCGTTCACCCTCGACTCGTTCTCGCCGCAGACGTTCCTGCTGAAGAAGAACCCGAACTACTGGGAGCAGGGGAAGCCCGCCATCGACGGCGTGCGCTTCATCTCCTTCAGCGACAACACGAGTGCGAACCAGTCGCTGCTGGCCGGGAAGATCGACTGGGGCAACACCTTCGTGCCCGACCCGCGGAAGAACTGGGTCGCCAAGGACCCGAAGACCCACCTCGTCCCGTCGGCCGGCATCTACCAGACCAGTCTCGTGCCGAACCTGACGAGCTGGCCGACGAACGACCTGGCCGTGCGGCAGGCGATGAACCTGGCGCTGGACCGGAAGCGGATCGTCGACACCGTCTACTTCGGCATCGCGAAGGTGCCCAGCCCCGAACTGCTGCAGACCCCGCGGGACGACGGCTTCCGGATCACCGGCCCGGTCACCCGCGACCCCGCCGCCGCGCGGGCCGCCCTGGAGAAGGCCGGTTACACCCGGGGCGCGGACGGCGTCTACGTCGACAAGGGCGGCCGCCGCCTCGACGTCTCGATCAAGGTCGTCACCGGCTACACCGACTACATCCAGGCGTTGCAGCTGATGCAGCAGCAGCTCGCCGAAGCCGGGATCGCGTTGACCGTGCAGCAGGTTTCCAGCGCCCAGTTCAACTCCGACCGCTCCACCGGCACCTTCCAGCTCCTCATCGACGGCCTGGGCGGCAAACCGGACCCGTACCAGCTCTACAACCAGGTGCTCGCCTCCGCGACCACCGCGCCGATCGGGCAGAAAGCCGCGTCGAACTGGTCGCGTTTCTCCGACCCGCAGGTCGACGCCGCGCTGGCCGCGATGGCCGGCACCGACGACGAGGCCGTGCTCAAGCAGCGCGCCCAAGAGATCGGCCGCGTGATGCTGGACAAGCTGCCCTACGTCCCGGTCTTCCAGAACAGCCCGAACGCGACGTTCCTCGCCACGAAGGTCACCGGCTGGCCCACCGACGACAACGCCTACGCGCTGTCGCGGGCGGACAGCTTCCCCGACACCGGGTTCGTCGCCAAGAACCTCAAGCCGGTCAAGTAGATGCGGTTCCTCGGCAAGAAGCTGATGTTCTACGCGGTCGCGCTGCTCGCGGCGCTGTCGCTGAACTTCCTCATCCCCCGCCTCGCGCCGGGCAACCCGGTGGACGCGGTGCTGGCCCGGCAGTCGTCGATGGCGCCGGTCTCCCCGGAGGCCCGGCACTCGCTGGAACTGCTGCTGGGCGTGACCGATCGCCCGCTGTGGCAGCAGTACCTGGCCTACCTCGGGCAGATCTTCACCGGTGACCTCGGCCGCTCGGTGACGTTCTTCCCGGCGCCGGTCGGGGACATCATCGGCCAGGCCCTGCCGTGGACGCTGGGCCTGGTCGGCGTGGCGACGGTCGTGTCGTTCACGCTCGGCATCTCGCTGGGCGCGCTGGCCGGGTGGTTCCGGCGCGGGGTCGTCGACTCGCTCGTCGCGGGGTCGACGATGCTCGCCGCCATCCCGTACTTCTGGCTGGCGCTGGCCGCGCTGTACTTCCTCTCGGCCGGCCTGGGCTGGTTCCCGCTCGGCCTCGGCTACGACGTCGAGATCGAGCCCGGCTGGTCGGGCGAGTTCGTCGGCGACGTCGTCTACCACGCGTTGCTGCCGGCGCTCACGATCGTCGTCAGCTCGCTGGCCGGGTGGCTGCTGGGGATGCGGAACATGATGGTGTCCACGCTCGCCGAGGACTACGTCGTCACCGCGCAGGCGAAAGGCCTCAGCCTCCGCCGGGTGATGGTCACCTACGCCGCCCGCAACGCCGTCCTGCCGAGCGTCTCCGGCGTCGCGGTGTCGCTCGGGTTCGTCGTCGGCGGCGCGATCGTCACCGAGGCCGTGTTCTCCTACCCCGGCATCGGGTTCACGCTGCTGCAGGCGGTCCGCAACAGCGACTACCCGCTGATGCAGGGCATCTTCCTGATCATCACCCTCGCGGTGCTCGGCGCGAACCTGCTGGTCGACCTGCTCTACGCGGTCATCGACCCGCGCGTGCGCACCACGGCGAAAGCAGGTGCCCGATGACCCAGGCCGTGATCACGCCCGTCCGCGGCGCCGGACGTGTCTCCGCACTGACCCGGCGGCCGAAGTTCCTGCTGGGCGCCGGCATCGTCGCGGTCTACGCGGCCGTCGCGGTCATCGGGCCGCTGCTGGTCGGCGACCCGCACGCGACCGGCGACGACCTCCTCGCCGGACCGTCGGCCGCGCACCTGCTCGGCACCACCAACAACGGGCAGGACGTCTTCGCCCAGCTGATCGTCGGCTTCCGCTCGTCGCTGCTGGTCGGCCTGCTCGCCGGAACGGTCACGATGCTGCTCGCCGCGCTGGTCGGGGTGGTCGGCGGGTACGCGGGCGGCTGGGCCGACGAGGTGCTCAACCTGATCGGCAACGTCTTCCTCGTCATCCCGGCCCTGCCGCTGATCGTCGTCGCCGCCAGCTACCTGCACTCCAGCGGCATCGCCGTGATCGCGCTGCTGATCGCGGTCACCAGCTGGGCCGCCTCCGCGCGGGTCCTGCGCGCCCAGACGGCGTCGCTGGCGCACCGGGACTACGTCGACGCCGTCCGCGCGTCCGGCGAACGCGGGTGGCGGATCGTCGTCGTCGAGATCCTGCCGAACCTCTACCCGATCCTGGTTTCGCAGTTCGTGTTCGCGATGATCGGCGCCATCCTCGGCGAGGCCGGGCTGTCGTTCCTCGGGCTCGGAGACCTCAACTCCGTCACCTGGGGCACGATGCTGTTCTTCGCCCAGAACGGCGAAGCGCTCTCCCAAGGCGCGTGGTGGTGGTTCATCCCGCCAGGCCTGTGCATCGCGGTGCTCGGCGCGGCTTTGACGTTGCTGAACATCGGCGTCGACGAACTGATCAACCCGCGGCTGCGCGTGCAGCGCCGCGGCGGCGCCCAGGGGGACATCCGATGACGCCCGTGCTCCAGGTACGCAACCTGCACGTCGACTACGAAACCGCCACCGGGCCGGTGCACGCCGTCCGCGGCGTCGACCTGGACGTCCACCGCGGCGAACTGGTCGGCATCGTGGGCGAAAGCGGTTGCGGCAAAACGACTTTGGCGTATGCGATCACGCGGCTGTTGCGGGCCCCCGCGCACCTGACCGCCGGCAACGTCACCTTCCAGGGTGTGCACGACACCGCGCCGGTCTCGGTGACGGCGTTGACCGGCGGCGCGTTGCGGAAGTTCCGCTGGGACCGGATGTCCATGGTGTTCCAGGGGGCGATGAACGCCCTCAACCCGGTCCAGCGGGTCAGCGCGCAGCTGCAGGACCTCTTCCACGCCCACCGGCCGCAGCTGACCAAGGCCGAGCGCCGGACGCGGGTGGGCGAGCTGCTGGACCTCGTCGGCCTGCCCGAGCGGGTCGCCCGGTCGTATCCGCACCAGCTGTCCGGCGGGATGCGGCAGCGCGTGATGATCGCGATGGCCCTCGCACTCGACCCCGACGTCGTCGTGATGGACGAGCCCACCACCGCGCTGGACGTCCTCGTGCAGCGGGAGATCCTCGACGCGCTCTCGGAACTGCGGCGACGGCTCGGGTTCGCGGTCGTCTTCATCACCCACGACCTGTCACTGCTGCTGGAGATCAGCGACCGCATCGCGGTGATGTACGCCGGGCGCGTCGTCGAGCTCGGCGACAGCGTGAAGCTGCGGGAGAAACCCCAGCACCCGTACACGGCCGGGCTGCTCAACGCGTTCCCGACGCTGCGCTCGGAGCGGCGCGACCGGCACGGCATCCCCGGCCACCCGCCGGACCTGGCGGCGCCGATCGCTGGGTGCGCGTTCGCCGACCGGTGCGGGTTCGTCCGCCCGGAGTGCACCACCACCGACGTCACGCTGCGGCCGGTCGGCGGCACCGACGTCGCCTGCCACCTCTACCAGGAGGTGTCGGCATGACCGAGCTGAGCGCGCACGACCTGGTGCGCGAGTACGCCGGGTTCCGCGCGGTCGACGGCGTCAGCTTCACCGTCACCTCCGGGCAGACCCTGGCGCTGGTGGGCGCGAGCGGCAGCGGGAAGTCCACCATCGCCCGGATGCTGTGCGGGCTGGACCGGCCCACCGCCGGGACCATCACGATCGACGGCGAACCCCGCCGCCCCGGCTACCGGGCGCTGCGGGAGTACCGCAAGCACGTGCAGCTGGTGTTCCAGGACCCGTTCGCCTCCCTCAACCCGGTCAAGCCGGTGCACCACCAGCTGGCGCGGCCCCTGCGCGTCCACGGGCTCGACGGCGACCGCCGCGCCGTGCTGGACCTGCTCGACCGCGTCCACCTGCGGCCCGCCGACCAGTACGCGGACAAGCTGCCGCACGAGCTGTCCGGCGGGCAACGCCAGCGCGTCGCCATCGCGCGGGCCCTCGCGCCCCAGCCGTTGGTGCTGCTGGCCGACGAACCGGTGTCCATGCTGGACGTCTCGGTCCGGCTGGACATCCTGAACCTGCTGGAGGAACTCAAGCGGGACAACGATCTCGCCGTCCTCTACATCACGCACGACCTCGCCACCGCCCGGCACTTCTCGGCCACGACGATGGTGCTGAACGCCGGGCGCGTCGTCGAGATCGGCGACTCCGACCAGGTCATCTTCCACCCGGCGCACGACTACACCCGCCGGCTCGCCGCCGCCGCGCCCGACCCGTGGCGCTGACCCTCTCCCATCCACCAGAAGGGACCCACCCGTGCGGATCGACCTCGGCGCCCGCGACTGGACGCTGCGCGCCTGCGGACCTCTGACCCACGTCCCGATCGAGCTGGCCCGCCGGCTCGCCGAGGGCATCCCGGCGGCCGTGCCGGGCACGGTGCACACCGACCTGCTCGCCGCCGGGCTCATCCCGGATCCCTACCTCGACCGCAACGAGAACGAGCTGCAGTGGATCGGCCTCACCGGCTGGCGCTACGAGACGACGTTCGACCGCCCGGCCGCGCCCGGCGTCGTCGAGCTGGTCTTCGACGGCCTGGACACCGTCGCCGAGGTCGAGCTGAACCACCACGTCATCGCCACCACCGTCAACATGCACCGCTCCTACCGCGTCCCGGTGACCGGCCTGCTGGCCGACGGCAACACCCTCGCCGTCACGTTCAGCTCCGCGGTCCGGTACGCCCGCGCGGAACGCCGTCGCCTCGGGGACCTGCCCAACCTGGGCAACGACGAGCCGTCGAACTTCATCCGCAAGATGGCCTGCAACTTCGGCTGGGACTGGGGTCCGAAGCTCGTCACCGCGGGCCTGTGGAAGACCGCGGCCATCGACGTCTGGGACGTCGGCCGGCTGCGTCAGGTCCGGCCGCTGGTGTCGGTCACCCCCTCGGGCGACGGCGTGGTCGAGATCCACGCCGACGTCGACGGCTCGGACGGCCTCGTGCTGCGGGCCCGCGTGTCCGGGACCGAAGTGGCCGGCCCGGCGGCGGAACCGCTGTCCGTGACCGTCGAGCAGCCGCGGTTGTGGTGGCCGCACAGCATGGGCGAGCAGCCACTGCACCCGCTCACCGTCACCCTCGAAACGTCCGACGGGTCCATTGTGGACACGTGGTCGCGGGAGATCGGCTTCCGCACGATCGACCTCGACGAGCGGGGTGGCGCGTTCACCTTCCGCGTCAACGGCGTCCCGCTGTTCGTCCGCGGCGCCAACTGGATCCCCGACGACTGCTTCCCGCACCGGATCGACGCGGCCCGTTATGACCGCCGCGTCCAGCAGGCGACCGAGGCCCGCATCGACCTGCTGCGCGTGTGGGGCGGCGGGATCTACGAAAGCGACGACTTCTATGCGGCCTGCGACCGGCGGGGAGTGCTGGTGTGGCAGGACTTCCTGTTCGCCTGCGCCGGCTACTCCGAGGACGAGCCGTTGCGCGGCGAGGTCGAGGCCGAAGCCCGCGAGGCCGTCGTCCGGCTCGCGCCGCACCCGTCGCTCGCCTTGTGGTGCGGCAACAACGAGAACTACATGGGCTGGTTCCACTGGGGCTGGCAGACCGAGCTGGCCGACCGGGACTGGGGCGCCGGCTACTACGAGCACCTGCTGCCCGGCGTCGTCGCCGAACTGGACCCGACCCGGCCGTACATCCCCGGCAGTCCGTGGTCCGGCGACCCGGCCCGCGACACCCAGGACGACGGCCACGGCTGCGTGCACATCTGGGACGTCTGGAACGAGCGCGACTTCAGCGGTTACCTCGAGCGCGTCCCGCGGTTCGTCTCGGAGTTCGGCTGGCAGGCCCCGCCCGCCTGGGCCACGCTCACCGCGGCCGTCCACGACGACCCGCTGACACCGGAGTCGCCGGGCCTCCTGCACCACCAGAAGGCCAAGGACGGCAACGGAAAGCTCGCCCGCGGGCTCGCGCACCACTTCGCCGCACCGGCGTCCACAGAGGACTGGCACTACCTCACGCAGGTGACCCAGGCCCGCGCCATCCGGACCGGCATCGAGCACTTCCGTGGCCACCGGCCGCGCTGCATGGGCACGATCGTCTGGCAGCTGAACGACTGCTGGCCGGTGACGTCGTGGAGCGCGATCGACGGCGCCGAGCGGCGCAAGCCGCTCTGGTACGCGTTGCGCGAGGCCTACGCCGACCGCCTGATCACCATCCAGGAGCGGGACGGCTCCCGCGTCGCGATCCTGGTCAACGACTCCGCGTCCGCATGGGAGGCCCCCCTCGAACTGCGCCGGCTCACCGTGGACGGCGAGATCCTCGCCAAGACGGGCACGACGGTCCGGGTGCCCCCGCGCGACACCGTGACGCTGCCGTTCGGCGACGTCGGCCTCGCCGGGGACCCGGCACGGGAGCTGCTGGCCGCCGACACGGGCGCCGAGCGCGCGATCCGGTTCCTGGCCGACGACCTCGACATCGCCTACCCCGAGCCCCGGTTCGACACCGCCGTCACCCGGACCGCGACGGGCTACGACGTCACCGTCACCGCGCGGTCCCTGGTCCACGAGCTGGCGGTGTTCGCCGACCGGCTGGCCCCCGACGCCGAAGCCGACCAGTGCCTGCTCACGCTGCTGCCCGGGGACCACGCGACGATCCGGGTGTCGACGCGCTACCAGCTCGATCCGGCCCGGCTGACCGCCCGCCCGGTGCTGCGGTGCGTCAACGACTGAAGGTCAGGAGTCGGTGGTCTTCGCGCACGTCACCGGCTGGCCGGGCCCCGGCGCGGTGGCCCGGGCCAGCTCCCGCTGGGCGTCCAGCAGGATGCGGCAGGTGAGCGTGAGGCCGCCGGTCGGCGTGGCGGTGATCTCCGCCTTCTGACCGGCGGTCACCACCACGTCCTGCTTCCACGGCACGCCGACCGGCCCCTGGACGCTCTGCTGCGCGACCTCGTCCTTGTAGCGGTCGGGCGAGTTCGCGTAGCCGACCTTCGCCAGCGTCCCGTTGTCCTGCCCGGTCACCTCGTAGGTGATGGCCCACGACTTGCCGGTCGGGTTGGAGCACCCGGCGACGCCGACCAGCGCGCCGCAGAGAACCACCGTCCCGGCCACTCCCCTGATGTCCATGCCCCGACGGTAGAGCCGGCGGCCGGGCCCGGCATCGCACCGAAGACTGACATCCGATAGTGCGATGGTCGTAGCGCACCGCGCGATCTTGACAGTTATGGAACGCCGTTCCAGACTGGCGGCATGCGATGGCAGCCGACGTGGACCCAGGCGATGACGGACTTCCGCGGCGAGGACGAGGAGCCGCCCTTCGCCGACGTCACCGTCCGCATGACGGTGCCCGCGAGCATCGGCGGCCGCCACGTCCGGGCCGAGCTGAGCAACCGCTTCGGGGACGAGCCCGTCCTGATCGGCCGAGGTGCGATCGGCGTCGGCGACCACTGGCTCGACGTCACCTTCGACGGGCAGCGCACCACGAAGATCCCGGCCGGCGAGTCACGGTGGACCGACCCGGTCGAGCTGGTCGTCGGCCACGGTGACCACGTCGAAGTCGACCTCTACCTGCCCGAGCCGACGCCTTACGCGACCGCGAACGGGTTCCGGTTCCAGCGCTCGACGACGCCGGGAGACGTCGTGGGGTCGCGGCGGTTCCCGGCGGCCGAGACCGGGCTCGCGTCCGAGGGAACCGGGTGGTCCCTGCCGTCCGGCGGGCCGTTCCTGCGCGCCGTCGAGGTCGCCGGGACGGAGGCCGCCGTGGTGATCGTGTGCCTGGGTGCGTCCATCACCACCATGGGCTGGCCGCAGCTCACCGCCGCGCGGCTTCCCGCCGACGCACGGATCGCCGTCCTGAACCGCGGGATCCCGGGCAACCGGCTCCGGCACGACGCCCCGTCCGGGCACCCGTCCTGGGGCCGGTCCGGGCTGTCCCGGTTCGACGACGACGTCCTCGGCACCGCCGGCGTCACCCACGTGGTGCTCGCCCACGCGGGCAACGACATCGGCCTCCCGGGGGAGCACGCGCCGCTCGGCGAGCTGCCCACGGCCGCGCAGCAGATCGACGCCTACCGGCAGCTCGTCGATCGGGCGACCGCGGCCGGGCTCGGCGTCGCGCTCGCCACGATCACGCCCATGGCGCCCGGGCTGGGCGACGACCGGGAGCGGATCCGCCGTGCGGTGAACGACTGGATCCGGGCGTCGGGCCACGAATACGCCGACTTCGACGCGGTGCTCCGCGCCGCGGCGGACCCCTCGCGCATGGCGGCCGAGTACGACGCCGGCGACCACCAGCACCCCAACGTCACCGGCGAAAACCTCCTCGCCGGCGCGATGGCCGACGTCATCCCGCGGTTGCTGCGGTGAACCGGGTGCCGGGAGCGCCTCCCGGCACCCGGGACGTCAGCCGCGCTGCATCTCGCCGAGCACCAGCACGCGCCCGTCGAAGTACGTGCGCTGGATGGCCGCGTTGGAGTTGCTGCCCTGCAAGTACTCCGACCACTCCATGAAGTACGTCCACTTCGGCTGCGAGGAAAGCAGCTCCGGCGACGGGATCGTCCCGGTCTCCCCCAGCGCGATCGGCTTGCCGTGCGAGACGTTCAGCATCGCCTGGTAGTCCGAAGAGGACGAGTTCGCCTTCATCCAGACGTCGAGGGCCGCGACGTCGACGTAGCCGTCACCCGGGTAGTAGCCGGCGATCGAACCCATGTTGACGTCCTTGACCGCCCAGTCCCACACGATGCTCGTGAGCCCCTTGCCCACCAGGTAGTCGTGGGTGATCCGGTAGAGGCCGGCGCTGCCGCCCAGGCCCGGGCGCCCGCCCCACCACGCCCAGCTGTCGTTGAGCTCGTGCAGCGGCCGGAACAGCAGCTGCACACCCGCGTTCTGCAGCTGCTGCAGGTAGGGCACGATCTCGTCGAGCCTTGCCTTGTACCGGTTGTTGAGGTTGGAGCCATTCGTCATCAGCTCGCTCCACTGGGCGTCGCTGAGCTTGCTCATCACCCCGGACGACCAGTCGCACGAGCTGCCCTGGGTGGGCGGGCACATGTGCCAGGTCATGGTCACGACCGCGCCGTGGCTCCATTCGAGCTTGGCCTGGTCGATCACCGCCTGCCGGTTGGCGACGTCCGAGCCGCCGAAGAAGAAGTCACCACCCCACAGACCCGGGTACTGGCCGGTGATGTCGTGGACCTTGCCGGTGTAGAGCGACGGCTGGTTCGCGGGTTCCTTGTTGTGCTGCCCGGCGATCGTGTACTGGCCGGAGATCTGCTTGAGGTAGTTGAGGGTGCCGCCGGCCCGGGGACCGGCGACGGCGGCGCCGGGCGTGGCCAGGGCCGTGGCGACGAGCGCGGCCGCGGCGAGGATGGTGCGAGTCTTGCGCAAGCGTGGGGACACAGGCTGACTCCTCTGCGGTGAGGACGTATTAAGCGCTTAAGGATGACAGCTCCGGCGCATCCTCTGTCAAGACATCCCGTGACAATCCACCGAGGCTTGTCCTGCTCATTGACAATCATTGACCGGCGATAACACCGCTGTTCTACTGGCAAGACCGGTGCTTAAGCGGTTGATTTCGGGAACGGAGTTCGCGTTGTCCCTCAAACCCATCCTCGTCCTCGCGATCGCGGCCGCCGCACTCTGCGCCGCACCCGCGGCGCACGCGGCGACGGGCCCCGGCCCGCTCACCGGCCTGGCCGGCAAGTGCGCGACGGTCACCGGCGGCGCGACCGCCGACGGCACCCGGATCCAGCTCCGCACGTGCACGGGTTCCGCCGCGCAGAGCTGGACCGTCCAGGACGACGGCACGATCCGCGCGCCCGGGAAGTGCCTCGACGTCCAGGGCGGCTCGGCCGCGAACGGCACCCCGATCCAGCTGTGGAGCTGCCTGGGCAACACGCACCAGAAGTGGAGCTACGACAGCACTTCCGGCCGGCTCGTCAACCCGGCGACAGCCGGGTGCCTCGACGTCACCGGGCAGTCGAGCACCGACGGCACGCCGTTGCAGCTGTGGGCGTGCAACAACCAGACCAACCAGCGGTGGACGCTCCCCGGCGGGCCGCCACCGGCCTGCCGCGCACCCCCGGACAGTCCGTCGTCCCGGTCGACTACGCCGGAAAGCGTTACCCCGTCACGGTCTACGTCCCCGCGAACGCCCCGGAGACCGCGCCGCTCGTGCTCAACCTGCACGGCAGCGGCAGCAGCGGCGCCGGTCAGCTCAGCTACTCGAACATGGCGTCGGCGGCCGCCGACGGGTACATCGCGGCGTTCCCCGAAGGGGCGATCTCCTACCAGGGCGGCCTTTCGTGGAACGTCCCCGGCGTCGGCACCCCACCGGCCGGGGCGCGCGACGATGTCGGCTTCCTCGACCAGGTCATCACCACGCTCACCGGCGCCCTCTGCGCCGACCCCCACCGGACCTACCTCACCGGCTACTCCGGCGGCGGCCGGATGACGTCGGCGTTCGCGTGCGCGCGGCCGGACCGGATCGCCGCGATCGCCCCGGTGGCCGGGCTGCGCGCGGGCCGGCCGACGCCCGGGAACACGTCGGTCCCGGATCCGGCGTCCTGCCGGCCGGGCGTGCCGGTCCCGGTGATCGCGTTCCACGGCAAGCAGGACGCCACCAACCCCTACGACGGCGGCGGCACCGACCTCTGGCAGTACTCGGTTTCGGTGGCGCAGCAACGCTGGGCGTCCATCGACGGCTGCGGCACCGGCCCGGTGACCACCCAGGTGAGCACGCACGTCACGCTGACGACGTACTGCGACGTGCAGCTCGACACCGTCGCCGACGGCGGCCACACCTGGCCCGGTTCCCCGCAGCCCAAGCCGGAGAACGGGAACACCACCCACGAGATCGACGCGAACACGCTCATGTGGCGGTTCTTCGCCGCGCACTCGCGCTGAGACCCGGTTTTCATCACGCCCGTTTGACATGGTCCACAGTGGACAGAAGTGGGGCAAATCCGGCTGAACCGTCCGGGGTTTCCCGCCGTGTGCAGTGGTGAGGTGGCGACCCGAAAGGAGGGGCTGATGCCCCACTTGCGCACGTCCGGACGACACCGCAAACCGGCGACGATCGGACTCGTCGCCCTGCTGGGAGTGGCGGGGGCGACCGCGACGGCGATCGCCCTGAGCAGCCCGGCGAGCAACGCGGCGACGGAGAACTGCACGGGGCTCGACACGGCACTGCAGAACAACCTGGGTTTCATCGCGAGCCAGCAGATGACGCCGGACGCCCAGTCCGCGGCGCGCATCGCCAACCGTGAAGCGGTGGTGGCCCAGATCGAGCAGCGCAGGCAGGACGCGGGCTGCCAGGGAGCAGTAGCGGCAACGCAGGCGGCGGTCAACTGCGCGGCAGTGGCCGGAGCCGCAGATGGTGACGCCGTGGCTGATCAGAAGGGCATGGCCGGCCAGGCCGACGGCGCCGAGCAGAACGGCATGGCGAGCAAGAACGGCGCGGCGAGCAAGAACGGCGCGGCCGGCAAGAACGGTGCAGCGGGCAAGAACGGCGCCATGGGCAAGAGTGGCGCGGCGGGCGAGCACGGTGCAGCTCAGAAGGATGCGACCGGCAAGAACAGCGCGGCGCAGAACGGGATGGCCGACCAGGACGGCGCGGCAGACCAGCCCGAAGCAGCCGACCAGGTCGCGGCAGCGGACCAAGCCGCGGCGGCCGACCAGGCGTGCGCGGTCGTGCAGCAATGCCTGACCCAGGAAGCCGCGACAGCGGACACCAACGGCATGGTCCAGCAGAACGCGACCACCGGCCGAACCGGCGCGGCAGACCAGAACACCATGGGCAACCAGAACGACATGCAGAACGACATGCAGAACGGCACTGCCGATCAGAACGGCATGGCCGCTCAGCAGGGCATGGCGGACCAGAACAGCGCAGCCGACCAGACCCAGGCAGCCGACCAGCAGGACGCGGCAGCCCAGAACGCGGCCGCCCTCCAGAATTGCGCGGCCGTCCTGAGCTGCGTGGCCCAGGCCGATCCCGGCGCGGCGGCCGATCAGAACGGCATGGCCACCGGCCAGACCGGGGCGGCCGACGAAAACGGCATGGCCCAGCAGAACGGTGCGGCCGGCCAGAACGGGATGGCCGATCAGCAAGGCATGGCGGACCAGTCCCAGGCCGACCAGAACGGGATGGCCGCCGACCGGAAGGGCAACGCCAAGAACAAGGCGAACGCCAAGGACGCCACCGATCAGCAGGCCGTCGAGCAGGCGGCCGCCGTCGCCGCCGACTGTGTTGCCCAGGCCGCGGCCGGAGGTGCGCAAGCCGACGGCACGCAGGCCACCGGCACGCCAGCGACCGAGACCCAGGCCGCCGGTAGCGTGGAGACCGTCTGCGCCGGCTCGACCGTCACCCTCTCCGGTGCGGCGGGCTCGCCCGCGGCGGCCAGCAACCAGTTCGCCGCCGGCACCATGCTGAAGGTCACCAACCTGGACAACGGCAAGGCCATCACGGTCCCGGTCACCTCGACCTCCGGCAGCTGCGCGCTCCTGAACGACTCGGCGTTCAACCAGATCCACGAACCCGGTAAGCAGCTCATCCGCAACGCGAAGATCCAGAAGGTCGGCTGACCCACCCCGGTAGCCCGGGACGCTCCCGGGCTACCGAGGCGCGGCGAGGTAGTCGCCGTGGGTCAGGTCGTCCAGCAACGACGGCCGGGCCGGCACCCAGCCGAGCAGTTCCCGGGTGCCCGAACCGGAGACCGGCGCGTCGATGCCGTAGACCACGGCCATGAACGGGCTCGCGAAATGCCCGGCGGCTTCCTCCGGCGTCACCGAGACCGCCGGCAGGCCGAGGCCCCGGGCGATCGTCTCCGCGATGGCCCGGAACGGGACGCCGCTCTCGGCGACCCCGTGCAGCACACTGCCCGCCGGCGCCTTCTCCAACGCCAAGCGGAACAGCACCGCCGCGTCGAGGCGATGCACCGCGGGCCACCGGTTGGCGCCGTCGGCGACGTAAGCCGAGACACCCGTCTTTCGCGCCGTGTCCACGAGCATGCCGATGAAGCCGTAGTCCCCCGGGCCGTGGACCGTCGGCGCGAGGCGGACCACGCTCGCCCGCACTCCCCGCGATGCCAGGCACGCCCGCTCGCCCGGGATCCGGAATCCGGCGATCCCGGCCGCGTCGGGCTCGTCCTGCTCGGTGGTCTCCCGGCCGATCGGCATGACCAGCGTGCCGGACGTGCTGACGAACGGCTTTCCCGTGTGGGCCAACGCCTCGCCGAGCGCCTCGATCGCGGCCCGGTCGCGCCGCATCATGTCGTCGGGATCGGCGAAGTCGCCGCCGAAGGCCATGTGCAGGACGCCGTCGGCGGCTTCGGCGCCGCGGCGCAGGCTCTCGAGGTCGTCCAGGGAGCCGCGGAGTGGCGTCGCGCCCAGCGACGCCAGCCGGGCGGCGGCGGTGTCCGAACGCGCCAGGCCGGTGACGGTGTGACCGGCGGCGACCAGCTCGGTGACGACGGCGGGCCCGGTCAGACCGGAACCGCCGGTGACGAAGACGTGCATGGAACAACTCCTTAACGCCAGTGACTGGCACTACGTAGCGCCAGTCGCTGACTCTACGCGTTACGCCAGTCACTGGCGCAATGTGGTGTCAGTCACTGGCGCAACGCGGTAGGCTCACGAAGTGCCACGAAGCGGAGCAGAAGCGCGCCGGCGCCTTCAGCAGGCGGCCCTGGAGCTGTACCGGGAACGCGGGTTCGACCAGACGACCACCGCGGAGATCGCCGCGCGGGCCGGCGTCAACGAGCGCACGTTCTTCCGGCACTTCCCGGACAAGCGCGAAGTGCTCTTCGACGGCGAAGCCGCGTTGCGCGACACGATGACGGCGGCCGTGGCCGAGGCGCCCGACGACCTGCCGCCGCTCGACGTGCTGCTGCGCGCCTTCCGCAAGGCCGCGCGGATCCTCGAAGAGAACCGGCCGTTTTCCGAGCCGCGGCTGGCGATCATCGCCGTGACGCCGGCCCTGCGCGAACGCGATCTGGCCAAGGCCGCGTCGCTGAGCGACGCCCTCGCCGGGGCCCTGAACCGCCGAGGCGTCCCCGACCGGCTGGCCGGCCTGGCCGCGCAGACCGGCTGGGCCACCTTCCACCACGCGGCCCAGGCCTGGATCGACGACCCTTCACAGAACCTGGACGCCCACCTCGACCAGGCCTTCGCCGATCTCCGGGCCCTGACGCCGGGTCACTGACGAGGCTGGTGGACCTTCACGACCTCGCTCAGCCCGGAAACCGTCAGAACCGGGGACAGCAACGGGGAAGCCACGAGTTCCAGGTGATCGGCGTGGTCGAACAACACCGCGATGCCCGCGCTGTCCAGGTACTCGACGTCCGTCAGGTCGAGGACGAGCAGTTCCGTGGTCTTCTCGAGCGCCGCGGCGAGCACCGGGGCGTTGCTCATGTCGATCTCACCGCCGGCGGCCAGGACGGTGGTGCCGTCGGGACGTCGTTGCGGGACAAGTGAAAGCGGAGTGGTCATCACACGATCCTGGTCAGCATGTCGACGGTGGTGCCGGTGGCGGTGGTGTTGATGGTGACCTCCTGCATCAGCGCGCGCATGAACGTGATGCCGTGGCCGCGGGAGGAACCGGGGGCCGCGTCCGCGGCCTTCCACCGGCCGGTGTCCGTGACCGTGAGGTGCAGGCTGTGGGCGAAGGCTTCGGCGCGGAGCAGGACGGTGTCGCCCGGGGTGTCGCGGTGGCCGTGCTCGATCGCGTTGGCGCAGGCTTCACCCGCCGCGACCAGGACGTTCTGCGCCTGCTGGGCGTCGAGCTGGCACTGGCCGAGCCAGGTGCGCAACGTCTTGCGGACGCGGCCGAGCTCGCCCGCCTCGGCCGGGAAGCTCACCTCCAGCGGCCCAGGGTGGCGGTAGAGCAGCAAGGCGACGTCGTCGTCGTAGCCCGAGGTGGGGGCCAGGCGCCGCATGAGGTCGCCGGCCAGGTCCTCGACCGCGTTCACCCGGCCGTCGTGCAGGACCTGCCCGGCCCGTTCGATGCCTTCGTCAAGCGACCGTTTTCGCCGTTCGACGAGACCGTCGGTGTAGAGCAGCAGGGTCGCGCGGGCCGGGATCGTGTGGACGGCTTCGGGGCGCGTACGGCCGGGGCGGACGCCGAGGGGCACGGACCGGCCGCCTTCGAGCAGGAGCGTTTCGCCGTCGGACAGCGCGAGGATTCCCGGCGGGTGCCCGGCCGTGCTGTAGGTCAGCTGCCCGGTCCCGGGGTCGAGCACGCCGCAGAAGACGGTGGTGCACAGCGCGCCGTCGAGCTTGGCCGCGAACTGGTCCAGGGCCATCAGCGTGTGCGCCGGCCGCGGGTCCTGCAGCAGCAGCGCGCGGCACGCGCTGCGCAGCTGCCCCATCACGGCGGCCGCGTGCAGCCCGCGGCCGACGCAGTCGCCGACGACGATCCCGATGCGCCCGTCGGACAGCGTGACCGTGTCGTACCAGTCGCCGCCGACCTCCAGCGGCCGCGTCGCGGGTTCGTAGCGGACGGCGAACCCGGTGGGCAGGTCGGCGGGGCCGAGGATGGCCCGCTGCAGGGCGACGGCGGTCTCGCGCTGCTGGTCGATCTGGTGCGCGCGGCCCAGGCTCGGCCCGATGTGGCCGGCCAGCAGCGACAGCAGCAGCCGGTCCTCGTCGGTGAACGGACGGCGGTCGCCCAGGTCGATCAGCAGCGCCAGCCGGCCGTGGGGGTGTTCGAGCACGGTCCCGGACCACGTGTGGCCGGAGACCGGGGCCAGCAGCGCTCCTTGCCGCAGCTCGCCGAGCGCGCGACGCTGATCGTCAGGCAGGTTTTCCCAGGTGGCGGGCGGGTCGGCGTAGGTCCGCGTGGGTTCGTCACCGGCGCCGAACACCGAGGCGACGACGGCTTCGGCGCGCCAGAGGTCCTTCAGCTCGCTCAGCGCGCTGGTCATCGCGTCCGTCAACGTCGTCGCCTCGGCCAGCCGGGTGCTCATCGACGCCAGGGCGCTGTCGCGCTGGATCGCGTAGTGCTCGGCGGTGACGTCGCGGAAGGTGCCGACGATGACGGCCCGCCCGGTGTCCGGGTCCTGGGCCTGGGCGAACGCGGCGCGCGCCCACAGGCGATGGCCGTCCCGGTGGGTGACGGGGATCGTGTAGGTGCCGTGGGTCTTGCCGAGCAGCGTCGCGAACGCCTCGTTGACCGCTCGATGGCCTTCGGGATCGGTCTCGGCGCTCGGCCACCACGGGTGCACCGGGTGGTAGGGCAGCCCTTCGGTGCTGTAGCCGAGGATGTCGGTGAAGGCGGCGTTGATCTCGATCACCGCGCCGTCGGCGTCGCAGACGAAGAAGGCCTCCTGCAGCGAATCGACCAGCGCGGTGCGCCAGCGGGCCTGGTGCGTGCGCAGCCGCGCGAGCTCGACGTTGGCCCGCACCCGGGCGAGGAGCTCGGCCGCCGCGAACGGCTTGATCAGGTAGTCGTCCGCGCCGGCGCGCAGGCCTTCGATCGAGGCCTCCTGCCCGGCGCGGGCGGACAGCAGCAGCGCGGGCATCGACGCGGTGCGCGGGTCGTCGCGCAGCGCCGCAACCAGCTCGAGGCCGCCGAGCCGGGGCATCATGACGTCACTGACCACGAGGTCGAACGCCGTCGCCCGGGCCGCTTCCAGCGCCTCCTGGCCGTCGGTGACCGCGTCGACCTGGTAGCCGGCGTCGCTCAGCAGCCGCGTGAGGTACTCGCGCATGTCGGCGTTGTCGTCGGCGACGAGCACCCGCGTCGCCGACGCGGGGGCCGCGAGGGGCCGCGGCTCGCCGGGTGACTCGCGGTCGGCGTCGGGCGTGCTCGGCAGCCAGCGCAGGGCTTCGTGGACATAGGCGGCGGCGTCCGGGGTCTCGGTGCGGCCACCCGCCGGGACCAGCGCCTCCGCGGGCAGGTGCGCGGAGCCGAACGGCAGCCGGATGGTGAAGGTGGTGCCCGCGCCCTCGACGCTGCTCGCGGTGATCGTGCCGCCGTGCAGGTCGACGATCTCCTGGGCCAGCGCCAGCCCGATGCCGCTGCCTTCGGTGGAGCGGGCGCGGGCGTTCTCGATGCGGTGGAACCGCTGGAACAACCGGGGCAGCTCGCCTTCGGGGACGCCGATCCCGGTGTCCGCGACCGTGACGACAGCCTGGTCTCCGTCCGCTCGCATCGTGACGGTGATGGCGCCGTCGAAGGTGAACTTCAGCGCGTTGGACAGCAGATTGAAGATCACCTTCTCCCATAGGCCGCGGTCGAGGTACACGGGTTCGCCCAGCGGCGGGCCGTCGACGTCCAGGCGCAGCCCGGCCTTGTCGATGGCGGAGCGGAACACCCCGGCGAGCTCGGCGGTGACCTCGGCCAGGTCCACCGGTTCGAACCGGGCCTGCATGCGACCGGCCTCGAGCCGGGAGACGTCCAGCAGGGTGTTGACGAGCTTGCCCAGCCGCACCCCGTTGCGGTGGATGACGTCCAGCTCCCGGCCGGTGCGCTCGTCGGTGCTGCCGACGCGGGCCCGGAGCTCCTCCAGCGGGCCCATGATCAGGGTGAGCGGGGTGCGGAACTCGTGGCTGATGTTGGAGAAGAACGCCGTCTTGGCCCGGTCGAGCTCGGCCAGCTCCTCGGCCCGCCGTTGCTGGGCGTGGAAGCTGCGGGCGCCGCCGATGCCGGCCGCGAGGTGCCCGGCGACCAGTTCGACGAACCCGCGGTAGCTCTCGTCCAGCGCGCGGTAGCGGTTCAGCCCGGCCACCAGGAAGCCGTACGGCGTGCCGCCCTGCCCCGCCAGCGGGACCAGCAGCGCCTGGGTGGGCGGCTCCGGCCAGTCCCCCGCGGGCAGCTCGGCGAAGGCCGCCAGGTCGACGAGCACGGATTCGCCGCCGGGCGGGGCCGGCCACACCGCGGCGGGGTCGTCGGCGGCGAGCGTGGCGGGGGCCGCCGGGTGGTCCGCGGCGATGCCGGTGGCGGCCGCGCGCCGGACGACGCCGTCGTCGCCGAAGAGGTAGGTCAGCGTGAAGGGGAGGTCGCGCCGGTTGCGGTCGAGCTGCCGGCCGGCGAAGGCCAGCATCTGCTGCTCGGTGCGCACGACGGCCGGGTCCGAGCCCAGGTCGCGCAGCGTCGAGAGCCGCCGGTCGGCGATGACGCGGTCGGTGTCCTCGCGGACCACGCACAGCATGCCGACCACGACGCCGTCGTCGTCGCGCAGCGGGCTGTAGGAGAACGTGTGGTAGGACTCCTCCGGATAACCGGACCGCTCCAGGTAGAGCAGCAGGGCCTCGTCCCAGGTCGCCTGCGCGGTGGCGAGCACGGTGGCGATCCGCGGACCGATGTCGTCCCAGATCTCGGCCCACACCTCGCTCGCCGGCCGCCCGAAGGCCCACGGGTACTTGCGGCCCAGCGTGTCACGCCGGTAGGCGGCGTTGCAGAAGAACGTCAGGTCCGGGCCCCAGGCCATCCACATCGAGAACCGGGACGACACGAGGATGTCCACCGCGGTCCGGAGGCTCTGCGGCCAGCCGGACGGCGGGCCGAGCGGGGTCGCCGCCCAGTCGACCGCGGCCAGGTCGCGGCCGACGTCGCCGTCGGCGAAGAACACGTCGTCGGAACCGGCCACGTACGCCCCTCCCTCACGGTGCACCCGGGCCGGTCGCCGGCCGTCCCCCCGAACTCTACGGCCCGGCCGGGCCGGGCACGAACCGGTCCCGCACAAACCGCCGCTGGCCATTTCCGGAAACGCGCGGTAAAACTGTTGCCTCCCCACCGAAGAAGGTGATTTCCCGTGATGACCAAAAAAGTCATGCTGGCCACGGCGGCAATAGTTTCGCTGATTTCGGGCAGCACGAACACCGCCGATGCCGAAACCGATTCCGCCACCGTTCAACGGGTTTCGGCCTGGTCGCCGAGCATGACGATCGGCGGCCCGGACTTCACCGACCGGACGCTGCGGATGGTCGTGCACCCCAGCGTCGGCGGTGCCGCTCTACGCGTGCACCTGTCCAACCTGCGCGGCACCACTCCCCTCGCCGTCGGCGCGGTGAACCTCGCACTGCAGGCCGACAAAGCGACCGCCGTCGCGGGCTCCGGGCGCGCAGTGACGTTCTCGCACGCGAAAACGCTCACGATCCCGGCGGGCCAGGAGGTCGTCAGCGATCCGGTGCCGCTGCCGGTGCGCGCGGAGCAGAACCTGCTCGTGAGCCTGTACCTGCCCCAGGCGACCAGCTCGGCGACCTGGCACTCCGACGCGTTCGACGTCTCCTACCTCTCCAAGCCGGGCGACTTCGCCGCCGACACCGAGGACGGGAACTACGTCGCCGCAACGACTTCCTGGTACTACCTGTCCGGTCTGGACGTCGTCTCCGCCGCCGCGCGCGGCACCGTGGTGGCCTTCGGCGACTCCATCACCGACGGCTACAACACCCCGGCGAGCGCGTACCGCCGCTGGCCGGACGACCTCGCCCGCCGGCTGGCCGGGCCGCACCCGAGTGCCGTGGTCGACGCCGGGATCGGCGGCAACCGGGTGCTGACCGACGTGCCGAACATCTGGCAGGGGGTCAGCGCCCTCAAGCGGTTCGCCCACGACGCGCTGGCGCAACCCGGTGTCCGGACGGTGATCCTCCTGGAGGGCATCAACGACATCGGCAACAACGCCGGCCCCGGCGGCGTCCCGCTGACCGCGCAGCACCTGATCGACGGCTACCGCGAGCTGATCCGCCAGGCGCACGCGGCCGGCGTGCGGATCATCGGTGCGACCATGCTGTCGGACAAGGGATCCGGCGGCTACAGCGAGCACGGCGAGTCGATCCGCCAGGCGGCGAACGCCTGGATCCGCACCGGCGGGCAGTTCGACGGCGTCGTCGACTTCGACCAGGCGACGCAAGACCCCCCCGATCCCGGAGCACTGCGGGCCGGCTTCGACTCGGGTGATCACATCCACCCGAACGAAGCCGGCATGCAGGCCATGGCCGACGCGGTCGACCTGCGGCTGCTGAACCGCTGAACCGCTGAACGGCTACTGGACGCGGAAGCCGTCCACCAGGAAATAGGTTGCGCTCTTCTGGGAAACGGTCAGCGTGTGCCGCCCGGCGGCGAGCCCGGTCACCGAATAAACGGGGAACTGGGTTTGCCGCTGGGCGGTGTTCGCGCTGACGGTTCCTTTGTCGACGCCGTCGAGCGTGACGCCGATATCCCCTTCGTCGGAATTGGTCTCGGTGAGGAGACTGATCCCGGTCCCGGTGAAGGTGAGCGACGCGGAAGCACTGTCCTGCTGGGTGTAGTGCACCCCGTTCTCGAGGTCGCCGTAAGTGCGCGAGCCGCTCGAGGACCAGCTCCCGGTGTAGGAGATCCGCAGGTCGTCGTCATCGAGCACCTTGCCGGGCGGGGTGCCCGGCCCGGCCGCGTCGATGATCGCCTGCGCGGCGGGTGGCCAGCGGCCGTCGGTGACCACCGTGGCGGGCGTGAGGTCGATCGCGGTGCCGTTGTCGTTGTAGCGGTCGGTGTCGGTGAAGTTGCCGTGGATCGAGTCGTCGTGGATGGTCGGCGTCCACAGGTTCAGCCACAGCGAGCCGTTGCTGAACTCCACCACGTTGTCGTGGGTGTTCCACAGCGAGCTGCCCTCGTCGTGGTAGATCATGTTGCAGCCGTTGATGCACTCGCCGAGCACGTTCCCGACGAACTCCGACGGCGAGGCCTGTCCGCCGAGTGTGTAGATCGGGCCGCCGTCGAACAGCACGCCCATCACGCTGTGCACGTGGTTGCCGACCACGTAGTTGTCACCGGTGTAGGTCGTGCCGTGCAGGCACGGGTCGGCCAGGCCCTGCTTGGCCTGCAGCGCGCAGCTCGACGCCCAGCCCCAGCCCCAGCCGATCGACACGCCCGAATACGGCGTGTAGCCGATGTCGTTGTGGGACAACGTGGTCCCGCGGCTGTGGCCGACCCAGACGCCGACCGCGTCCTGGTACTCCTGGCCCGGCCGCTGCACGGTGTTGCCGGAGACGCTGTTTCCGCTGGTCATCAGCGCGGACTGGGTCTGGTAGTAGTCGTCGACCTCGCCCACCGCGACCCCGCTGCCGCCGATGTCGGTGATCGAGCTGCCCGACACCGTCGAGTCCTGGGTCTGGTCGGCGAGGTCGATGCCGCTGGTCCCGGTGTGCTGCACGGTCACGCCGGTGAACCCGATCCGCGCGCCGCGGTGCACCTGCACAGCGGCGGGGATCCGCGTCGGGGTGCGGGTCGCCGGGTCCCAGAGGATGCCGGCCTGGTTGTCGATGTAGCCCGCGGTGCTCGGGGCGGTCCAGGTCGCGTAGGCGAACGTGATCCCTGCGAAGGCGATGTCGTGCACCGGCGCGACGACGTCGGGGATGACGGTGAAGCCGTCGATCAGCAGGTAGTCGCCGCCGGCCTTGACCACGCGGACCGTGTGCTTCCCCTTGGCCAGCCCGGTGACCGAGACGACGGCCTGCTGCGCGAGCCGTTCGGGGCTCTTGGCCGACACCGTCTGGTTCTTGACGCCGTCGACGTAGACGTCGATGTCGCCTTCGTCCGTGTTCGTCTCGGTCAGGACCTGGAGTCCGGTGCCGGTGAAGGTGTAGCTGAACGCGTCGCCGTCGTTCCGGGTGTAGTGGACGTCGGCGCCGAGGTCGCCCAGGTGCCGGCCGCTGGAGTAGCTCCAGGCGCCGGTGTAGGTCGCGCGCCAGTCGGTGTCGTTCAACGGCGCGAGGTGCCCGGGGGTGCCGGCGAGGTCGAGCAGCTCCGGCGCGACGGGCAGTTCGACGTCGGCCTTGGCGAGGTCCTCACCGGGCCGGGGCACGTAGTAGAGGTAGCCGGCGTCGCCGTCGAGGTAGAACTGGCCGGGCGTGCCGAGCAGCTGGTAGGCGTTTTCGAGCCAGGTCACGCGGTCGAGGCTCGGCAGGCCCGCGCCGTTGAAGGGGAAGCTCGGGTTGGGCACGGAGTTGTGGTTGTTGTTCCAGCACCCGGGGTCGACGGTCAACGCCGACCCGCCCGCGGCGCCGGGCGTGATCGAGGCGAGCGGGCAGCGCAGCTGCTTCCAGCCGTTGTTGGCGACGACCTCGACGCCGGGCGCGTTCGTCCAGGACGTGTAGGTCGCGTCGGCGGTGGTGAAACCCGTGGCGGACGCGGAGAACCCGCCCGGGTCCTGGGCCGTGCGGGCCCGCTGCGCGCGGACGCCGTTCACGAACAGCTCGCGGCTCGCGGTCCCCTTCGGCACCGGGGCGCGGTAGATGTTCTTGGCGGCGTCCGTTTTCCGGAAACCTCCGACCTTCAGCGCGCCGCTGAAGACCGGATTCTGCCCAGGGGCCGCGCGGTAGACGACGCGGTGGCCCGGCGTGCCGGAGTCCTGCACGCCGAGCCGCAACGGCGTGGTCAGGGAGTAGGTGCCGCCGCGCAGCTCGACCACGACGTCCCCGCGGGCGTGCTGGACGAGGCCGCGGACCCGGTCACGAGCGGCGGGGAGGGCGCACGGGGCGGCGGAGCTGCACGCGGAGCCGTGCCCGGAGGGCGCGGCGTAGAGGACGTCCGGGGGTCTTCCGGGAGTGGCGCCGACCGCCGCGACAACGGCTGCGGCGGTGACCAGGTGCGCGACGACGGTGGCGATTCGCATCGGGGTTCTCCGGCTAGGTCAGAGGACAGACATCTGATGAATATAGCCGGACTGTACGCTTCGAGGGATACCTCGAAGCGACCGGTTCGCGCACGTGAACCGGCCACACACGGCAAAAAGTGCCGTCGATGAGACAAGGCAGGACAAGATGCACTGCCACTCTTGACAGCGCAGAGTTCCTACCTTTGGGTGGACCGCCGAGCGGTCGACGTCAGGACGCGACGGGGATTTCGGCCCACACCGTCCGGCCGCCGTCGCCGCGGTGGAAGTGGCCGCGACGGCGGGAGCACGCGGCGACCAGGGTCAGTCCGGTGCCGATCGGGGTGGGCAGCGGCACGGCCGGGTCGAACCAGGCGGCGCCGCCCGCGTCCTCGACACCGATCCAGACCGCGGAGTCGGACCGCAGCAGCCGGACCCGCGCCGGCCCGGCGGCGTGCCGGACGGCGTTCGTGGCCAGTTCGTTCATGATCAGCACGATGTCGGTGATCGTTTCGTCCGGGAGATCGCCCGCCGCCACCAGCCGCTCGCGCGCCCACGATCGCACGAGCCGGATTTCTCTCGGATTCACATCGAAGTCGAAGCTCTCACGCATCACGTTCTCAGCTCCCCCGCAGTGATCGGAACACGCTCTGATTCCCCAGCCTGACGCCTCTCACACGCGGCCGCACCAACGTCGCACGAATGGACGCGTCAGCTCAGGAATATCGTTCGCCGGTTTCGTGCGTATCCGCCGGAGAAACGGGTAGTAGACAGGCATCGTCGAAGACAAGGCAGGTGAACCATGAACACCGACTTCTCGGACGAAACCGCACTAGTCCCCTATTTGCGCGCCGTCGCCACCGAACTCGGATTGCTGATCGAGGACGCCACGGTCGAACCCGCCGAGCCGTTGTACGGCCAGATCCGCTTCGCCGGCCGCCCGGCCGACGGCCCCGCGAAACCCGAACTCCTGACCTGGGACCGCCGCCACGGCTGGCAGCTGACGGCGGCCGAGGGCAGATCCGGCTCGATGCACGTGGTCGCCACTTTCGCCGGCGAAGTCCGGCCGGCCCCGCGGGCGGTCGCCGACTTCACCCTCGACGCCCTGGCCGCGCGCGGCGAGCGGCTCATCCGCCGCCAGTGCGACGGCGACCGGCTCAGCGTCCTGCTGGACCGCTACGCCGAACCGCCGTCGAAACGGCGCCCGCGCCGGACGCCGGCCACGCCGGTGCGGTGGCACAGCGGGACTCCTCGTGTCGCCGACACCACCCGCTCGCGCCCCTGAGGCCGTCGGGACACCAGCCAGGTGGCGGCCAGCGCCAGGGCGAGCCCGGTCCCGGTCCACGCGCTGAACGGCTCGCCGAACATGAGCGTGCCCCAGATCGTGGTGGCCGCCGGCACCAGGAACATCAGCGTGTTCACGGCCGTGACGCCGACGCGGTCGAGCAGCAGCCAGTAGAGCCCGTACCCGCCGAACGTGGCGAAGACGATCAGCCACGCCATCGCGAGCCAGAACCGGGCCGACGCCGGCGGTAGCGCGGCGCCGGTCGCCACCGCCAGGGCCGTGAAGACGACGGCCGAGGTGGCGCAGTGGATGGCCACGGCACGCACCGGCGACGGGCGGTCGCGGGTGCGCCGGTCGAGGAAGGTCGCCGCGACCAGGCAGCACATCCCGGCGAACGGCACCAGGTAGGCCCACAGCGGGGTGCCGTGCCCCGACGTCGCGTCCGACCAGGTCACCAGGGCGACCCCGGCCGCGCCGACACCCAGGCCGGCCCACTGCCGTCCGCTCACCGCGACGCCCAGCAGCGGCCCGGCGAGGGCGGCGACGACGAGCGGCTGGACGCCGTCGATCAACGCCGTCGTCCCGGTGTTGACGCCCAGGCCGATGGCGCAGTAGACGGTCAGCAGGTACCCCGACTGCGACAGCGCCCCGACCAGGATCTGCCGCCCGAGCCCCGCTCTCCCGCCGGCGCCCGAGCGGACCAGCCACGGCGCGAGCAGCAGCGCCAGGGGCACGAACCGCCACATCAGGACCGTCGCGACCGGCGCGTCCGCGGCCCCGAGCTTCGCGCCGATGAAGCCCGACGACCAGCACGCGACGAACAGCGCGCCGAGCCCGATCACCGAGCCGGGTATACCGATCTGTTTAGTCATTGGTCCGAGACTACACCGATCGGTATAGTCTCCGGGCATGGACGAGGTGATCGAGTGGACGCCCAAGGCCCGCGCGGTGCTGGCGGCGGCGGAGGAGCTGTTCTACGCGCACGGCATCCACGCGGTCGGCGTCGACCTGATCGCCGAGCGCGCCGGGGTCACGAAGAAGACGCTCTACGACCGGTTCGGCTCGAAGGAGCGGCTGGTCGTCGAGTACCTGCGCGAGCGGGACGGCCGGTGGCGCGCGTTCCTCGCCCCGCTGCTGGACGCGGCGGGCGACGATCCCGCCTCCCGGCTCCGCGCCGTGTTCGACGCCTCCGCCCGGTGGGCCGCCCGGTACAGCGGCAACGGCTGCAGCATGATCAACGCCCACGCCGAGATCAACGACCCGGCCCACCCCGCCTACCGGGTGATCGTCGACCAGAAGGCGTGGATGCTCGAGCTGTTCACGACCATCGCCACCGCGGCCGGCGCCGCCGACCCGCCGTCGAGCGCCCGGACCCTCATGTTGCTGCACGAAGGGGCGCTCGTCACCGACGGGATGCACGGTTTCGAGAACCCCTACGCCCACGCGCGGGACGCCGCGGCGCGGGTCCTCGAGGCCGCTTGAGCCGGCTCACCTACCCGAACGAGCGGTTTGCCTCGTCCGCGGCGCGGGGTAGCCGATCTTCGGAGCCGAGGAGGCACTACATGCCCAGCGAAGTCGTGGTCGTCGGCCAGGTCGCTCGTGATCTGGTGGTCGAAGTCCCGGACGCACCCGACGCGGGGGCGTCGGCCGAGGTGCAGCACCGGCAGGAGGTGCTCGGCGGGAAAGGCGCCAACCAGGCTGTGGCCCTGAGCCAGCTGGGCACGTCGGTGTCGCTCGTCGGCGTCGTCGGCGAGGACCTCGTCGGCGACGCCCTGCGAGCGCGGGCGCGGGCCGACCGCATCGGCACCACGCACGTGGTCCGCCGGCGCGGCGCCGAGACGGCGCTGATCGTCGACGTCGTCGACGAGCACGGCCGCCGCCGCTACCTGGAGCACATCCCGGCCGCCACGCTGGTGACGGAGAACGACGTCTACGCCGCGGCCGCGCCGATCTCGGCCGCCTGCTCCCTGATCGTCCAGCTGCAGCAGCCCGCGCCGGCCGCGGTGCTGGCCGCGCGGCTGGCGCACACCGCGGGCACCCGCGTCGTGCTGGACGGCGCGCCGGAAGACCCGGACCTGACCGACGAGCTGCTCGCACTGGCCGACGTCGTGCGCGCCGACGCCCACGGGACCGAGACGCTCACCGGGCAGCCGGTGGCGGACGTCGAGACGGCCGTCCGCGCCGCGGCCGCACTGCGGCGGCGGGGGCCGTCGCTGGTCGTGCTCGAAGTGTCCGGACAGGGCAACCTGTTCGCCGGCCCGGCCGGCACCTGGTTCGTCCCGGACGTCGAGACCGACGTCGTCGACACCACCGGAGCCGGGGACGCGCTGGTCGCGACGCTCACGGCGGCGCTGACCCGCCGGCGCCCGCTGGAGACGGCGGCCTGCCTGGCGGCCGCGGCGGCCGCGGCGACGACCGAGCACGCGGGCGGGCGGCCCCGCCTGAGCCGCCCGGCCCTCGACCGCCTACGGCCGGAGCACGCCGAAGAAGTCCAGGCCTGACCGGGGTTCCGGCCCCCTGCGCGGGACCGGCCACCCGGTGGATCCGGCGGTGTCCACTTCGGACGGCCGCTCAGGGCACCGGGTCGACGCGGGTCCGCAGCAGGCAGAACTCGTTGCCCTCCGGGTCCTGCAGGACGTGCCAGCTCTCTTCGCCGGTCTGCCCGACGTCGGCCGGCTTCGCGCCCAGCTCCAGCAGCCGGCGCAGCTCGGCGTCCTGGTCCCGGTCGGTGGGGCTGACGTCCAGGTGCAGCGGCAGCTTCGCCGCCTTCCCCGACCCGCCGACGCCGAGCACGAGCGTCGGCTGCGGGCCGCCGAAGCCGGTGCCGGGCGGGCCGATCTCGATGCCGTCGGGTTCCCGGCCGATCTCGACGTAGCCGAGCACGGCGGCCCAGAACTTCGCCAGTGTCTCCGGGTCCCGGGCGTCGATGACGATTTCGCTGATACGGCAGGCCATCACGTCACCCTGCCAGAGACGCGCTCATTCCTCAGTGGAACTCCGGCAGGACGTACTCCTGCCAGCCGCGGAAGAAGCCGTCGTGGTCGGCACCGACCTGCTGGACGTAGATCTCGTCCACCCCGGCGTCGACGTACTGGCGCACCCGCTCGGCGTGGGCCTTCGGGTCGTCGCCGCACACGATCGCCTCGCCGACGTCCGCGCGCGGGACGAACGACGTCGCGGCCTCGAAGTCCTCGGGGCGCGGCAGGATCTGGGCGAGCTGACCGGGCAGGACGTCGTTGGGCCACAGCCGGTGCGCCTGGTCGAGCGCCGCGTCGGCGTCGGCGTCCCAGCAGACCTTCATCCCGGCCTGCACCGGCTTGCCGCCGCCACCGGACTCGCGGAACGCGCGGACGAGGCCGGCGTCCGGCACGACCGTGCAATAGCCGTCGCCGATGCGCCCGGCCAGCTCGGTGGCCTGCGGCCCGAACCCGGACACGTAGATCGGCACCGGCTCGGCCGGGACGGTGTAGATCCGGGCGTCCACCACGTCGTAGTGGTCACCGTGGTGGCTGATCGACTCGCCGCGCGCGCCCGCCGCGTGCAGCAGGCGGATGACCTCGACGGCCTCCTCCAGCATCGCCAGCCGCTGCCCGGCCGAGGGCCAGGGGTCGCCGAGGATGTGCTCGTTGAGCGCCTCCCCTGAGCCGACGCCGAGCACGAACCGGCCGTCGAGCTGGACGGCGGCGGTCGCCGCGGCCTGCGCGATCACGGCCGGGTGCAGCCGGACGGTCGGGCACGTCACCGCCGTCGTGATCGGCAGGGAGACGGCCTCGGACAGGGCACCGATCACCGACCAGACGAACGGGCTCTGGCCCTGCGCGTCGTTCCAGGGGTGGAAGTGGTCCGAGATCCACAGCCGTTCGAAGCCGGCGCGCTCGGCCGCCCGGGCCTGGGCGACGAGCTCGCGAGGGCCGTACTGCTCGCAGGACAGGAAGTAGCCGATGGACGTCATGGTGGCCGGTTACCCCGGCTGCCGGGCTCGCACACGAGCGTCCCCCACACCGGTGACTCGCGTCGCCCCGGCGCGACCGGACGGTGATGCTTCCTGCCGAGTGGATCGCCGGGCTGCGGGGTACCCACGCGACACATCGACCGAGAGGAACGCGTCATGGGACTTATCGTCGGCCTGCTGGTCATCTGGGCCGTGCTGGTGGTGCTCGGGATCGCCATCAAGGGCCTGTTCTGGCTGATCATCGTGGGCGCGATCCTGTTCGTCGCGACCGGGGTGATCGGGTTCGTGCGGCGCAAGGCCGTGCGCTGAATTCACCCTCCGGCGGCTCGGCCGGGCAGCTCCAGGAGTGCCAGGGGCACGTGGTGCTGCCCGGCGTGGATGTCGCGGTCGCGCAAGCTGCCCTGCGGGATCGGGCGGGGGAAGGAGATCTTGACGACGTTGAGCGCCGGGATGCGGAAGATCTGCACCCCGGCGGCCGGGACGCCGTACAGCCGCGCGATCACGGTCTCGTTCAGGAACTCCTCGTCGGCGGCGACGAGGTAACCCGCGTCGTCGCGCAGGAACACCTCCATGGTGACCCAGAACGGGCCCGCGTTCTTCGAACGCACCTCGGTCGCGAGGTCTTGCAGGGTGTCAGGCGAGGTGTCAGGCATCGACGCGGGCCTTCCGGATTTCGGTGCGGAACATCGTGGTCGGGGTCTCGGAGTCGACGACGTGGTTGAGCGCGAACTCGTACACCGGCCCGCGCTCGGTCTCGGCCGGCGAGGTCGGGAACGCGAGGCTCGGCAGGTAGCGCATGTCCGCCGTCGGCAGGTGCAGCATCAGCGGGTTGGCGATCTTGGCGACGGCGGTAGCGGTGGCCTGGTCGGTGGCGTGCACCAGCAGCATGACGCCGACCTCGCGGGCCGGGGTGGTCGCGGGGTCCAGGTCTTCGAGGATCGCGTTGTGGCCGTAGAGCCGGACGTCGAACTCGTAGTCCCCCTCCCCCGGCGCGAGCGTCTGGTGCACGCGCTCGGTGAGCACCTTCTTCAGCAGCGCGGCCCAGTCCTCGATGCCGGCCAGGATGTGCGGGTCGCGGATGGCTGTGAAAGACATCGTTTCGTAGCCGGTGAGCCGGGCGCCTTCGAGCTTGATCGTGTGCTGCGCGGCGGGTTCGAACACCGAGCCCTCCACGCGCACGATCCGGTCGTCGACCTCGCGGTAGGTCGCGCGTGAGACGTCGAGGGTGCCGGCGGGCTCCCGCATCCGGAACGGGTTCGCGGTCTCGTAGAGCATGTGCGCGGCGACCGACGTCGGCGTGCACGACGCCGCGGGGTCGAGCGGCTCGATCGTGAAGCCGCCCTGGTCGATCCGCGCGAACACGCCGCCGGAGCGGGGGTTCGTCGTGCACTGGCCGCCGCACTCGACGATCTTGGCCGCGTGCCAGACCGGGCCGGGCGGCAGGCCTTTCAGCAGCGCGAAAGCGGCCGCGACGGCAGTGTCGGTGGCCCGCCCGGCCAGCACGACGTCGGCGCCCGCGCGCAGCGCCTCTTCGATGGGTTCGTGGCCCATCATCCCGACGACCCGCACGCAGCCGTCGAGGGTCGCGCGATCGAGCGGGCCGAGCGGGGGCAGCGGGTGGATCGCCCCCTCGGCCAGCCGGCGCCGGAGGTAGGCGGGGTCCTGCTCGCTGTAGATGGTGGCGACGGTCAGGTCGAGCCGGTCTTCGGCGAGGATTCCGGCGGTGATGTCCGCGAGCCAGTCGACACCGCTGTCCGCCCCGCTGGTGCCGCAGGAGCCGACGATGAGCGGGATGCGCGCCTTCGCCGCCGCGCGCAGCAGCAGGCGCATGTCGCGGGCGACCGCGGCGGTGGACGTCTTCGGGGTGCCGGACCCGAGGTAGTAGGGCCCGGAGTCGGTCGAGCCGCCGTCGACGGCGATGACGTCGGCGCCGAGCGCGAGGCCGCGTTCGACCGTTTCCGGGGCGAACCCCGCGCCGATCATGCCCGCGGGCACGAGGACGCCCACTGCCGTGTTCTTCACTGATCTCTCCTGGCTGTTACGGGGGTACGGGGTTCGCCGCGCAGGGACGCGAGCAGTTCGTGCGCCGCCGCGATCGCGGCGGCCCGCCGGGCTTCGGCGGTCTGGCCGGCGACGTGCGAGTACACGGTGATGCCGGCCACCCCGCGCAGCGGGCTGTCCGGCGGCAGCGGTTCCGCCTGGGCGACGTCGAGGGCGGCCCCGGCGAGCCGCCCCTCGGTGACGGCCTCGGCCAAGGCGGCTTCGTCGACGAGTGCGCCGCGCGCGGTGTTGACGAGGATCGCCGTGGGTTTCATCAGAGCCAGCGCGGCGGCGTCGACGAGGTGGCGGGTCCGGGCGGTCAGCGCGGTGTGCAGCGACACGTAGTCCGCTTCGCGCAACAACTCCGGCAGCTCGACGAACTCGACCCCGGGCGCACCGCCGTCCGGGTACGCGGTGGCGCACAGGATCCGCATCCCGAACGCCCGCGCGAGCGGGACGACGGCCCGGGCGGCCGATCCGTGACCGACGAGCCCGAGTGTGGCGCCGCGCAGCTCGTGGCCACTCTGCCTGGGCCACCCGCCTTCGCGCACCCCGACGGCCGATTCGACCAGCCGCCGGGCGCCGGCCAGCAGCAGGGCGAGCGTGTACTCGGCGACGGCGTTGCTGTTGATCCCGGGCAGGTTGCTGACCCGGATGCCGAGGCGGGCGGCGGCATCGACGTCGACCGAGTCGTACCCGACGCCCGAGCGGACGACGGCCCGCAGCAGTGGTGCGCGTTCGAGTACGTCCGCCGTCAACGGGTCGGTGGAGACGATGGCACCGACCGCATCGCCCAGGGCCGCGGCGAGTTCGTCGCCACGCGCTCCCGTGCGGTACCGGACATCGTGCCCGGCGGCGGTGAGGACCGTGTCGGCCTCGTCGCCGGGGCGGGTGTAGTCGGTGGTGACCAGGATCGTGCTCACAACGCGGCCCCTGTCCCGCTCGACGACCGGCGCCGCAGCAGTTCCATGCGTACCACCGCGCCCAGGGCGAACACCGCGAGCAATGCGGCGTCGATCGGCATGAGGCGCCAGCCGGTCACGTCGACCATGCCGCCCACCACCGCGGGGCCCAGGAAGCCGCCCGTGGCCCAGCCCACCGTGTACAGCGCGGTGTACGTGCCGAGGACCCGGCTGGACGGCGCCAGGTTCCACAGCACCACCGCGCCGTTGATCACGAAGCCGGCCGCGCCGATGGCGGCCACGCACAGGGCGACGATCGTCGCCGTGGGCGTGTGCAGGAGCGTGCCGATCGTCAGGGCCACCACGAAGACCGTCGAGCCCAAGGCCATCACCCGGACCCGGCCGATCCGCTCCGACAGCAGGGCCAGCGGGTACGCCGCGAGCAGGAACGCAACCCCACTGGGCAACGTGAGCCCGCCGGCGCTGCCGCGGGACAGGCCGAGGGCCTCGATGCCGTAGTTGGTGATCAGCGACCGGGACGCCGCCCAAGCGGCGCCGAACAGCAGGATCGCCAGGATCACCAGCAGCCGGGTGCGGTCGGTGTCGCCGGCGATGTCGCGCAGGATGTCGCGCATACGCGGTTGGGGCGTGTCCTCCCGCGCCGGTTCCCGGTCCTCCGCCACGGCTTCCCGGTAGGCGCGCGAAGTGCTGTCCCGGACCCGCCACACCAGCACCGCGGCGGACACGAGCATCAGGACCGAAGGCACCGAGAAGGCCAGCTTCGGATGCGAGTCGACTAGGAACGTGCTGATCAGCGCCGAGACGATGATGGTCAGGCTGGACGCGATCTTCACCGCCGCGTTGGCCCGGCTGCGGCGCTCCGGGCGGATGAAGTCGGGCAGCAGCGCCTCCCCCAGCGGCTTGAAGCTGTTCGCCACCAGTGCGTAGGCGAACATGAGCGCGATCAGCGCGGGCAGCGACGACGCGAGCGGGATCGTGGCGAACAGGACAGCGGCGATCGGCATGCCGATCGCCAGGTACGGGATCCGCCGGCCCCAGCGGGTGCGGGTGTTGTCCGACCGGTTGCCGATCCAGGGCTGGATGAACAGGCCCAGCACGTTGTCCATGCCCATCAGCAGCCCGATGACGGCGGCGCTGCCGACGTGCTCGCGCAGCAGCGGAGGCACCTGCGCGTCGTAGAAGTTCCACGTCGATTCCTGGGCGAAGACGGCCAGCGCGACGTAGAACGTGATGCGCCGCCCGGTCTTCCGCCCCCTCGGGGTGTCCACTGTGGTCATCGCAAGTCCTCCGGGAGCCGCGGCCGCTTCGTCGCGTCGGCGCTGTCGTCACCTTAGAGATGCTATAGCAAAACTGTCAACGGTGGCATAACGGGATGCCATGGCTCGGTTAAGGTGAGGACATGAACCAGCAGTCACCGGCCGCCCCGGTGGCGGAGACGCTCGCCGACCGCACCTACCGCGCGGTGCAGGACGCGATCGCCACGGGCGGCCTGCGCCCGGGCGAGAAGGTCACCGAACGGGGCCTGGCCGAACGCTTCTCCGTCAGCCCCACGCCGGTCCGCGAAGCGATCCGGCGGCTGGAGCAGGACGGCCTCATCGAGCGCGCCGGGCCGCGGACGGTGGTCGTCGCGATGATCGGGGACGCCGCGATCCGGGACCTGGCCGAGGTGGAGGTCGCCCTGCGCGGGCTGGTCGCGCGCTTCGCGGCCCGGCACGCGACGAAGGGACACCTCGTCCGGCTCGACGCGCTCCTCGACACCGCCGACGACCTGGTGATCGTCATGCGCCAGCGGCACGCCGACGGGCAGCCCGTCGAGAACTACGTCCACACCCTGCTCGACGTCTTCCAGCGGTTCAACGACGAGGTGAGCGCGTGCGCCGGCAACCCGGTGCTCGTGCGGCTGCTGGAGCAGAGCCGGGTGTTCTCCCGCGCCGAGCGGCGCAGCCGCCTGATCGAGCACGTGCTGGCCGACGACCGGTTCGGGCTCGACCGCTACTCCGGCCACCGCGCGCTGGTCCGCGCCCTGCGCGCCGGCGACGCGGCCACCGCGGAGGAGCTCGTCATGGCGGACGCCCGCGGCGGCCTCGACGACCTGCTCCGCTCACCCGAGCGGCCCGGCTGATCAGGCGGAACGAACGCGGTCGTCGACGGCGGCGCCCGCACCACCCGATAAAACGCCCCCGCCCGGCCCTGTGACATTTTCACGATACTTGTTCGCGTTTTCGGGAAATTGCGATAATACCGGTGGGTATGTATGATCCACAGTGGATCCCGCATATCGTGCTCCTGGTCACCACGGACACACAGTCAACCGGTTGGAGAATTCCCATGGCGCAAAAGGTCCTCGTCGAGATGCTGGACGACCTCGACGGCAGCCCCGCCACCCACACCATTCCCTTCGGCCTCGACGGCGTCAGCTACGAGATCGACCTCTCCGACGACAACGCCACCGCCCTGCGCGGGGAACTCGCGCGGTTCATCGCCGCGAGCCGCAAGACCGGCGGCCGCAAGGTGCGCGTCGCCACCGGGCAGTCGACGGCGAGCAGCGCGGACCGTGAGCGCTCACGCGCGATCCGGGCTTGGGCCGGGGAAAGCGGCTACGAGGTCTCCGAGCGCGGCCGGCTCTCCTCCGAGATCGTCACCGCGTACGACGAGGCGCAGCGACAGGCCGCCGAACCGGTCGCGGCCCGCAAGCGCACGCCGCGCAAGAAGGTCGCCGCCGTGAAGAAGTAAGGCATGACAGCCGTTCAGCGGCGCGGCCATGGGCCATTCCGCGTAATCGACGCCGTTTCGAGCGGGAATCGGTCCGGTCGGCGCCGCCCGGATTCACCGATACCGCGCCGGAATGATGACTACCCGGCGGTCGATGTCCGGCTCGCGGCCCCCGCGGCCGCGATCAGGGCGAGCGCGAACAGCACGTAGGAAGCGACCAGCCCGCCGGTGGTGCCGGCCGAGCTCAAGGTGCCGCCGACCGCACGGCCCAGGAGCTGGCCGACGCATTCGGCCGTGATGACCGCGGTCGCCAGCTCCGTGGCCGTGAATCCGCTCGAGCCCGCGGTCGTCGCCCGGATGTACAGGCTGGGGTACGCGAGCCCGACGCCGATCCCGGCCACGGTCCACGCACCGAGGACGACACCGAACGAGCCGCCGGCGGCCAGCTCGACCGCCGGCACGGCCGTGCCGAGCGCGGTCAGGCTCAGGCCGGCAGCCGGAAACGCCGACGCGCACCGCGTGACCAGGAGGCTCGTCACCGCCCACCCCAGCGGGGCGGCGCTCAGGACGACCGCCGCCTGCCCGAGGCTCATCCGGAACCCGCTCGTCAGCAGCACGGTGATCAGGCTGTCCGCGCCGAAGTAGCCGGCCGCGAACAGCACCATCGCCCCGAGCGCGGCGGGCGTCCCCCGCCGCAGGCGCGCGGTTCCCGCGGGCAGGATCGCGACCGTCCCCGCCACCGTGAGCACCGCGCCGCCGATCGCGAGCGGCCACCACCCCGCGCTCAGCACGACGCACGCCGCGCCCAGTGGCACCGACAGCGTCCGGCCCAGCGGGCGCGGCGCGGCCTCGACGGCCGGGTCGTCCCGGACGGCGCGCACGACCAGCAACCGTCCGAAAAGACAGCCGCACCCTCGACGAGCTGGCCGACCGTGCCCTGCACCTGCTGTTCGGCCCGGCGCCGACAGCGGACCAGATCGCGGCCTACTCGCTGATCAGCGACCTGGGCGTGGTCACGCGCCGCCTCGACGCACTGCCTGACGACGAGCTCCGCGCCGTCCTCACCCGGCTGTGCCTGCGGGTCGTGCGGGACTGAGCCGACCACCGAGGGTGCTCAGGTGACCTGACCGGCCCGCAAGTGCGCGAGATAAGCCTCCGGGCCGCCGTGTGCGCGGTCCTGAGCGCCGAGGCGGATGTGCGTCAACGTGTGGTTCCGGCCCACGCGCAGCGTGGTGGTCGCCGCGCGCCCGGCGGCCGGCGAGCCATCGGCGCTCTCGAGGACACGCACCTCCGGCGGGAACATCGCGCGCGCCTCGGCCGACGATGCTGCCGGCGGGTGTCCGGTGCGGTTGGCGCTGCTGACGTGCAGGTGCCCGATGTCCGTGAGGATCGGGCGCACCGGATCCCAGCACGCGCCGAACACCAGAGCGTGGCCGTCGCGGGTGGCCGGTGACGCCCAGCCCGGCGCCCGGCCGCTCACCACGGGCAGCAGCAGCGTCAGCCGTTCGTGCACCAGGAGCTCGCGGACGAGCACCCGGGTGGCGTCGTCGAGGTCGAGGGCGGCGGCGAACTCGGACCAGGGCTCGTCGCCGACGAGCCACAACGCGACGGCCTGGTCCGCGGGGCGGCCTTTGGCGGTGTTGACGACGTCGGGCGCGATCGCGGCGACCACCGAGGTCAGCGGGTACGGATTGGGGAACACGACCGCCGAGCCCGCCCGCACCGCGTCGGCGGCCGCGGCCAGCTGCGTCAGGATCGCCGTCACGGCGCCGGCACCGCGGCGGTCGCGCGGAACGCGTCGACGAACCCGACGAGGCTCTCGACCGGGATGACCGCTTCGTTGCGGCGAAACGCTTCGGCCTTCACCCACGCCAGCGCCGCCGCCGTCTCCGCGCGGTCGAGCGCCAGGCCCGCCCGTTCGCCGACCGCCCGCAGCACCCGGGCACTGGCCAGGTGGGTGAGCACCACGGTCGGCTCGATACCCAGCACCGCCGGGTCGAAGGGCTGGAACGTCGCCGGGCGCACGAACGGCGTGCCGGTGGAGATCGTGCCGACCCCGGTGCCGACGATCGGGGTGGTCACCGTCAGCGGCAACCCCGTCTCCGCCGACACCGCGCGGGCGATCGCGGGAATCCGGGTCAGGTCGGGCGCCGTCCGCCAGAGGTCGGCCTCGCCCAGCAGTTCGGTGGCGCGGTGGGCGAGCAGGAACAGGATCTGCTCGGTGGCGACCATGCCGCTGCGCTCGGCGACGCCCAGCCAGGAACTCGACACCACCCGGACGCCGGCCCGGACCGCCGCCAGCGTGTTCGCCAGGCCGAGCCCGAGGTCGTTGTGCAGGTGCGAGGCCAGGACGACGTCCTCGGCCACCCGATCGAGCAGGCTCTGGAACAGCTCGGCGCACCGCTCGGTGAGCAGGTCGCCGGTGGTGTCGGCGACGACGATCACTCCGGCGCCGGCCTCGGTCAACGCGTTCGCCGCGCCGGCCATCACGTCGATGCCGGCGCGCGGCGCGTCGGCGAAACACACGTCCGGAATGACGCCGGTGTCGCCGTCGCGCACGGCCCCCACCAGCGTGACGGCCTCGGCCAGGGCGTCGACGGCGGGGCGGTGGACCATCGCGTCGGCCATCGCGTCGGACGCGGGCACCACGATCATCACCCGCGCGTTCGGCGCATCCCGTACCGCGTCGCACGCTTGCCGCACGTCGTCGAGGGTGGCCCGGCAGACCGCGGCGGGACTCACGGACCCGGCCGCCTCCGACGCGACCTGGCGGGTGGCGGCGAACTCTTCCGCGCACACCGCGGGGAATCCGGCCGCGAACACGACATGCCGGGGCCCGTCATCGCCGAAGACCCGGCCGTACCCACGGGCCAGCCGGACGCGGAAGTCCCCGCTCATCAGGGTTTTGCCCTGCGCGCCATCGCGGGCCGACTCCTCCCACAGCACCAATCGCCCACCCAACGCGGATTCCCTGACCAGATCCGGCGTACCCATAGTCGTCCTCGTCCTTCCCAGCGGTCCGGATGCGCCACCGGAACGAAGACAAGTGAACGGGGCCGCAGTGGACCGCGTCAAAGTGCCGACGCTCACACAATGTCGCGGCAATCCGCATCTCGGTAACGGTAGGTGGCCGAGGCCAGAAAGGGACTCGCCAGAATCCCCTCGGACGGCGGATCGAGGGCTCACCACCGCGTGAGGATCACTTGACACCGCCGCCATTTTGCGGCTCGATGATCAGCCGATCGGTCGATTCGCCGCCCCTTTCCCGCCACGCGCAATCCTCGCGACGCAGCGACCTGCCGGGGCTGGAACGAAGATCTCGACGGACGCCGGCGGGCCGCGGTCGGCATGGTCCGCTCGGTCTGACGCCGCGCCTGCGGCAACGAGGCCGCTCCAGCTCTGCCGAGCCACTCGACGACGCATACTGTTGGGCCCGGAACCTGGTCTTCGGCAGACCCGCACGCCGAGCACCCGCGCATTGCCCCCGAAGGAGCGCCCTATGGACGAGAACCTGCTTGACGAGCGGGACGCCGCACGGCGAGTGGACGACGTCACCACCGCGTTGGACCGGCTGGCCGGCACCTTCACGGAAGAAGAGGCGCTGCCAGTGGTCCTGCAGCGGGTGTGCCAGCAAGTCGTGCACGCCGTGCCGGACGCGGAACTCGCCAGCATCACGCTGCTGCGTGACGGCAAGCCCTACACGGCGACGTCGACCGGTGACAGCGCGTATCACATCGACCAGGCCCAGTACGACGCCGGGCAAGGCCCCTGTCTGGAGGCCGCCCGGACCGGCGAGCTCCAGCGGGTCAAGGTGGCCGAAGCGGCGCAGCGGTGGCCCGAGTTCGCCGCGGCCGCGGGCGAGTCCGCGGTGCTCGGCTACCTGTCCGCGCCGCTGTTCGTCGACCGCGAGTACCACGGTTCGCTCAACCTGTACGACACCGGCGGCAACAGCTTCAGCGCTCTCGACGGGGCCTTGCTGGAGCTCTACACCACCGCCGCCGAAGCGGCGCTGCGCAGCACCCGCCGGCACCAGGCGGCCCGCGAGACGATGGAACAGCTCCGCACCGCTCTGACCTCCCGAGCGGTGATCGACCAGGCGAAGGGCATCCTGATGGCCCTGCACCGCATCCCGGCCGAGGACGCCTTCGACCTGCTCGTCAAGGCGTCACAAGAGCAGAATCTGAAGCTGCGCGAAGTCGCCCAGGACTTCGTCGCCGCCGCCATGCGGGCCGCTTGATCGGACCGGCCGCCTCGGGGCCGCGACGCGCGCACGTGCCGATCGTCCACAGCGACCTACGGTGTGGGGCAGCTGGCCTCTCGAAACCAGGAATGGGACCACCACGCGAAGCTTGCTGATGACCCATGGGCACTGAACGGAATACTGCGTATCAAAGAAGTCCGCCCCTGGAGCCGGGTCAGTCCTGCACGGTTTCGGTGAAGAGCTCCGGTGGTGCCTGCAGGTCGTGGGCGCGGAACAGGACGGCGTGCTCGACGCCCATGGCCTTGCCGCTCATCGCGGTGAACTTCGGGATGAAGTCCTCCGGGGCCGGGTGGTCCGGGAGCGCGGCCAGGTACGCGGCGTGCGCTTCGAGCGAGGCGATGCCGCGGCGCAGCGGCTCACCCGTGACCTCGACGCCGTGGGTCGCGAAGCCGGCGAGCCCGGGGAGGATGAACCAGCGCACCGAGTGCGGTTCGAGATCCTCGTCGTCGACCTGCTCCGGGAAGACCCACCGGTTGCCCGCGTCGCGCACCGCGTCGAGCGTCGCGAGTCCGGCCGCGCGGTGGTCGGCCTGGTCGAAGCCATAGGGCGTCTCGACCTCGTAACCGGCGCCGAGTACGACGTCGGGCTTGAACCGGCGGATCTCCCGGCAGATGTCCCGGCGCAGGTCGAGGCCGTAGACGAGCACGCCGTCCGGGTGCTCCAGAACGGTCAGGTGCGTGACGCCGACAGCGGCGCAGGCGGCCTGCTGCTCGGCGACACGCAGGCGTGCGGTCTCCTCGGGAGGGTTCGGCATGCCTGCCTCGCCGCGGGTGAGCAGGAGATAGCCGACCTCGATGCCGCGCGCTGTCCAGCGAGCGACGGCCGCGGACGCGCCGTACTCCATGTCGTCAGGGTGCGCGACGACGCAGAGCACGCGGTGGAAGGACTCCTCGGGAAGGGCAGGCAATGTCATGTCGCCAACCTTCCACACCTCAGAACCGGCCGCCCGCCGTTCGGGGGTGCCGATGAACCTCTGGCTCGCGGACAGGGGAGTCGGGCGACAAGCTGACCGCATCGGACAAACGGACGTTCCGCTATTGCCGATCTGCGGACGTTCGGCGCCAGAGTCGGTCGGTTCCGTAACGACCGCACGTGGCGGTTTCAGGTCGACCGCACGCCGTCGAGGTTCGAGCGGACGATCCAGGTCATGGGGTGGGCGGGTTCCAGCACTCGCTCAGTGTCGGCAACTGTGGCCACGTTCAGCGGAATCGCCCGCTCCAAATCACCCGCCGCTCATAGGCGCCCGCCAGGCTGTTCCGTGAGAGCAGCGCGTCTGGGTGGTCGGGTCACGCTCCTTGCGCCCGAGAGCCGGACCGGGACCGCGAGCGCAACCTCGACCGGGAAACGTGGTTAAATCAGCTCAGCACAAGCCCCCACATTTCCGGAGATGGAATGGACGCCGCCACCGCCGGCCTCATCGGTGCCGCCATCGGCATGAGCGGCACAGTGGTCACACCACTGGTGAATAACTGGCTTTCACGCCGGGAGAAACGTCGCGAAATCAGGAAAACGACCTACTCTGAAGCTTTCAGACTACTCGGCCGCCTCCTCATGTCTGAGGATTTCGAGGAGCGAAAGGACCTCGCGATGCAAATACTGACTCAGGTGTCGGAAATTCAGGTGGTGGGATCAAACGAGACAAGTCAGGCCTTCTTTCGGCTGGCGCAAATCGCAAACCGAGTACTCCTGAACAATTCCAAACTTCCGGACAGCTATGGTTCAGCCTTGAGCGACTTCATCGGCGCAGTGCAACGCGACCTTGGCATGGCATCAAAAAAGAAAAGATTGCGCTTCAAACTATGAGCACTTGCAGACTCATCAGTCAGTGGCCCTACAGATGCAGTCCACTGGCCTTGCGTGTGTAGCTCAAGTATAGCGGACTTCCGTAGATGATCTTCCCCTTAACCGCACCGATGAACACTACGCCCTCAAGGAAGGCTGTGCCGTCACCGTCGAAAAAGTGATGATTTCCCGAGTGCGGTGAAACACTCCACTCGTTTTCCCTTTCATTTCAGTGCCCGCCCATCTGGCCGAAGTATTTATAGGAACATGCCAGCTGAAGCTGGTAATCACCGACCCGCGTCGCGATCAACGCTATGTCAGACACGATCCTAGCCCCATTGGGACCGATCTCGACATGCTCATTTTCCAGCCTGGAGGGATCGATCAGCGCCTGCTTCGATATCACGAGGTCGTCAGACCGTCCATTGAGCGCAGACTCGTTTATCCGAAGTCCATAACTGTGTTTTCGCCTGCTCAGCTTTCCGAGAACAGAGAATTCACCGCCGACACTGTAAGCGAATGCAGTCAGTGGGGTTCCGGGGCCCGACTCGGCCAGCGAAACCAAATCAGGCACCTCCTCGCGTTCCTCAATGTACTCTAGGACCATATTCAGCTTCTGCAGGTAACCCCGTCCGCCGCTCCAGTCGCGGACGAGTTCGCTCATTTTTCCCACTTCTACTTCTTGGGGAACTGCTTTTTTGACTTTTCGCAGGAACCCCGGCTTGCGGTCGCCCGTCTGCGGCGCGGTCGAGCGGTCTTCCCCGGCTTGTTCGACGATCTGCTCGTAAAGCTGGTCGATTTTGGACAGCGATACGTAAGACAGGAATCTCAGAGTGCTCACGGGTTCCTCCTCGTCGCCGGTCACAGAGGGCATCCGGCAGCCTACCCGGAGATCCGTGCAGCATCGTCAGGTTCGTAGCCGCGCCGCCACCGGCGTGACGGGACACGGCCAGTCTGTGGGGGTCGGAGCGCCAGCGTCGGCCGAGTTTCGCGTGCGCACCTGCAGCCCTGGCCAAAGATCCTCGAAAGCCGCGTCGGCGCGCTCACCTCGACAGCTAGCTACCCGTCACCCACACGCAATCCAGTTAGCGCGTGCCTAGTGTCGCGCGTCTGAAGTTCGTTGGCGGGTGGCGTGGGGCAGGATCTCCTCGGCGGTCTTGGTCCAGGTGAACGGGTGGCAGCGGTCATTCCAGCCGGCGATGAAACCGCGGATCGCGGCGACG